>NZ_LDJJ01000017.1 GCF_001431465.1 Stenotrophomonas terrae | reverse complement strand
GCCAAGGCCAAGGCCAAGGCTCAAGCAGCATCTCCGGCAAGACCACTGTTACCACCTTCTGCCACCCACCCTGCCCGCCCTCACCACCAATGCACTACCATCGGCGCATGGGGAAAAATGACCGTAGACCAATTGCCGCCCGTTCCACCGGCTGGGCCCAACGCCTGAGCGCCGCGCTGGCACGTTCTTCCATCACACCCAACCAGATCTCGGTACTCAGCGTGTTCTTCGCCGCCATCGCTGCGGTAGGGCTGCTGGCAACGCCGAATCTGCTCGGCCTGCTGACCTGCGCCATCTGCATCCAGCTGCGCCTTATCTGCAACCTGCTCGACGGCATGGTCGCGATGGAAGGCGGCAAGCAAACACCTACTGGCGCGCTCTACAACGAGTACCCCGACCGCATCGCCGATTCGCTGCTGATCATCGCCCTAGGCTACGCTGCCAGCATGCCTTGGCTGGGTTGGTTGGGCGCATTGCTGGCCGCGCTCACCGCATACGTACGCCTGTCCGGTGCCAGCCTCGGCCTGCCCCAGGACTTCCGTGGGCCGATGGCCAAACAGCACCGCATGTTCGTGCTTACCGCCGCCTGTGTGCTGGCCATCATCGAACAGCTGGTCGGCAATACCGCCTACGTCCTGCCCGCCGCGGCCATCATCATCGCTGCCGGCTCGCTGCTGACCTGCATTACCCGCACCCGCGCCATCGCCGCGCAACTCAAGGCAAGCACCTGATGCTTTCAAGCCTGCTGGTCGCCGCCGTCAAGGTTTTCATTGGTGCCTACCCACGTTGGGTTGGCAGCCGCCCCAACGACACCCAGCGCATCTACTTCGCCAACCACTCCAGCCATCTGGATACGGTGGCGCTGTGGTCGGCACTGCCACCGGCACTGCGCGAGCACACCCGCCCGGTCGCCGCGCGCGACTACTGGAGCAAGGGAGTACGCAAGCTCATCGCCGACAAGGGCTTCAATGCAGTGTTGATAGAGCGCGACCGCAGCAAGTGCGAAGGCGATCCGCTGCAGCCGCTGCATGACGCATTGAATGCCGGTGATTCGCTGATCCTGTTCCCGGAAGGCACCCGCAACCAGGAGCCGCTGCCGTTGCCGTTCAAGGCCGGCCTGTTCCACTTGGCCCAGCATTTCCCGCATGTGGAGCTGGTGCCGGTATACCTGGACAACGCACGGCGCGCGCTGCCCAAGGGCAGCATGGTGCCGGTGCCCTTGGTGTGCACGGCACGCTTCGGCGCGCCCTTGGCCCGTATTCCCGATGAGGACAAGGCGCAGTTCCTGGAACGCGCCCGCAACGCCGTGGTGGAGCTGGCATGAACAACGTCTTCCAACAACTGCCGCTGGGTAGCTTTCTGCAGCAGGCCATCGAACGCGCCCCGCCCAGCTTCTGGTGGATGATCGGCGGGGTGTTTGGCGTATTGATCTTCGCCAGCTCGATCGGTTTCGTTCTTGGCCGGGTCAAACCCGGCTCGGTGGTGGACAACCTCAACGCGCGCATCCGTGCGTGGTGGGTGATGGCCGGCGTGCTGCTGTTCTGCTTCCTGCTGGGCAAGATCGCCACGCTGGTGTTCTTCGGACTGTTGTCCTTCTTCGCCCTGCGTGAATTCATTTCACTGACGCCAACACGACGCGGCGATCACCTGGCGTTGTGCCTGTGCTTCTACATCGCCATCCCGCTGCAATACTGGCTGATAGGCATCGACTGGTATGGCCTGTTTGTCATGTGCATACCGGTATACGGCTTCCTGGCCTTGCCGGCGATATCGGCGTTGTCAGGCGACACCGAGAACTTCCTGGAGCGCAATACCAAGATCCAGTGGGGCGTGATGCTCACCGTGTTCTGCCTCAGCCATGCGCCGGCACTGATGTTGCTGCGCATCCCCGGCTACGAAGGCCAGAACCTGATGCTGCTGTTCTACCTGCTGCTGGTGGTACAGCTCAGCGACGTGCTGCAGTACGTGTTCGGCAAGCTGTTCGGCAAGCATCTGCTGGCCCCGCTGGTCAGCCCGTCCAAGACCGTTGAAGGCCTGGTCGGTGGTGGTCTGGCAGCAACCGGCGTCGGTGCCGCGTTGTACTGGATCACCCCGTTCTCGCCGCTGCAGTCCGCGTACCTGTCGCTGCTGATCGTGATCTGCGGGTTCCTTGGCGGGCTGGCGTTGTCGGCGGTCAAGCGCAGTCTGGGCGCCAAGGACTGGGGCGAGATGATCGAAGGCCACGGCGGCATCCTCGACCGTCTGGACTCGGTGGTGTTCTCTGCGCCGGTGTTCTTCCACGTGGTGCGCTACAACTTTCAGTAAGCCCACGACGGCTCGGCCCTACAAACGCCAGATCCCTGTAGTGCCGAGCCATGCTCGGCAGAAGCTCTACCGATAAGCCCCCAGCCGAGCATGGCTCGGCTCTACAAATGCTGGGTTCCTGTAGTGCCGAGCCATGCTCGGCAGAGGCTCTACCGGCAAGGCCCAAGCCGAGCATGGTTCGGCTCTACACGGGAGCGCTGGTGTGCCTACCGCCTGCACGCCGGCTGGAGTAGCCTGCTCTTCCCGCAGTGGCAGTAAGCCCCATGAACGAACATAAAGCCCACCAGCTGTCGATGACCGTGTTGATGTCGCCAGAAATGGCCAATTTCTCCGGCAAGGTTCACGGCGGCGCGATCCTGCGCCTGCTCGACCAGGTTGCCTATGCCTGTGCCAGCCGCTACGCCGGCAACTACGTGGTGACCTTGTCGGTGGACCAGGTGACGTTCCGCCAGCCAATCGCGGTCGGCGAACTGGTCACTTTTCTGGCCTCGGTGAACTTCACCGGCAACTCCTCGATGGAGGTCGGCATCAAGGTCGTGACCGAAGACATCCGCAAGAACGCAGTGCGCCATGCCAACAGCTGCTTCTTCACCATGGTAGCGGTGGATGACGATGGTCGGCCGACGCCAGTGCCGCCGCTGGTGCCGACGAACAGCGACGAGAAGCGCCGCTTTGCTGCCGCGCAGATCCGCCGGCAGCTGCGCCAGGAAATGGAACAGCGGCATCTAGAGCTGCTCAAGAGCAATCCCTCGGGGGAGGGGGATCTGTCGGTGCCTGCGCTGTAGATCTTGTAGGAGCGGCGTAAGCCGCGAGGCTGGCAAGGCATCCGGACACCTGTAGTGCCGAGCCATGCTCGGCAGAGGCTTTACTAGTGAATGCCTCTGCCGAGCATGGCTCGGCACTACGGTTTGGATTGCTGGTGAGGCCTCTGCCGAGCATGGCTCGGCACTACAAAACCTGGCTCAGCCGGTGTTTTGTACGCCTTGCGATACGCCGTTCACGCAGGCTACCAGGGCACGCAGCAGGCCTTCGTCCTGGCGATCACTTGCACGCCAACGCTGCAACAGATCCACCTGCAGGATGCTGATCGGGTCGATGTAGGGGTTGCGCAGGCGGATCGACAGGGCCAACCGCGGGTCCTGTTCCAGCAGCTCCTGCTGGCCGCTCAAGCGCTTCACCCAATGCGCGGTCAACGCCAGTTCTTCGCGGATCAACGGGAAGAACTGTTCGTGCAGCGGGCCGGCCAGCTTGGAGAACTGCTCGGCAATGTGGATATCGCCCTTGCTGAGCACCATCGACATATCGTCGAGGAAGGTTTCGAAGAACGGCCAGTCGTGCGCCATCTCGCGCAGCGTCTGCTCATGCCCGGCATCGGCCGCCGCCTGCAGGCCACTGCCCACGCCGAACCAGCCCGGGATCACCGCGCGCGCCTGGCTCCACGCAAAAACCCAGGGGATCGCGCGGAGATTGGTCAGCGCCGCGTCCTGGCCCAGCCGCCGCGATGGGCGTGAACCCAGCGTCATGCGCTCGATCACATCGATCGGCGTGGCCTGGCGGAAGTAGTTCATGAACTGCGCTTCGCCAACAAACGCGCGATAGGCCGCCGAACTCTGTTCGGCCACCAGCGCCATCACTGGCTTCCACTGTTCCTCACGTGGCTCAGTGGCACGAGGACGCAAACTGGCGCGTAACACCGCACCTGCTGACTGTTCCAGCGAGCGCAGCGCCAGCGCGCGGATGCCGTACTTGCGGTGGATCACCTCGCCCTGCTCGGTAACGCGCAGGCGGCCACCGATGCTGCCGCGCGGTGACGCGGTGACCGCATGGGTGGTCTTGGTGCCGCCGCGGCTGATCGAGCCACCACGGCCGTGGAAGAAAGTCAGCTTGACGCCATACTCAGCCGCTGCGTCCAGCAGTTCGACCTGCGCATGTTGCAGGCCCCAACGCGAGGCGGCGATGCCGCCGTCCTTGCCACTGTCCGAATAGCCCAGCATCACCATCTGCACGTTGTCGCGTGCGGCCAGATGTGCGCGATAGACCGGGTCGGCCAGCAGGTCGTGCAACGTTGCGGTGCCGCGCTGCAGATCGTCGACGGTTTCGAACAGCGGTGCGATATCCAGCGGCACCGCGTTGTCGGCATCCAGCAGGCCGCCACGTCGTGCCAGGGCCAGCACAGCCAATACATCGCCACGATCATGCGCCATCGAAATGATGTAGCTGCCCAGCGCATCGGCACCGTGGCGGCGGCGTGCATCGGCCAGCGCAGCGAATACCTTATCCAGGCGCTGCCCGGCCTCGTCCTCGCCGTGCGCCAGCACTGCGCTGCCCGCCGCGTACGGCGACAACAGCTGCGCGCGCGCGGCATCGTCGAGCGCATCGAATGCCTCCTGCCCGCCCAGCACTTCGGCCAGCGCGCGTGAGTGCACGCTGGATTCCTGCCGCACGTCCAGACGCGCCAGGTGGAAGCCGAAGGTGCGCACGCGCCACAACAGGCGCCGCACCGAGAACCAACCGGCGTGCTTGCCCTTGTTGGCCTCAAGGCTGTCCAGAATCAGCTGGATGTCATGGATGAATTCTTCCGGTGATGCATAGGCGCCCACCGCATCTTCCAGCGTGGCCTGCAGACGTGCGCGCATGCGGTCGTTGAGCAGGCGATACGGCATGTCGGCATGACGCGGACGCGACTTCACCTGCGGCAGCAGCTGCTGGTATTCCTGCAAACGCGCCTGCACCGCATCGCTGACACCGACCAGTTCGGTCGATTGGCTGAGCAGGCTGGCCAGCGCGACCATGTCTTTCAGGTACAGGCCGAGTACGGCGCTGCGTTGCGCGTTCAAGGTGTTGGTGATGGTGCCGGCATCGACATTGGGATTGCCATCCATGTCGCCGCCCACCCATGTGCCGAAACGCAACAGCCGCGGCAGTGGCAGGGTTCGGCCCCAGGTGTCGCGCAGGGCCTGTTCCAGCGATTCGTAGAACACCGGGATCACCCGGTACAACACGCGGGTGAGATAGAAACCAACGTGCTCGCGCTCGTCGTCAACGGTGGGGCGCACCGGCGAGGAGTCTGCCGTCTGCCAGGAAGCGGTCAGCGCCATGCGGAAACGCGCCGCATCGGCTGCCTGTTCACCGGGTGTGCGCTGGCCGTCGAGGTTGTCGACCAGGGCGGCGACCATCAACTGTTCTTTTTCCAGCAGGGCACGCCGCACGGCTTCGGTGGGATGCGCGGTGAACACCGGCTCGATATCGATCTGCGGCAGCCATTGCGCCAGCTCTTCCGGGGTCACGCCCTGCGCCTTGAGCGCAAGCAGGGCGTCATGCAGGCCTTCCGGCTGCGGACGCTTGGTGCCGGCACGCTGATAGTCGCGGCGACGGCGGATGCGGTGCACGCGCTCGGCGATATTGACCACCTGGAAATAGGTACTGAAGGCACGCACCAATGCTTCGGCATCGCGCGGCGAACGGCCGGCCAGCTGCGTGCTCAGCGGCGCCAATGGCGCCTGGCTTTCGCGGCGGGCAATGGCGGCGGTGCGCACGTCTTCCACCTCATCGAGGAAGCCGGGCGATACCTGTTCGGAAATCAGATCGCCGACCAGCGCACCAAGGCGGCGCACATCGTCGCGCAGGGGCAGATCGGGGGTGGCGAAGACAACGCTGCTGCGGTACTCGTTCATCTGAGACGTAGAGCCTGAAGAGCGGAAACCCGTCAAGCCTACCGCAAAAATCAGCACAATTTTGCGGTGCACCAAACCTGAAACAGTTGCATTTGAATGTTGTCTGGCGGCTGTCCTTTTGGACAGGAATACATGCTGGATAGGTCATTCGCGGACCTGTAGTGCCGAGCCATGCTCGGCAGAGGCGTTACCGGTAATGCCCCATGCCGAGCATGGCTCGGCACTACAGGTGAGGCGAAATGCCGAGCACGGCTCGGCACTACACCTGCCCTTGCGCCGATGGCGCAAGGGCAGGCAACACGTCAGCGCTTCTTGCCGGCTTCCGCACCCAACCAACGGTCAAGCCAATCTTCGCTTTCAGCCAGCATCGTCATGATCGATTCGCGTGCGCGGTAACCGTGCGATTCGTTCGGCAGCATCACCAGCCGCGCGGTGCCGCCCAAGCCCTTCACCGCTGCGAACATGCGCTCGCTCTGGATCGGGAAGGTGCCGGAGTTGTTGTCGTCCACGCCATGGATGAACAGGATTGGGTCCTTGATCTTGTCGGCGTAATTGAACGGCGACATCTTCTGGTACACGTCCTGCGCCTGCCAATAATTGCGTTCCTCGGCCTGAAAACCAAACGGCGTCAGCGTGCGGTTGTAGGCACCGGAACGCGCGATACCCGCCTTGAACAGACGCGTATGCGCCAGCAGGTTCGCGGTCATGAAAGCACCATAGGAATGGCCACCCACGGCAATGCGCTCACGGTCGCCAACACCGCGCTTCACCACTTCATCCACCGCCGCCTGCGCACTGGCAACCAGCTGCTGCACGTAGGTGTCGTTCGGCTCGGTGTCGCCCTCGCCGATGATCGGCATGGTCGGGTTGTTCAGCACCACATAGCCCTTGGCCAGGAAGGCCTGCGGCCCCCAATAGCTAATGGCGTTGAAGCGGTACTGCGAGCCGCTGACCTGGCTGGCATCGGCGGCGGATTTGAACTCGGCCGGGTATGCCCACATCAGCAGCGGGCGCGGACCATCCTTCCTGGGGTCGTAGCCAGGTGGCAGCAACAG
Organism: Stenotrophomonas terrae; assembly: GCF_001431465.1. Classification (GTDB taxonomy): domain Bacteria; phylum Pseudomonadota; class Gammaproteobacteria; order Xanthomonadales; family Xanthomonadaceae; genus Stenotrophomonas; species Stenotrophomonas terrae. Next base: position 198,612 of record NZ_LDJJ01000017.1, on the reverse strand, counting down.
GTCGGCGGTGAGTTCAACACCATCGTTGCGCTTGTAGCGGATCTGCTCCTTCTTCACGCCCTTCAGCTGCGGCAGCGGATGGGTAAAGTGGGTCAGTTCAACCGGCTGCGCATCCGCCGCCAAACCGCGGGCAAACAGATTGGCCGGCACGTCGTTGGATTCGCGGTACGTCAGGATGCGGCCGGCCTCGCCTTCGATGATGCCCAACGGCATTTCGTAATACGGCGCCTGCGAGTGGAACAGGCGCTCGCTCTTGCCACTGGCCAGATCAACGCGATCGAGGAAGGGACGGTCACCTTCGGCCGACGCGCCGTCACCAATGCGGTAGAAGCCACTGCCATCGGCGGTGAGCTGCAGACGCGAGCGGCCGCCATCATCCATCTGCAGCAAGGGCTCGCCCGGGTCGCTGTAGCGGTCGTCTTCCGAACGCTGGACCAGCAGCGTCGCGGCCTGGTCCAGATGGTCCGGCGCGATCTTCCATTGCTTCATCTGGCGGTTCTTCCACCAGTACTCATCCAGCAGCGCCAACTCGCCGTTGGCCCAGGTAGCACCGGCATAACGCGAGCCCAGCTGCGCCAGCGTCACCGGCGGCTTTTCAAACGGCGCGGCCTGCATCAGCACCGCATCGCGCACCTTGGCCTCGCGCGACGGGTCGCCGCCATCCTGCGCTTCGGCCCATACCAGGGTTGCCGGCGCATCGGCACGCCAGCTGATCGAACGCACGCCGGTGGGCACTGCATCGTTGCCGGTCGGCAAGCCATCCACCAGCGGCAGACGTGCCACCGTATGCACCAGCTTGCCCTGCGCATCCAGCACCTCGATATGGCGCGGGAAGCGGCTGACCGGCACCGCATAGGAGAACGGCCGCTGCACGCGCTGGCTCAGCAGGTAGCTGCCATCCGGCGAGGCCGACAGGCCCAGGTAAATGCCCGCAGCGCCGACCGGCTTGCTGTCACCGCTGATCGACACCCGTACCGGTTGTGCCTGCATGTAATACGCGAACAGGCGCGCGTCGTCCTCGTTCTTCAGCAGATCCTGATAGGTACGTACCGAACGCACGCCCTGACCGGCTTCGGTCTGCTGCACCGCCGGCCCGGTGGGAATGCCGTCGCCCTGCGGCGGCTCGCCCTGCCCGGCCGGACGCTGCAGCACCAGCAGCGCGTCGCTGCCCGGCAGCCAGCTGTAGCCATTGCCGACGATGCTGTTCAGCCGCTCGGCGATGCGCCGTGCATTGCCGGTCTGCACATCCACCAACCACAGCTCGTTGCTGCCCGTGGCCGGGTCCAACTGGTTGAAGGCCAGGTACTTCTGGTCCGGCGACCAGGCCAGCGACGCCACCGACAAGGGCTGCGGCAAGCCGGTGATCTGGCGCTCCTTGCCATCAAGGGTGGACGCCAGCCATAGCTTGCTGCCAAACGAGAAGCGGCTGTCGGAGACAGTCTTGGGATTGATGCGCAGCCCGGCCAGCTTCAGCTCCGGGGCCGCCACCTGGGCGATGGAGGGCAGAGCCGGGGTCTGCAGCAGCGCCGTCAGGTCGCGCTTGGGCGACAGGTACAGGCTGGGCGCGCGCGGGGCGTCCACCACGGCCTGCAGCGCGGCCGACGGCAGGCGGTAGCCCTCCCCCTGCTGCGCCCCCTTCTGCACCGGCGGGGCCAGCGCCATGGCCGGCGGAACCGCCAGCAGCAGGCCGGCGCACAGCACCAGGGCCGCAGAAGCGCGGCGATGGCGGCGGGAAGACAGGTTCATGGCGCAATCCTATTGAACGGAAACAATCGTCCAACTTAACAATCCCCATCGCCGCTGGCCCCTGCCTTTGGTTGGGCCAGCAGCACAGGCATCCCGGCGCGATATAATGACCGGCCCGTTCCGAGGGGCGCTGCGACCGTTGGGTGGACCCGTCCACTACAGCCCGTGTTCCTGCACGGACTTCCCAAACGGCCAGGCTCGGACGGCTTTCACGCAACAACGGCGCCCGGCGAACGCGAGCCTGCTCGCACCACACCGGAGCTATAAATGAACGCTGTTGCCAATACCTTCTCGCAGGAAGGTGATTACAAGATCCGCGATATCTCGCTGTCCGATTGGGGCCGCAAGGAACTGGACATCGCCGAGCACGAAATGCCGGGCCTGATGTCGATCCGTCGCAAGTACCAGGCCGAGCTGCCGCTGAAGGGCGTGCGCGTGACCGGTTCGCTGCACATGACCATCCAGACCGCAGTGCTGATCGAAACCCTGAAGGACATCGGCGCCGACGTGCGCTGGGCCTCATGCAACATCTTCTCGACCCAGGACCACGCTGCCGCCGCGATTGCCGCCACCGGCACGCCGGTGTTCGCCTGGAAGGGCGAGTCGCTGGAAGAATACTGGGACTGCACCCTGGACGCGCTGACCTTCACCCTGGCCGACGGCACCCTGACCGGTCCGGAGCTGGTGGTCGACGACGGTGGCGACGTCACCCTGCTGATCCACAAGGGCTATGAGCTCGAGAACGGCAGCAACTGGGTCAACGAGCCGGCTTCCTCGCACGAAGAACAGGTCATCAAGAACCTGCTCAAGCGCGTTGCCACCGAGCGCCCGGGTTACTGGGCCCGCGTGGTCAAGGATTGGAAGGGCGTCTCCGAAGAGACCACCACCGGCGTGCACCGCCTGTACCAGCTGGCCCAGGCCGGCACCCTGCTGATCCCGGCGATCAACGTCAACGACTCGGTCACCAAGAGCAAGTTCGACAACCTGTACGGCTGCCGCGAATCGCTGGCCGATGGCCTGAAGCGCGCAATGGACGTGATGCTGGCCGGCAAGGTTGCCGTGGTCTGCGGCTACGGCGACGTGGGCAAGGGCTGCGCGGCTTCGCTGCGTGCCTATGGCGCGCGCGTGGTGGTCACCGAAATCGACCCGATCTGCGCCCTGCAGGCGGCGATGGAAGGTTTCGAGGTCAACACCATCGAATCCACCCTGGGCCGTGCTGATCTGTACGTCACCACCACCGGCAACAAGGACATCATCCGCATCGAGCACCTGAGCGCGATGAAGGACCAGGCCATCGTCTGCAACATCGGCCACTTCGACAATGAGATCCAGGTCGATGCGCTGGTGGGCTACAAGGGCGTGCAGCACGTCAACATCAAGCCGCAGGTGGACAAGTACATCTTCCCGAACGGTAACGCGATCTTCCTGCTGGCCGAAGGCCGTCTGGTCAACCTCGGCTGCGCCACCGGCCACCCGAGCTTCGTGATGTCCAACTCGTTCGCCAACCAGACGCTCGCACAGATCGACCTGTGGGCGAACAAGGACAGCTACGAGAACAAGGTGTACCTGCTGCCGAAGAAGCTGGACGAAGAAGTCGCCCGCCTGCATCTGGAAAAGATCGGCGTCAAGCTGACCACCCTGAGCCAGGAACAGGCCGATTACATCGGCGTGCCAGTCGACGGCCCGTTCAAGCCGGACCATTACCGCTATTGATCGGCAAAGCCTTTGCTCAAGCTCCTCTCCCGTTCACGGGAGAGGGGTTGGGGTGAGGGCAGCTTTTAGCCGGTAAAGCCCCTTGCCGAGCATGGCTCGGCACTACAACAGCTCTCCCACTTCTGCGGGGAAAAGGGTTGGAGCAAGGGCAAGCTTGCAAAGAACGGGCGCCGCGAGGCGCCCGTTCTGTTTGCGGCACAATCAGCCCATCACGCTTGCCTGCCGCCGCCATGACCACGCACGTTCCCGATGCCATCAGTACGCAGCTCGCCCTCGCCTGCTCGCTGATCCAGCAGCAGCTGGGCCGCACGCTGCTTGCCATCCATCTGTACGGCTCCGCGCTCGACGGTGGCCTGAAGCCCCTCAGCGATATCGATCTGCTGGTATTCGTGAGCCAACGCCCAGACCCAGCCACCTTGCGTCACCTGCAAGCAGAATTGCTCACTGTCTCCGCCCCACCCGGCCAACATCCCACGCTGCGCGCATTGGAAGTCACCCTCATCGCACGGGGTGAAGTCACGCCCTGGCAGCATCCGGCACGGCGCGAGCTGCAATTCGGCGAATGGCTGCGGCAGGACATACTTGCCGGCATTCTGGAGCCACCCACGCAGGACCCCGATCTCGCCATTCTCCTGACCAAGGCACGCCAGCACAGCATCGCCCTGCACGGCCCGGACATCACCGAGCTGCTGCCGCCCATCCCGGCAGGCGACTTCCAGCAGGCACTGGCCGACACATTGAAGCTGTGGAATACGGTAGAGGACTGGCACGGCGAAGAAGCGAACATCGTGCTCACCCTGGCGCGCATCTGGTACAGCGCGCAGACGGGAACCATTGCACCGAAGGATGTCGCCGCGGACTGGCTGCTGCAGCATCTGCCGGAACAGCATCACGCCGTTGTAAGGCAGGCGCGGCAGGCGTATCTCGCCCCGACCGCTAGCACGCCCCACTGGCCTGCTATCCCACTGGCCGCTTTCATTCATGCAGCCAAGGCGCAGATCACCGAAATCCTGAAGACGAGCAACCACTGAGTCGCCAACAAGCGACGATTGCCGCATCATTGCCCAGCTTCTCTCCATCCAGGAAACGCAGATGACCAGCAGCGAAAAAGCCCAAGGCCCGGCATCCTACTTCCCGTCCATCGAGAAGACGTATGGAAAGCCGATAGAACACTGGCTGCAGCTACTGGACACCGTCAAGAACAAGAAGCACATGGAACAGGTGGCCTTCCTCAAAGAGCAACACAAGATCGGCCATGGCCATGCCAATGCGTTGGTCGCTTATCAACGCGCGCAGAACGGCAGCTGACAGGCAACCATCAAGCGCCCAACACGGCAGAACTCTCGATACACGCAAGCCCCTCCCTGGCAAGAAGCTCCAACATGCAGCCCACCGTCCTCGAGCGCCCAGGCTTTACCGTCATCGGTATGGAAGCCATCTTCCGCGAAGACGAGGATGGCTACGCACAACTCTGGCAACGCTTCATCCCGCGCGAGCATGAAGTCACAGGAAAGATCGATCCCGCCGTCAGCTACGGCGTCTGCATACCGCAGGCCGACGGCACGCTGCGCTACATCACCGGCTTTGAAGTGATCGAAGATACAATCGTTCCGGAAGCAATGACCCGCTTCCAGGTTCCCGCGCAACGCTATGCCGTGTTCACCCTTACCGGCACGGCACAGCAGATCAGCACAAGCTTCCAGGTGATCCACGACCACCTCCTGGCTGACCATGGGCTACAGGCGGAGCACGGTGTTGACCTTGAGCGCTACGACGCGCGCTTTGACGACCCGTTCGATCCTGCATCGCAGATGGAGCTGTACATCCCGGTCCGTTGATCGGCAACGCAGGCAGCTCGCACGCGATCTCCTGTCGTGGAAGAGTGCGTTTCAGCGGCCACATGCAATCCGGTCAACCAAAGCGAAGCGGACGCCGCACGGCGCCCGATTCGTATGTTCCCCAAGGTCAACCGCGATGAATGGAGACGCCGCCATCCACCAGCATCGCCGCGCCGGTCATGAAGGACGACTGGTCCGAGGCCAGGAACATTGCCGCTGCCGCAAGTTCACGCGGCTCGGCAATCCGCTTCAATGCATGCAACCGGGCCACTTGTGCCATCGCTTCCGCTGTTCCATTCATTTCATGTGCCATCGGGGTGTCGGTGCCGCCAGGCAACAAGGCGTTCACCCGCAGCCCCTGCGGCCCGAACTCCGATGCCAATGCCTGGGTCAGGCCGATGATGCTGGACTTGCTGGCCGCATACGCAGCAGCACCAGCAAAGCCGACGGTGTGGCCGACGACGGTTGAAGTGAATATCAGGCTGCCAGCTCCACCGCGCAGCATCGCTGGCACCTGGTGTTTGGCCGCCAGGAACATCGCGGTGAGATTGGTGTCCAGCGTGCGCTGCCAATCAGCCAGCTCCAGCTCCGGCGTCGGTCCCAATGGCCCCATCGTGCCTGCGTTGTTGAAAGCGACGTCCAGTCGGCCATGGCGGCTTAAAGCCAACTCGACCAGGGCTCGTGCATAGCGTTCTTCGCAGACATCACCGGGCAGGCAAACCGCGCTGCCGCCACTGCTGGCAATCTCCGCAACAAGCCGATCCAGTTCGACGGCACGACGCGCGCCCAACACAAGCGCCGCACCTTCAGCGGCGAACAACAATGCTGCAGCACGGCCAATGCCGGAACTGGCGCCGGTGATGATCACAACCTTTCCCTGTAACTGCTTCATGTAAGCTCCAATCAACGAAGGAACTGCATGCTGCAGCCACGACGGCAGCGTTGCCCGTCAGATTCGGACAGCTAAGTAGTTGCACCAACGCCGCAACCGGAATCAACGCACGATGGCTGGTTTCACGCCGCAGGAGACTACATGAGCGACTTCACCGATGTGCGTTTCACCCTCGCAGTACAGGACCTCGCCAAGTCCACCGACTACTATGCTTCGGTGCTGGGCCTGCAGATCGACTTCACCGCGCCCGGCTGGAGTTTCATGTCACGCGGCAGCTTCCGGGTGATGCTGGGCGAGTGCAGCGACGCAATACCGCCGCACACGCTCGGCGACCACTCCTGGTACGGCTATATCACCGTGTCGGACGCCAGCACCCTGTTTGACGAGTACCGAACGGCAGGCGCGGAGTTCACCCAGCCGCTGGCCGACAAGCCCTGGGGCATGCGCGAGTTCGGAGTACGCACGATCGACGGCCACAGGATCATGTTCGGCCAGGAGCTTTGAGATTTCCCCTCAAAGCCAGCAGCCCCCGGCGGTTGTAGGAGCGGCGTAAGCCGCGAAGCTGACACATCGTCAGATCGCAAGGATATCCGTGGCTTCAGCACCATCTGCTTCGCGGCTAACGCCGCTCCTACAAAAGCGGCATTGCGGCTCACCCCGACATTTGCTTTTTTGTGGGAGCGGCGTCAGCCGCGAAGCTGATGCTCCATCAGATCGCACGGAATTCTGGACCCTCAGCAACACCAGCTTCGTGGTTTACACCACTCCCACAACACGAAGCCCTCAGATCGCGCCCGACCGCAGCCGCAGGCTGCCCAACACCTGGTCCCATAGCCCAAGCGCTTCTGCATCATCGCGGAATGCCGGTGCCTGCGCCTTGTCCTCGGTCAGCAACTGCAGCGACAGGAATGGGAACTGCAGGGATTCCGCGCGCCCCTGTGATTCCCACAGGAAGGCATACATCCTGCGCCCGCCCTCTTCGGCACCGGCCAGTATTTCCTGCCCCTGGATAGGCCCGACATTGCGCTCGCCACGGCGCAGATTACGCATCCGCGCTGCAGCAGCTGCGTATTCCGGCGGCAGGTCGGAGGCGCGCTGCAACAGCGGTTGGTCCGGCTTGCCGGTGACATAGGACATCAGCGTCATGCGGGCACCCGGATAGGCGCGCGGACGCAGGCCGATGGTCATCTCCTCACTGTTGATGCGGTTGCCGGCAATGAAACCCGAATCGATGCAGAAACCCGCAGCGGTGGGAATGCTGTTGGGATCGCGGTAACTGATGCGCGGGCGCAGGGCGCGATAATTCTCGATGGCGGCCGGCAACTTCGCCGCCTCGGTTTCGCCACTGACCAGGTACTGCACGCTGTGCGCCGGGTCCAGCACGTACATCTCCTGCCGATGACCGGCGCGGCTGCTGTCGCTGACCCAGGAGGTGAGCAGCACGGCATCGTCGTCGAAGCGGATTTCACTCACCCACATGGACTCACCACTGCGATGGCGGGCCGCCTTCAGCGCCGCAGTCCGTGCAGCAACGCGCTGGCGGAATGCCTCGGCCGATACGCTGGTGCTGGTCTCAACCTTCTTGCGCGCATACACATAGCCTGGCTGGATCGCGGTAGCGGCAGGCACATCCAGCAGGAAGCGGCCAACACACAGTGTCTTCATTTCGGTTCCCCGTTGTATCGGTGCCGCGCCGGCAATGCCGCCCGAGGCAAAGGTCAGTAATGCCACCGCCAATACGCCACGCAGCGGTCGCCAGCTCATGAGTGCAACCAGCAGCTCATGCCCAGTCCGCGCTCTGCGCAAACCGCACGGCGGCATACAGCGTTGCCCAGCGTGTACGTTCGTCGTTGTAGCTGCCTTGATGGTCATAGCCTTTTTTACCCTTCAACGCGTATTGGCCACTGCCCAAACTGCCCTGGCGGAAACACCCTGCCACATGAGCTTTGGGTGCAGCACCTGAACATGCCGGGACTGTGCCATCACCGGGGTCACTTGGGTCGGCGATTTCCAGCTTGATCACCCCAACCGCACCCTGCAGCTTGATCTTGCCGTTGCGGTTGTCCGACATCGGCGTCACCGAATCCACGCCGGTCATGCTGCCGCCGCTCCAGGCCAGTGAGCCCCAAGCAAGTTGCTTGGCATCTTCGCCGTAATGCACGAAGGTCGGCGTGTGGTATTTGCGGGTGATGTCGCTATGGAAGGCACTCACCCCTTCGATATTGATCTGGAAGCTGGTGCGCGGTGACAGCGCCGGGCCGTCCTCCTCCTCGCGCGCCGATGCGGCCGCCGGCGCCGGTGCACTGGGGTCGAGCAGTTCGGTATTGCCCTCAGGAACCAGGCCATACCATTTGGTGTTGAGGTAGATCTCGTTGTAAGGATCGGCACCCACCGGTAGTTTCGGGCCGTTATCGCCCAGCTGCAGCCAGGGCGCGCCATCGTTGTAGTCGGCGCTAGGCAACAGCTCCAGACCACCCGGCGATCTGGCCAGAATCGCCACCACCTCGCCCGCATTGCGGCCGAGAATGATGCTGGATGCACCGGTATAGCCGGCGCGGCAATGGTGGTAAGTGGCTGCCGCACCCGTCGCCGGCATCACGCCATGCGAGATGCCCAGCAACTTGCCGTAGTTGTGCAGCTGCGATACCGCACGTGACACCAGCCCGCCCATGGAATGGGTAACCAGCAACACCTTCCGCGCGTTGATACCGCGCGTGGCGTAATACGGCAGGACCACCTTGTCGATGCGCTCGATGATGTCCTGCGCGGAACTGCGATTGCTCTGCAGCCAGTTGTAGCCGCCGGACCACACCTCGAAACGGTAGTGCGCCGCATGCTTGGCCTGCGCCAGCGTAAGCGCGGCATTACCACCAACCGTCTCACCGTATTCGGCAGGCGCACGCGCACCTTCCTCGGCCCACCACGGCTGCAGTTTGCCGGCCGACATCAGGTCATTGAGCTTGCGGTGCATCTCGGCCATGACCGGGTTGTAGGCAGAGCGCATCAACTGGCCCCAGCCGCGCTCACGCGCCAGCGCCTCGGGAATCATATCTTCGGCATCCAGCGAGCCGCCGTCGTCCACTTCCGAGGTCAAGGGATTCAACAAGCGCTGGCGTGTGGCCGCGCCGCGAAACAGGAATACGACCATCTGCCCGAGCGCGCCAAGCACTGCGCCCACCCCATCCAGATTCGGTGGCCTCCACACCGGATCGCCAGTGATCTTGGATTTCAGGTTGGTGCCCATGATGCCGGGCAGGAAAATGACCGGAATCACCGCATCGGTATCGGCCTCGACCACCTTGTCGCGCTTGTCCTTGACCTGGGTAAGGCGCGCACGCGCGACCGGCCGCCCATCCTCGTCCCAGTCTCCGCTGGGCAGCACAACGTCCTGTTTCTCTTCCATGCGCTAGACCTTCCCCAGAATCTTGATGAGCACCTCGTCGATGCCCTGCCCGCGCTGCCGCGGCAGGCGCCCCTGCGCATCGGTAACAACTTCGCTGCGCCCGCCATCGCCGCGGGTTATCTGCACCCGCGTATTGGGCATGGGCTCGCCCGTGGCCCGGTGCCGCACCACGTACACATCATCGAACTGCGCCTCGGGCCAACTGTTCATTTCAGTGGACAGGTGGGTGGCACCGAGGAAGCTTTTCTTGCTCGCATGCACGGTGATCTTGCCCGGGCAGTTGAAGCTGATGTTGCCACCTTCGATGGTGACGCTGGCGCCACCGGTGGTAGCGATATGCACGGTCTTGCCCGCCGTCAGCTCCACCACACCCTGCGCACTGGCGGCGCGCAGCGCTTGCCGCGATTGCAGCCGCACTTCATCGTGTTGTGCCTGCACGTTCAATTCATCGGTGCCGGCAACTACGCTCAAGGCATTGCCCGCGTCAGCGCCGCCTTCCACGGCGGTGGCCAACATGCCGATGGCCTGGCCCGAGTGCAGCCGCGCATCGCCCATCACAACGGTATCGCTGTCGCCACCGCTGGCCAGCAGCAGGCCTTCGCCGACCGACCAGTGCAAGGCCTGCCCTGCCACCTGCGCAATGCCCGCAGGCGCGGCGAACCCCAGCAAGGGATCACCGCTATGCGGCACCCGGCCGTCGCCTGCAGACGCTTGCCGTTGCACGGCCTCGCTGCTTGCCGCTTGATAGTCCGTACCCGCCACCGTGGTCTTGGCACTGGCCAGCATCGCCGCCAACGGCGCCTGATCGCCAACAATGGCCGAGCGATCCTTGCCGCGTGCGCCTTCTTCCATCGCCAAGGCACTGGTCAGATGCGTGTGCGCCGCTTGGTTGAAGCGCGTACTCAAGCCCTGCAGCTGATTGAGCAAGGCCGCTGGCTGCACGGCTTCACCGGCCGGGCTGGTGCTGCGATGCGCGTAGGCACTGAACCAGCCACCCGACGTTGCGCGCACCGCGCCCCAGGCGTCGCTGCGCAGTTCGAAACCGGTACCGCGCAGGCTGCCGAGGAAGTTGTCCGCTTGATGGCGCAGATGGCCAAGGCTCAACTGCGAGGTCTGCTGGCTGCTGGCCAACTGCACGCGCAGTTGTTGGTCGCTGTCATCGAACAACAGGTGATTGCTGCCCTCACCGCCCTCCCATTCGCGTGAGCGGATGCCCCAGACCGCGCCCGCGTTACGATGCGCATCATCACCCGCGCCCGCCGCATGCCATGCCGGCGCGTGGCCACCGCTCAAATTGGCTTGTGCGCTGGGCGTGCCATCGCGTGCCTGCGCATACGCGCTGTTGTCGGCATCGGCGCTGGCGCCGGCAGGCGTGGGCGCAACGCCCGCTTCGCCACGGCCGTTGTAGAGCGCGCCCAACACGATGGGCCTGTCGATATCGCCATCAAGAAAACCGACGAGCACTTCCTGGCCGATACGCGGCAGGAACTGCGCACCGACACCAGGACCGGCATAGCGCTGGGCCACCCGCAACCACGTCGTGTCGCCCTGCTCGTCCTGGAAATGGAAACGCACCCGCACCCGGCCCAGGCTGTCTGCATGCACATCCTGGCTGTTGCCGCCCTGCCCGGCGACAACCACCGCCGTCTGGTAACCCGGCACGGTGGGCCGTGGATTCAAACGATGGCCGTTGCCATCCTCCAAGGCCGGCCGCCACGGCAAGGACCGTTCGGTCGCCTTGAACCGGTTGGCGTAGCCAACTTTCTCCGCCTGTTGCCAAAGCCCGGCATCGCCGTCCGTCATCGAGGCAGCGCCGAGCGCATCATTCATGGCCTGACGTACATCGGTCGGCAGGTTGTTGATGCCGGCGTGTTCCACCTCCACCAACAACAGCTCGGGTGCGCTTTCAAACGGCGCTTGCTGCACTTCAAGCCAGGTGCCGGAGCAGAAACCCCGTACCGTGCCCTGCCCCTGCCAACTGCGGGCATGCACCTCATGCGCCTGCGCCTGCAGGCGCGCATACCAATCCGCAGCGCTGGCGTTGTTGAATGCATACGGGCCCACCGCGTCATAGCTTTCACGCTTGGAGGTGCTGCCGCCGCCGTCCAAAGGCAGCTGCGCGCTGATGCTGCGCATCTGGCGGTAATCATCACTGAGCAGACTCAGGCCAGTGCTGCCCAAGCCGCGACGCCGGCCCAGTGCCTGGATGCTGTCCGTGGTTTCGGTGGCATCACTGCGATGAAAACGCACACCGGCCGCGGCGCTGCTGGCATCCTGCGGCAGGCCCAGGCTGTCGGCAAAGATCTCCATGCCATTGCCGCAGGGCGCCTGTTCCTCGGCGTACAAACGCCACCCCAGCCCTTCCTCGGCCAATAGCCGCTGCAGGAAGTCCAGGTCACTCTCGCGGTACTGCACGCAGTAGCTGCGCACGCGCGTACCAATGAATTCGTCACAGCCCTCGGCCCAGCGCCAGTTGGCCAGGTCCGGATAGTCGGCAAGCACCGTGTCGACGATCTCGCGCACGCTCTTGTCTTGGAACACACGGCTGTGCCGCGCATGCTGCAGCCACCAGGTCCACGAGCGCAGTGACAGCCGGTAACGCACCAGCCCACCATCGCTGCCCATCCGCTGCGCCTGCGCGATCAAGCCGCTGCGTTGCTGCTCGCCACCATCGGCCATGCGCATCAGCAGCGTCGCCTGCGTGCCCAGCAACCCATCCAGCACAGCACCCTGATCGGTGGACAAGACATCCACATCCGTCTGCGCATGCGCAGACAGGCCATCGCGGCCCCACCAGCGTTCAACCATGCCCCCTTCAAATCCCGAGCATCGCCACTGGTACTGCCGCTGTGCATCACTCGGCGCAGCAATCTGCGCCATCAGGCTATTCAGCTTATCCATGCCAACCCAATGCCATTCCCGCCCACTATTCAGCAGACGCAATCAGATCCCCCAGTCCGAATCTATCAGAACTTTCCTATAGCCCGCGTTACGGGTTGGAGGGGCTGGATTGGGGGGAACAGCGGGAAATCTGCCGGAATTATTGGGCTTTGCTGCAAGCAAACAGGGAGGCATTTAGCCTGTTCACAAATGTATTGACAGCGAATCTTTGGCGATTTGAGCGACCAACATCACGTTTTCGCAACGGCTAAGACAACCATCAAGTCACGTCGTACCACCGGCCCAAGCTGGTACAACGCCCGCAGGTGCGTTGTACCGCCCACCAACAATCCATCAGATCAATACAGTTGTGTCTGGCCACGTCGACTAGGGATACCCACACCGCCTGCAGAACCGAAGCAGCCAGTTTCAGCATTGGTTACGCCGGGCATCTGTCGTTGACGTCCATGCCCCCAATCACCTCGTGAGCATTTGATATCAAAGACTGCTCGCATCCTGCTGGTCACGCTCGACCAGCGACTAGCCAGCTTTCACCTGGCCAGCAAAAAATTTGTATTTCGACTAGTAATGACCCACCCTCGGCGGCACCTTGCTTCGATACCAATCCATGCACTCTGGATCACGCTTGCATGTTTCCGCAGGGGTCCGCAATCCGTCGGGAAAATTCAAGTGGCCAGGATAATAACCAGAGGCATAAACCTTAACTTTCCGACCTGGAAAGAATGCCACCCACAGATAACCAGAGTGGATCATCGGATACGGGGGAACTTCAACTTCTTCTGTATACAGAGCATTTTTATCGCGCACGTACAGTGCGTCATCACTCCACTTTACTGTCACCTTCGTCCCGGGCTTCCAAGGATAAGGCAACGCAACACTTCCCGCAGAACCGTTGCCATTATTGTACGACTGAACAGCCCCACCCCAAGATCCATTTACATAGATTGATCCAATTGGCATATCGGTATAGTTCAACCCGGACAGACTAAGCCCAATCTCATCAGGCGCGGACTGGTGCGCGTCATTCTCACTTGCCTGGCATGCTGAAAGCGCTCCCAGAATACCCATGAGGAGAATAATCAGTCCCCTGTGCGGCTGAGCTTCGAATAGAGGCTTTAAAAGCCGACTGAAATTTAATCCCAACACAGAGCCTCCACTTAAACGATTGGAGCCGCAACAGGCTGCGGGTACGGCAAAGCCGAGCTGTGGATCGTCGTCGTGCGGGACGCGGGCGCCTGCGTTGCTGCGTCGCAAGCGATTGGCCCGAGTAGCGCTGCGTTAGTGAACAGCATTGCTTTAATGATTTCCATGATTTCCTTCGGCTGGAACGATGTTCCAGTGACTTCCTTGTTGCCGCCTGAGCAACGCCGCGCTTTGGCCCCTCCCCTTGCGCAGCAGGGGGAGGTTGGGAGGGGGTTGCTGCAGGCGTGCACAGCCTCAAAAGGCCCCCTCCGCAGCCCTCCCCTTCGCTGAGTGAAAGGGAGGGAGCAGAGCTACCGTCCCACCTACTCCGGCGAAGCAGTCTGCTTGCCCAATAGGCGCTCATAATCCGGCATCTCCGGCGTGGTGTGCCGCAGGTGCAGGTTGTGCAGGATGGCGTCGAAACGCTTTTCACTTTCCTCCAGCGGCGGCGGTTGCTGCTTCAGCTGCGGATAGGTCTGTTGCGACCAACCCTGCATCGTCATCGAAACGAAGGGCATCGCCTGAACGCCTTCAATCCCCGGCATGCCTGCATAAAGTTGATAGGTGCGCACACTGGGATCGAGTTTGGTATCGCCCTCGCGGGTGATGGCAATACCGGTTTTGTCGAAGCTCAAACCGCCGGCCAGAATTCCGCCCGGCTTGACAACGTCGCGCCGTTGCACGTCATCAGCCGGCATTGTCAGCAACACACCGGGATAGGCCAGGACCTGCCTCCAGTTGGAGATTGGCTGTTTGGCGATGCCTTCGCCCATCCCCGGTGCCGGCCGGTAGCCGGTGTCAATGCTGTAGGCGACATTGGGGCGGTCCACGTAACGGAACGAGGCGTGCGCGTGGTAATCGGTGGTGCCATCGTCGGCAAAGAACAGGCCCGGGAAACAAACACCGGGTTCGTCCGGCACTTCGCCGGGCGCGCGCAGCCGCATGCGTTTGATGTCGCGGCGGATCTTGGCCATGGCTTCCTCTCGGAGTGGATTCCCCTCCTCCGAGTTCACATAAGACACCAGCGAAATGACATTGCCATCCAATAGGACGCGTACGGCCAATCGGCCTGTGCCGCTTTCTGTTGCAAGTTCACCGGGAAAGCCGAAGTTGTGGATGCGTCGGTTGCGGGCGATCTTCAGCTCTTCTTTGGATTTCATAACGACTCGTTCGTATGCATCCACGACCAACTGACTATCACCTCGAGCGCGAGCTGCTGCTACCTCAGCCTCATCTCTCCGCACCGCGCTGGTCCACGCGGCAACGCTGGCGCCACGATCCGCGGTCTGATAGCGGTCACGATGCATCTCCATCACCTCTTCTGTGGCTGGCTGCGACACCATCACTCGCATTACCCCATAGCCCATGCGTTCACGACGATCACCAGGTACGTCATCCGGGAACAGCGGCGGCTCGTTGTCCTCCACCTTGCGCAGCGGATCCAGCGCCCATTCGATCGGACCATCCACCTCGAACACCAGACGTCCCAAGCACTCGCGGGTAGAACCTGGCGTCCAGGTCGGCGTGAAGTCGCGCGTTGTCTGCAGACGCGGCATATGCTGCTGTAGACGCTCTTCAAGCACCGGCCCGGAGCGAGGCACCGACGGCGACGTTGAGGCATCGCAGCCTGCCGGGCCGAGCAGCGTTGCGGAGGTGATCAATAGTGCTTTGACGATCTTCATGATCTCTCTTGGTTGGAACGATGTTCCAGTGACTTCCTTGTTGCCGCCCGAGCAACGCCGCGCCTGGACCCCTCCCCTTACGAAGCAGGGGGAGGTTGGGAGGGGGTTGCTGCAGGCGTGCACAGCCTCAAAAGCATCCCTCCCCAGCCCGCCCCTTCGCTACGCGAAAGGGAGGGAGCAGAGCTGCTGCCTCGCCTACTCTGGCGAAGCAGGCTGCTTGCCCAATAGGCGCTCGTAATCCGGCATCTCCGGCGTGGTGTGTCGCAAGTGCAGGTTGTGCAGGATGGCGTCGAAACGCTTTTCACTTTCCTCCAGCGGAGGCGGTTGCTGCTTCAGCTGGGGATAGGTCTGTTGCGACCAACCTTGCATCGTCATCGAAACGAAGGGCATCGCCTGAACGCCTTCAATCCCCGGCATGCCTGCATACAACTGGTAAGTGCGCACACTGGGATCGCGCTTGGTATCGCCCTCGCGGGTGATGGCAATACCGGTTTTGTCGAAGCTCAGCCCTCCGGCCAGAATTCCGCCCGGTTTGACAACATCGCGCCGCTGCACATCATCTGCCGGCATTGTCAGCAGTACACCGGGATAGGCCAGAACCTGCCTCCAGTTGGAGATAGGCTGTTTGGCGATGCCTTCGCCCATTCCCGGTGCCGGTCGATAGCCGGTATCGATGCTGTAGGCGACATTGGGGCGGTCCACGTAACGGAACGAGGCGTGCGCGTGATAATCGGCGGTGCCATCGTCGGCGAAGAACAAACCAGGGAAACAGACACCGGGTTCGTCCGGCACTTCCCCGGGCGCGCGCAGCCGCATGCGCTTGATGTCGCGACGGATCTTGGCCATTGCTTCCTCTCGAAGCGGGTTGCCCTCCTCCGAGTTCACAGTGGACACCAGCGAAATGACATTGCCACCCAGTAGCGCGCGTACGGCCAATCGGCCGGTGCCGCTTTCTGTTGCAAGCTCCCCGGGAAAACCGAAGTTGTGGATCCGTCGGTTGCGGGCTGTTTCCAGCTTTTTCTTGGCCTCCTCAACCTGTAACTCGTACCAACCAACTGTCAATTCGCTATCACCTCTGGCGCGCGCCTCCTCAACAATAGCCTCTCGCTTCTGCACGCCTCTTGTCCACGCCGCGACGCTGGTACCGCGATCCGCAGTCTGATAACGGTCACGATGCATCTCCATCACCTCTTCTGTGGCTGGCTGCGAGACCATCACTCGCATTACCCCGTAGCCCATGCGTTCACGACGATCACCAGGTACGTCATCCGGGAACAGCGGCGGCTCGTTGTCCTCCACCTTGCGCAGCGGATCCAGCGCCCATTCGATCGGACCATCCACCTCGAATACCAGTCGTCCCAGACACTCGCGGGTAGAACCTGGCGTCCAGGTCGGCCTGAAATCGCGCGTTGTCTGCAACCGTGGCATATGCGGCTGCAGGCGCTCTTCAACCACAGGCCCGGAGTGAGGAACCGACGACGGGGTTGATGCATCACAGGCGACAGGGCCTACCAATAATGCCGAAACAAGTAGCAGTGTCCGTCCCGTTTCCATGTGTTCTTTCATCGCGTTAATGCCTCAAGCTTGAGTTGGCGCCGGCACGGTTTCAACCCGGGCGACCTGTACGTCATCATGCTGGACCTGATCGGTTTCAACGTTAGCCAGGATCGACAACGCAAAACCGGTGTTATTGCTTTCTTTAGCCAGCCAGCCTACGGGCAAAGCGCAGATAAAGCCCCGTACACCCACCGGAACACTTTCTGGTGCAGTACCGGCCACGCCTTGCGGGCGGGATTTGGCGTCATAACCAATCTCCCAGATCAGATGCCCGTCGTCGTCAGCTCGTTTTGCTTCACGCCAGAACAACGGATCAAATGGCATCCGAAATTTCAGCTTTCCGCGATTCTCCCCACTCGAACTTCCTATCGGCACATCATCTGGCTCCGGGTAACGCCATGTGGGCCAAAGCGCTGCGTTTATATTCAATACGTTGGCGGGGTTTTTCGAAACAACCCATGCCGGCATACTCCTAGGTATAAATGAGAATGCTGCCTCGTATGCCTTCGCGTTGTTGTCTGCGATTTTCTTTATAGCGGTTGTAGTTCCCGATGCAGCTGGCTGCTCCAACACAGCAGGCGTCAGCAAATCACGGGCGGGCTGAACACTACCGCCAGCATTCTCACCGAAAATATTCCGCCACAGGGACTTCCTAAACTCATGCACACGCGCAGAAACCCGCGACGTGCGCATCCCATCCAACTTCACCGTCACCTGTGGACCGCCAGCCACAATGACCGCCAGCTCCGAATCCCGCATTCCCAACATGCTGCGATCATTGATATTGGCACTACCCAGCACAGCCACATTGTCATCGGCAATCAGCAATTTGCTATGCACATAGATCTGTTCGGTAACCGACCGGCCGCTCGGCATAACCGCGTGATTGCGTAGGTTGAGCAACGTTACATAATCCGACCAGAATTCACCTGCATCATGCTCCAGAAGATCGTTCAACAACATCTCCTGCGCCTTCTTCAGTGCCTGCTCCTCGCTCAGCCCACCATGCTCCTGTTCATATCGCGCAACCAACGCGCGGCGCACGCAATTGACCAAGCTCTGGGTGCCATGCACCAGTGACTGCATGGTCAAATCCACCTGGCGCATAAGGGTGATCTGGTCCAGCATGCCTTCCGGGTGTACTGGCACCACCAGATAGACGTGGAACGGATTTCCTTCATTGATCGCACGCTCGATGCGCCGCGCCAGAGCCTTGTTGATCGGGTTGAGCAGCTTCGACTGGTATAGCGGTTTCGGTTGCGGGTTCTGCTGACTCGGCTTTTTCTTGCCCGCACGCTCCAGCACATCGACAACAGTGATGGTCTCGTGATTGCTGAGGATACGTCGCACGGCACGCTCAAATGCCTGATAGTCATCATCAAGCAGCACCTTACCCGTGTTCTGCCACTTCACCGTGGCCGGGTTGATGGTGTTGATCGGCCTATCCTTGATGCCCAACAACTCCGCGTACTTTTCATAGCCTTCCAAACCGCGGATGGAAACCATCGCACCCGCTGGCCCTGACAGTGGCTTGTCAGGCTCGTAGTCATCCACAAAGCCGGCGTTGTCGCTCTGAAAAAACTGGCCCTCGATATAAATGAACTGCTGGGCGCCGTGAATCGCCTTCAGCATTGCCTTCAGGCAGTTATTCTGCGCAGGCGCCTTGGCTTGCTCGGTGCCTGCCGCATGCTCCGCCCGCAGTAATTCTTCAGGAGCGCTACGCAATACCTGAACCCAGCAGCTTTTGTTGGCCGCCGCACCCGCAACCACATTCTTTGGTCTGTGCTGCGGCTCGATGTTGGCTACATTCGCTCGCGAAGGCGTCACGATATTGAAAAGCAGCATGAAGTAACGCACCAAGGGCTGGTGGCGATTGGCGGAGTAGGTTCCCCGATACGCCTGCGCGACCGCATTCCAACGTTGAGTGAAATTTCGGCTGAGGTCATGAACCGCCGGACCCTCGATGCCGCAATGCACGTCATGCCAGGGCTGCCGGGGCTGGCGCTCCGGGTCGATCATGCGGTTCTGGCCCGGGTGCTGCTGTAGCGGCTCGTCGAACAAACGGTCATAGCGCTCGAACTTACCAATCCACTCGCTGGACATGCTAACCAATACGCCAACGAGAGCGTTTACCGCATCCTCGACCAACGCGAAGATCTCTTTCTTGTAAGGAAGTTGGGAGACATCGACCCCGAGCAGCAGATCCCACATCAGGTCAACACTCTGCCTGAACTCCTGGCCGCCTTTCTCCCAGAGCCTGCGTATTTCACGCCGCTGCGGAGATGGCACCTGGTTCCAAAGCCACTGTTGGGCCTCGGTGACTTTGGCCTCGCCATACTCCAAAGCCTTAGCGCCCTCCCCTTCCAACGGGTTATGGCGATCGACGAAGTCTTTTACGTCATCGTTCCGATCACTCATCCAGTCGCTTATGCCTTTTTTGAAATCGACTGTGCGCGCAAAGATGCCCCTTGTCGGCGTGAATGGAAACACCGCAATACCGCGCAATACCGGCAACAAACCAGCGATCAGCAGCTCCATCAGCGGCACACAGTCACTCAATTCCACCGCCGTTGGTTCCTTGATGGGCGGAATGTTCGGGGAATAGTATTCCCCCAAGGTCCGCCCCTCGGCCAACAGGCTATACGTGCCAGTCTCGCGCCTTCCGTAGGCCAGGTCGATACCACCAACGAACGCCTTCTTGTTATCAACCACTACCATTTTCTGGTGATGCGAGAAGAACGCGTTCAAGCTGCTCATGTCGCTCTGACCAAGCGCCGGCATGCAGTACGCACGGCCCTTCCTGGGCACTCTGTTGATCAGGCCCTGGCCGCCATTGAGATGGAACACCGCCATCATGGTATGCAGATAGCCGGTATCCACCGGCCCAGGCGGCGCCAACCACGGCATGACATAGACGGTGGCGCCGTTTTCCACAGCCTTGTCCAGGCAGGACAGCAACGTACTGCCGTCGCCCATCTGGACCGCGTAATTGATCTGCCAGCCGGCAATGAAGACGCTCTCTTGGGCATTGCTGATTTCACGAGCTACCCGTTTGAAGTAGCTGTCACCGCAAACAAAGAACTCGACATCATGGCCCGGCAGCGGCTGCCCAAATACCTCGGACCATTCGGGGAGCGCTGGATCGAGGACAACACTCTGGCCTTCGAACGCCTCGCCCAACTTGTCATCGGTATTGGTCAAGAACCAGCCCGGCTGCTCGTAGGCCCGCTGCGCCTTGCCGCTGTCATCAACAATCTGCGTTACCGTCCTTCTACCCGTCATGAGTCCCTTCCTTGCGCCAACGCGCTGTTGTTGCGTGGCAAATCAACGCTTTATGAGATCTTTCAACTTTGCCGATGTACCGCCTTGATCGAACCGCTCAAGCGCACTCCGCGCATAGTTCATTTCGCCTTGCTGACGGATGCCGACCATGTCGGTGCGTACCGCTGCGGTGAAGCCAGCGGCACCGAGTTCCATGCGCAGGCGTTGATCTTCATCCCAGTCACCCTTGTCACGCGCAACATCAATCTGTACCGAGTGACCGGGATACAACAGCCAAAGCTGGCTGGGTGAGCCAGCGTATTCCCGCGCCAACAGCTGCTGCTGCTCGTCGTCCAGCACAACATGGCCGTCAGCGTCGGTTACCCCCTCCAGCAGCACACGCTTTGCATCACGCAGAGCAGCGCCGGAGGGTTTGCCTCGGTTCCTGATGATTTTCCAGGACGTTTCCGCCAGCGGGTTTCCGGTTGGGCCAGGCATGTCCTGCAACCAGAAATCGAAATCCATCGGTTCCGGTGCGAAGCTGGGGACCGGGAAAGTTGGTAGTTCCCTCGCCAACTCGGCAGGCCCAACAAACGACTTCTTGCTCGCGTGCACCGTAATCGTGCCCGGGCAGTTGAACGTGATGTTCCCGCCTTCGATGGTGACGCTGGCGCCGCCCGAAGTAGCAATGTGAATCGTCTTGCCTGCTGCAATCTCCACCACGCCCTGCGCGCTGGCCGCGCGTAGCGCCTGCCGCGATTGCAGGCGCACTTCGTCGTGCTGGGCCTGCACGTTCAACTCGCCGGTGCCGGCCACCACGCTCAATGCATTTCCGCCTTCGGCGCCGCCCTCTACCGCACAGGCCAACATGCCGATGGCCTGCCCGGCGTGCAGGCGGGCGTTGCCCATCACCGCAGTGTCGCTGTCGCCACCGCTGGCCAGCAGCAGACCTTCGCCCACCGACCAGTGCAGGGCCTGCCCTGCGACGTGTGCGATGCCTGCGGGTGCGGCAAAGCCCAGCAGCGGGTCGCCGCTGTGCGGGACGCGGTCGCTGCCTGCTGTGGCTTGACGCTGCGCGGCTTCGCCGTTGGCGGCGTCGAATGCTGTGCCGGCTACCGTGGTTTTGGCGCTGGCCAGCATTGCGGCCAGCGGTGCCTGATCCGGCACGATGCTTGAGCGCTCCTTGCCACGTGCGCCCTCCTTCATCACCAGCGTGCTGGTCAGGTGGGTGCGTGCGGCTTGGCTGAAACGGGTGCTCAGGCTTTGCAGTTGGTTGAGCAGGGCCGCTGGCTGTACGACTTCGCCAGCCGGGGTGTCGTTGCGGTGCGCATAGGCGCTGAACCAAGCGCCGGAGCTGGCGCGTACCGCGCCCCAGGCGTCGCTGCGCAGTTCAAAGCCGGTGCCACGCAGGCTGCCGAGAAAGTTGTCGGCCTGGTGGCGCAGATGTCCAAGGCTCAGCTGCGAGGTCTGCTGGCTGCTGGCCAGCTGCACGCGCAATTGCTGGTCGCTGTCGTCAAACAGGAGGTGATTGCTGCCTTGGCCGCCTTCCCATTCGCGCGAGCGGATGCCCCAGACAGCGCCCGCATTGCGGTGGGCGTCGTCACCCGCGCCTGCGGCGTGCCATGCCGGCGCCTGCCCGCCACTCAGGTTGCCCTGCGCGCTACTGCTGCCATCACGTGCCTGCGTGTAAGCGCTGCGATCGGCATCGGCGCTGGCACCGGCAGGCGTAGGCGCAACGCCGGCCTCACCGCGGCCGTTGTAGAGCGCACCCAGCACGATGGGCCGGTCGATATCGCCATCCAGAAAGCCCACCAGCACTTCCTGGCCGATGCGCGGCAGGAATTGCGCGCCGACCCCGGGGCCGGCGTAACGCTGGGCAACGCGCAACCACGTGGTATCGGCCTCGCCATTCTGGAAATGGAAGCAGACGCGGATACGGCCCATGCTGTCCGCGTGCACGTCCTGGCCCTTGCCGCCGTGCGATGCCACCACGCGTGCGGTCTGGTAACCGGGCGCAGTGGGCCGCGGGTTGAGGCGCTGGCCGGTGCCGTCCACCAGTGCTGGCCGCCACGGCATCGCGCGTTCAGTCGCCTGGAAGCGGTTGGCGTAGCCCACCTTCTCGGCCTGCTGCCATAGCACGGTATCCGCATCGGCGGTGGGCGCCTTGCCCAGCGCCGCGTCCATTGCCTGGCGAACATCGGTGGGCAGGTTGTTGATGCCGGCGTGATCCACTTCGGTCAACAGCAGTTCCGGTGCTTCAGCAAACGGCGCCTGCTGTACCTGCAACCAGGTGCCGGATTGGAAGCCACGCACCGTACCCTGCCCCAACCAGGTGCGGCCATGCACTTCATGCGCCTGCGCCTGCAACTTGGCGTACCACGCTGCCGCAGCGGCATTGCTGAAGGCGTACGCACCCACCGGGTCGTAGCTTTCACGCTGGGATTGATCGCCGCCGCCATCCAGCGGCAGCTGCGCGCTGACGCCACGCACGGAGCGGTAGTCGTCACTGAGCAGGCTGATGCGGGTACTGCCCAGCGCACGCCGCCGCCCCAGCACCTGGATGCTGTCGCTGGATTCGGTGGCATCACTGCGATGGAAGCGCACACCAACCGTGGCACTGGCTGCATCCTGCGGCAGCGCCACGCTGTCGGCGAAGATCTCCATGCTGTTGCCGCAGGGCGCTTGTTGGTCCTGGCACAGACGCCAACCCAAGCCTTCCTCGGCAAGCAGCCGTTGCACGAATGCCAGATCGCTTTCGCGGTATTGCACGCAATAGCTGCGCACGCGCGAAGCAATGAAGTCTTCGCAACCCTCGGCCCAGCGCCAGTTGGCCAGATCCGGATAGTCCTCAAGCACGCTGTCCACAATCTGGCGAACCGTCTTGTCCTGGAACACGCGGCTATGCCGCGCGTGCTGCAACCACCAGGTCCAGGACTGCAATGACAAACGGTAGCGCACCAAGCCGCCATCACTGCCAATGCGGCTAGCAGATGCAATCAAGCCGCTGCGGCGTTGTTCGTCGCCCTGCGCGGTGCGCATCAGCAAGACTGCCGGCTTGGCGATCAGTGCCTGCAGATCAACACCCTGGTCAGTGGAAAGTACGTCCACCTCGGTAACGGCATGTGCGGACAAGGCATCGCGCCCCCGCCAACGTTCGACCACGTTGCTGCCAAAATCGTCGCACTGCAGTTGGTACTGGCGTTGTGCATTACCCAGCACAGCGACCTGCGCCATCAGGTTATTCAGCTTATCCATGCCTATTCCAGATGTGATGACTGTCTGCAATCTGCAGACACAAATCGGATTCCTTTCGCGGAATTTACCAGAAGTCGGCGGCGGGGGTTTTCACAGCGCCTGCATTGCAGCCACCGCCCCGGGCCCGGGCCTATCCATAGCGCCTGCTGCCAGCGCGCGGGGGTCAGACGCTTGATTTCAAAGGTTACCGATCAAACCGAAAGCCGCGAAAACGCTCACTGGCGCACTGTTTTCCGCGACTAATCCGCACAAAAGCCAGATTCGTCTCGAATGTCCGAACATGGGCATGTTCCGGAGGTCATCAGGCGCGTTGGACAGCCCATCTGCGCAGATCGAGCGCCGCCAGCACAATTGAGCGATGATCGGCTGGTCATTATCCGGATTCAGCCGTACCCAGCACTTCACCCCCCCGCGTTGCCCTGCACTACCACCGAGCCAAGGACCCGCCACATGCAGTGGATTGATGATCTTGAAGTGGATGCCTGGAATACCGTGATTGAAGAACTGGTCTGGCATCTGCGCAATGGCCGCACGCCTACGGCGATAAGTCGCCAGCGATTACCGGACCGCGGAATAGAGTTCCGCTTCAATGATGTCGCACCGACGTTTCTGCCGGTGGAAGAAGATGCGTTTGAAACGCACTGGAAGGAAGCCATCGCCATCATTGCGCGCTTTCCGCAGCTCAATGCGTTGCGCTTTCGTTGCAATGTTTGATTTTCGTTTCTGATTGGTGCGAAGGATTGATAGCGGAAATGACGTAGCCCGGGTAAGCGCAGCGCACCCGGGGACATGGATTTCATGATCTTTCAGATCGCTCGCCAAAGGCCCCGGGTGCGCTGCGCTTACCCGGGCTACGTCTGCAGACCAGAAATGCCTGGGCGTTTTTTTCGAAGAGCATGCCTCCCCTTCGCTACGAGAGAAGGAGGGAGCGAAGGGGTAGTGCCGAGCCATGCTCGGCAGAAGCTTTCCTGGTAGGGCCCTAGCCGAGCATGGCTCGGCTCTACACGGTCAAACGCCGCCCCTCTGCACCTCTGGTGCAAGGGACGGAGGCTGATCAGACCAGGTCTGGATGCCGGTCGATCAAGGCCTGCTTGCGCCGCTCAAGATCGGCCAGCTTGTCCTGCATGTCGTTGATCTCCACATCCAGGCCATCAACGCTTGCCTCGATATGGTCGTACTGTTCCTGCAGCAGCTCGCGCGCTTCGCGGCGGCTACCTGCATTCGGCGTGTCACCGCGCATTGGCTTATTGGCCGTTTCGTGCATGAAATACGCGGTAATCAGGCCGATGGCAGCCACCACCATCAGGTAGTAGGCCGGCATCATCAGGTCGCCGGTAGTTTCCACCAGCCACGCAGCGAGCGTCGGGGTCACACCGGCAATGATCACCGAGATATTGAAAGCACTGGCCAGCGCGCTGTAACGCACGCGCGTCGGAAACATCGCCGGCAAGGTTGAAGCCATCACACCGATCAAACAGTTCAGCAGCACCGCCAACAGCAACAGGCCAACGAAGATCCAGCCGGTGTTGCCGCTGGTGATCAAATGGAATGCGGGTATCGCCGCAACCAGCAAACCCAGACTGCCGGCAGCAATGAACGGCCGGCGGCCGATGCGATCACTGGCCATGCCGACGAAGGGCTGCACGAACAACATGCCCACCATCACCACAATGATGATCAGCACACCGTGGTCTTCCGAGTAGTGCAGGTTGTGCGACAGATAGGTGGGCATATACGTCAGCAACATGTAGTAGGTCACATTGGTGACCAGCACGATGCCCACGCAGACCAGCAGCGAACGCCAGTACTTGCTGACAATTTCCTTGAACGAGATGCGCGGCGCGCTGCCTACGGCATCCTGGTCTTCCTTCTCCATGCGCTCCAACTGCTCGGTGAAGGCCGGGGTTTCTTCGGCCGCATGACGCAGGTACAGGCCGATCAGACCCAACGGCGCAGCAAGGAAGAACGGTACACGCCAGCCCCACTCCAGGAACTGCGCTTCACCGACGATGCTGCTCAACAGCACCACCACGCCCGCGCCAGAGACAAAACCAATAATGGAGCCGAAGTCCAGCCAGCTACTCAGGAAACCGCGGCGCCGGTCAGGTGCAAACTCGGCAACGAAGACCGCAGCACCGGTGTACTCGCCGCCAACCGAGAAGCCCTGCGCCAGCTTGCACAGCAGCAGCAGGATCGGCGCAAGGATGCCGATGCTTTCGTAGGACGGAATCAAGCCGATACAGAAGGTACTGATGGCCATCAGGATGATGGTTGCCGACAGCACTTTCTGCCGGCCGAATTTGTCCCCCATTACCCCAAAGAACACGCCGCCCAACGGACGCACCAGGAACGGCACCGAGAACGTGGCCAGCGCGGCAATGGTCTGCACACTGGGCGAGGCCTCGGGGAAAAACACTTTACCCAGCGCATAGGCAACAAAGCCGTACACACCGAAGTCGAACCACTCCATCGCGTTACCCAACGCGGCGGCAGTGACTGCTTTTTTTACTTTTGCCTTATCGATGACGGTGATGTCGTCGATTTGCATCGGCTCATTGCGGATAGTGGATTCACCTGTAGACATGACAGGACCAGTCCTCCCGTTACTGAGTGGTTTGCGTGCTTGGCCATGGCTTGCATGAATTCGCGCAGGCCGTAATGCGCACGAAGGAATGCCCCGCGACAAGGCCACGGGAACGGTCAGGGACAGAAAAAACCGGGATGATCCCGGTAAGGCGTAGTGCCGGCTGTCCAAGCATCAACAGGCAGGTTGCCTGTGCGTAATCGCTGAATGATGCTGAGCCGGCGTATTCTACGCGAATAGCTGTTAAGGCTTGTTAAAGACGCGTTGACTGCACTGCAGGCAGACGCGTCATGTGTTACGCATCAACGATGAATGCGGAACAAGGTGCGCGATAGCAGCACGATCACCGCAGTTGCGATGCAGCCTACTGCGTAGCAGACGATGTCGCCCCACGAGAACGTATTGCCGATCACCGTATACATCACATCGCCACGCACGTAGCCCAGACGCTCGGCCACATGGAAATACTGGGCCATCTCGATGCCGCAAGCGAACACGAACACCATCAGCAACACCAGGTAGTCGTTGATGCGCAGCACGCTGCGGACCATTGCATACAACAGCACCACCACCAGCACATCACCCAGATAGGCACGCACCCACGACACATGTGGAAGACGCGCGGCGATCACCACTTCAATCGCGAACAGCAGCATCGCCAACAAAATGTGCCGACGACTCAGGCCAAATAGACGCATCGGCCTGGACGTGCGCAGCAGCGAATCAGCGCCAGTTTGCATTGGCACCCCAGAATTCCACCGCACGCGCATACGCCGCACGGTCAATCGGCACGCCGGAGCCGCCCTCTTCCACACCCAGGGCATTGCGCATCATGGTGATGGGCGCCATTGGGATTTCTTCGGCCTTGGCGGTGTAAAGGCAACCCACCACGCCCCAGTCCGCTTCGATCGGCGAACCTTCTTTCTGCAACTGCTCGCGGCTGTAGAGGATCACGACCAGATAGTCGGCCACGGCCGGCTCCACGCCCTCGAACCAGCGCACCAGCACCGGCAGCTCCTCGCGGCTGCGCGCCTCGTAGCCGGAGCGCAGCAGATGGCGGTTCTGCTCGGTGATAGGCACGGTCAGGCAGCGGGTGCTGGTCCAGTTCCTGTAGACATGCAATTTGCAAAACGGCGCATAGCCATCGAGCACCTTGTCGGCGGCATGCGCGTTCAAGTACTGCTCGAACGCCTCGGCGCTGCAGTCCTGGATGGTATTGGCGCGCGGGGTGCGCGGAAACAAGCGGGTACGTGCAAACGGCGTCAGGTAGATGGACATCAGCGCTTCGAGCAAAGAATGCCGATATTGTCGACGATCAACGCCAGGACCGGAACCGCCGCATCCGGCTCAGAGCTACCGCACTACCACCATCAGTAGCTATCAGCCATGCGCCCGCGCTTCGCGCTCGGCCACATCCATCGACGGCGTGCGCCAGCCCGAATGGACGCCCCACAGGTAGAACACCACACCGATCACCGCCACCAGCAGCAGATCCCAACCGTAGCTGAGGTAGCCGGCACCACCGAAGGCAGTACTGCCCGCCCACGACACCAGCGCCAGCAATGGCAGATAGCAGATCAGCCACAGCGCGCCCTTCAACTGCCGGGAAAAATCATGCCAGCCGATCTTGCGCTGGTAGTAGACGTAGATCGGCAGGGCTACCACCATCAACAGGATGATCTCGCCGGTCAAAGGCCAGCGCGCCCAGTACAGCAGCTCGGTGGCCATCACGAAGGCCACGCCGGCCAACAGCGGCAGGCCGATGATCCGCAGCGGACGATGCAGATTTGGCGCGGTGCGTCGCAGCGACATCACGCTGATCGGCCCGGTCATGTAGGAGATCACCGTGGCCACCGAAATCACCGCCGCCAAGGTGCCCCAGCCGCGGAAGAAGAACAGGAACAGGAACGACACCGCCAGGTTCAACCACATCGCCGGGCGCGGCACACCCCAGCGCGGATGGATGTTGCCCAACAGCTTGGGGGCGGTACCGTTCTGCTGCATGCCGTAGATCATGCGTGCGGTGGTGGCGGTATAGGTCATGCCAGTGCCACTGGGGCTGACGAACGCATCCACATACAGCAGCACCGCCAACCAATGCAGGTTGGCGATCAAGGCAAGTTGAGCGAAGGGCGAACGGAAATCGATGCCATGCCAGCCGTGCTCGGCCAACATCTGCGTCGGCACCGCGCCGATGTAGGCCACCTGCAGCAGCACGTAAACCACCGCTGCCAGCAGGATGGAGCCCACTACTGCAAACGGAATGCTGCGGCCGGGATTACGCGCCTCACCCGCCAGATTCACCGGGCTCTGGAAGCCGTTGAAACTGAAAACGATGCCGGCTGTTGCGATGGCGGTGAGGATCGCCGAGAAATCCAGTATCGGCGTACCTGCGCCTTTCAAGCCAACCGAGAAATTCTCGGTATGGAAACCACTGGCAATCAGCGCCACACCGGTCAGTGTTGGCACGATCAGCTTGAACAGGGTGATGACGCTGTTGGAGCGCGCGAACAGCTTCACGCTCCAGTAGTTGATCAGGAAGTAGACGACCACCAGCACCGCTGCAATGAGCAGACCGGCATGGCTGAGCTCACCCATGCCACCGGGCTGCTGCACATACATGTTCTGCGCCCACTGCCACGGCCATGACGCCATGTATTGCACGGAGGCTTCGGCTTCGACAGGGATCACCGAGACAATGGCGATCCAGTTGGCCCAGGCGGCGATGAAACCCACCAGTGAGCCGTGCGAGTAATGGCTGTAACGCACCATGCCGCCGGATTCGGGGAACATCGCGCCGAGTTCGGCATAAGTCAGAGCGATGGTGAGGATGATGGCCGCACCCAGCACCCAGGCCCAGATCGCCCCTGGCCCGGCCAGGCCCGCCGCGCGCCACGCGCCAAACAGCCAACCGGAGCCGATGATCGAGCCCAGGCCGGTAAGCATCAGGGCAATGGGGCCGACGTCGCGGCGGATGGCGCTGGAGGCGTTCATGGTGGCTTTCCAGATAGGGCGACACCGGTACGGTGCTGGCGGCCGATCATCGCAAACCGGATGTTAAGTGAGGCGCCGTTTTGGGCGGAAAAATGTTGCGGCCAGAACCGGCACAGGTAGCGCATGGCCGCGGTTTATTGATATGCCGGTAATGGCAAAGCCAGGCCGCCCTCTTCTTCGCTGCGGGGTGCGATGTAGTGCCGAGCCATGCTCGGCAGGGGCGTTCCCAGCCATGCTGCAGCTGCGACGTGAGCAGTGGTTGCAACCTTCTGCAAAAAGCACCCCTCCCCAACCCTCCCCTTCGCTACGCGAAAGGGAGGGGGCGAAGCGGTAGAGCCGAGCCATGCTCGGCAGAGTCTTTCCTGGTAGAGCCCTAGCCGAGCATGGCTCGGCTCTACCCGGGCAAAAGCCAACCCCTCCCCGGCCCTCCCCTTCGCTGCGCGAAAGGGAGGGGGCGCTGGCTGCGATCTGCTCCAACGGGCAATGAACCGTCGCTTCACCGCCTAGCTGTCTACGACGCGCCTCCGACAACTGTCCATCGACAGTAGCCACACACCCGCGCGGAAGCCGTCATGTCCCCCAGCGAAGCCCTCAGCAAGGTTCCCGCCATCACCCTTGGCTTCTGGGTCACCAAGATCCTCGCCACCACCTTGGGCGAGGTGGGCGGCGACGCGGTCACCATGTCGATGGAACTGGGTTACCTGCTGGGCACGCTGCTGTTTGCCACGGTCTTCGCCGGCGCGGTTTTCGCTCAGATCCGTTCACCGCGCTTCCGCCCCTGGATCTATTGGTTCGCCATCGTCGCCAGCACCACCGTCGGCACCACCCTGGCCGACTACGTTGACCGCTCACTGGCCATTGGCTACACCGGCGGCACCACGTTGTTGCTGGGTCTGCTGCTGATCACCCTGCTGGTCTGGCAGCGCAGCACCGGCAGCATCTCGGTGAGCCAGATCAATTCGCCGCGCAGCGAGCTGTTCTACTGGCTCACCATCACCTTCTCGCAGACCCTGGGTACCGCCCTGGGTGACTGGGCCGCAGATACCCAAGGCCTGGGCTATGGCGGCGGCATTGCCTTGTTCGGTGGCCTGCTCGGTCTGGTTGCGCTGCTCTACGCCAGTACCCGCATCTCACGCACTGCCCTGTTCTGGGCCGCCTTCATCCTGACCCGGCCACTGGGCGCGGTGGTGGGCGACTTCCTCGACAAGCCACTGGACCATGGCGGCCTGGCCTTGAGCCGCTATGCCGGCTCGGCCGTGCTGCTGCTGGCCATCGTTGCCTGCATCGCCCTGTTGCCACAGCGCCCTGCCCGCGTGGCCCACTGAGCGCCATTCCGCGGCCTGCCCCCAGTCTCGCCTGAAACAATTGAACATCCATCTTGATGGAGAGATATAATGCCCGGCAACCCGTCACAGCCGGCCGTTTCCGATGACCGCGATCAGCTTCGAGTTCTACCCGCCCAAGACCGATGACCAGCGTGCCCAGCTGGACCGCACCGCCACCAAGCTCAAGGCGCATACGCCTGAATATGTGTCGTGCACCTTCGGTGCGGGCGGCTCGACCCTGAGCTATACCTCCGAGACCGTGCGCCATCTCAACCAGCACCACGGCCTGCAGGCAGCGCCGCATCTGTCCTGCGTCGGTGGTACCCGCGAGGAAATCCGCGAGCTGCTCAAGCTGTATCGCGCCATCGGGGTCAAGCGCATCGTCGCCCTGCGCGGCGACCTGCCCTCGGGCATGGGCTTTCCCGGCGACATGCGCTACGCCTCCGAGCTGATCGCCTTCATCCGCGCCGAACACGGCGACGCCTTCCGCATCGAAGTGGGCGCCTATCCGGAAACCCATCCGCAGGCCAGCGACGCCCTGGCCGACCTGCGGCATTTCAAGACCAAGATCGATGCCGGCGCCGATGCCGCCATCACCCAGTACTTCTACAACGCCGATGCGTATTTCCACTTCGTCGACGCTGCACGCAAGCTGGGCGTGGAAGTGCCGATCATCCCCGGCATCATGCCGATCTCCAATTTCAGCCAGCTGCGTCGCTTCTCCGAGCAGTGCGGCGCCGAGATCCCGCGCTGGGTCAGCAAGCGCATGCAGGCCTTCGGCGATGACGCCGAGGCAGTGCGCGAGTTCGGTGCCGATGTGGTTGCCGGGCTGTGCGAGCGTCTGATCGCCGGCGGCGCACCGTCGCTGCATTTCTATACGCTCAACCTGGCCAAGCCGACCAACGCCGTGCTCGAACGCCTAAGCGGCAGCTGAGTATTTTTTTCCTTCCTGCGCGCTCGGCCAACCGCTACGCTTGGCCGATGCGCCTGCTGCTGCTCCTGTTGCTTACCTGTTCCGCCCTGGCGGTGTTCAATGCTCGCGCGCAGCAGGTAAACCGCTGCACCAATTCACAGGGCCAGACCGTCTACGGCGACAAGCCCTGCGAAGTGATGGGCGCACGTGCGCGCCTGCTGCCCAACGCGCGTACCGCCGGCGGCAGCGGGCTCTACCGCGACAGCTGTGCACGGCGGCTCAGCGAGCTGGTCGCGCAGATCCAATCGGCGGCCGATGCCCGCGACCCCAATCGTCTGTCAGGCATTTATCTGTGGAACGGGCTATCCAATGCTGCCGCCACCCGGGTCATGGACCGCCTGGATGAAATCGTCCAGCGGCCGCTGGTGGATATCGCACCGGTATTCCCGGAAGAACCCGCCTACGTGCCGGCGCCCACCGAACCGTTCACCTATACCGATGGCACGCCGGTCGATGCCACGCAGGACGGCGGCAACAACGCTGACCCACAAGTGCATGTCATCACCAATGTGCGCACCGGCCCACGTCGCCCCATCGCCTTGCGGCTGGAGCAGACCTTGCCACGCAGCGCCACGCCGACGCGGACCATCCTGCATCTGCGCCGCCAGTACAACTGTTTCTGGATCACGCTATAAGCGCGCTGCGTAATGCCTTCAGCCGCTCAAAGCTGCGGCCATAGCCCGCGGATCGCGGCGACACCCAGGCCACCGTGCCGACGGGCGGTTTCCACATCGCCTGCCGCCATGCCACCAATGGCGTAGATCGGCAACGAAACCCGCTCGCGCAGCGCGACGAACGCATCCCAGCCCAGGCCGGCGGCATCGGGATGGCTGACGGTAGCCTGCACCGGCCCCAGCACGGCGAAATCACAGCCCAATTGCTGTGCCGCCTGCAGCTGCGCCAGGTCATGGCAGGACGCGGCCACCGGCGATGATTCCGGCAAGGGCCGTGCCTGCAGCTGCAACAGCTGCTCGCTGCCCAGGTGCACGCCAACGCCCAGCTCGCGGGCCAGCGCGATATCGCGATTGAGCAGTATTTCAGCGTGCTTGCCGAAGCGTTCCACCACGGTTCGGGCCAAGGCCTCGCGCCGTGCCGCCAGCGGCGTGCGCAGCTGGATGCGGCGAATGCCGCCAGCAATGGCGGCTTCCAATGAAGCCAGCCAGGCGTCCTCGTTCTCGCCCGGTTCGGGCGTGACCAGGTAGTGGCAGGGCTGGCGCAACGCCGCCACCACCGGCAGATCGGCCGGCGGCATCGAATAGCGCGACAGCTTGTCCGGCGTCACCCAGGTGATGGCCTGACCTTCACGGCCGCGTGCGGTGCCTTTCCAGTGCTGCACGCGGCGCACTTCCAGGCGCAGGCGCTTGTCCGGGTAGATCTGCGGCACGTCCATCACCCACTCGCCCACCTCTGCCTCGATGCCCAGCTCCTCGCGCAATTCACGTATCAGCGCCTGCTCGGAGGTTTCGCCTGGCTCGCGCTTGCCGCCGGGGAATTCCCACAGGCCGGCCATATCGCTATCGCCGGTGCGACGGTTGAGCAGGATGCGGCCGCGCGCGTCGGTGATGACGGCGGCCACGACGTGGATTGAGCGTGAAGGGGATGTCATGACCTGAGCATGCCGAAAACAGGGCGCTTGGTGCAATCGTTCAGTGCGAGCCTGTTTTTGTGGGAGCGGCGTCAGCCGCGAAGCTGGCGCACCATCGGAGTGCGTAAATGATCGGTTCGGCAGGATTGTCGGCTTCGCGGCTGACGCCGCTCCCACAAAAAGCCTGCCAGCCTGTAGTGCCGAGCCATGCTCGGCAAGGGCTTTATCGGTAATGCCTCTGCCGAGCATGGCTCGGCACTACAGGGGCGAGCGCTCAAAAAAAGCCCCGCTCATGGCGGGGCTTTTCATCAGTTCAGTTGGCCGTGGCAGTGCTTGTACTTCTTGCCACTTCCGCACGGACAGGGGTCGTTGCGGCCGACCTTGGGCGCGTTGGCCTCGTCGAGCACTTCCGCCGCTTCCTCGTCGGCGCTGTAGCCGCCGTTGTCCTGGTGCTGGAACTGCGACATCTGCAGGCGGGCTTCGGCCTGCTGGCGCTCCAGCTGCTCCATCGCCGCCACTTCTTCCTCGCTGCGCACGCGCACGCGCGACAGCATGGTGATCACTTCGCGCTTGACGTTCTCCAGCATTTCCGAGAACAGCTCGAAGGCTTCCTTCTTGTATTCCTGCTTGGGCTGCTTCTGCGCGTAACCACGCAGGTAGATGCCCTGGCGCAGGTAATCCATGCGTGCCAGGTGCTCCTTCCAGCTCTGGTCGAGCACGGTCAGCATCACGTGCTTCTCCAGCGCGCGCATGGTCTCGGCGCCAACGGCCGCTTCCTTCTGCGCGAAGTGCTCGTCCATGCGGTCCATGACCTTCTGTGCGATCGCTTCGGCGTCCAGCTCTTCGTGTGCCTTGACCAGGCCGACCACGTCCATCTCCACGCCGAATTCGCCTTCCAGCGTGGCCTGCAGGCCCTGCAGGTCCCACTGCTCGTCCACCGAGTTCGGCGGCACGAAGCGGGTCACCAGGTCGTAGATCACGTCGCCGCGGATGCCGTCGATGTTTTCCTTGACCGACTCGGCGTCCAGCAGTTCATCGCGCTGGCCGTAGATCACCTTGCGCTGATCATTGTTGACGTCGTCGAAGTCGAGCAGGTTCTTGCGGATGTCGAAGTTGTGCGCTTCCACCTTGCGCTGTGCCTTCTCGATCTGACGGCTGACCATGCGGTCTTCGATGACGTCGTCTTCCTTCATGCCCATCATGCGCATCGCCTTCTGCACCCAGTCAGAGGCGAAGATGCGCATCAGGTTGTCTTCCAGCGACAGGTAGAAACGGGACGAGCCCGGGTCACCCTGACGGCCGGAACGGCCGCGCAGCTGGTTGTCGATACGACGCGATTCGTGACGCTCGGTGCCGACGATGTGCAGGCCGCCAGCGGCCTTGACCGCTTCGTGACGCTCCTGCCAGGCAGCCTTGACCGCAGCCTTCTGCTCGTCGCTGATGTCTTCCCCCAGCTCGTGCAGTTCGGTTTCCAGCGAGCCGCCGAGCACGATGTCGGTACCACGACCGGCCATGTTGGTGGCGATGGTGACCGAGCCCGGGCGACCGGCGTTGGCAACGATGGTCGCTTCGCGATCATGCTGCTTGGCGTTGAGCACTTCGTGCTTCACGCCGGCCTTGCGCAGGTGCTCGGAGAGCATCTCCGAGGTTTCGATCGAGGTGGTACCCACCAGCACCGGCTGGCCGCGCTTGGCGCATTCTTCAATGTCCGCCAGCACCGCATTGAACTTGCCCTTGCGGTTGAGGAACACCTGGTCCGGGTAGTCCTTGCGCACGGTCGGCTTGTTGGTCGGAATGACCAGCACTTCCAGGCCGTAGATGCTCTGGAACTCGAACGCTTCGGTATCGGCCGTACCGGTCATGCCGGACAGCTTCTTGTACATGCGGAACAGGTTCTGGAAGGTGATGCTGGCCAGCGTCTGGTTCTCACGCTGTACCGGCACGCCTTCCTTCGCTTCCACCGCCTGGTGCAGTCCGTCGGACCAGCGGCGACCGGCCAGGGTACGGCCGGTGAATTCGTCGACGATGACCACTTCGCCGTCGCGCACGATGTAGTCCACGTCACGCTGGTAGATGGCGTGCGCGCGCAGTGCGGCATTGAGGTGGTGGACGACGGTGAGGTTCTGCGCGGCGTACAGGCCGTTGTCGTTGTCGGCGCCGATGATGCCGGCTTCGCGCAACAGTTCTTCGGCGTGTTCCATGCCCGCTTCGGACAGGAAGACCTGTTTGCCCTTCTCATCAACCCAGTAGTCGCCCTCGCCTTCCTCGGTTTCCTGCTTGATCAGGCTCGGCACCACCCGGTTGACGCGGATGTACAGCTCCGGGGAATCGTCGGCCGGCCCGGAGATGATCAGCGGGGTACGCGCTTCGTCGATCAGGATGGAGTCGACTTCGTCGACGATGGCGTAGTGCAGGCCACGCTGGTAACGGTCGGCGCGGGTCAGCGCCATGTTGTCACGCAGGTAGTCGAAGCCGAATTCGTTGTTGGTGCCGTAGGTGATGTCGCTGCCGTAGGCCTCGCGCTTGTCGCTGTGCGGCATGCCCGGGTAGACCACGCCAACGCTCATGCCCAGCCAGTTGTACAGCTTGCCCATCTGCGCCGAGTCGCGGCGGGCCAGGTAGTCATTGACCGTGACCACGTGTACGCCCTTGCCTTCCAGCGCATTGAGGTAGACCGGCAGCGTAGCCACCAGGGTCTTGCCTTCACCGGTACGCATTTCGGCGATCTTGCCCAGGTGCAGCACCATGCCGCCGATCAGCTGCACGTCGTAATGGCGCATGCCCAGCACGCGCTGGGAGGCCTCGCGGCAGACCGCGAAAGCTTCGGGCAGGACCTTGTCCAGGGCTTCGCCGGCGGCGATGCGCTCACGGAACTCGGGGGTCTTGGCCTTCAGCTGGTCATCGGAGAGCTTCTGGATCTCCGGTTCCAAGGCATTGATCTTGGCGACGATACGGTTGAGCTGGCGAAGCTGGCGCTCGTTACGGCTGCCAAAAACGCGGGTAAGCAGGCTGTTGATCATTGAAGGAACCGGTTTGAATGAAATGCCGTGCGACCTGGCTCACCCCCTGGGTTCACCGGTCACAAACGAAACAGGGCGCAATGCGCCCTGTCGATGGCAACGCCTATTGTAGCTTGGGGCGGACGCTTGGGTTTCAAGCTCCCCGCAACAAGTCAGCCTGAGCTGACCTGCTGGCCCCCATCAGCCGCGGCTGAGACGCCCAACCGGGGTATTGCCGCCCTCGCCGAGGAACTTGCGCGGGTTCATCACCGTACCGTTCTGCCACACCTCGAAGTGCACGTGGGCGCCGGTGGAGCGGCCGGTGGAGCCAGCCTTGGCCACCTCCTGGCCGGCGCGCACCAGCCCGCCTTCACGCACGGTCAGGCGCGAGTTGTGCGCGTACAGGGTCTTGTAGCCATTGCCGTGGTCGATTTCGACCACATTGCCGTAACCGCCCTTCACCCCGGAGAAGCTGACCACGCCATCGGCCACGGCCAGCACCGGGTCACCGACGCGGGCGTGGAAGTCCATGCCCTTGTGGTTGCCGGCACCGCGGCCGAACGGATCGGCGCGGCCGCCGAAGTTGGAGGTGATGTAGGTGTTGCGGATCGGCATGCGCGAAGGCACGGCGTTCAGCTCGAGCTGGTGATCGAACAGCAGCGACTCCATCACCGACAACTGCTTGCCTGAAGCAGCAAAACGCTGCTCCAGCACCTGTAAGTCGCTGTTTACCGCGCTCACCGGGATATCCTGGGTCGGGCCGGGCTCGCCTTCACCCATACCCGGGGTTTCCTGGAAGTCGAACTCGCCGTCTTCCAGCTTGCCCATCTGGGTCAGCCGCTCACCCAGGGCATTGAGCCGGGTGGCCTGCGCCTGCAACTCACCGAGGCGGGCGGCCAGGGCGTTGACCTGGGTCTGCGCGTCAGCGCGTACCTTGGCCAGTTCCTGCTGCTGGTGGTCGACCTTGGACTGCAGGGCCGAGTCGCCAACCATGCCGATTGCCAGGCTGAGCGCCACGCCCATCAGGCAACCAACGCCGAGTACGCTACCCAACAGGGCTTGAGGGCGGTCCTCGAAAAACATCTGAACACGTGACAAGGGCGTCTTAGCCTTCTGTTCACGCGTTTTGATTACGATCTTTTTAAATGTCATTGAAGAATTCTTATGTCAGAGCCGAAATCCAGTGTTCGTTCCCGTTCCGCGCCCAAACAGGCGCTGGAAGCGGCGATGGCGGACAAAGCAGGAAATCCGCTGCGCCGGGCCTTGTGGCTCGATGCGATGGACCGGCAATTGCGCCCCCATTTGCCGCCGGCGCTGGCTAACCGTTGCCGGTTGGCCAATGTGGACGGCGAACACCTCGTTTTTCTCGTCGAATCGCCGGTGTGGCACGCCAAAGTAAGGCTTGCCGAAGACCAGTTGCTCGACGCGGCCCGATCCATCGGGCTGAAGGCCACCCGAGTGACCGTCAAGACTGCGACTGCGTCCGCGCACTCCCCAGTGCGTAACGACCAACGCAGTACCGCAGTAAGCGAAGTCACGCATAAAGGACTGCGCGACGCCTTGGCCGCCCTGCAGGATGTGAAATCCACAAAATCCTGAAGGCCACCGGGAACCTGATCGGTCCCGGTCTCCGCTTCTCGTCCCAAGGACGGAATTGGAGGCCGCAGGAATCCTAGCCGCGGAATGCAGCGAAGGAGTTAGTCTTTTGTTAATTATTTGTTAAATTCAGACTTGAACCCCGATGGGGTTCACAAATTGATGACAATTAGGACTAGTCGTAGCCGTTGCGGCCAATTCTCTTACGACCTGGTCAGTCTGGAACTCAGGCGTAGGCCGGGACGCCGTACAGCACCGGATCGGCAGCGACCGGGGAGTCATAGCTGGCCCATTCCCAGGCGCTCTGGTCGGCCAACAGGGCCCGCACCAGCTTGTTGTTGAGCGCGTGGCCGGACTTGAAGCCCTCGTAGGCACCCAGCACCTGACCGCCGGCCAGGTACAGATCGCCAATGGCGTCGAGGATCTTGTGGCGCACGAATTCGTCGGTATAGCGCAGGCCGTCGTCGTTCAGCACGCGGAATTCATCGAGCACGATGGCGTTGTCCATCGAGCCGCCCAGGCCCAGGTTGCGCTCACGCATGTACTCAAGGTCGCGCATGAAGCCGAAGGTACGGGCGCGCGAGATTTCCTTGATATAGGCCGCCGAGGAGAACTCGATCTCCACCCGCGACTGCTTGGCCGGGATCATCGGGTGATCGAACTGGATGGTGAAACCCAGCTTGTAGCCTTCGTACGGCTCGAAACGGGCGATCTTGTCGCCGTCGCGTACTTCCACCGTCTTGAGGATGCGCAGGAAGCGCTTGGCCGCGCCCTGCTCGACGATGCCTGCGGACTGCAGCAGGAACACGAACGGACCAGAGGAACCGTCCATGATCGGCAGCTCGGCCGAGGACAGTTCGACGATGACGTTGTCCACGCCAAGGCCGGCAAGCGCCGACATCAGGTGCTCAACGGTCTGGATCTTGGCGCCTTCACAGGTCAAACCGGTGCACAGGGTGACTTCGGTGACCAGATCGGCACGCGCCGGGACTTCCACCACCGGGTCCAGATCCACCCGCCGGAACACGATGCCATGGTCTACCGGCGCCGGGCGCAGGGTCATATAGACCTTGTCACCGCTGTGCAGGCCGACGCCGGTGGCGCGGATCGTGTTCTTGAGAGTGCGTTGCTGGATCATGTGTATGTAAGGCCGGAGGGGCCGCGCAGGCGCAGCCAGGGGAGCAAACAAGAATAACACGCGTTAACACAGGCCCTGCGCGCAGCAGAATCCGCGCGTCAGCTAGCGTCCAGTACCGAAAATATCGCCGGGCCGGCCTTGGCCCGGCGATAAAGGACATGGTATTTCCGCCGGGGTGGACAGCCCCGACGTGCCAACGGTGTACCCAGGGCCAGCCGTGCCCGGACCACGGCGCCGTTGCCGGCGCACGCGATGACCGGGCCTCAAGCGGCCCCTGCTAACGCATCAGTCAGCCTGGCGGCGCAGGAACGCCGGGATGTCCAGGTAGTCGTTCGGCAGCTCTGCAGCGGCCGGCGACGCCGACGAGGTGGAAGCAGACACGGTGTCCGAACTCGGACGACGCAGGCCCATACCCATGGTGTTGCCCACGGCCTTGGCCACGGCATCGGCCGGGCTTTCGTACTCTTCAAACTCGGCCTGGCCGGTGGTGGCGTTGCGGACCAGCTTGATCGGGCCGCGTTCGCCAGGACGCTGTGCGTTCTTGGCAACGGCACGGTTCAGGCCGGTGGCAACCACGGTCACCTTGATCTCGTCACCCAGGTCCGGATCGATCACGGTACCGATCACCACGGTGGCGTCTTCCGAAGCGAAGGCGTGCACGGTGCGGCCGATTTCGTCGAACTCGCTCATGGTGATGTCGGTGCCGGCGCTGATGTTGACCAGCACGCCATTGGCGCCGGCCAGGTTCACATCGTCCAGCAGCGGGTTCTGGATGGCGGCTTCGGCGGCAGCCTGGGCGCGGTCATCACCGCGTGCGGTACCGGTGCCCATCATTGCCAGGCCCATTTCCGACATCACGGTGCGCACGTCGGCGAAGTCGACGTTGATCAGGCCCGGGCGCACGATCAGATCGGCGATGCCCTGCACGGCGCCCTGCAGCACGTCGTTGGCAGCACGGAAGGCCTGCACCATGGTGGCGTTGCGGCCGAGCACGGTGATCAGCTTTTCGTTCGGGATGGTGATCAGCGAATCGACGTGCTGGCTCAGCTCCTCGATGCCCTTCAGCGCCACCTGCATGCGGCGACGGCCTTCAAACGGGAACGGCTTGGTGACCACGGCCACGGTCAGGATGCCCATTTCCTTGGCCAGCTGTGCCACCACCGGCGCAGCGCCGGTACCGGTGCCACCGCCCATGCCGGCGGTGATGAACACCATGTCCGCACCCTGCAGGGCATCCATGATGCGCTCACGGTCTTCCAGTGCGGCCTGGCGGCCGACTTCCGGGTTTGCGCCTGCGCCCAGGCCCTTGGTCACGTTGGTGCCCAGCTGCAGCTGCAGCTTGGCGCCACAATTCTTGATGGCCTGCGAGTCGGTGTTGGCAGTGATGAATTCCACGCCATCCACGCTGCTGTTGACCATGTGCGCCACGGCGTTGCCGCCGCCGCCACCCACGCCAACGACCTTGATCACCGCGTTCGGTGCCATCTTTTCAATCAGTTCGAAATGCGCCATGTCCATGTCCTCTCTATTGCCGTGATTGGGTCGAGCGTTGGGAAGAATCCTTCTCCTGCTGCGCCCACCCGCACCGGCGAGTTGTTTTAGGTATACCGCTTCGGGTTGCCCCTGCACGGTGGTTGTTGCCTGCTTCAATGACTGCGTTACTGCACTTCGTCTTGCCTTACTGCTTGTCGTTCTGACTGCCTCACTGCTCTACCACCGGCACCGCGCTCAGAACTCGCCGCGGAACCAGTTCTTCAACTTGTTGAACATGCTGCCGGCGCGCCCGGTGGGCAGCGACGGACGCCGTGGGTGTTCGATCTGGCTGCCCATCAGCAGCAGGCCCACGCCGGTGGCATGCACCGGGTTGCCGACCACTTCGCCCAGGCCGGTGACGTGCTGCGGAATGCCCACGCGTACCGGCATCTGCAGCATTTCCTCGGCCAGCTCGACCACGCCTTCCATCTTCGAGGCGCCACCGCTGAGCACCAGCCCGGCGCGGACCATTTCCTCGAAGCCCGAGCGGCGCAGTTCGGCCTGCACCATCTCGAAAATTTCCTCGTAACGGCCCTGCACTGCCTGCGCCAGCGAATGACGCGGCATGCGGCGCGGCGGGCGGTCGCCGACCGACGGCACCTGGATGCTTTCTTCGGCCGTTGCCAGCTGCGCCAGCGCACAGGCGTAACGCACCTTGATCTGCTCCGCTTCCGGGGTCGGCGTGCGCAGCATGTGGGCGATGTCGTTGGTGACGTGGTCACCGGCAATCGGCAGCGATGCGGTGTGGCAGATCGCGCCCTGGATGAACACCGCGATATCGGTGGTACCGGCGCCGATATCGACCATCACCACGCCCAGCTCACGCTCATCGGCGGTCAGCACCGCCACGCTGGAGGCCAGCGAAGACAGCACGAGGTCATCCACCTGCAGGCCACAGCGCTGCACGCACTTGCTGACGTTGGCGGCGGCCGACTGTGCGCATACCACCAGATGGGCATGCACTTCCAGGCGTACGCCGGTCATGCCGACCGGATTGCGGATGCCTTCCTGCGAATCATCCAGCACGTATTCGCGCGGGATGGCGTGCAGGATCTTCTGGTCGGCGGGGATGGCGACGGCCTTGGCCGCTTCCAGCACGCGATCCAGATCGCCCCAGCTCACTTCGCCTTCGCGGATCGGGGTGATGCCCTGCGAGTTGCGGCACTGCACATGGTTGCCGGAAATCGAGGCGTACACCGAGCGGATCTCGCAGCCGGCCATCAGCTCGGCTTCTTCGATCGCCCGCTGGATCGACTGCACGGTGGATTCAATGTCCACCACCACGCCGCGCTTGAGACCGCGCGACTCGTGCGAGCCGATACCGATGACCTCGATCGGGCTGCCCGGCGAATACTCGCCAACCAGCGCCACCACCTTGGAGGTGCCGATGTCCAGGCCAACGATCAGTGATTTGTCTCCCTTGCGATTCATGTCCTGTCCTGCGTCTGCTTTGTTGCCGGCGGCGGGGTTCCCCAGCTCAGCGTGAAACCATTGGTATAGCGAAGGTCGGCGCGCACGATCGGCACCTGGGTACGGGTCAGCTGTGGCAGTACGCGCACGAAACGGCTCAGCCGTGAGCGCGCATCGTTGCGGCCAATGACCACTTCGGTGCCGTTATCCAGCGCCAGCGACCAGCTGCCACGCGCGTCCATCGCCACTTTCTGCACGTCCACACCGGCCGGTGCGAACAATGCGCGGGAATCGTTGTACAGCTCGACCACTTCGGTGGTCATGCCATCGGGGCCGTCGAGTTCGGGCAGCGGCGCGTTCTCCAACCCGTGCGGCACCGCGAACAAGCGGCCCTGCTCGGACAGCAACCGATCCTTGCCCCAGCGTGCGAACGGGCGGTGCTCGACGATGGTCACTTCCAGCACATCCGGCCATTGCTTGCGGACCTGCGCGCTTTCCACCCACGGCAGTTTTTCCACCGCGTTCTGCGCGTCCTGCAGCTTCACTGCAAAGAAGCCCGAGCGCGCATAAGGCAGCAAGGCCTTCTGCAGTTCTTCCGGCGGCACGCGCTTGAACTCGCCATGCACCCGCAGCTTGGCCAGCGGCCAGCGCTCGGCGCCAACCCAGCCATTGACCACGGCCACCACCGGCAGCACCACCAAAGCGATGGCCAGCAACCAGGCGAGCATGCGCAGCACGGCATTCATCGTGCGCCCTCCCCGGCAACGCGGCCGCACGCGACCGCCACATCCCGCATCGCGGTTGCGTGGTTACGACGCAGCGGCAGCGCGATAGGCATCATTCGCCCTTGGCCTCCTGGAAGCCGTCGGTGACCACCTGCTGGACAACGGCGCCGATGTCGCCCGCCCCCATCATCAGCAGCAGATCGCCGTCCTGCAGCACGTCCGGCAGCACCGAGGCCAGGTCGGCGGAATGACTCACCACCACCGGCTCGCTCCGGCCGCGCGCACGGATGGCACGTGCCAGCGACTTGGAATCGGCACCGGGAATCGGCGCTTCGCCGGCCGGGTAGACCTCGCTCAACACCAGCGCGTCCACTTCCGACAGCACGGCGGCGAAGGCATCGAACTGATCGCGGGTACGGCTGTAACGGTGCGGCTGGAAGGCCACGACCAGCCGCTTGTCCGGCCAGCCACCACGGGCAGCGGCGAACACGGCTTCCAGCTCACGCGGGTGGTGGCCGTAATCGTCGATCACGCGCACCTTGGCACCCTTGTGGGTGGTGACTTCGCCCAGGTCGTTGAAGCGACGGCCAACGCCTTCGAACTTCTCCAGTGCGGCGGCAATGTCTTCCGGTGCCACGCCCAACTGCCAGGCCACCGCAGCGGCGGCCAGTGCGTTGAGCACGTTGTGCTTGCCCGGCAGCGCCAGGGTCACCGGCACGCTGGTGCCTTCCGGCAGGCGCAGGGTGAAGCGCATGCGCGGGCCATCCTGCACCACGTCCTCGGCACGCACGTCGGCATTGCTGCTCAAGCCGTAGCTCATCACGTGACGCGGGGTCTTGGCAGCCAACGCGGCCACTTCCGGATCATCGATGCACAGCACGGCCAGGCCGTAGAACGGCAGGCGCTGCAGGAACTCGGCGAACGCTGCCTGCACGCGGGCGAAATCGTTGCCGTAGTTTTCCAGATGGTCGGCATCGATATTGGTGATCACCGCCACCAGCGGGTTCAGGCGCAGGAAGCTGCCATCGCTTTCATCGGCCTCAGCCACCAGCCACTGGCCACCGCCGAGCTTGGCATTGGCGCCGGCAGCAAGCAGCTGGCCACCGATGACGAAGGTCGGGTCCAGCTTGCCTTCGCTCAGGATCGCGGCGGTCAGCGAGGTGGTGGTGGTCTTGCCATGGGTACCGGCAACGGCGATGCCGCGACGGAAACGCATCAGCTCGGCCAGCATCGCCGCGCGCGGCATGATCGGAATGCGCTGGCTACGCGCTTCCATCAGCTCGGCGTTGTCGTCGCGGATGGCGCTGGAAACCACGATGCAATCGGTGCCCAGCACGTTGGCAGCGGAATGGCCGCGCATCACGCGCGCGCCCAGCCGCGCCAGGCGGCGGGTGGCGGCGTTGTCAGCGTTGTCCGAACCGGAAACTTCATAGCCCAGGGTCAGCATCACTTCGGCGATGCCGCTCATGCCGGTGCCGCCGATGCCGACGAAAT
Source organism: Stenotrophomonas terrae (assembly GCF_001431465.1). GTDB lineage: Bacteria > Pseudomonadota > Gammaproteobacteria > Xanthomonadales > Xanthomonadaceae > Stenotrophomonas > Stenotrophomonas terrae. The sequence continues at coordinate 154,826 of NZ_LDJJ01000017.1, read as the reverse complement.
GCACGCGCGGGAATGCACGGACCAGGTCAGTGGTGTCATTGAGGCGGCGGATCATGCCTGGCCTCCGGTGTGGCTGGCGCGGGTGCGCGATGCCGTGTTCATGCTGCTTCCTCAAGAATGATGTCTGCGATGCGTTCGGCCGCATCGACCTTGGCCAGCGCACGCGCGGCTTGCGCCATCTGCATGCGGTGGCCGGGATTGTTTGCCAGCGTGCGCAGCACGCCTTCCAGGTTGATCGCCAGCGCGTCGTCCTGCTTGAGCAGTTCGGCAGCGCCGCGTTCAACCAGATATTCGGCATTGCGGGTCTGGTGGTCGTCGACCGCGGCGGCAAACGGCACCAGCACACTGCCGATACCCACCGCGCACAACTCGGCCAGGGTCGACGCGCCGGAACGGCACACCACCAGATCGGCCCAGCTATAGGCAGCGGCCATGTCCTTGATGAACATGTCGACGCGGCCGTCCACGCCTGCGGCGCGATAGGCCTGCAGGGCTTCTTCGTGCAGCTTCTCGCCGCACTGGTGCCAGACTTCGATGGCGACGCTGTCAGCCAACGCGGCCAATGCCTTGGGCATGGCGTTGTTCAGTGCGCGGGCGCCCTGGCTGCCGCCCAGCACCAGCACCCGCATCGGGCCGCTACGACCGGCCAGACGCTGTTCCGGTGCCGGCAATGCAGCGATCTCGGCGCGCACCGGATTGCCAACCACTTCTTCCTTGCCACCGGCGAAGCTGCCCGGGAAGCCGGACAGCACACGACGTGCAAAGCGCGACAGGATGCGGTTGGTCATGCCCGGCGCACGGTTCTGTTCGTGCACCAGCAGCGGCAAGCCGTGCAGGCGCGCGGCGATGCCGCCCGGACCGGATGCAAAACCGCCAAACGCAACCACCGCACGTGGCTTGCGATCACGCAGCACATAACCTGCACTGCGAATCGCGCGCATCACCCGGATTGGTGCACCCAGCAGCGCCAACTTGCCCTTGCCGCGCAGGCCGGAGATGGCCAGCGTATCGACATGGATATCGTGCTGCGGGACCAGCCGGGTTTCCATCGCACCGTCGGCACCCAGCCAGGTGACTGGAATGCCGCGCTCGCGCAGCACCTTGGCCACGGCCAGGCCCGGGAAGATATGGCCACCGGTACCGCCGGCCATGATCATCACCGGACGCGGGTCCTGCTTGGCGTTCGGGCCGGCCATCAGGCAATCCTCCCGAAGGTCGGCTCAACCCGCTGCTGCATGCGGCTGGTGCCGCGCGCGGCGCTGCTCTGCATGGCGGCGGCAACCGCGGTAGCGGTTTCGCTGCGCGGCTCGGCCGGTTCGTTCTCGTGCACTTCGGCCACATCCAGCTCGGCGCCGTCGAGGTCCTCGCGCACTTCCTGGCGGCGCACCGCGCGGTTGTATTCATAGGACACACGCAGCAGCAGGCCCATCGCCACGCAGGTCATCATCACGCTGGAACCGCCGGAGGAGATCAACGGCAGGGTCAGGCCCTTGGTCGGCAGCATGCCCAGGTTGACGCCAATCGAGACGAAGGTCTGCAGGCTTATCCACAGGGCGATGCCGAAGGCGATGTAACCGGCAAAGTGGCGGCGCATCTCGATGCAGCGCATGCCCAGCCAGAAGGCACGGCCAACCAGCAGTACGTACAGGCTGATGATGCCGCACACACCCAGGAAGCCCAGCTCCTCGGCAATCACCGAGAAGATGAAATCGGTATGCGATTCGGGCAGGTAGTTCAGCTTCTGGATCGAGGCACCCAGGCCCACACCGGTCCACTCGCCACGGCCGATGGCCATCAGCGCGTTGGACAGCTGGTAACCCGAGCCCAGCTGGTCTTGCCACGGATCCATGAACGAAGTGACGCGACGCATGCGGTAGGGCTCGAAGATCACCAGCGCGATCAGGCCCGGCAACAGCAGCAGCACCGGCAGGATGATGCGGGTGATCTGTGCGCCACCGAGTACCAACATGCAGGTGGTGATGCCCAGCAGCAGCATCGAGGAACCAAAGTCCGGCTGCAGCAGCAGCAGCACGACCAGCACGCCGACCACGCCGACCGGCTTGAGCATGGCCTGCCAGGTGGCATTGACCTCGTCGCGGAAGCGCACCAGGTAGCTGGACAACCAGACGATATAAAGCACCTTGACCGCTTCCACGGTCTGGAACTTGGAGAAGCCCAGGTTGATCCAGCGCTGCGCACCGTTGACGCTGCTGCCCAGGCCCGGGATGAACACCACGATCAGCAGCGCGAAGCAGCCCAGCAACAACAGCTGGTTGTACTTCTCGATTTCCTTCAGCTCCACCCGCATCGTCACCGCGGCGAGGATCACGCCGATGGCAATGAAGATCAGGTGGCGGGTCAGGTAATAGAACGGACTCTGCGTCAGCGCGATGGAGCTGGAAGCCACCATCACGATCCCGATCGAAGCCAGCGCCACGGCGGCGCCGAGCAGCCACTTGTCGTAGCTGCCACCAATGGCTTCAAGTCGGGTTGCCTGACGCGAGTAATCGTCCATCACCGCACCTTCAGGGTTGCCAGGCCGATAAGCACCAGCACCACCGAGATGATCCAGAAGCGCACGATCACGCGCGGCTCCGGCCAGCCCTTCAGTTCAAAGTGGTGATGGATCGGCGCCATGCGGAACACACGCTTGCCGGTGAGCTTGAACGAGGCCACCTGGATCATCACCGACAGGGTTTCGATCACGAACACGCCGCCCATGATCACCAGCACCAGTTCCTGGCGCACGATCACCGCGATGGTGCCCAGCACCGCACCCAGCGCCAGCGCGCCGACGTCGCCCATGAAGACCATGGCCGGATAGGTGTTGAACCAGAGGAAGCCCAGGCCCGCGCCGGCGATCGCCGCGCAGATGATGACCAGTTCACCGGCACCGGGAATCTGCGGGATCTGCAGGTAGCTGGAGAACACCGCATTGCCCGAGGCATAGGCGAACACGCCCAGCGCACAGGCCACCAGCACCGTCGGCATGATCGCCAGCCCGTCCAGGCCATCGGTCAGATTGACCGCGTTGGAGAAGCCGACGATCCAGAAGTAGGCAATCGCGACGAAGCTGATGCCCGCCAGCGGCAGCGCAATCGACTTGAACATCGGGATGTAGAAGGTGAGCTCGGCCGGTACCACTGCGGTCTTGTACAGAAAGATGCCAGCGGCCAGGCCGAAGATCGACTGCAGCGCGTACTTCCAGCGCGACTTCAGGCCGTTCGGGTCGCGCTTGGCGATCTTCAACCAGTCGTCGTACCAGCCGATGGCGCCAAAGCACAGCATCACCACCAGCACCAACCACACATAACGGTTGCGCAGGTCACCCCACAGCAGCACCGACACCAGCACCGTGGTCAGGATCAAGCCGCCGCCCATGGTCGGCGTGCCGGCCTTGGAGAAATGCGACTGCGGGCCGTCCTTGCGGATCGGCTGGCCGCCCTTGAGCTGGGCCAGGCGACGGATCGCCATCGGCCCCAGCCACAGGGACAGCGACAACGCGGTCAGCGCAGCCAGGATGCCGCGGAAAGTAATGTAGTTGAACAACCGGAACAGGCCGTCCAACTGCTGCAGCCAACGGGCCAATTCAAGCAACATGTGTAGTGTCCTCGCCGCGCGCCAACAGCGCGGTCACGATCTTGTCCATGGCGCTGCCGCGCGAGCCCTTGACCAGGCAACGCACGCCAGCATGAAGTTCGGTTTGCAACGCGGCGGCCAGCACGGCATGCGAGTCGAAGTGACGCCCGCCATCGCCGAAGGCTGCTGCTGCCGCTGCACTCAGCGGGCCCAGCGCATACAGCCGCTTCAGCCCGGCTTCGCGCGCACGCAGGCCAGCCTGTGCATGCAGCGCCTGCGCGTCCGGGCCCAGCTCGCGCATGTCGCCCAGCACCAGCCAACCCTCGCCCTTGCCCGCCGCCAGCGCGGTGATCGCCGCCGCCAGTGAACCCGGGTTGGCGTTGTAACTGTCGTCAATCAACACCGCGCCGTTGTCCAGCACGTGGGCTACCTGACGGCCTGCGACCGGGCGCGCCTGCGCCAGGCCTTCGACCACCAGTGGCAGCGCAATACCAGCGGCCAATGCCATCGAGGCGGCAGCCAATGCGTTGAGTACGTTATGGTGGCCCGGCAACTGCAGCACCACCTCGGCATCGCCTTGCGGCGTGCGCAGCTGGAAGCGTGAACCAGCCTCGTCCAGCACGATGCCGGTGGCGGTGACGTCGGCGCTGACTTCCAGGCCGAAGCGGATCACCTGATGGTCACCCGCACGCGCGGCGAAGTACGGCGAGAACGCATCGTCGGCATTGATCACCGCAACGCCGCCATCGCGCAGGTCGTCATAGACCGCCGCCTTGGTGTTGGCGATCTCCAGCAGGCTGCCCATGCGCTCCAGATGTGCCGGCGCGACATTGTTGACGATGGCCACGTCCGGCGCGGCGATGGCGGTCAGGTAGGCGATGTCGCCCGGCTTGCCGGTACCCATCTCGTAGATGGCGAAATCGGCATCTTCCGGCGCATCGATCACCGCCAGCGGCAGGCCGATTTCGTTGTTGCGGTTACCCGGCGTTGCGTAAACATGCTGACCCAGCACCGCAGCGGCGTGTTGCATGACGGCCAACAGCAGATTTTTCACGCTGGTCTTGCCGTTGCTGCCGGTGATGGCGAACACGCGGGTGGCGCGCTGCTGCTGCATCGCTGCGGCAATCTTTGCCAACGCCAGCTCGGTGTTGGCAACCACGATCTGCGGCACTTCCAACGGCAACAGGCGCTCGACCAGCAAGGCGCTGGCGCCCTGCTCGACCGCATTGGCGGCAAAGTCATGGCCGTCGAAGCGCTCACCGCGCAGGGCGACGTACAGGCTGCCGGCGCTCAAGCTGCGGCTGTCATTGCTGACTGCGTCGATGCTGACGTCGTCGCCGTGGATCTCGGCACCGGCCCAATGGGCGATCAGCGACAGGGGCGCGCGCTTCACTGGCGCACCTCCGCGTTCATGGACCGGCGCGCCTGCAGCGCGCGCGATGCCACATCGGTGTCATCGAAGGGATGTTTGATACCTGCAATCTCCTGGTAGGGCTCATGGCCCTTGCCGGCGATCAACACGATGTCGCCGGCCCCTGCCTGTGCGACCGCGGCAGCGATGGCGCGGGCGCGATCACGCACCACGTTCACCTGCGCAGGCGTCACGAAGCCAGCCATGATGTCGGCTACGATCACGTCGCCATTCTCGCCGCGTGGATTGTCGTCAGTGACGAACACCACGTCGGCCAATTCTTCGGCAATGGCCGCCATCTGCGGGCGTTTGCCGGTATCCCGCTCACCACCGCAACCGAACACGCACAGCAGGCGGCCATCAAGGTGACCGTGCAGGCTGCGCAGCGCCTGTTCCAGCGCGTCGGGGGTGTGGGCGTAGTCGATCACCACGGTGGGTTCGCCATGGCCGCCGAGGCGGTTCATGCGTCCACGGATCGGCTGCAGCTGGCCCAGCACCTTGGCGATGTTGGCGCAGGACTCGCCCAGGCCATGCAGCGCACCGGCCACGGCCAGCAGGTTGTCGACGTTGAAGCGGCCCAGCAGCGGCGAGCGCAGCGCGTGGCGCTCGTCAGCGATGACCAGCTCAAAGCCCAGGCCCTGCCCGTCCAGCACCAGCTTGTCGGCGCGGATGCTGGCACCGGCCTGGCCAGTCGAGCTCAGGCCAATGGCCTGCACGCCGGCAGCCAGCGTGGTGATCAGCTCGCGGCCGAACGCATCGTCCAGATTGATTGCCGCCGCCTTCAGGCCCGGGCGGTGGAACAGCTTGGCCTTGGCAGCGCCGTAGGCCTCCATGTCACCGTGATAATCCAGATGATCACGGGTGAGATTGGTGAACACCGCCACGTCGTAATGCACGGCATCGACGCGGCCCTGATCCAAGGCATGCGAGCTGACTTCCATCGCCACGGCCTTGGCGCCGGCATCGCGCAGCTGTGCCAGCACCTCGTGCATCTGCAGTACCAACGGCGTGGTGAAGCCGGTCGGCACCACCGCGCCGTACAGGCCAACGCCCAGCGTGCCGATCGAGCCACTGACCTTGCCCAGCAACTGCCAGGCCTGGCCGAGCAGCTGCACGGTCGAGGTCTTGCCGTTGGTGCCGGTGACGCCAACCATGGTCATCGCCCGCGACGGCTGGCCGTGGAACTGGTCGGCCATCGCGCCCATGCGCGTGCGCAGGCCGGGCACGGCGATGGCGTCGGCCGGTGCCGGCAGCTCCGCCGGTGCCGGCGGATCAAACAGGATCGCGGCCGCGCCGGCGGCCTTGGCCTGCTCGACGAAGCCCAGGCCATGCGCGCCAAAACCGGCGATTGCGACAAACGCATCACCGGCGCGGACATGCCGTGAGTCCAATACCAGGCCGCTGATCTGCGGGTCCTGCGACAGGGCCAGATCAGGCAGCAGCTGTGACAACTTCATTGTGTGGCTCACTGGCGCACCCCCGTGGCGGCAGGCGTCTGGGCAGCCGGTGTTGGGGCAGCCGGTATTGGGGCGATCGCCGTCGGCAGTGCGGCATCAAATTCGGCCGCGGCATTGGGGGCCTCGTCCGGGTCCTGCGGAATCGGCAGAGGCGCCAGGTTGCTGCCCGGCTTGCCACCCACCTTGCCTGCAGCCTGCGCGGCCAACCAGGACTGGATGTCGTCCGGCGGCACGTCCATCAGGCGCAGCGTGCCTTCCATCACGTGGTGGAACACCGGCGCAGACACCAGGCCGCCGTACTGCAGCGAGCCCTGCGGATCGTTGACCACGATCACCGCCGCATAGCGCGGTGCGGTGGCCGGCACCAGGCCGGCGAACAGCAGGTTGTAGTGGCCGCGCTCGTAACCATTGGGGCCGTTCTTGCGGGCGGTACCGGTCTTGCCGGCCACGTGGTAACCCAGGATCGCCGCCTGTTTGGCGCCACCGTTGGTGACCACGGTTTCCATCATCCGCACCACTTCGCGCGCCACTTCCGGATCAACGACCTGACGCGCTTCATTGCGCTGGCCCTTGATGAAGGTTGGCTGGATGACCTGGCCGCCATTGCCCAGCGCCGAGTACGCCTGCGCGATCTGCAGCGGCGTCACTGACAAGCCGTAGCCGTAGGACATGGTGGTCTTGGTGGTGCCGTACCAGCTCGGGCTGCCCGGACGCGCAACCACGCCGGCCGATTCGCCGGGGAAGCCGCTGTGCGGGGCCACGCCGTAGCCAAAGCCACGCACCGAGTCGTAGAAAGTCTGGTCGGGAATGCGCGCCACGATCTTGGCTGCGCCGATGTTCGAACTGCGGGTGATCACGCCGGTAACATTGAGCACGCCGTTGTTACGCGGTACGTCGCGGATGGTGTAGCGGCCGAGCGACATGTAACCCGGGTTGGTATCGATGACCGTATCCGGGGTAACCACGTGGTTCTGCAGCGCGGTGGCAATCGTCAGCGGCTTCATCGTCGAGCCGGGCTCGACCAGATCGGTGACCGCACGGTTGCGACGGGTATCCGGGGTGGCACCGCTGACCGAATTCGGGTTGTAGGTCGGCAGGTTGGCCATGGCCATCACTTCGCCGGTGGCCACATCCATGATCACGATGGAACCGCCGGCAGCTTTGTTGGTGGTGACCGCATTGCGCAGCTCGCGCATCGCCAGGAACTGGATGCGGCGGTCGATGCTCAGCGTGAGGTCCTTGCCCGGCTCGGCAGGACGCACCAGGTCGATGCTCTCGACGATGGCGCCCTTGCGGTCGCGGATGACCTTCTTGGCGCCGGGCTTGCCGCGCAGCCAATCGTCGAAGGCCAGCTCCAGCCCTTCCTGGCCGAGGTCGTCGATATTGGTGAAGCCCAGCACGTGCGCCATCGCCTCACCCTGCGGGTAATAGCGACGGAACTCGCGCTGCGAGAACACGCCGGGAATCTTCAGGTCCACCACCTGCTCGGCCACATCCGGATTGATCCGGCGGCGCAGGTACATGAATTCCTTGTCGGCCTTCTGGGTCAACTTGGTAGTCAGCTCGTCCACCGGCAGCGACAGCGCGCGCGCCAGCTCCGGGATACGCTCCGGTGCACGCAGCAGCTCCTGCGGGTTGACCCAGATTGACGCGACCGGCGTGGACACCGCCACCGGCTCGCCATTGCGGTCGGTGATCATGCCGCGCGAGGTCGGGATGGGCACATCGCGCAGGAAGCGGGCTTCGCCTTCGCGCTGGTAGAAATCGTTGTTGATCAGCTGCACGTACGCCGCGCGCCCGACCAGGGTGAACGCACACAGACCCAGCCCCACGCCAACCATCAGCATGCGGTTACGCAGATTGAACTGCGTGCGGGTGCGGTTGCGTCCGGGCTTGCTCATGGCCGGATCACCACGATGTCAGTCGCTTCGGGGAACTTCATGCCTAGCCGGCCACGGGCTTCCTGGTCCACGCGCGTGGCCTGGGCCAGGGTCGCCTGCTCAAGCTGCAGGCGGCCAAACTCGATGTTGATCTCGTCGCGTGCATGCTCAAGCTTGGACAGCTCGACAAACAACTGGCGGTGGCGGTGGCGCATGAACACCACGCCGATGGCCGAGGCAATCGTGCAGGCCAGCAGGACGATCAACAGCAGGCGGCTCATCCGGCCACCTCGCGCTTCTGTGCAACCCGCAGCACCGCACTGCGCGAGCGCGGGTTCATCGCCAGCTCGTCGTCATCGGCCTTGATGGCACCGCCGATCAGATCCAGCGTCGGCACGAAGGCCTGCAGTTCCGGCAGACGACGATTGGTCGGCGGCGCCTTGGCATGGCGGTTCATGAACTGCTTGACGATGCGGTCTTCCAACGAATGGAAGCTGATCACCGCCAAGCGGCCACCGGGCTTGAGCCGCGCCATCGCCGCATCCAGGCCGGCTTCAAGGTCGGCCAGTTCGCGGTTGATATGGATGCGGATGGCCTGGAAGCTGCGCGTGGCCGGATGGATCTTGTCCTTGCCACGCGGCATCACCGAGGCGATCAACTCGGCCAGATCAGCGGTACGCGTGAATGGCTGGCTGTCGCGGCGGGCCACGATGGCGCGGGCGATACGGCGGCTCTGGCGCTCGTCGCCATAGGTGAACAGCACGTCGGCGATCTCGCGGTCGTCTGCACGGTTCAACCACTGTGCGGCGCTCTCGCCCGAGTCCGGGTCCATGCGCATGTCCAGCGGGCCGTCCTTGCCGAAGCTGAAACCACGCTCGGCCACGTCGAGCTGGGGCGAAGACACGCCCAGGTCGAACAACACGCCATCCAGACCGGCAGCGGTTTCGCTCCAGTCCAGCAGATCGGCAAAGCTGCCGCGATAGATGGCCACACGGCCGTCCGGCGCGAAGTCGCGCTCGGCCACGGCAATGGCTTCGGGGTCCTTGTCCATGACCAGCAGGCGCCCATCCGGGCCAAGCTGACGCAGCACGCCGCCAGCGTGACCGCCACGACCGAACGTGCCATCCAGATAAGTACCGTTTTCGATCACCCTCAGGCCGTCAAGGACCTGGGCGTACAGCACCGGCAGGTGAGCCGCCGGCGGCTGCGACACCGTTGGGTGACCGGCCTGCGCTTCACCGCGCACCCGGGCACCCCGGCTCACAACTTCAGATCGAGAAGCCCATCGCCCAGATCCTCGTCAGACAACGTCTGCTGGATCAGTGCGCGATGCGCTTGCTCGCTCCACAATTCAAACTTTTCACCCATGCCCATCAGCACTGCTTTCTTCTCGATGCCCACCGCACTGCGGTGACTGGACGGCAGGCTGATACGGCCATTGCCATCCAGTTCCAGATGGGCGGCCGAGCCGACAAGCTTCTGCTGCAGGGTGCGCACTACGCGCTGGGTATTGGGCTTTGCCATTACGTCGTCCCGCACCCGCTCCCACTCCTGCTCTGAATACAACCACAGGCAACCGGCTTCGAAGGGGTTGTAGGTCAGCACCAGGCGGTTGCCACTCGCACGCGCAACAAGGTCGCGGTAGGCGGTTGGCACCGCCATGCGTCCCTTGTCGTCAACCGTGATGGCAGTCTCACCCTGGAACACGCCTATGGCACCCGTCGTCCGTTTTGCTTGGGAAGTCATTGAACCACGAAAAACCACAAAAAACCCGGTTTTCCCTCTGATGCCCACCTTAGCAGCGAGCTTAGGGTTGTCAACAACTTTCAGCGCACAAAATCGCCTGTCGCATCAATGGTTTGCACCAATGTTTAGAGAGTTGTTCAAGGTTTATCCACAAGTTACTGTTTCGTCTCAAATTTTGAGATTTGTATGAAATTCAGTGGTGTAGAGGCCGCGTGAAAACGGGGCCTCAACCCAGCCGCCATTCAGACACTGATGGCTGGCGGGCGCGCAAAACGGCACACTTGCTGCATGTGTCTGGTCGCCATCGCCTGGAAAGCCCACCCGCATTGGCGCCTGCTCATGGCGGGCAATCGTGACGAATTCCACGCCCGCCCCACCGCAGCGCTGGCGCGCTGGCCGGCGCCCCAGGATCAGCTGATCGCCGGCCGCGACCTGCGTTCGGGCGGCAGCTGGATGGGAGTGAATCTGCGCGGCCAGGCCGCGGTGGTGACCAATGTGCGGGATCCAACGGCAGCAACAGGCGGACCCTCGCGGGGCGAACTGATCGCCGGCTACCTGGCTGGCCGACAGTCCGCCACGGACTATGCCGACCACCTGGCCAGCAGAGCGTCGGCATTTGCACCGTTCAATCTGTTGGTAGCTGACGCGCAGAGCTGCAGCTACCTGGGCAACCACCCGCAGGCCCGGCGCGACCTGATGCCAGGCGTGCATGGCATGTCCAACGGCGCCCTGGACGCCCCCTGGCCCAAGACCCGCCGTTTGATGGGCGTGCTTGAGGATTGGCTGGCCGCCGGTAATGACGGCCTTGAGCCACTTTGGACGGCACTGGCTGATGAGCAGCAGGCCGCGGATGCAGCGTTACCTGCTACCGGCGTTCCGCTGGAGTTGGAACGACGGTTGTCGAGCGCGTTCATACGCGGCACCGACTACGGCACCCGCGCCAGCACCATCGTGGCGATCAGCCAGGACGGCGGCGGCTTCATCCACGAACGCCGTTTCGGGCCTGAGGGTGTGTTTCTGGGTGAGACGCGCGTGGAGATTGGAGTGGAGACTGGAAAAGAAGGCGCTGACTCCTGACCCCCTCCCTTTGGCCGAAGGCCAAGGGGAGGGCTGGGCAGGGGTGCGTTTGATTTGGCTTTGGCTTTGGCTTTAGCCCACAGCCAAAGTCAAAGTCAAAGCCCAAGTCAAAACCAAAACAAGATCAAAAGCTCCCCCCATCCGCCCTTCGGGCACCTTCCCCCGCAAACGGGCGAAGGGAAAGAGAACAGCAAGGCAGGAGCCATAGCCAAAGCCAGAGCCACAGCCAAAGCGCAGCAAAAGCCACAGCCGCACTTCTCCCAGCCACGATGCGCAGCGAGCCAAGCAATAAATCCGAAGAGCAACAGCCCCCTTTAGTAAAGGGGGCGCACCGACAGGCGCGGGGAATTGGAGGGCAGAGGCCCGGGGCCCAAAGTTTTGCTGCGCAAAATTTTGGGGCTTTCATCGCCCGCCAGGCGATGAAAGCGGCGGAGCCGGCCGATAAGCCGGGTTTTGTCGTGGACAGTCATTCCTCTAGGCGCTACGTCACCGTAACGCTCAAGCAACCTACCCGGACCCGACGCGGGCCACGCCATTAGGTCCCTATTTGGTCTTGCTCCAGGTGGGGTTTGCCGTACCGGTCTGTTGCCAGACTCGCGGTGCGCTCTTACCGCACCATTTCACCCTTACCACGCGCCCGAAGGCCGTTCGGCGGTATCTTTCTGTTGCACTTTCCGTCGGCTTGCGCCGCCCAGGCGTTACCTGGCACCTTGCCCTGTGGAGCCCGGACTTTCCTCGGCATTCCCGAAGGAATGACGCGACTGTCTGGCCGACTCCGCCGCGCGTATTGTCGCACGTCCAGCCCGCCACTGGCCGAACATTTCATTCAGCCGCAGGCATCCGGTAACGCAAGGGTTGCACCCCTGCATCGGTGAACGACAGCAACCAGCCGTCATGCAGGATGTCGATCTGCTGGAAGTCCGCATGCGCATCGCTGTCGCGCAATTGCCGCGACAGCTCCTGCAGCGCAGCCAACGCCCAACTGCGCAGCACGGCCGGGTCCGCCTCCTCGACAAACGCCACCGCCGGCAACGGCCAGTTGTCGTACAGCAACAACACATTGCGTGGCTGGCGGGCAAAGGCCGGCTTATGCAGCACCTGGCGTTTTTTCTCCACCGCCCAGCGCATCACCTCCACCCACAATCGTTCCGGCTCGTCGCCGGCCCAGGGGCTGCCTTCATAGGTATCCGCCAGCAGCTGCCGCAGCAGCGGACTGTCCCACTCGTTGCGCGCCTCCCCACCGCGCGGGTCCGGCACCGGCCGCACCCAGCCGGAATTGACGCCGTTCAACTTGGCCTGCAACTGCTTGAAGGCCTCCGGCACCACTTCCATGCATTCCAGTCCGATCCGGCCGCTGCCTGTGTCGACCATGAAATCCGGGCTCTCGCGCTTGCTCACCCGCAATGGGTACTCCAGCTGCGAGGCCCAGACGGTCAACCAGCGCACCATCATCCAGCGCTCGCGCTGAGTCTTGATCTCGGCGCCGGAGCCACCGGCCAGCGGTTGCTCGCGCAGGTCCAGCTGCGCGCGCAGGCTGGCGGCATCGGCCGCCGCCCACATCGCCTCAGTCGTTGCTGCCCTGTCCATACAAAGCCTTGCGCGGCGCACCGCTCAGTTCAGCCGCCAGTTTGGCAGCGGTGGAAGGCGGCAGGTGCTCGTTCAATTTGGCGTACAGGCGCCGCCCTTCGGCAATCTTGGCTTCTTCGTCGTCACCCGCACCCTGCACCATCACCACAAACTCGCCCTTGCGCTGGTTGTCGTCGGCCAGCACCTTGGCCAGCAGCTGGTCCAGATTGCCATCAAGCACGGTCTCGAACAGCTTGGTCAGTTCACGCGCCACCACCGCCGGCCGGTCACCGCCAAATGCGCCGGCCATGTCGGCCAGCGACTCGGCAATGCGGTGCGAGGATTCGTAGAACACCAGGGTGCCGGTTTCGCCCGCCAGTTTGTTCAGGCGCTCGCGCCGGGCCGCGCCCTTGGCCGGCAGGAAGCCTTCGAACACAAAGCGGTCGCTGGGCAAACCGGCCACGCTCAATGCGGCAATCGCCGCACAGGCACCTGGGATTGGGCTGACTTTGACCCCCGCCGCACGCGCGGCGCGCACCAGGCGAAACCCCGGATCACTGACCAGTGGCGTGCCGGCGTCACTGACCACCGCCAGCGACTCACCGCCCAGCAGGCGCGCAACCACCCGCTCTGCCATGGCTTCCTCGTTGTGGTCATGCAGGGCGACCAGAGGTTTACTGATGCCGAAATGCGATAGCAACTGACCGGTATGACGGGTGTCCTCGGCGCAGATGGCAGCCACCGAACGCAGCACCTCCTGCGCACGCGGGCTCAGATCGGCGAGGTTGCCGATCGGCGTGGCAACGACATACAAGGTGGCAGCAGCAGTACTCATCATCGGTATTTCCGTGGGCCAAGGGTAGAATCCTACCGTTTCCCCCGCCCGGCACTGCCGCGCCCTGTCGAACGGACCTCAAATGAACAAGCCAGTCGCACGGATTTCCGCCCTGTCATTGTCGATGCTGCTGTTCGTCGGCTGCGCCACCACCAGCGTTGCTCCGACCAGCTCACCCGCCCAGCAGGCGGCCATCACCCTGCTTGAACAGGGCAAACCGCGCGAAGCCGCGCAGCAATTGGAAGCCCAGGCCGCATTGGCGCGCGGTGCTGGCAAAAGCCTGTTGCTGGCCGATGCCGCCTTTGCCTGGCACGAAGCCGGAGACAGCGCCCGTGCGCGCATGCTGATGGCACAGGTACAGCCACGCCAGCTGTCCGGCGCCACCCAACTGCGCTTCAACCTGCTGCAGGCCGAGCTGGCGCTGAGCGACAAGCAGCCGGCCAACGTACTGCAGGTACTGACCGGTAACCCCGCCACGCTGCCGGCGCCGCTGCAGGCGCGCTGGTACCTGGCCCGCGCACAGGCCCTGGAAGCCACCGGCGATGCCTTCGGCGCCGCCGCCGAGCGCGCCCGCGCCGGCACCCTGCTCAGCGGCAGCGAGCGCAATGACAACCAGCGCGCCATCACCCGCTTGCTGGCCGGCTTGAATGACGCCACCCTCAGCAGCCGCGCTGCCGCCCTGCCGGTTGGCGACCCGCTGTACAACCATGCCGGCCGCGCCATGATCGGCCGCGGCCTGCCGCTGCCGCGTCCGTTCGACCGCGACACCGCCGCGCAGCTGGACACCAGCAAGCGCCCAGCCGCCGATGCCGATGGCTACCGCCCGCCGGTGAAGATGGCGGTGCTGCTGCCACTCAGCGGCAATCTTGCCGCTGCCGGTGCCTCGGTCCGTGACGGTCTGCTGGCCGGTTACTACGGCGAAAGCCGCCGCCGCCCGACGATCGATTTCATCGACACCAAGGGCAATGCCAGTGGCGCCGGTGCCGCCTATGACAAGGCCGTCGCCAGCGGCGTGGATTTCATTGTTGGCCCGCTGGGTCGCGATGAAGTGGATGCCCTGTTCCACCGCAGCGAGCTGCCGGTGCCGCTACTGGCCCTGAACCGTGGCAAGGATGCACCGCCGCCGGGCAATGCCGCTTTCTCGCTGGCACCGGAAGACGACGGCCTGATGGCCGCCGAATACCTGCTCAGCCGCGAACGCCGCAATGTGCTGGTGATCGCCAGCAATGACGATGCCGGCCGGCGCTCCAGCAACGCCTTCAAGGAACGCTTCAGCGAGCGCGGCGGCAAGGTCGCGGCCACCATCAGTGTCAGCGAGGCGCCTGCCGATATCACCGCACAGCTGCGTCAGGCCGGCAGCGTCGATGCCATCCTGCTCGCCGTCAAAGGCAACCAGGCCCGCGCCTTGGCACCGCAGCTTGCCCTGGCCGGGCTCAGCGCAGTCAGCCGCGTCGGCACCTCGCAGCTGACTGCTGGCACCGGCAAGGCCGAAGAAGATGCCGCGCTCGATGGCATCGCCTTCCCGACCGAGGCTTGGAGCAGCCGCGGTGTTGCCGGTCTGCCGGCCGCTGCCGCGGTCGCCACCACCCTGCCGACCGCACGTGGCGGCGCCGGGCGTCTGTTCGCCTTCGGCTATGACGCCTGGAAGATCACCGCCTATATGGAGAAGCTGGCCAACAGCACCAGTGGCGGCCTCAGCGGCGCCACCGGCACGCTGCATCTGGACGGTTTCGGCAATGTGCTGCGTACGCCGGCATGGTCCACCTTCAGCGCCGGCCGCCCGGTCGCCATTGGTGATGGCCGCTGAGCAGCACCAACGCGGCGCAGCGGTGGAAGCCGCTGCCCGCGTGCTGCTTGAGCAAGCCGGCCTGCGCTGGCGCGCCGGCAATGTGCGCTTCCGCGGTGGCGAGCTGGACCTGGTGATGCACGACCCCACCGCCGCCAGCCTGGTGTTTGTCGAAGTGCGCTATCGGCGCTCGGCGCTTTTTGGCGGCGGTGCGGCCTCGGTTGATCTGGGCAAGCGCCGCAAGCTGGTCCGTGCCGCACAGTTGTACCTGAGCCAACATCCCAGCTTGGCCAACAGCCCCTGCCGTTTCGACGTGGTCGAAGCCAGTGGCGAACCGCCGCGCCTGAACTGGATCCGTGACGCCTTCCGCGCCGACGACTGCTGATGCCTAGCGTATTTACCCATGCTGCAATTCCGCTGGCACTGTGGTGCGCCAGCGAGCGCGGCCGCATTTCCACGCGCCTGCTTGGCGCTGGCGTAGTCGCAGCGATGCTGCCCGATGCCGACGTACTGGCCTTTGCCCTGCACATACCCTATGCCGATGGCTTCGGCCATCGCGGTGCCAGCCACTCATTGCTGTTCGCCATGTTGCTTGCGGCCCTGGCCATTCCCTGTGCCAGGGCCCTGCAGGCAAGCCGCATCCAGGCTGCGGTGTTCGTCTTCATCTGCGCCGTGTCGCACCCCTTGCTGGATGCGCTGACCTCCGGTGGCTTGGGTGTGGCGCTATGGTGGCCGTGGAGCGAGCAGCGCCTGTTCGCGCCGTGGCGACCCATCCGCGTCTCACCGTTCGCCAATAATTTTTTCAGCGCACGCGGCCTGCAGACCGTCCTTTCGGAACTGCGCTGGGTGTGGCTGCCACTGCTGATCGGCGTCACCGGTTGGCGCCTGATCCAGCACCGCACCCCCGCATCATCGACACCGCCATGACCCCACTGCCCGCTGCTTTCGAACACACCCTGTCACAGCTGCTTGGCGATGACTGGCGCACCGACCCCAACAGCCTGCAGGCGCATGCCCAGGACAACTCCTGGCGGCATGCGCTGCCGCAGGGAGTTGCGATGCCACGCAACCGCGAACAGGTGCAGGCCATCGTCCGCGCCTGCCGCCAGCACGGCGTGCCACTGGTGGGCCGCGGCACCGGCACCGGCACCACCGGCGCCGCCGTGCCGACCGCAGGCGGCATCGTGCTGTCGTTCGCGCAAATGAACCGCATCGTCGCCATCCGCCCCGGCGACCGCTGCGCGGTGGTCGAACCCGGCGTGCTCAACGGCGACCTGCAGCAGGCATTGATGCCGCATGGTCTGTTCTGGCCGCCGGACCCGTCCAGCGCGGACATCTGCAGCATCGGTGGCAACCTGGCCTGCAATGCAGGCGGGCCGCGCGCGGTGAAGTACGGCACCAGCCGCGACAACGTGCTCGGGCTGGTGGCGGTCACCGGCACCGGCGAACTGATTCAATGCGGCGGCCCCTATACCAAGGATTCCACCGGCTACGACCTCACCCATCTGCTGGTTGGCAGTGAAGGCACGCTGGCGCTGATCGTCGAGGCCACGCTCAAGCTGACCCCACGCCCGCGCAGCCAGGCCGGTCTGCGTGTGCTGTACCGCGATGCCGAGGCCGCAGCGGCGGCGGTATCGCGGGTGATGGCGCAGCCGGTAACGCCCACCACATTGGAATTCATGGATGCGCGCAGCCTGCAGCTGCTGCGCCACAACGGCGCGCAGGTACCCGAGGCCGGCGCGATGTTGTTGATCGATGCCGATGGCGACGACGACACCCTGCCCTATCTGCTCAATGCGCTGGCCGAAGCCGCCGAAGGCGATGGCATGTTGGCGCTGGACGTGGCCACCGATGGCAGCACGCGCGACAAGTTGTGGGCGGCACGGCGTGCCTTGTCGCCGGCGTTGAAAACCATCGCGCCGGGCAAGATCAACGAAGACGTGGTGGTGCCGGTATCGCAAATTCCAGCGCTGGTGGAAGGCGTGCAGCAGCTGTCGGCGCAGGCGCAGCTGCCGATCGTCACCTTTGGCCATGCCGGCAACGGCAACCTGCACGTCAACATCCTCTATCACCCGGAGGACGCCAGCGAGAACGAGCGCGCGCATGCGGCACTGCCAAAGGTGTTTGAACTGGCCTTGCAATTGGGGGGCACCTTGTCCGGCGAACATGGAATAGGCCTGGCCAAGCGCGATTTCATGACCCAGGCATTCTCGGCGGGCACCCTGGCGACGATGCGCGCCATCAAGCAGGCGCTGGACCCGGACGGGATCCTCAATCCGGGCAAGGTGCTGCCGGAACAGGAGGATCTGTAGGGCTTGCAGGAGGCTTACGGGTGTCGGGATTGTAGGAGCGGCGTAAGCCGCGAAGCTGGCAATAGGTCGATGCCGGGCAGAACCGCAATCTGATGCTGCAGTGGCTTCGCGGCTTACGCCGCTCCTACAACCGCAGCAAAGCAGCTCCCTGCCGCAATGCAGGGTATGCATTTGTGTTTGTAGGAGCGGCATAAGCCGCGAAGCTGGCAGCAGGTCGGTGCCGGGTAGAATTGCAATCTGATGCTGTGGTGGCTTCGCGGCTTACGCCGCTCCTACAAATGCAGCAAAGCAGCCACCTGCGGCAACACCGGGTATGTATTTGTGTTTGTGGGAGCGGCGTAAGCCGCGAAGCTGGCAGCAGGTCGGCGCCGGGTAGAACTGCAATCTGATGCTGTCGTTGCTTCGCGGCTTACGCCGCTCCCACAACCGCGGCAAAGCAGTCCCCTACGACTGCGTCAGGCGATCGATTCGGCGTAGCGGCAGGACAGCAGTGCCTTGATCAGGAAATCGACCTGGCTGGTTTCGCGTGCGTCCACCCACATCACGGGCAGGCGGTGACCTTCGCTGGCCAGTGCGTTGCGGAACTCGGTGAAGCTGAACTCGGACTCGCGATCCTGGCAGGTCACGCCCACCGCGAAACAGGCCTCCGGTGCCAATCCACGGAAGCGCTCCAGCAGGGTCAACGTACTTGGCAGCGCGCGCGGGTTGAGTGCGCTCACAAGTACGATCACGCCGATTGCACCTTCAGCGACGATCGGCCACATGAAATCCAGGTAGGCCTGACCCGGCACACCGTAGACATGCAGCAGCTCACCATCGCCCAGTTCAATGGAGCTGTAATCCAGCGCCACCGTGGTATGCGATTTGTCCTCAAACGCCGACAGCGCCGTGTCGTCGCTGATCGGCATTTCCGTGCTGATCGGCTCCATGTCCGAGATCGACCGGATCGCAGTCGTTTTACCCGCACCCATTTCACCGACAAAAACCAACTTGGTTGCCATATCCGTCAGACCTGAAGCCCCTTGGAAAAATTGAGCCCGAATCGCTTGGCGATACGCGTGAAAAAGCCTGAGACCTTGTTGCCGGCAGGACGTAGGCCCGCCGCCTGGCTACCACTACTGTCCAGCAGCCCGGTACATGCCGCCGCTGCCATGATACGGGCAATGTCATCCAGTGACGTGCCGGTGGCAAGCGCCAGCGGGCCAGGTTGCCACGGCCGGATCATCATTGCAGCCATTGGCAGCAGCCATTGCATCGGCAGCTTGCCGGTTTCGACCTCCGGCCAGCCGCGCAGCTGGTACAGGCCGGTGGTTTGCTGCTCCAGCAGCGGCTCGGGCGAAAGCACCGCGGCCTGCCAGCAGAAATCCTCGAATGCGTGCGCGCTGACCGCATCGGCCAGGGCCTCGTCCACCGCCTCGGCACTACCCAGCAGCGACAAGGTCCAACCCGGCTCAGCCGCCGCATTGAGATAGTTTTCGTAAGGCAGATCGCGCAGCAGGGTAACCCGCGTATGCGCTGCGTTGATCATCACCTTGACCAGGCCCATATGCAGAACGCTGGGCTTGCCCTGGGCATCGGCCAGGCTGCGGAACAGCGTACGCGGCTTGAACCGCTCACCGCTGCGATCGGACTCCAGCAACAGCTGCCGCAACTGCTGGAAAATATCGCGGACGCTGGCCCCATAGGCCACGCCCGGAATCGAAAGGCCGGACAACACCTTGCGCGTCACCGCCAGTACCGGCAAGCCCTTGAGATTGGCTTCGCGCAGCACCTGCTGGCCGCTGCTGTCGTCAATGCAGGCCACCAGCAGATCCACCGGTTGCTGCTTCCATTCCTGCACATCGGCCTGGATGTACTCGGCCATCAGCAGCGAACTGGCAACCTTCAACCGCATCATATGCAGGACATCAAGACCCGTGCATCCGATCACAGCGGCAGAAATTTTGCGGGCGGGTGCACTCATCGTTTCGATCAGGCCTGTGGGTCGATGCGCGATTGCGGCACCGCTGCTCCGTCAGGGAGCAGCGGTGCCGCATTGCATCACTTGAAATCGAGCGTCTGTTCGAACGACTTCAGCTCGTGACGCGCCAGCGCCAGGTTGGCGCGCGAGCGGTCCAGCACCACGTACAGGAACAGGTCCGCATTGCTCTCCAGCGGACGGATCAGGTGGTACTGCTTGGTCAGGGTGATCAGGATGTCTTCAATCGCATCGGTGATGCCCAGCGAGGCAGCGACGCGGCGCTTGGCGCGCACCACTTCGGTGTTGCCCGCAGCTGCCACTTCCAGGTTGATCGGGCCACCGCCGAGCATGCCCAGCGCCATGCCGCTGTCACTGTCGACCAATGCGGCGCCGACGAAACCGGCGATTTCATTCAACTTGTCGAGCTTGACGTTTCCAGCCATGTTGTTCTCCGTTCCTGATCGAATGTTGTCTAAGTAGTGCAGTGCAGCCCGCCCATTGTTCAAGGCCGGCGACACGCATGTTGCGTCTTACCCGAATCCGTCACCCGCACCGCGTCCCTGGCATGCCAGGCGAACTGCGGCACAGGTGATTTGCAACTGGTGAATTACAGCAACTGCTTGATCCGCGCCGCGGCATCGCGGGCGGCATACAACAGGATGGCAAGCGAGGTGTCGGCATGCCCCAATGCCGCCAACGTATAGGGCCGGTCCGCGGCAACGCGCACCAGCACCATGCTGCCCTGTGAAGTGGACATGGTCACGTAGTCGGCCGTACTCAGGCCGAGCTCACGTGACAAGGTTTCACCAAGCGTAAGAAACGAATTACTCATCGCGGACAAGCGTCGTGGATCAAGCTTGTTCAAGGAGCGATGTGCAATCGCGCGGCCATCGGCCGTGGATACCAGCAGCATGGAAATGCCGACGCTGCGATTGATGACCTGGTCGAGCTCGGTTTCGAGCGCAGCGCTGTCTACGTTGGACGAAGGTGTCCCCACATCACTTACCTTCGCCCTCAGCTTTTCCAATGTTGCTGTTTCCACTACCCCATCCCCTGTTTGCGGTCGCCGGATACAGCCAGTGGGGCTGCACCAAAAACGCGACTTCCATCACAGCCGCGATAGTAAATATGAATACGTGGACACCGCGTGAACGCGGCAGCGCTGCTTTTACAAAGGGCTGGGTTCCCTTATTTCCCGATGCCCGCAAAGTGGTTGTAGCCCTGCTTTGACAACACCACCACACCGCCCTCCTGGTTGATCACCTGCAGCCCGGTTCCGGCTCGAATATAGCCAATCCGGGTAAGCGGAACTGCTACGGAAGCCATGGTTTCGTGCAATGCCTGCCGCTGCGCCTGCGGCGCGGTGAAGCACAACTCATAGTCATCACCTGCGCTTGCACGCAGTGCATTGAACGCAGCAGAGAGCGCACATTGCTGTGCCGCCGCCGATGCAGGCAATGCGTTTTCAAGCACGTCGGCAGCAACGCCACTGCGTGCACAGATATGGCCCAGGTCGGCAAGCAGACCATCGGACACATCCACCGCGGCAGTCGCCACGCCGCGCAATGCGCGCCCCAGTTCAACCCGCGGCGTTGGCCGCGCCAGCCGCAGGCGCAGGTGTTCGTGCGCGGAATCGTCAGCGACGCGGCTTACGTCCAACACCTTCTGCTGCCACAACGCCAAGGCCAGACCGGCTTCGCCGGGCACGCCACTGACCCAGATGTCGTCACCGGGTTGGGCACCGTCACGGCGCAGCGCCTGCCCTGCCGCAACCTGGCCCATCGCGGTGATCGAGATCGACAACGGCCCCCGGGTGGTGTCGCCACCTATCAGGGCGATGCCATGTAGATCGGCCAGCGCGAAGAAACCTTGAGCGAATTCGTCCACCCACTGCGCGCTGGCATCGGGCAGCGACAACGACAAGCTGCACCAGGCCGGCGTTGCGCCCATCGCGGCAAGGTCGGACAGGTTCACCGCCAATGCTTTCCAGCCGATATCGGCCGCAGGCGTTTCTGCCGGAAAGTGCACACCGATATTGAGCGTATCGGTGGTCACCACCAGCTGCTGGCCCGGCGCCGGCTGCAACAGCGCCGCATCGTCGCCAATGCCCAATACGATGTCGGCACGCGCGCCGGTACGCCGCCGTATCCGCTCGATCAGTCCAAACTCGTCAAGGCTCATGATCGCGCTCCCTGTAAAACAACAACGCCGGCGCCGATGATGCCGGCCCGGCGCTGCAGCAAACCCCGTTGGTGGCGAAACCGCCGCCGTCGGTTACTGGTTGGATTCAGTCTTGCGCCACTCTAGCGCGGCGCGGTCAAGCACGCCATTGACATAGGTATGGCCGTGCTCAGAGCCAAACCGCTTGGCGGTTTCGATGGCTTCGTTGATCACCACGCGGTACGGCACATCCTGGCGGTAACGCAGTTCGAAAGCTGCCACGCGCAGTACCGCACGCTCGATGGCATCCACTTCCTCGACCGCACGGTCGACGAACGGGGCCAGCGCCTCGTCCAGGTCACGGCGGTTGTCCAGCACGCCGCGCAGCAGGCTTTCGAAGTACACCAGGTCGGCGATTTCGTGGGCCTGTTCGTGGGCGAACTGGGCCAGCAGCGACTCAGCGTTGCCGCCGGAGATCTGCCAGGCATAGATCGCCTGCAGGGCACGGCGACGCGCGCGCGAGCGCAGTACCGGGTCGACGCCATCGCGACGGACCGGCTTTCCGGCAGGCTTGCCGTTGTTCTTGTTATTCATGGCAGCTGTTCCAGAAGATTGACCATTTCCAATGCCGACAATGCGGCTTCCTCACCCTTGTTGCCGTGGTTGCCGCCCGCACGGGCATCGGCATCCTCCACCCGCTCCACCGCCAGCACGCCATTGAGCACCGGCACGCCAAAATCCAGCTGGGCGCGCATCAGGCCTTCGGCGCAGCGGTCGGCAACGTGTTCGTAATGGCGGGTTTCGCCACGGATCACGCAGCCCAGGGCGATGATCGCAGCGTGCTGCCCGGCCGCAGCCAGACGCGCGGCAACCAGGGGGATTTCCCAGGCACCGGGTACACGGACCACGTCGATGGCGTCCTCGCCGATACCGTTGCCGGCCAGGCTCTTGCGGGCGCCAGTGACCAGGATATCGGTGATCCGGGCATTCCAGCGGCTGGCAATGATGGCAAAACGGGCCGATCCGGCCGGGCGGAGGTCGCCTTCGTAGTGGCTCATGGGGGCGTGGGGTTCCTGAGGGTGGGTAAGTTTAACGTGCGCGGACCTTTGGAGCAGAAACCAGTGTTTAGGAACCAGAAACAGGGGAAAGCCAACTACCCGGCTTTACCCGTTTCTGTTTCCTGCGCACTGCTTGCCGGCCTCAGGGCTGCACGGTTTCGACGATTTCCAGGCCGTAGCCGGCCAGGCCGATCTGCCGGCGCGGGGTGCCCAGCACGCGCAGCTTGCCCAGGCCCAGATCCGACAGGATCTGCGCGCCGGCGCCGTTGCGGCGCCATTGGCCCACGTCCTTGTCCTTGCCCGGGGTCACCGGTGCCGGCTGCTGACGCAGGCGGGCAAGCAGGGCATTGGTGTCGCGCGGTGCCGACAGCACCACCATCACACCGCTGCCGGCGGCGTCGATGGCCCGCAGTGCATCGGTATTGGCCACGCCGAAATCATCCCGGCGCCAGTGCAGCAGGTCGGCCAGCGGGTTCTCCACCTGCACGCGCACCAGGGTCGGCGTGTCCTTGTCCGGAGTGCTGCGAACCAAGGCGAAATGCAGGTCGTTGGCAATACGGTCGCGGTAGGTGACCAGCTTGAAGGCGCCGAACTCGGTATCGATGTCGCGCTCGTCCACACGCTCGACGGTGTGTTCGGTGGCCAGGCGGTAGGCAATGAGGTCGGCGATGGAACCCATCTTCAGACCGTGCTCGCGGGCGAACACTTCCAGCTGCGGGCGGCGCGCCATGCTGCCGTCGGGGTTGAGGATTTCCACCAGCACGCCGGCCGGCTCGAGCCCGGCCAGCATCGCCAGATCGACGCCAGCTTCGGTATGCCCGGCGCGGGTCAGCACGCCGCCGGGCTGGGCGATCAGCGGGAAGATGTGGCCCGGCTGGTGCAGGTCGGAAGGCTTGGCATTGGGTTTGACCGCGGTGCGGATGGTATGCGCGCGGTCGTGCGCGGAAATACCGGTGGTCACGCCTTCAGCCGCTTCGATGCTGACCGTGAAATTGGTCTGGAACTGCGCGGTATTGGCCTGCACCATCGGCGCCAGGCCAAGGTCAGCTGCGCGTCCACGGGTCAGCGGCAGGCACACCAGGCCGCGGCCATGGGTGACCATGAAGTTGATGTCCGACGGCTTGACCAGCTCGGCGGCCATGATCAGGTCGCCTTCGTTCTCACGGTCCTCATCATCGACGATGACCACCATGCGACCGGCACGGATCTCTTCCAGCAGTTCGGGAACGGGGGCGAAATTCATTGTGCGGCTCCTTGGCCCAGCAGGCGCTCGACATAGCGGGCGACCAGATCGATTTCCAGATTGACCGCACTGCCCACGGCGGTGGCAGAGAAGGCGGTATTGGCAACGGTATGCGGGATCAAGGCAACCTCGAACCCTTCGTCGTCGGCTTCGTTGACGGTGAGGCTGACGCCATCCACGCAGATCGAGCCTTTCTTGGCGATGTACTTGAGCAGCGCCTTGGGCGCGGCAAAGCGCCAACGCAGCGCGCGCGCATCCTCGTGGATGGACAGCACCTTGCCCAGGCCATCGACATGACCGCTGACCAGATGGCCGCCAAGACGGTCGGTCGGGCGCATGGCACGCTCGAGATTGATCACCGCGCCTTCGGCCAGGCCACCGAGGGTGGTCAGGTCCAGGGTTTCGGTGGAGGCATCGGCCTTGAAACTGCTGCCGTCGAAGTCGATGACGGTCAGGCAGACGCCGTTGACGGCGATGCTCTCGCCCATCTGCACCTGCTCGAACGGCAGGCTGCCGACGGCGAAGGTGAAGCGGACATCGCCGCCGATGGGTTCGCGTGCGGCCAGACGGCCGACGCCTTCGATGATTCCAGTAAACACTAACGTTCTCCGCAATACAGTGAGCGAAAAACGCCGCAAGGCAAACAGGCGCACGGCCCCTGCAAGGGGACCGAGACACCGTCTTCTTTCATCCGGACTATGACCGTCGGCTCCGGCATCTGACCGGATCTGCTGACCTCCGCCGGGTAACCGCACTGCTGTGCGGGCCTTGCTGGAGCGCTCGCGGGCTCGTACAGCAGCCCCATCGGGAGCGTTGTACCTACCGCCGGTGGGGAGTTGCACCCCGCCCTGAAGACGTTTGTGAGTGCCGGCGAACCGGCCCGGCGATTGTAGCAGCGCTGGTCCCAGCAAGACCCGGGCCCGGCTGAACAAGTGCTTCCCATCGGTGGAACGGGCTGGTAGCTCTCGATGACGCAGGCACCGCAGCTAGCTGGGCCGGGGGCAAGGCAGTTGAAGCCACATGCAAGCGAGCAAAGGATTACCTGCGACAAACAACGTTCCCTACCCCGAAAAGCGATGTCGTCGAAAGGGAACCTGCGTCAAAGGTGATGGGATTTCTCTGAAAGTATCGTCTTGCCCAGGCAACAGCGAGCGCTCGACAAAAGCGGAAAGCAAGCCAATTGGACTTTAAAAGCCGGGAAAAGCGGGCCATATTCCGCAAAAATCTCTATGAACAAGTAGTTCCGGCCTAGCGCAGCCGACATCTCCCTACCACTTGTCACATGTGAATTTTTCGTTAGAATCCGCGCACCGTCACATGACGTTACGGTTCCAGCCCGCAAGGGGCTGGTCGACACGGACATCACATCCAAGAGGATTCCATGCGCAAGACCCTGATTCTGGCCGCCATGCTGGCAGCCGCACCTGTTGTCGCCTCCGCTGACGAGCTCAGCTACACCTACGCCGAAGCCGGCTGGACCCAGGTCAAGATCAACGACAACGAGCTCAATGACCCGAGCCTGGATGGCGCCTACCTGCGCGGTTCGTTCGACATCGCCGACAAGGTCAACCTGTTCGCTGGTTACTCGCAGGTCCGCAAGTCGGTCAGCTGGGGCAATGGCGTGCGTTCGAAGTTCCAGCTGGGCCAGCCGGAGCTGGGCGCCGGTTACCACATGAACATGAGCGACCGCGTCGACTTCACCGCCGACATCGCCTGGTTGCGTCTGAGCCTTGAAGAAAAAGTCAGTGGCGCCGGCGAGTTCAATGGCACCTATAAAGACCACACCAACGCCGGTCGCGTGACCATCGGCCTGCGTGGCAAGCCGTCGGCACGTACCGAAGCCTGGATCAAGGGCGGCGCCCTCGATGGCAGCGACATGGACACCGAGTTCGTCGGCGTGCTGGGCGGCCAGGTCAAGTTCAACAAGACCTGGGGCGTGGTTGCTGAAGGCCAGTGGCAGGGCGACTTCGCCCAGTACTCGGTCGGCGTGCGCGCCAGCTTCTGATCCGGCCTTACCGGGTTTAATGCAGCGGGGGCCGAAAGGCCCCCGTTTTTATTGCCCGGATTCCAGCCAGCGGCGTGATTCATGTAGTGCGCTCAGTTGGTCTTCGCCGGCGGTCGCAGCTGCAGGCGCAGGTCCTTGTCGAGCATGCGGGCGTCGTGCACCTCCAGCGGCAGGGCTTGGGCCATATGCTCGATGCCCAAGCCCGCCAGCAGCGGCCGCGCGCTATCGCCCATCAGCAAGGGCGCCATGTACAGCAATAGTTCGTCGACCAATCCGGCCTTGAGCAAGGCCCCGCACAGGGTTGGCCCGGCTTCGACATGTACCTCATTGATGCCGCGCGCCGCCAGCATCGCCATCACCTCGGCCAGATCAAACCGGCCATCGCCCTGCACACCCACGCCGGCAAATTCGGCACCCTCCAACGCGGGCACCGGCACCGCCGGACCATGCAGATACAAGGTGCCCGCATCGCCTTCGCGCACACGCTTGCAGTCCAGGGTGCGCAGCCGCGCGTCCAGCACCACCCGCAAAGGCGGTAGAAATTCGCCCGCCTCCGGGCGTGCTGTCAGCAACGGATCGTCCGCCAACACCGTGGCCGCGCCGGTCAGGATCGCGCCCGCGCGGGCGCGCCACTGCTGCACGTCGGCACGTGCCGCCTCACCGGTGATCCACTTGGATTCGCCATTGGCCATTGCCGTACGCCC
This sequence comes from Stenotrophomonas terrae, assembly GCF_001431465.1. Classification (GTDB taxonomy): domain Bacteria; phylum Pseudomonadota; class Gammaproteobacteria; order Xanthomonadales; family Xanthomonadaceae; genus Stenotrophomonas; species Stenotrophomonas terrae. Next base: position 128,047 of record NZ_LDJJ01000017.1, on the reverse strand, counting down.
ATCCAGGCTGCCGGCCAGTTTCACCCGCACGAATGGGCGGCCACGCTCGATGCGCGATAGAAACCCATGGTTGAGTTCTCGCGCCTGCGCGGCCATCAAACCCACCTCGACGGAGATACCGGCCTGGCGCAGCAGCGCAAAACCGCCGCCATCCACATCCGGGAAGGGATCGGCCATCGCCGCCACCACCCGGCCCACGCCAGCATCGATCAGCGCCAGCGCGCAGGGCGGCGTGCGGCCGTAGTGCGCGCAGGGCTCCAGGGTGACGTAAGCGGTAGCGCCGCGCGCGCGCTCACCGGCCTGGCGCAACGCAAACACTTCGGCATGCGGGCCGCCAGCGCGCTGATGCCAGCCCTCGCCCACCACCTCATCACCCTGGGCAATGACGCAACCCACCATGGGATTGGGGCGGGTGGTCCAGGCCGCGCGTTCGGCCAGGCGCAGCGCGCGGGCCATCAGCAGGTGATCGGTGGCGGTGAACTGACTCATCGGTAAAACCTCATTGCGAATGCGCTGCCCGTTCGGCAGCAGTCGTGCGCCAAGTGTATGCGCACCGATGTCAGCACCCGTATTCCCCGCCAAATCAGCGACAACCGGTATCCACGGCCATCACGGTTATCGCCAACGGCCCCAATTGCAGCTCGGCATGCACGCGCCAGCCCAGACTGCGATACCACGCCACCATCGGTGTTTCGCAGTACAGGTACAGCACGGGCACGCCCAGCGCCGCCGCCTGCGCAACGCAGTGCGCCACCAGCGTTGCGCCCACGCCTTTCCCGCGCGCGGCCTGATCTACATACAGCGAGGCCAGCCAGGGCGACCAGCCGCGTATCTGTTCGTGATCGTCATGCAACAGACTGACCGAGCCCAGCCAGCCACTGTCATCTTCGGCCAGCCAGGTGCAGGGAATGCCGTCGCGCTGCTGCGCACGCAGCTCGGCTTCGGCCTGGGCCAGCGTCCAGTCCGGCAGCAGCGTGCCGAACGCCTGCACATGGGCAAGGGCGATTGCCGGCAGCAGTTCGGACCGGTCCTGCAGATTGATGATCTTCATCGGATTCAACTCACGCGGCCACGCTCGGTGGCCTGCACATTCAAAAAACTAGTCGTTCACGCGCTGGAACACGCCAATACCCAAGCCATCAAAACGCACGCCACCCTCCGCCTGCTCCAGCACCAAGCCCATCGTCTCCGATTCACACATGCCCACCGCGCAGCCGTCGAACAACACCTGGTAGCCGGGCCGCAGCGGTGGATGCAAAGGCAGGCGCACGGACGCATCAATGCCTGGGAAGTGCAAGCGCAGCCCAGTCACCACCTGCCCCGGTGCCGGCGATGGGAAACGATAGGTGTTTGCCCCAGACAACTCGGCTTCAGCGGCCAGCTCGCCCTGGGCCAGCTCCAACACCACCTGCACGCCGTCGCTGGCCACGCCGCTCATTGGATCGAGCAGATCCACGTACAACGGCCTGCCCGCTGCGTGCGTGTCTGCCAGTGCCACCTGCAGTTCCTCGAGCTCGCCGTGACCACTGCGATCAGCCGGATCCGGATGCGCCTGTTGCAGGTCGGCAAGCAGCTGCTGCACCTGCGCGCGCTCGGCTGACCTGGCTTCATACGGAACCAGTTGCACGGTGTTGGCGAGGTCATCACGCGGATGCAGCAACAACATGCCGTCCTCCAGCGACCATTGCCCCTTCGAGCTGCGCGGCAAGGGAGACATGGCCAACTGCAGCGCATAGTTCCCGTCGCCGCCCAGCTCCAGAACCGAGCCTGCAAATCCCTCTTCGACGATGCGATAGCGCCCTGCCAGCGCCTGTGGCGTACACGTATCCCCCGCACAGGAAGATGGCCTGCGTCGAGCTTGATCCAGCGTGGAAACAGCGTCGGCGGCTTCCTGCGCAGCCTGCCGGGCGCGCTCGGCCACATCCAACAGCTTGGACAACTCCTGTTCTTGATCCTGCGCCTGTGCAGTCAATGGCAGACACAACGCAGCCACAAGCAGTGCATTGCATGAAAACAGCTTTCCCGTTGATCGCATCGCCATTTCGGCCTCCATACCGAAACACTGTACCGGTCAGCGTTTGCCGTTCTTGCCTGCCCGCGCCTCTTCCACCCGCGCACGACCCAGCAGCGGCAGCTGATCTTCATCGCTGGAATGGTCACGCTCCAGCTTTTCGATCTCGTCGCGGAAATCCGCCACATCCTCGAAGCTGCGGTAGACCGAGGCAAAACGTACATAGCCGACATGGTCGAGCTTGCGCAGCTCGTCCATCACAAAGCCGCCGACCTTGATCGATGGTACTTCGCGCTCGCCGCACATGCGCAGCTGATGCACCACCGCGCGTACCGCCGCCTCGATGCGCTCTTCCGATACCGGCCGCTTCTGCAGCGCGCGGTCAAAGCCCACCCGCAGCTTGCGCGCGTCAAAGGCTTCGCGGCCACCGTCACTCTTGACGATCACCGGCAGCTTGAGTTCGATGGTTTCCAGCGTACTGAAACGCTCGCCACAGGCCTCGCAGCCACGCCGGCGGCGGATGGTGGCGCCATCTTCGGAAACACGTGAGTCGATCACGCGGGTGTCGGTGTGCTGGCAGAACGGGCAATGCATGTTTCAAGCCTTGGACTTCAGGCGCCGCGCATGCGACGTGGAAAACCTGTAACGCAGATACAACAAACCCCGGGCCGGGGCAAGCGCCCAACCCGGGGTAACGCGGTCAGCTCAGGGCAGAACGGGCGCCGAGATATGCTGGCACCCGCCACCGATCAGCCGTAAACCGGGTACTTGCGGCACTGCTCACTGACCGCATCACGCACGCGGGCAATGACGGCTTCGTCAGCCGGTGCGTCCAGCACGTCGGCAATCCAGCCTGCCAGCGCCACGCAGTCGGCTTCCTGGTAACCACGGGTGGTGATGGCCGGGGTGCCCAGGCGCAGGCCCGAGGTCACGAACGGCGAACGCGGGTCGTTCGGCACCGAGTTCTTGTTGACGGTGATGTGGGCTTTGCCCAGTGCGGCTTCCGCATCCTTGCCGGACACGTCCTTGCCGATCATGTCGACCAGCATCAGATGGTTCTGGGTGCCACCGGAGACGATCTTGTAACCGCGCGCGATCAGCGTGGTAGCCATGGCCTGGGCGTTCTTCACCACCTGCTGCTGGTAGGCCTTGAATTCCGGCTCCAGCGCTTCCTTGAAGGCCACGGCCTTGGCGGCGATGACGTGCATCAGCGGGCCGCCCTGGATGCCCGGGAACACGATCGACTGCAGCTTCTTCTCGATCTCTTCGCCAGCGCCCTTGGCGATGATGATGCCGCCACGCGGGCCGCGCAGGGTCTTGTGGGTGGTCGAGGTGACCACGTGGGCGTGCTCGATCGGGTTCGGGTAGACGCCAGCGGCGACCAGACCGGCGACGTGCGCCATGTCCACGAACAGATAGGCACCCACCTTGTCGGCGATGGCACGGAAACGCGCCCAGTCGACAATCTGCGAATAGGCGGAGAAACCAGCCACCACCATCTTCGGCTTGTGCTCCAGGGCCAGGCGCTCGACTTCGTCGTAGTCGATCAGGCCGGCTTCGTCCACACCGTACTGGATGGCGTTGAAGATCTTGCCCGAGGCATTGACCTTGGCACCGTGGGTCAGGTGGCCGCCATGGGCCAGGCTCATGCCCAGGATGGTGTCGCCCGGCTGCAACAGGGCGAAGTACACCGCCTGGTTGGCCTGCGAGCCGCTGTGCGGCTGCACATTGGCGTAATCGGCGCCGAACAGCTGCTTGAGGCGGTCGATGGCCAGCTTTTCAGCGATATCGACGTACTCGCAGCCACCGTAGTAGCGCTTGCCCGGGTAGCCCTCGGCGTACTTGTTGGTCAGCTGGCTGCCCTGCGCCTCCATCACCAGCGGGCTGGCGTAGTTCTCGCTGGCAATCAGCTCGACATGGTCTTCCTGACGCTGGCACTCATCGGCAATGGCCTTGGCCAACTCGGGATCGTAGGACTCGATACGGGCTTCACGCGGGAACATCACAGCTCCTGGTACGGGGGCGAGGGAGCTTCCGATTGTAGCCCGTTCCAGCCCGCCAGCCGCCTGTTCATTTGGGATCGGCTGCCCGGTGCCGCCCCGCAGCAACTTGTGACGACCATCACAATGTCGGGCAGTTACCTGAAATCAGTGATCGCCTCGCCCTGTTTCTTACGGTTAACAGAGTATGCCCCCGGCTTTTGCAGCCGCCAGCCCTACCGTTGAACTGTAAGGAATACCCTGCTGATGCACTGCCACGGCCGCACTCCCTGCCCCCGCTCCGCCCGCCCCTTGCGCCGCCCCGCGGCCCTGCTCGCCGCCGCGCTGGGCTTGGCTTTGGGCGGCATATCCACCAGCGTCTGGGCTGCCGACCCCGGCACAACCAGCGCCGCCACCGTGCAGGTCGCCAGAATCAGCGTGGAAGGTGTTGGCGAGCATCCGGCCAATGGCCTCAGCCGCGCCTCGGTCGAGGCTGTTGCCAACCAGGCCCTGCGCGAGATCAGTCCAAGCCTGCCGGCCGCGCTCAGCTTCGCCCAGATCGAGCAGATCACCGCCCGCATTACCCAGACCTACCGCGATGCCGGCTTTCTGGTGTCGGTGGCCTATATCCCACCGCAGCAGATCGGTGACAGCCAAACCTTGACCCTCAAGGTCATCGAAGGTCGGGTTGGCCGGATATTGGTGCAAGGCAGCCAGCGTTACCGCGATGACCAACTCAGTGCCAGCAGCCTGGGCCTGATTGGCCGCCCGCTACGGCAGAGGGAACTGGACCGTGCCCTGCTCTACGCCCGCGACCTGCCGGGCGTGTCGGTCACCTCGGTACTGCAACCCGGCCAGAACGAAGGCGAGACCGACATCGTGCTGGTCGCCAAGGACAGCGCTCACCCTTACGAAATCAGCGCCGGGCTGAGCAATCACGGCACCGACAGCACCGGCAAGTACCGCGCCGAGGTCGGCATAAGTGCATTCAACGCACTGGGTGCCGGCGATGTGCTGGCTGCCAGCCTGGGTTATGGGCTGAACCCGGCCGACAGTTGGCAGGCCGCGCTGTCACTGAGCATCCCCTCATCGAAAGTGGATGGCCTCAGCGCCATCGCCGGGCTCAGCCGCAGCGAGATGGAGTTGAACACCGGCCCGTTCAGCGCCTTGCAGATCCACGGTCCCACCACGCAGCTGTACGCCGGTAGTGACTGGAAGTTCATCCAGCGCACCGATCTGCAGGTACAGGCCTCGGCCCGGCTGATCCACGAGCAATCGCGGCTCGACGCGCTGGGCATGGAATTGTCGCGGCATGCCTTCAATGTGTTTGATGCCGGCCTGAGCCTGCGCCATACCGACCGCCGCTGGCGCGGCATCAACATGGCGCAACTGTCGGTACGCAAATCCTTCGACGACCAATCCTCGCCGATGAACTGGCTATACCCCACCCATGAATCCTACTTCTGGGTCAGCCGGTTGACCGCCGCACGTCTGCAAGCCCTGCCCGCCAACCAGCGCCTGCTGCTGCGCGGCAGCGCCCAGTTCACCGACGCTGCGCTCACCCCGCTGGAGCAGTTCAGTCTCGGCGGGCCCAGCAGCGTGCGCGCCTACCCGCTGTCCAGCGCCTTGGGCGACCGCGGCGTGCAGGCCAGCTTTGAATATCAGGTCAGCGCGCCGGGCTTTGCCGAGCGCGCCTCGCCGTTCAACGGCCGCCGTTGGGGCGACCTGCTGGAGCTGTCGCTGTTCTACGACTGGGGCCGCGCCTCGCCCGCCGCCGCCAACCGCCGCCTAGGCATCCAGCCGACCACGCTGGAAGGCGCCGGCGTCGCCGTCGGCCTCTACCTCCCCTGGCAGCCCGCGCTGAAGCTGGATCTGAGCGCAGCAAAACCGACCGGCAGCTACCGCGCCCCCGATGCTGATGACGTCCAGGTGTGGGCGCGCATCGGCATGAATTTCTGAGGATCCGAACCATGAATCGCATCTACCGTCTTGTGTTCAACCACGCCCTGGGCCAAGTCCAGGTGACCTCCGAAATCGGCACTTCGCCAAGCGGCACGACCGGCGCCACTCGCCGCCTGCCGGCGCGTCTGCGCCTGCTGCCTTTGGCGCTGGCACTTGCTTACGCTGCGGGGGCACAGGCAGTGGAGCTGCCGCAGAACGGGATCGCCACCGGCGCAACCATCTCGAGCGCTGGCAACACGATGACGATCACCCAGGCCCAGGCAAAAGCCCTGATCACCTGGGGTAGCTTCAATATCGGCGAGGGTGGTGCCGTCAACATCACCACTCCAGATGCAAACGGCGTTACCTTGAACATGGTGAACGGTGGGACGCTGAGCAGCATTGATGGCGTGTTGAAATCGAACGGTCACGTGTTTCTCATCAATCCTGCCGGCATTGCATTTGGTGGCACCGCACAGGTGAATGTTGCTGGTCTGGTCGCCAGCTCGTTGACGTCAAATACAGACGGCCAGAGTGATGACTACCAGTTCGCTCAGGACGGAGCAGCGGCAGTGGTCAGCACTGCTGCAGGGGCGCAGATCACCAGCCTTGGCCCGGTAATGTTGATGGGGGCATCTGTCTCCAATAGTGGCTCCATCGTTGGCAGCACGGTGAATCTGCTGTCGGCTGGCGGTGTCACTCTCCACTACGACCCGCTGGCAGGCCTTACTGCGCAGTTGGAGGCCGCAACCAGTAGTTTGCCAGCCGCTACCTCTGCCGCCGTGAGCAACACCGGCTCCATCACGGCCAACCAAATCATACTGCGGGCAAACCTGGATCCAGCACTGGCAGCGTCGGCCATCAACCTTGGTGGCGCGGTACAGGCCACGCAGCTGCTTTCCGCAGATGTCGTTGGCGGCGGGCTGAACATATCAGGTGATGTCGCCGCCGGAACCATCCGACTTGCCGGTGATAAAGGTGTCAACCAAAGTGACGGCAAAGTGGTCGCCAGCACCGGGCTTGAACTGGCTGTTACTGGTGACGCCAGACTGAGCAGGGAGGCCAACAAGGTATCCAGCATCGGCGGAACGGTCAGTGGAAACCTCGCCTTGAGCAATGCCGCCGATCTTACCCAGACCGGGGCGCTGGAGGTGACCGGTAGCACCACGCTGACCAGCGCACTCAACAATGTAACGTTGACCAATGTCGGCAACAGCTTCGGCGGCAATGTGTCGCTCAGCGCCGATCAGGTAAATATCTCGGCCTCTGGCAGGTTGGCCTTTGGAAACGTCGGGGTCAGCTCACTGGCTGTAACCGCTGGATCCATCCATTTGCCTGCCGAGATCAGTAGCGCTGGGGCGCAGGTCTACAACGGCGCCGTAGTGCTGGACCAGAGCGCCAGCCTGTCCAGCACACTGGGTGCGATCACATTCAACGGAGTGATTGATGGTGCCCATGCCTTGTGGGCAACAGCGGGCGGGGAAGTCTCTTTTGGTGGTGCGGTGGGAGGCTCAACAGCGCTTGCGTCGCTGGATGTCTCCGGCGGGGCGCGCATATCGTTGCCGTCGAGCGTCATCACCACGGGTACGCAGCGCTACAACGGCAAGGTGGCTTTGTTGGGAACGACGTGGCTGACCAGCCGGGGGGCGGGTGCCATCGACTTCAGATCTACCATCAATGGCGCACATGATCTGACCGTCAGTACGGCGGGAGCCACCACCTTCGCTGGCGCCGTAGGTGGAACTGAAGCCCTTGCTTCACTGACCACGGATGCAGCAGGTACCACCGAGTTGGGCGGCAATGTGCAAACAACGGGAAGCCAGACCTATCGCGATTCTGTTTCGCTGAGCGGGCCTGCCACGTTGAGCAGTGCGGCGGCGGGCGACATTACGTTCGCCAGCAGTGTCACTGGCCTTTCTGCCTTGACCGTAAACACCGCCGGCCAGACCGCATTTGGTGGCACGGTCAGTCTTGCTGCGTTGGAGACAGACGCCGGTGGCACGACCAAACTGGGCGGCAATGTGACCACCAGTGGCGCGCAGGCGTACCGCGACGGATTGGTATTGGCTGGCGATGTCACGTTGACAAGCCTTGGCGGTTATTTCATCAACATCAATGCAGGAGCAAATGGCGCGCATGCACTGGTAGTAGATACTGCGGGAACCACCACGCTGGCTGGCGGTATTGGCAGCACCGCTGCATTGACATCACTAGCCACCCGTGGAGGTGGCGCTACGCGCCTGTCGGGTGTTTTGAAGACTCTGGGTAATCAGGATTATGGTGAAAATGCCGTACTTTCCGCCAGTACCGCGCTTACGAGTTTGGGAGGTTCCATTGCCTTCAGCGGCACGCTGGATGGCCCGTATGCACTGGCGACAGAGGCATCGGGAGGGACGCGATTTTTGGGTGCTGTTGGGGCAGCAAACGCGCTGGCATCACTGGCAGTCTCTGCTGGGTCATTCAGCGCGCAGGGCATCACCACCAGCGGCGACCTCAGCCTCGGCGTATTCAACGGTATCGAGCAGACAGGGGCTTACAACGTTGGCGGTAATGCCAGCTTCGCTTCGAACGGCGATCTAACGCTGACAAATGCTGGAAATCTGTTCAACGGCAATGTATCGCTCGACGGTGCCACTGTGTCCATCAATGCAAGCACAGCATTGGACATCAGCCGAGTTCAGGTCACCAAGCTGGACGCCAGGGCCTCGGGCGCACTGGCACTTGATGACGCTAGCATCGCAGGCGGTGGCGCCGCTCTTATCGGGAAGGCAATGTCGCTGGGTTCCATTACGGTCACCGATGGCGGCGCTTTGGAGGTTTTGGGCACGTCCATCAGCCAATTTGGGGCGCTGGACGTTTCGGGTACAAGCGTATTCAACGCTGTTAACGGCAACATCGCATTGGACGCCCTCAATGTGTTTGGCGGTCGTGTCGATATGCTTGGCGGTGATGTCCTCATCAATGCAGGTGGCCTGCTCAGACTGGGCAGTGTCAGTGCACGCAACCTGGAGGCCAAGGCAGCGCAGCTGCAATTTGGCAGCAACATAACCACCGCAGGCTACCAACGCTACGTCGGCGCACTTGGATTGACGCGTGACACCTCGCTGGACGCAGGTGGAGCGCTGAACATCACCGGTAACATTGATGGAGGATGGGGACTTACGCTGATCTCAGACGACGCGGTCCGCATTGCCGGAGGTATAGGTCAATCGACAGCGCTCTCCAGCCTGACGGTATCCGGCCCAGCGGCCATCGATAGCGCAGTAACCACGGTTGGCGCGCAGGCGTTCAACGGCGCGTTGCAGTTGAACGGCGACAGCAGCCTGACCAGCGTGCAGGGCGATATAACCCTGGCAGGTGTGGATGGTGCGCACGCATTGGCACTGAATGCAGGCAGTGGCATGGTGCGGTTCGGATCGATCGGGGCAAGCAATGTACTGACCAGCCTGCAGGTCGACAGTGCCACGGCCGACTTGCTGGGGACATCGGTAACAACCAGTGGCGCACAGCAGTACAACGCTTCAATGAAGTTGACCAAGGACGCGGCCCTTACCAGCACAGGCGGAGGCGACATCGGGTTTGGCAGCACCCTCGACGGTGACTTTGCATTACAGGTCAACACCGCCGGTGTCACCCGCTTTGGTGGCGCGGTAGGAGGCTCCAAAGCGCTGGCATCGCTGACGACAGATGCAGCCGGCACGACCGAGCTGGGGGGCGGGGTCGCTACCAGTGGCAATCTTGCATTCAATGATGCGGTGAACCTGAAAGCATTCACCAGCGTCCGCAGCCAGAGTGGCACAACAACATTTGGCAGCACCGTTGTTGGGCCTTGGGACCTTGTCGCAACAGGTAGTGCAGGCAGCGCGTTCGGCGGCGCGGTCGATGTGCGAAGTCTGCAGGTACAGGGCGGCGGCACCACCACGTTGGGAGGCGACGTAAGCGTCGATACCAGCGCCATGTTCAGTCGTCCCGTTTCGTTGACCAATGATGTGACCCTGGATGTAGGGACTGTTTCCTTTGCGGGGGCGATCAACGGTGCGCATGCGCTGGACATCACCGCTACCGGCGCAGTGATTATCGGCGACCATGTTGGCGCGATTACTGCATTGGACTCGTTGACGGTGCGCGCCGCATCATTGAACGCCAACGGCATCACCACAACCGGCAATCTTTCCGTGGATGTTGCCGCTGCCATCCGCCAGGCCGCTGCCTACAGCATTGGGGGGGCGGCCAGCTTCGCATCACAGGGCGACATCACTCTGACTAACGGCGGCAATCGCTTTGCTGGCGTGGTATCGCTGGATGGCGGTACAGTTCAGATAGCCAGTGCAGCCGCACTTGATCTGGACGTTGTGCAGGCAGGCAGCCTTTCTGCAACTGCCGCCGGCGGACTGAGACTTGGCAATGCCACGATTGCTGGAGATTCCTTGCTATCTGGCAACGGGATCGTCTTCGACGATGCCACGATCCAGGGCAAGCTTGGGGCAGTCAGCAGCGGTTCCATCCAGCAGAGCGGAGCGTTGAATGTCGCCGGCACCAGCCAGCTCAGCGCCGTGGGCGACATCACGCTGGACAACGGGCAGAACGCTTTTGATGGCGTAGTGTCATTGCATGCAAAAAACGCGACCATCGCCAGTGCGAGGACGCTTTCACTGGGTACATCCGACGCTGGCGATCTGAAAGCCAGTGCTGCTGGCGACCTGCGGTTAACCGGCCAGATCACCGCCAACAACGTTGATCTGGCCACGGATGGAATTTTCGAAAATCGCCACGGTGCCAACGCGATTCAGTTGAGCGGCAATGGTCACTGGCGCATCTACCTGAAGTCGCCAACATCAGCGCACGCGTTCGGAAATCTCGACAGCGCAAACAGCGCCATCTGGAACACCGCCGCCTTCGCCGGCACCACAGCGTCGGGAAATCGCTACCTGTTCGCTTGGCAGCCAACCCTGACGATACAGGCCTCCGCCCTGCGCAAGATCTATGGCGACACCCTGCGATTGGACAACGCCTACACCGTCAGCGGTGGCATGGCCGGGGTAGCCGGCGCCTACAATGCCGATGTGATTGCGGACCTGATCCGCGGTACCCCGGTACTGAGCTCATCAGGCGCCGCAGGTACCGCCGTCGTGAGCGGATCGCCGTATCAGATCGACATCAACCAAGGCAGCCTGAACACCGGCATCTCCGGCTATGCGCTCACCTTTGTTGGAGGGCAGTTGAGTATCGATCCCAGGACCCTGACCATCACCGCCAACAGCGCTGGAAAAACCTATGGCCAGATCGGCAACTTCAATGGTTTCAGCAGCGACGCGCTGATAAACGGCGACAGCCTCTCCTCCGTTGACCTGGCCAGCAGTGGCATTGGAGCCACCGCCAATGTCGGCAACTATGCGATCAGCGCCAGCAATGCCGTTGGTACCGGCCTGTCCAATTACGACATCCACTATGTCGACGGCAGCTTGTCGATCGGCAAGGCCGGGTTGGTCATCACCGCCAACGACGCCAGCAGGCGCGCTGGTGAGCTGTTGACGCTCGATGGCTATCGCGCCAGTGGCTTGCTCAACGGCGACAGCATCGACAGTGTTTCGCTGTCCAGCGCCGGCAACAATGCCAACGCCGGGCCCGGCATGTACGCCATCCTCGTCGGTGATGCGCAGGGTGCCCGCCTGGGCAACTACGACATCAGCTACCAGGACGGCAGCCTGCAGGTAACAGGGCTATCGACGACGATTGCTGCTGAAATCGCCCGCGCCGTGGTTGCCAGCCGCAATGATGCAGCGCCGGTGTCGCTGCCGAACAACCTGCCGCCGCTGCTGCCTGCCCCCTCCTCCAGTGGCACCAGCATCCTGTTGCCGGAGGACAGCTGCACCCAGGCAAGAGGGATGGGCTGTTTGACCCTGCAACCCGAGTGATCCACCGGCCCTGAAATGGAAAAGGCGCATCCGAAGATGCGCCTTTTCTGTTCAGCTACCGCCAGCGATTGCTCAACGGTTGAACACGACATCGGCAATGATGCCGGTGGCGATGGCCACCATCAGCATGTTGCCGCGGTCATCGCGGATCCAGCGATGGCCATGTGGCGGGCGACGCACGTGGTAGCGATCGTAGTCATTGACCACATAGACCGGGCCGCCGTAGTAGTTGCTGTAACGGTGGCCACGCTCGAAACCATAGGGGCGGTAGACCACGCGCGGCGGCGGGGCGTAGTAGCGGCGATCGTTGTAGCGGGCGTCGCGGTAGCCCTCGCGGTAACCATTGCTGTAATGGCGGCGGTCATCACGGCGGTCGTGGCGGTCATGGCCCCGGCCGCGATCATGGCCCCGGCCATGGTCATCCCAGCCATGGCGGCCACGGTCGTGGTCGTCGCGGTCACCTGCCGCAAAGGCTGGGGCGGTGGCACCAAATGCCAGCAGGGTGGTCATCGCTGCGACAGCTAAGCGGTTCATCTTCATGGGTGGCCCTCACTGGGTTGGTGGACAGTTCCCATCATGCTCACTTCATCTGAACGAATTCCGGCTGGAAACGGTTACGGCCTTTCCCATTCAGAAATCAGCAAGGGCAGCTGCCGGTCAGCCGGGCATGGCAGGGTCCCTGTTATAATGGACGATTCCCTTTTGTCTTGGGCCCAGTCCGCTACCGGACCGGGCGCAAGCTTGCGCTACGGAGACGTCATGTCCTCGCAATACATCTACACCATGAACCGCGTCAGCAAGGTGGTCCCGCCCAAGCGGCAGATCATCAAGGACATCTCGCTGTCGTTCTTCCCCGGTGCCAAGATCGGCCTGCTGGGCCTGAACGGCGCCGGCAAGTCCACCGTGCTGAAGATCATGGCCGGCGTGGACACCGATTTCGAGGGCGAGGCCCGCCCGCAGGCCGGCATCAAGGTCGGCTATCTGGAGCAGGAACCGCGCCTGGACCCGGCCCAGACCGTGCGCCAAGCAGTCGAGGAAGGCGTGGGCGAAGTGCTGCAGGCCCAGGCTGCGCTGGACAAGATCTACGACGCCTACGCCGAGGAAGGCGCCGACTTCGATGCACTGGCAAAGGAACAGGAACGGCTGGAAGCCATCCTGGCCGCTGGCGATGCCCACACGCTGGAGAACCAGCTGGATGTGGCCGCCGACGCCCTGCGCCTGCCGCCGTGGGACGCGGTGATCGGCAACCTGTCCGGCGGTGAAAAGCGCCGCGTGGCCCTGTGCCGCCTGCTGCTGCAGAAGCCGGACATGCTGCTGCTCGACGAACCGACCAACCACCTGGACGCCGAGTCCGTGGAGTGGCTGGAGCAGTTCCTGGCGCGCTACACCGGCACCGTGGTGGCCGTTACCCATGATCGCTACTTCCTGGACAACGCCGCCGAGTGGATCCTGGAACTGGACCGCGGTCGCGGCATTCCGTGGAAGGGCAACTACACCCAGTGGTTGGAGCAGAAGGACGAGCGCCTGAAGCAGGAGGACAACCAGGAAAAGGCCCGCCAGAAGGCGATCCAGAAGGAACTGGAGTGGTCACGCCAGAACGCCAAGGGTGGCCGCACCAAGGGCAAGGCCCGTCTGGCCCGCCTGGACGAGCTGCAGAGCGTCGACTACCAGAAGCGCAACGAAACCAATGAAATCTTCATCCCGCCGGGCGAGCGCCTGGGCAACTCGGTGATGGAGTTCAAGAACGTCTCCAAGAAGTTCGGCGAGCGCCTGCTGATCGACAACCTGTCGATGATCATCCCGCCGGGTGCCATCGTCGGCATCATCGGCCCGAACGGTGCCGGTAAATCGACCCTGTTCAAGATGATCACCGGCCAGGAAAAACCCGATTCGGGCGAGATCCTGGTCGGCCCGACCGTCAAGCTGTCCTACGTCGACCAGAGCCGCGACGCGCTGACGGGCAACCACAACGTGTTCCAGGAAATCGCGGGCGGCCTGGACATCCTCAACATCAACGGTGTCGAGATCCAGTCGCGTGCCTACATCGGCCGCTTCAACTTCAAGGGCCAGGACCAGCAGAAGATGGTCGGCTCGCTGTCCGGTGGTGAGCGTGGCCGCCTGCACATGGCCAAGACCCTGCTGCAGGGTGGCAACGTGCTGCTGCTCGACGAACCGTCCAACGATCTGGACATCGAAACCCTGCGTGCGCTGGAAGATGCGTTGCTGGAGTTCCCGGGCAACACCTTCGTCATTTCGCATGACCGCTGGTTCCTGGACCGCATCGCCACGCACATCATCGCCTTCGAAGGCGACTCGCACGTGGAGTTCTTCCAGGGCAACTACCGCGAGTACGAAGAGGACAAGAAGCGTCGCCTCGGCGACGATGCCGGTCCCAAGCGCCTGCGTTTCAAGGCACTGAAGTAATACCCGACAGACGGCCGCCCAGTGCGGCCGTCTGCTTTTGGCGACGGTGCAGGACAGCGCGCCCTTCGCTTTGAAGCCCCTCTCCCGCCTGCGGGAGAGGGGTTGGGGTGAGGGCAAGCTCTGCGCTAAAGACCTGCACCGCCCACTTTGTCAAAAAAAGAAAACTGAAGAGCGGATGGAGCGGCCCTCATCCGCCCCTTCGGGGCACCTTCTCCCGCGCGCGGGAGAAGGAACAGCCAGCCCCTCCAGCCCGTCGGAATTCCCCCATGTCCCTGCTCGACCGCATCTTCAAGCTGCAACAACACGGCACCAGCGTCCGCACCGAAGTGCTGGCCGGCATCACCACCTTCCTGACGATGTCCTACATCGTCTTCGTCAACCCGGAAATCCTCGGCACCACCGGCATGGACCCGGGCGCGGTGTTCGTGGCGACCTGCCTGGCAGCGGCGATTGGTTCGGCGGTGATGGCGCTCGCTGCCAACTACCCGGTCGGCATGGCACCTGGCATGGGCTTGAATGCGTTCTTCGCCTTTACCGTGGTTGGCGCTGCCGGCCTGCCCTGGCAGCAGGCATTGGCTGCGGTATTCATTTCCGGCGTGGTGTTCTGGGTGCTGTCGCTCACCGGCATCCGCGCCTGGCTGGTGGCCGGCATTCCCGCCTCGCTGCGTTCGGCCATCGTGGCCGGCATTGGCCTGTTCCTGGCCATCATCGCGCTGCAGAAGTCGAACGTGATCGTCGCCAACGAAGACACCATGTTGACCCTGGGGCCGCTCAATACCGCCCCGCCGCTGCTGGCCCTGGCCGGCTTCCTGCTGATCGCCATCCTGGAAGCGCGCAAGGTACGCGGCGCCATCCTGATCGGCATCCTCGCCGTCACCGCCATTGGCTGGGCGATTGGCTCAGTGCAGTACCAGGGCATCGTCTCGTTGCCGCCCAGCCTGGCCCCGACCTTCCTGCAACTGGACCTGCCCGGCCTGCTGCACCACGACGGTGGCGCACCGCTGGCGGTGCTGCTGCAGGTGGTGCTGGTATTCGTGCTGGTGGAAGTGTTCGATGCCACCGGCACCTTGTACGGCGTACTTGGCCGCGCCGGCCTGTTGAAACTGGAAGACGGCAAGAAGCGCTTCAGCCGCGCCCTGCTGGCAGACAGCAGCGCGATCGTTGCCGGCTCGCTGCTGGGCACCAGCTCCACCACCGCCTTTGCTGAAAGCGCCTCCGGCGTGCAGGTTGGCGGCCGCACCGGACTGACCGCACTGGTGGTCGCCGCGTTGTTCCTGGCCGCCCTGCTGTTCTCGCCACTGGCGGCAATGGTGCCGTCCTATGCCACCGCACCGGCGTTGTTGTTCGTCGCCGGGCTGATGCTGCGCGAGCTGGTGGAAGTGAAGTGGGATGACCTGACCGAGTCGGTACCCGCCGCGCTGTGCGCGCTGGCAATGCCGTTCACCTATTCCATCGCCAATGGTCTGGCCTTCGGCTTCATTGCCTATGCGGCATTGAAGGCCGGCACCGGCCGCTGGCGTGAAGTTCATCCGGCCGTGTGGCTGGTGGCAGGCTTGTTCGTGCTGCGTTACACACTGGAATGATCATGGGCCCCGCTCAATGCGGACATGTGCGGGTCACGCTACCCGCATCACGACCAGCGCAGCTGCCATGACCGCCGCCGAACTGATCAACGAGAACACTGCTAGCGCTACAGCGGTCCGCCATAGCGTCGACCACACCGGTCGGTCCTGGAAGAAATGCACCAGCGAAAATGCGTTGTAGATCATGCCCAGCAAAGCTGCCACTAACTGTGCTTGCGACAACCAGCGGTACAGCAACACCAAAACCGACCAGATCACGAATACCTGCACAGTCAACAGTGTGGTCATCACCAGCCATTCGGGATAGTTCAACTGGCTGTAGCGACGAAACACCTGCCAGAACACCAGTGCTTCAATCGGCAACAGCATCAGCGTGAACGCCGCAAAGTGGGAATCGATCCAGGCCGAAACGGAGCGCGAAGCCGCCAAGAACCGCAACAGCTCTGCCGGCATGGTCTGCCCGGCAACCAACGCCTCAGAAACGCCACTATCCATCATGCTGCCGCCGGTGATCAGCCGATTCAACAGCACCACGGCCGCCGCCATCATCGTGATCAGCAACAGCGGCTTGACCTGGTTGCCGCGCCGGCCCTCGATGTAGTCACGCAACAACTGCCCGGGCCGCAGCATCACGTTTTTGAGCGAGTACAGGATGCCGCGGTCCATGTGCAGCACGCTGTGCTCCAGCTCATGACCCAGGAAGTGCCAATCGATGCGATGCGCCGGCGTCGGCTGACCGCAACCCGGACAGTACTTCTGATCTGCAACGCTGACCGCTCGATCACAGTTGATGCAGCTGGTGTTGACGTGCATCCCCATGCACTGCCCCCTTGATGGCAAGGTGGCATTCTAGAACGAGGCGAACTGTCTTCGCCATGCCCCCTATCCGCTTGGCCAGCCCTCCACAGCAGGCGCCCAGCCCCCAAACACTCCGGGCGCCTGCACTACTCCAACTAGTTGTATTGGATGGTGAACGTAGCCGCGCCGTTGGCCTTGCCTGGCGTCACCCTACCCGCGCGGGTCTGTATGTAACGAGCACGCAACAACAACTGCAATGTGCTGGCACCGGCCACGCTCGTGCCAAGTTCGATATTCTGGGAGAACTGCACCGGCTTTTCACTGCTACCAACCCGCTGCACCAGTTCGATCCCAACGCCCGCAGCAGCATCCGTCGCTGCGGCTACCGGAAGAACACCCGGTAGATTGGAGCTGTCCTGGGCGGCATCCAGGCGAATACCTATTCGATTCTGGTACTGGGCCAGATTACTGCCTTGGCAATCCAGGGTGATATCGAAGTCGCGGCTGGGCGCACGCGAGCCAACACCATTGAAGCTGCTGGCAGGCACGGCGCCAAACTCGACCACGATATTGCGGCTACCAGCCTGCACCGAACAACTGGGATTGACCACCGTGGTGCCAGAGCCCTTGAACGTGGATACCAGCACCGGCTTGAGTGGCCCATCTCCATTGAAGTAGTACGTGGTGAATCTGCCATTGGGTGCGATCAGGCCAGAGCCGGTGACTGCTGCAGTCTTGACCAGTTCCACCCGGAAGCTGCCGCCAATCAAGGTTACCGCACCGCTTGTGTTCAGCGGCAGATCATGGGGATAGAACGTCTGGATGCTTCCCGAGTCGCGATAAACCCGGATACCCACACCCGCCACATCGGTCGCATACACATTGGAAAACCCCGCAACGGGTATCTGCTGTGCCGCGTTGACATACCGCCCAATCGCACTACCGGTGCCAGTGCACTGCGCCACACGATCACGCTGGTTGATCGCCACCACCAGCTCTTTGATGACGCCCCCCACCGGCACATTGGGCATGATCGTCACTTGTGCCATATCCATCTGCACGTCCTGCGGCACGAACGTCCCTGCATTTAGCAGGCATGCCGCATGCGCACCTGACGCCAATCCTGCGACCACACAACCACTCAGCAGCACCCGCAACCTACGCGCATGACATTGCTTCGACGACATATGCCTTCTTCCTGAAAAGCGCCAGCCTCACGGCAGTCACCGTCGCTGGCAATCGAAAAAAGATGCCGCGTTCGGCAAAACCCGACACCACCGTTCAAAAGGCGATCGGTTTTGCATTACATGCAGACCGGCGCTAAATCGCTGCCCGAGCAGTGCGGAAAAATATTCTCAAGTGGTGCTTCGGGCATACGCAGGCGATGTATGACGCAGCGCTGACCGACGCGGAGCGTTAGCTGGGCCTGGTGATACTGGGAAACGCGCCAGCCCGAAAAAAGGAGCTACACGCTCTCTGCAACGCCACCCGGCAACACCACAGGTGACGACGCAGACACATGATACTGCTCAGACAGCTAACGTCTTGGCCGGCAAATCAAAGGGCATAAGCAAGCACCTCCTTTGCGGATCACGTCGCATGCAACAGCGCATTGCCACTAGCGCGGGGATGCCGGATCAAGAACACGGCACCATCTTTGGACATCCTCATCGGGTACATCACAACGACCAGCAGGAATATTTAAAAAAGGCAACAAAGATCATCTCAATCCGCCAACACCATGACAGCAGCACTTGCGCATCAGCAACCAAAGCCATGCTTTGGTTGCTGATAGCTTCGGTGTCTCCAAGCGCTACGCATTGCATGGCGCATCACTTGTATTCAATGGTGAACGTCGCGACACCATTGGCCCTGCCTGGCTCAACCTGTCCAGCCGCCGTCTGGATATAACGTGCGCGCAACGGAATACTCAGGCTGGTGGAAGTTGTTCCGACCTTCCCCATCTCGACGAATTGCGCCAGTGGCATCGGCTCCTCGACGCCTGCGTTGGTTCGCACCAACTCAATTGCAACACCACGTGCAGCGTCATTGCCCGGTCTCACTGCCAGAACACCTGGCAGATTCGAAGGATCAGGAAAAGCATCCACCCGCAAGCCAACCGTATTGTAGACACTGCTAATACTGCTGCACTCGATATCAATGGAGAAGTCGCGGGACTGCGCCCTGCTCCCCACACCGGAGAATTCGCTACGTGAAACCGCACCGAAATCAACCACGATGTTCTTGCTGGCTGTTGCCACCGCACAGGTAGTCGGCATGATCGTGGTTCCCAGAGCACCCATTACAATGTTTGCTACCGGATTGTTCGGCCCGTCCTCGTCAAACCAATAGCTGGCCACTAATCCAGCGGGAAGAATTCGACCCGGCGCCACCTCGGATTCAGTCCTATACAAAAGAACCATGACGGCATCAGCAGGTGAATTCTCCGAATTCATGACGTGTGGGCGATCGGTATACACGCGCACCCAGCTGTTACCATTCATTTCCATAAGCTGAATACCAACACCCTTTACATCGGTGTAAAAAGCCGTGTGCGGTCCATCGGAAGCTGTCAACGGCATCCTATAGCGTGTAAATACACCGCCATAGCAGCCGCCCGGTATGCTCGCTGGAATAAGCCGGATATCAATCGCCGTATTTGCCAAACCTGGACGAACATAGATCGGACCGGCGCTTATATCCACGGTTATGGGCGGCCTGTTCGGATCGGGCTTGAAGCATTTCGCACGCAGCGGCGGCGCATATGCGATGGCCACAAGTACGCCCATCGCACACAACCACGCACAGGATGAATTTCTCCACAGCGACATACAACCAATACTCCTACGAAAAAAAGAAATCAGCCCTTCAACAAAAAGCGCGTTGAACCCGACATCGCAGGCAACTGACCGCTGCCCGGTTGCTGTCAGTTGAAGCACGACTGTTGCGCAACACTTGGGGCTCAGCGGCATATCGAGTCCAACTTTATGAATCCCTGCTGCTCCCCGGTGGCAGCTGGCACCTGGTAATCCAGCACGCACCGTTGCGACTCCTGTTCACCCCATTCGATCTGCAGACGGCCGCTATCATTCTCACTGCGCACATACAGCCGTCCGCCCTGCCCCACCAATCCGACCAGCTGTCCCTGGGCATCCTTTACCGATGCGCCAAGAGGTAGCGCCTGACCGGACGCCGCGCGCACGCTGATCAACAATGCCCTGCCGCTGCGCGTCTTGAAGCGCATCAGACTGATAGCGCCAGCGTAAGGCGCCACCGATTGGCTGCTTGACTCCAGATCGACATCGCGCGCCATGCCCGCCGGATCAAGCGTAATTGCATTGAGCCGGTAGGGAGACACATAAGGAACCACCGCATAGCCGCGCTTGTCCACGCGCAGGCCAGGCGCATTGAGCACATGCGCGCCCCGAGCGCCGGGAGCATGCACCAGCACCATGGTGTCACCGCGATACGGGGCCAAGGTGACCCCTCCCGCATGTACCACCACGTTGCCGGACGCCCCCAACGACAACTGACGGAATTCATTGGAATAGCCATAAGAGCCGTCCAACGTTGCGTACTGTCCACGATAGTTGACCGATGCCACCGCGCTGCCGGGGCCGGTACGGCTATCTGTCAGGGTCAATCCATAATTGATGTTGTAGTCGCTGCCTGCCGAACCGGCGATCCCGATTCGGCTACTGTCATACCCCCTCGTATGCGCCGTTCCTGCACTGTTGTCGCGCATACTGAGGTCGGCACTGAGTGATACCGGCCGCCGGCTACGCTGCCCCAACGGCATGCTCATGCTCAACAGGTACTGGGTATCACGTGCACCCGAGAATCCCTCTTCGGTGCGAACAGCCGATACACCAAAGTTGAGAGCGCGCCAGGCATTGTTGTAACCCATCTGATATTGCGTACTGGTGCCCGTGCGGCTGTAGAAGTCGCTGACCGAGCCAGTGACATACAGCGACCCAGCCCGCTTTCCAAGCGGCTGATTCAAGGTCAGCTGGAACTGGCTGCGCTGGCGCTCGAATGGGCGCGCATCAAAGCCTCGACTGATGGCATCCCGTGTACTCAACGCGTCCCGCAAACTGTAGTAACCGCGCGTTGAATAGCGGTAGGCCGCCAACGTCACATTGGTGCCGAACGGGGCAAACAGGCTGCTATAGCTCAAACGCGAGCTGCTGCCGCGCTGGCTTTCTCCTCGCTGGAACTGCGAACGCGCATAGGTGACGTCGAGCGAGAACGCACCCAGCGGCGTTGCAAGCCCTGCACCCGACAGCACTGCCCCATAGTTCTCACTCAGTACACCACCGGAATACAGCGTCAGACGGTTGCCGATGCCGCGCTGATACGTCGCCTGCGCCAACCACGGCTCATCCAGCAGGCTGTCATTGCGCACCTGGCCAAGGGTGACTGCATATCGCGACATTCCCGGACGCAACATCTGCGCGACCGTTCCAAACGGCACCTTGAAGCTGCGTGTGCGCCCGTCCGCCTCGATCACCCGAACGTCCAGATCGCCGCCATAGCCGGTGGGATACAGATCATCGATGACGAACGCACCCGGCGATACCGTAGTGGAATGGATCAGCTGCTGATTCTGGTGAATTTCCACCCGCGCATTGGTTTCTGCGATGCCCCGAACCACCGGCGCATAGCCGCGCAGCGAGTCAGGCAACATGCGGTCATCGCTGGTCAGGTTGATACCGCGATAGCTGACGGAGTCGAACAACTCACCGCTGGTATAGGACTCGCCGACGGTCAACATTCCGCGCAAGCCACCAATGCCCCGCTGCGCATAGGTGGATATCCGCTGCCAACGGCTGCCACGGCCCTCGCTCCAGGTCAGGTTGGAGTCCTGGCGCAGCTGCCAGCCGCCCAGATTGAGGCCCATGTTCATACCGAGATAAGCGCTACGGTTGCGGCTATCAAAGGCGCCGCGGGTTTCACCATCAACCACGTTGAAGGTGTAACCGATATAGCCCGCAGTGACGCCTCGGTCCCAAAGCGACGGGTTCACATAGCCGCGCGCCTCCCGCCGCAGATAGGCCTGGGGGATACTCACGTCGTAGCGCAGGTTCCCACTGTCATAGATGCCAAAGGCGTTCGGTATGCGCTCACCCAGCTGCGGGCAAGCTGCATCAGCCGCCATTGCACTGCCACCTTCAGCCGGCATTTGCAGCTGCTCGGTATCTACGCCCAACGCTTCCAGCGTCTGCAGGTCGAGGCAGGCGTCCACGTCACCTTTGCCATTGCCGCGGAAAGGCAAGTCACGCCGCCCCTTCCAGGTGCCATTGACATAGACATCCAGCCGATAGGTGCCCGCGACAATGGGATTGCCGTTACTGAAGGCGGACAGGTCCACCTTCTGCCCGGAGCCGGACAGGAAATTGGAATCGAACTGTGCCTGTTCGGGCGGGCTCAACTTCGGCCCTCCCATGCTCAGCAGGGCCTGTTCACCCAGGTTTGCGGAAGGCTCCGGCGCTGGCGCGGCTATTGCCTGCGTGGCCAGCAAGACACCGCCCGCTGCCATGAGCGCTGAAAGCAGCCCACCGCGCCCGTTTCTCGCATCGCTCAAACACTTTCCAATGGGCAATGACAAACTGCTCTCAATCACACCGAGTTCCTTCAGAACGATTGCAGCGCCCAGCGGCCGCAGCATCCAATGCGGCTCAGTTACCGGTTCCCAGATCGACGGTCGCTTCGACCCGTCCGCCATAATCATTGATGGTTATGAAACGCACCTGCTCAACGCTTTGACCAACATCCAAGGACAACTGCTGTTCGGGACCGACCATCTTTCCCTTGTCATCAACCAGCTTGCTTGCGCCATTTGAAAGCGCATGGATCTCGGCAAAGGTGACGTAGTACGGCGTGGGATTGTCCACATGCAACTGAGTGCCCGAACGACTCCAACGCAATTTCGTTGGCGCTTCGTTGGCGGTCCCCGGCAGGCCTTCGGGTCTGTAGAACAACTTCACGCGTGAGCGGAAAGCGACCTGCAGGTAGTTCTGCGTCTCGTCACCATTTTTTGGCGAAGGCGCCATGTCGAGCACGTTCAACCAATACAAGGACTCACGGTCCGTCGGCAATCCTGAACCCGCAAACATCACCCGCAGCGCCTGGTTCCTGCCCGGTTCAACCCGTGCAATGGGCGGCGTCAGCATGAAAGGGGCGTCGGCGTTCTCGGCAGTCTGCTCAGGGTCGCCACTATCGATCCACGCCTGAACCAGCGAAGGTGCTTCACCGATATTGCTGAGCTGCACCGTGATCTCGCGCGATTGCGCCGGATAGATGACGCGCGTACCTCCAATCACCACACTGGCAATTGCGTGCGATCCGCACGAGAGCATCAACGCTGTCGCCAACAGCGTCTTGATAAGAATGGGTTTCATCACAGTCACTACATGCGTGCGTGCAACATCCCCCGGTCAGCAGCACCGACCGAGGGCAAGGACAGCGTTGATCAGTTATAGATGATCGTGTACTTCACGCTGCTGGAGACTTCGCCCGGGGTTGCTGCGCCGGTGGCGTAGTACTCGACGAAGTAGTTGAGGTTGGCCGAGCCAGCACCATCCACCGTAACCGTCTGCGAATTTGCCTGGGAGGCACCGGCACCCGCAGCCACTACCGGAATGAACAGACTGTTGTCGCCCAGCAACTGAAGCTTCACCGCGCTGGCGGCATTGGCGGTGGCAACATTGTTGAGCCGGCCGCTGCTGATATCGATGGTCGCGCCAGGCTCGAAATACGTAGCTACATCACCGGCACTGCACTGGCTCAGGCTCATCGAGAACGGGGTGCGGCCGGCAACCTGGCCTGCAGCTGAAAGCGCACTCGTCGACACAGTAGGCAGGGTTACGGTGAAATCCTTGCCCTGCGGACTGGCGATGGTGCAGGTCTTGTCGGTGATCTCACCATTGAAGGTGATAGTGCCATCCGCCGCGTGTGAAGCGAACGGAACAGCCGCGATTAGGAGTGCTGCATAGAGATTGACGGTGCGCATTGCTTTTACCTTGCCCTATTGATTGGAGAGAGTGCGGAGGGAAGCAAGACAGCGCAGAGCGACACTCCACCCGTTCTACAACCAGGCGAGAACTCGGCGGCCACTTGTCAGATCCCGGGGCCGAAAGTTATCAACTAATAACGTGATGTAATCCACAAAACTTGCGAATTGACACCGCAGTTGTGCTTAGACGCAGATGTCAGCAACTTCCGCATATCGATTGATGGGAAAGACCTGGCCAATTCCACTGATTGGGCCCGGGAAACTCACGGACAGCCGATAAAAAAGTGGGCCCTCATGGCACGGGAAAATCGCGCCTTGATGAAGTTCACTTTCTTCGCGTGATCGCAGCGGGCAGAACGGCGATCTGCCTCTTCTGCATCACCAGGCGCAGGCGCCTACTGAAGGCCCCACATCGCGGAGCGCAGCCATGAAGCTTTCTGTCCTGCTTGGCGTGGCACTTGTTTCGACCAGCGCACTGGCTCATGCCGGTGAAGGTACGGTGCAGTTCAGCGGCCGGATCACCAGCCCCGGCTGCGCGACCGCACTTGAAGTTGAAGCGCAGCGGCTTCGCCTGGATGACTGCCCGCGTGCAACCCAGGGTGCCGCCATCAGTGTGAAAACCCTGGATACCGGCAGTACTGTACCGGTCGGCCCGGCCACCGATCTGCAAGCCGCAACCACGTTGATGGCACCGTTGCCGCAGGCCCAGCAGCGACTGTTCTCAACCCAGTACCGGCTGGCGGCACAGTCAATGAGCAACAGCGGCTATCTGGTGCAGATTACCTACCTGTAACCGGAAAACTTCAGAACAGCTACGGCGAGTGCGCCGTGGCTGTTTACGGTTACGGTCACCCGTTCAAGCTGCGAAGCAGGATCCGCCACAGCCGGATGGGTATACAGAACTCGCGGTTCTAACCCGTTGCATGAACGTCAACGCTCGCTGTTCAAACAGCCAACTCAATTCATCTCCGCAGCGACAGCCGTCGGCGCGCGCGCGACGCGTAGACACCAGCTGCCCAGCAACAGCAGCCACGCGAGCGCATACAGCGAAGCGGCGGAAATCTGCAGCCACTGCCCCGGTAGAATCAGGAACAGCGGCACCGCCCCTGCCAGCGCCAGCATCGCCATTGCCGGCAATCGCCGCATCAATGGATCGCCCAGCAGCGCGTAGCGTCGCAGGAACAGTACGGCAGTCACCAAACATCCGGCCAACGCAGCCCAGGCAATGCCGGCGATACCGGTCACCGCCGGCACCACCGCCAGTGCCAAGGCATTGACCGCGCTGCCTGCCAACTCATAGCGCATCGGCAAGACAGTGTTGCCGATGGCATAGGCATAGCGCGCGAGCAGGGCATTCCATGCACCGAAGACAATCACGCATGCAAACCATGCCAGCAGCATCGGCAACGGCCCGTGCTGCATACCCGAAGGCAGCAGCACCTCGACCAGTGACGGCGCACTGCCGATCATGCCGGCGGCAGCAGGAATGGTCATTGCCGCCGTCAGCAGCAGACCCAGCCGCAATGCAGCACGCCGCGCGGCGAGGTCTTCACCCAACTGCGCCATGCGCGCCAGCACAACCTGGTTGAGACTCATCAGTGCAACCAAGGGCAGGTTGACCAGCTTGCGCGCCAGGTTGACCAGGGTGATGGCACCTTCGCCAAGGAAAGAGGCGCAGATGCGCTCGACAAGCACGAGCCCCTGGCTGGCACCGGCGCTGGCAAGCAGTGGCCCCAGCCTGGCGTACAGATCGGCAGCATCGCGCCGCTGCCAGTACCAGCGCCACGGCCGCCAGCCACCGCGCCACAGCAGCGGCAACACCGACAACAGCATCAGTGCGGCACCGGCAACGAACGCCCATGAAAGACTGCGCTCATCGCTTGCCCCCCGCTGCTGCAGCAACAGCAGCACCGGCGGCAGGTTATAGAGGAACGAGCCGAGACCGGCCACCAGAAAACGTTGTTGGGCCTGGCCCACCGCCGCTGCCAAGGCATGCAACAACAGCATCGGTACCACGCAGGACAGCACCAACAAACTGGATGCGGCCGTGTGCTGCGCTGCAGGCGCCAGCCCCGGGCCTATCAACTTGACCCACAGGCCTGCAGCCACCGCCAATACCACGCTGAACAGAACACCGGTCAGCAACACACTCGCTACCTGGGTGGAAACCCACCCGCTGCGGCGCTCCACATCCAGCTGCTGATACAGCGGCAGCGCGGCCGAGGACAACAGGCCCGCGGCCAAGGTCATGCGGATGGCTTCGGGCAGGAACAGCGCCACCAGAAAACCATCGGTACGTGCACCTGCGCCCCAGGCATCGACCAGCAGCCATTCGCGGCCGAAGCCGAGCGCAAGCCCGGCTACCGTCACCACCGTCAACCAGAGCGTGGTGCGGAACATGCTCAGTGCAGCAGCGTCAGAATGTTCTTGCCACCCACCCGGTAGGACAGGTTGTGCGGCCGCTCACCCATTGGTTTTGCACCGGTGCCGCCAATGATCTTGTAGGGCGGCACTTCCTTGGCCACCACGGTATTGGCGGTGATCACGCAGCCACGGCCAAGGTGCGCGCCATGCGCGATCAGCGCGCGGCTGGCAATCCACACGTAGTCTTCGATGACGATGGGCGCGGAAACCGACCAGAACTCCGGTGCGGTCAGGTCGTGTGAGCCAGCAATGATCAACACGTGCGAAGCGATTGCAACATGGTCACCGATGCGCAGCCCGGCACGGGCATCGATCTGGCAATGCCAGGCAATCACACTGTCCTTGCCGATCACCAGACTATTGACGCCCAGCACTTCGGTGTTACGCCATATCGTGGAGCCCTCACCGATCTTCGCCCCGCCGATGCGCAGCCAGGTCAGCCGCACCCAATGGAACGGCACCTTGTTGATGGCGATGTTGTAGACCTGCTCCCATAGACGCAGGCAGCGGTCCTTGAAAGTCGGCCAGTTGATGCCATAGCGCGGCACCAGCTGCGCAGGAACCTCGGTTTTCAGCACGTGGTAGAGCTGCTTGCCCAGTGGATGCTGCAGCTTCCATTCGATATCCACCGAGCAGATCGATACCCGTACCTGATCACCGCTGGCTTCCTCGAATGCGCCCTCGTTGGCCAACAACCAGTCGTAGGCCTCGGCCAACGCGGCCGGCGTCACCTGCATGCGGGCCGCGTAGTCGCCCAGCCGTGCGCGCAGATCCATGGAATGAAAAACCCGGTGTCTCATTGCTGCTCCCTCAAACTCGACAAAGGCTGGCCAGGGGTACCGGAGGGCACCGCGGCTGCACTCTGCAGGCCCAGCCCCATCAGCAGCCAGAACAAGGCCACCAGCACCATGGTGAAACTGTAATAGTGATCGATCAGGCCGGTCAGCAAGGCCGCTACCAGGCCGGTGGTGCAGCCCATCCACAGCCCGTTGCGTCCATCCACCGTGAGCACCCTGCCGCGCGGCCGTACCTGTCGCCACCAACGCCAGGTCACCACGCAATACAGCAGCATGCCCAGCGCTCCCAACTTGTACATGTAGTACAGCCACAGATTGGAGATGCCGAGCAGACCACTGCCCGGCACCGGCGGTTCGGTGCGGAAGCCGATGCCCAAGGGATACCGCGCCACCGCCTCGGGGAAACGCTTGTACTCATCCACACGCACCTCGGTACTGGCATTGTCCGATGAGAACATCGTCGCCAGACGGTCCTGCAGCGGCGCATAGGTCAGCGCCAGCACTCCACCGAGGATGATGCCGGCCATGACCATCGCGCGCGCATAGGGAACCCGCAGCCAGGACAGCCACAGCAGCATCAGGCCGATGGCCAGGATGGCGCCACGCGAACTACTCAACAGCAGAGCCGCACAACCGAGCACGGCCACTGTCGCGCCCAGCGCGCGCCGCCAGCCGTGCTGGTAGAGGCCATAGAAGGCTGCCAGTGGCACGAACATCGCCATCGCACCGCCGGTCAGGTTGGGGTGAACCCAGGGCGAGCCCAGGCGCGCGTTCTCGGCACTGAAAATATCCAGCAACGCCTCTGGGTGCGCGTAGTGCATCTTCTCGAGTATCGGAATCATGTCCAGCGCGCTGCGTGATTTTACGAACATCCCCAACGACAGCAGCAACATGGCCAGGTTACCCAACAGCAGCATCACCACCAGTTGTTCGCGCTGTTTCTCCTGCGACAACATCAGCGGTGCCAGCAGCAGCGGCGACAGGTTGGCCAACCAGCGCACCCAGTTGACCGGTCCATTGCCATCGGCCACCACCATCACCTGGCCAACCAGAAATGGCAGCACACTGAACACCATCAACAACAGCAAGCCGCGCTCGACGCCGCCCCACTGCGGCCGCTCCAGCCGCTGGAAGAACAACTGCAGCGCAACCCCCGCCCAGGTCAGCCCAAGCATCGCCTCGGCCAGGGTGAAGCGGAAGCCCACCTGCAACGTGCTGAACGGCATGAAGGTGGCCACCAGCGCGAACAGCGACAGCCCCACCATCGGCCAACGCAACACCACCAAGGCCGCCGGCAGCCCCGCCAATACCACGAAAAACTTCGACGGCGGCAGGAACAGCAGCAGGCTGCCGAACAGCAGGCCGCACAGCACGGCGACAGTCGTGCCCAGCCTCATCGCCACGCCTCCTGCAGCAGTTGTGCCACCCGTTGTTGATAGGGGCCGGCGCTGTAGCGCTGTGCGGCCAACATCAGGGCGCCAGCGGTTTCCTGCTCAGCGCGCCCCGCTGCCGCAGCCAGCAACGCGCGGCGCAGTACAGCCGCGTCCCGCGGATCAAACCGCAGCGCCTGTGCCGGCGTGATTTCATCCAGCGCGCTGCCGGTGGCAACCGCAACCGGTGTGCCGCAACTCAATGCCTCGATCACCGGCAAACCGAATCCTTCCGCGGTCGCCGGGTGCAGCAGGCGTTCGGCATCGTGATACAGCCGCGACAGCTGTGCATCACTCAGCCCGCTGCGCCAATGCAAGCCTGCCAGTGCCGCCAGTTGTGCAGGGACATCGGCAGGTTCACCAATCAGTACGAGATCCGGCAATGCCTGGCCTTCCTCGCGCAGCGCGCTCCACTGCTGCAGCAGGAACGCGATGTTCTTGCGCGGCTCGCGCGTGCCCACTACCAGCCAGTAGCGCGCGGGCAACGCCGGATCGGGTACCGGACTGGGTGCCGCCAACGGCAGTACCGCATTGGGCAGCACCGAGGTACGTTGCGCCGCCTGCGGATACAACCGTGCAAGCGCGGCAGCGCTGAACTGCGACGGCGTCCAGATCGCATCGGCGCCGCGCACTGCGTGCCCGATCAGAAAGCGGTCCATGGCGCCATAGACACGTCCGTGCAACCAGCTGGCATGACGGCCGGGCAAGGTCAGCTGGAACACGTCGTGCAGCAACAGCACCTGCCTGCGCAATGTCGGCGGACGGCGCAGCGGCAAACCACTATTGGCGGTGGCGATATACAGATCGACGCCGTGCTGCCGCAATGCGCCCGGCAGGAAGCCCAGCTCGAAGGCCAGGCGCCAACGTGGTCGATGCAGGCCGGCGCTGGCCGGCGTCGCAGGCGGGCAGATGGCCAGCTGCCGGTGCGGATGCCCTTCCGGCGCCATGCTGAAACGCAGCAGCTCGCAGCCTTCGGCCAGCAACGCCTGCTCAAGCGCCAGCACCTGCCGGGCGATACCCGAATGCGGTGCGGCGGTGACCGGCCTGTAATCGATGCCTATGCGCATGTCAGCCCGGCGTACACCGCCTCCAGCTGATCTGCGGAATGCTGCCAATCGTGTTGCGCGCGTACATGGTCACGGCCCGCCTCACCGGTGCTGTGCGCCAGCGGTGCATTGGCCAATAACTGCAAGGCCGCAGCAACCAGCGCCTCCGTGTCCACCCCGCCCTGGTAATGCGTGCCACGCTGCACATCCAGCCCAGACACTGCCTGCGGCGTAGCGACCACCGGCAAGCCCGCCGCCATCGCCTCCAGCACCTTGAGCTTGGAACCGCCACCGTCACGCAGCGCAGCCAGGAACAGGCTGCTGCTGGCCTGCACCGGCTGCAGGCTGGGCACGAACCCGAGCCACTCGATACGCTGATCCGGCCAACGCTCGGCCCATTGCGCCGGCAATGCGTAGCCACAGAGGCATAAACGTACCTGCGGTTCCACCGCCCATATCGCCGGCATGATCTGGTTCAGCAGCCACTCCACCGCATCGATGTTGGGCGCGTACTCGAAGTTGCCGACGAACAAAATCCGCCGCGCGGCATGATCAGCCACCACCTCGGAGAACGCCCCGGTATCAGTACCGTTGACCACCACCGCGACCGGTTGGCTGCTGTATGCCGCCAGTACCCGGGCATCGTCCTCGGTCATCGCCACCACTTTGCGCGCGGCGCCAACAACCTGGCGTTCCCAACGCTGGTAACGCCAACGGTCCAGCCGCGCCAATGGCCTGAATACCGCTGGCAGACGACTGTAGGTCACCTCTGCCAGCGTGGATTCGACATTGTGTTCGCTGAGCAGGAAACCGCCTTGATGCTTGCGCAGTGGGCCGCGACACGGCTCGAACATATAGGAGTGTTCCAACTGCACGACATCCCAGGGTTGCTGCAGCAACTGCTCCAGCGTACGGCTGAAGGCCGGCGCGTAGCCGTTGACCGAGGCCAGCAGCGGGGCCGGCGACAGCAGCCCGGCGAGCATGGTCTTCATTGAGCGCAGCGGCCGCCGCTCAAGCACGACCAGCCGTTCCAGCAGCGGTTCCAGCTGCGCCTGGGTCGCGGCATCCAGCGGCACTTTGCTTTGCACCAGCAAGGTAATGCGATGACCACGCGCGGCCAGGCAGCGCAGCAGATGGTACTGGCGCAGTTTGCCGCCGCTGGTAGTCGGCCACGGCAGATACGGCAGGATCCACAGGATGTGCAGCGCCCGCATCACCACTCCAATACCGACAGCGAGGTCGACACCGGGACCTGCACCGCATCGCCACTGCCCAGTTGCTTGCGCGCCCCCGTCAGCACGTCGTGCAGCACCGCCTGGCTGAGGCCATCGACCTGGACCTGCCCGGGTTGCGCCGCCCAGAACAACCACAGCCGGCGGCCGTCCGAGCGCTGCCAGCCAATGCTGATCAACCCCGGCGCAGCGCCCTTGAATGTTGGCGCCTTGCCCGGCACCAGGCGCGGCCCGGTGATCTGCAGCAGCCGCTGCACTGCGTTGTATACCGGCTTGGCATCGCCAGCCTCGTCGAGCAGACCATAGCGGCGGTCGCGCGCGCCTGCGCGCTTGTCCAGGTCACTCAGGGCAAACAGAAAAATCTTGTCGTAATCCAGCGCACTCATCAGCGCCAGACGCCGGGTAACGAAGTCGGCCTGCCCCTGCGCACCGATGATGGGCTGCTCTTCCTTGGGCCCGGCATAACTCGACCAACCCCATTCGTCGGCCCAGATCTCGCCCGCACCGGCGGCGCGCAATGACGCATTGCCTTGGCGGGCGCGCTGCACGAAGTCCATCGCGTGCGCATCATCGCCCTCCGGATACAGCGAGTACGGGTGGTAGGCGGTGATCACGTCCAGCGAAAACAGCCCACCCTTGGCAAGCGCTTCCACCATCAATGCACCGTTTCGGGTAGGCATCTGGCTGAAATAGCCCATGCCACCCAGTACGATCTTCCGACCCGGGGCTTCGCGGCGCATTGCCTGCACGGTGGTCAGCAGCAACTGTCCGTAAGCGGCAGGGTCCTCGCGGGGTTGCCAGAATGCGGGCAGGTTGGGTTCGTTCCACACCTGCCAGGCCACCACTTTGGGATAACGCTGGGCCAGCTGCACCATGGCGCGCGCATACAGCGCAGGATCCTTCGGCGGGTACTGGTCGGGATTGGGACTGCCCGCCGGTGCCGAGGTGGCATGCGGCGCCGAGCCGACCAGATATACCTCGGCCTGCAGACCACGCCGCTCCATTTCCGCCATCAGCGGGTCAAGCACATCCCAGCGGAACTGGCCCTGCCGCGGTTCGATGGTGTCCCAATGCAGATCCACCCGCACCCACTGCAGGCCCAGGGCCTGCAACTGATCCATCTGCTTGCGGTAGCGCGCCGGCTCGAACCACAGGAAGTGCGCATTGACGCCCAGATAGTCCGCCCACACCACCGGCCGCGGCGGCAGCAGTTCCAGTCCGGCGCGCTCGCCTTTGGCGCAGGCGCTGACGCCCCACAGCAGCGCGCCAGCCAGCAGCACCGAGCCCACTACCCGCATCAGCCCCATCTTGAACACGCCCGGTTCTTTCATCGCTTACGCTCCACTACCGATGCGAACAGCGCCGCAAACTCGCCTGCAATTGTCGGCCACTGGCGTTGCTTACCCAGCGCCGATGCCGCCGCCGCCCACTGGCGTGCCAGCGAGGGCGCATCCAGCAATGCCGCAATCCGCTGCGCCAGGGCCTGGCTCTGGCCCTGGGCAAAGACCACCCCGTTGTCGTACGAAACTTCTTCGGCAAAGGCGCGCGCGTCGGACGTTATCACTCCACGCCCGCACGCATTGGCCCACGACAGCGCACCACTGGTGCCGCGCATCTTGCCAAGCAGCGCCAGCTTGCGCGAATCACGATACGGCAACACCATCGCGTGGTGCGCCTGCACGCAAGCGGGTATTCCCTCGGCGGGCAGATCGAGCTGCCACGCGATCCGCTCCGCGATACCAAGCCCGCCGGCGAGTGCGCGCAGCTGTGCCAGATAGTTGCCACGGCTGCCAAAGGCCAGCTCGGGTGACGAGCCACCGGCCATGGTCAACACCAGCCGCGCCTGCGGCCGAATACGGAAAACCTCGGCTACGGCTTCGAACAGATCTTCGATGCCCTTGCCTGGGTAGATGAAGCCGAAATACAGCAACCGCAAAACGTCGTCCGAGGGCAGCGCCGCCGGGGCGAACAGCGGATTGCCATGTGCGATGAAGTGGACCTTGTCCGGCGCACTCCGCATCCGCTCGCGCAGGCAGCTGGCGCCGGTGCGGGTCAGCGCCACCATTGCATCAAGACCGGCTGCCAGCTTGCGCTCGCGCGCCAACGTGCTGCGGTCCTGCGCCAGCGCCAGCAGCTGCGGCAGCGGCCGCGGCCAGGTCGCCACGCGACGCAGAACGCCGCGCGCAGGGTCCGGTGAGCGCCACACCAAACGTTCCGGATCATGCACCGTGGCGCTGACAGCCAACTGCGGCCAACGCGCACGCAGCTGCTCGAGCGCAAGAAACTCCGGCCCACGGCCGCCGCCCAGCTGTGCATGGACAATGTCCACGCCCTGCCAGAAACCCGCGTCGTGGGTATCCCAGCCCGCGCCATCGCGGTGCGGTGGCACCTGCACGTCCACGCCTACACCACGCAGCGCCTGCATCCACGCCTGCGCATAGTCGGCAATACCGTTCTGCAACGGCGGCAGTGGCGCGAGCAGGGCGACTTTCACTCAGTACGCCCCAAGCCAGCGACTGATGGGCTTCCAGAACTTGGCCGGGATCTCGAACACGCGCCGGTTGAGCACGATGCCATCGGCCCGCCCCAGCGCGTCGCGCAGCAGTGCCAAGGCACTTTCCACTGCCGGAACGGTGGTGCTGCGTGCCTGCACGACCAGGATGATGCGGTCGCAGCCACGCAACGCTATCAGCGCATGCTCGTCGCTCAATGGCGGCGCCTGCACGATCACCATCTCGCCGGGCTGGGCCGGCAGTGCGCCCTCGCGCACCGTATAGCCCTGCTGTCTGAGCACGATGGCCAGGCGCGAGGCGATGAAGCTGACACCCTCGCCGGAACGGCTTGAGGTCAAGCCCAGCGACAGCCCGCGCTCGGCAATCTGCTCCAACGGCAGCCGGCAGTAAATGCGATACAGCGCCGCGCGCAGTGATTGCGAGCCGTCCTGGTCACGTTCTATTTCCGGCACCGTGGCCAACAGCGGCACGTTGAAGGTTTTCTCGATGCGACCGCCGTCGTGGATGCGCTGGTCCAGCAGATACAGCACAAACACCACCACCAAGGCTACAGCCAGTGCCACTGGCAGGGTCAGCAGCAACATCAACATGCTTTTCGGGAAAACCCGCGACGGGGTGAAGCTGGACTCGCCGACCAGCGCCACATTGCTGAGCCGGTTGCGGTTCAGGTCGCGGATCACGCGCGCACGCAGCAGATAGTCCGAATACTGCGCGAAGGTCTTCTCGGCCGAGCCCAGCTCCAGGCTGAGCCGCGACAATGACGGCTCGGCCGACATCACTTCCTCGCGTGCGGCCTGCAGCTGCTTGAGCTGTTCGTCGATCTCGGCGATGTTGGCGTCGATCTTGGCAACATTGATGCGTGCATCCTGCATGTCCTGGCGCAGGCGGGTGCCCAAGGTGTTCGGGGCCATGTTGCGCGAACGCACCACGCTGTCATTGACCGCGGCGATCTCCGCTTCCAGGCCGGCAATACTTTCATCCAGCGCCCGCACCGGCGGCGCGCCTTCCTTGAAATTGCGCAGCAGATCCAGGCGCTGCTGCTTCAAGCCATTCAACTTCAGCTTCAGGTCTTCGCGGGCCGGATTGAGGCTGATCTCGCGCTCGGTCATCACTTCACCGGCCACAGCGGGCAACTGCCGCCCGGCCGCACCGAGTATCCCCCGCAGCGCTTCGCGCTCGGCCTGCAGCTCGCGGCGCTGGCGATAAAGCTTCTGCAGCTGATCGGTCACATCTTCGATGCGCTGTTCGACACTGGTGGCATCGATGACCCGCAGCCGATCACGCAGCTGTTGTTTCAGCTTGATGATGGTGTCGTTGAGCTCGGTGTTCTGCTGCTGGTAGAAGTCAAACAAGGCATCGCCGCCGGCGGCATTGGCGCGCTCGTCGAAGTACGCATCCACCCAAGCCTGCGAGATGCCCTGTGCCACCTGCGGATCGCCCCAGGTCACGCGCATCTCCATCACGTTCGAGCCCGGGTCATGGCTTACCGCCAGCCGCTTTGCCAAACGCGCCGCCAGACGGTCCTCCGGCGGCGCCTTGTCCATCAGGCCCACCCCCACGAACACGTCGCGGACCAATTCCTTGCACCAGGCGGCCGCCTTTCCAAGCTGGAACTTGAAACGCGCCCAGCCACCCGGCGGCGGCACCGACGACATGGCCAGATAGGCCTTGGCAACCTTCAGCATGACCGGCGCACTGGTCGCCATTTTTTCCTCATCCAGCAGCGGATCACGCTGCGGGCTCTGCTGCACGAAGCCCGACTCCGGGCCCGGCTGCACCGGCAGCTGCACGCTGGCACTCTGGGTGGGCTTGACCAGCAGGCGTGCATCGGAAACGTAGCGGTTGGGCAGCAGGAAGGCACCGGCAACCACCACCGCGATGGTGACCAGCAAGGTCAGCCGGAACTCGCGCGCGAAGATGAAAAGAAGACGCAGCGCGTCGCGAAGACTACGGACCTCGATCACGGCACGCTCCCATTTGGGTTGTTGATCCGATAGGACGGCTCGTTTATCTGATAGTTCGCCGATGCGCCGAAGCCGCGGAACATCAGCAGCTGGCCCACATACATGTCCACCCGTTGGATCGCATTGCCGATCCGCGAGCTGGGCACGAACACCAGGTCACCGCGCTGCAGCTGCACGCTTGCCTTGCCGTTGGTGGCCGGGCTCAGCAGCTGCGCATAGTCGAAGAAGTACACCTGCTGCACGCCGTCGTCGTCCTGGCGGACCAGCGCCACGTGGTGACTGTCGGCGGTTGGCAGCACGCCACCGGTGGCGGTGATGGCCTGTGGCACGGTCACCGCCGACATCAGGTCGAACGCCCCCGGGTTGCGCACCGCGCCACCCACATATACCCGGCTGCCGGGAGCCTCTGCGATATTGATGGTCACCTGCGGCTCACGGTAGATCGCATCCAGCCGCTGGCTGACTTCCTCGCCGATCACCTCGGGGCTGCGCCCACCGGCCTTGACGATGCCGATGAAGGGATAGGCGAAAGTGCCGTCGGGCCGGACCCGGTACAGCGTCGCCTCGTCCTTTTCGGCAGGTGTCTGTGCATCACGCACGATCCGCAGCACGTCACCGACATGCACCTTGAGCACCGGCTTGGGCAGCTGCTCCGGGCTGAAATTGCTGATCTGGCGCTCACCGATGACCTTGCCGGCGGGCAGTTGCACAACGTTGGACATCGCACACGCCGTCGCCAACAGGGTGAGCAGCGCCGGCAGCACCAATCGCAGGGATTTCATGATTTGCTCCAATAGCCGGTAAACATTCCGATGCGTCGTTTCAAGCCCAGCGGCAGATGCCGCTCCATATGCCCAAGACGATAGCCGATGAATTTTGCAGCCGTGCGCAGCAGCGCGCCGGGCATGGCGGACAGTGCACCGGCATGGCGCAGCGCCTGCAGTTCGGAACGAACAAAGCGCCCGCCCTCGCCGCCTGCCCCGCCAAAATTCTGCCGTATCCAGCGTTCGCGTGAATAGAACACGCCGATGTCGAAGTAGCGTTTGAGCTCTTCCACGATGGTGTAATCGTGCGAGTGCCAGGCCTCGGCCGCAGCCACGTAATTGACCGCGTGGCCGGCCAGCAGCATCCGCGCCGCGACATGCGTGTCCTCGGTGCCGATCGCATCCTGCGGGAAGCCACCAATAGCGGCCAACAGATCGGCGCGGTAGGCGCAGAACGCATCGGAGCTGAAACAGGTCTTGATACCCAGTTCGGCAGCGTCACTGCTGCGCTTGATGCGGCCCTGCGACGGATAGTTGAAGGCACGTGCATGCCGCGCCAGAACACCGGCCTCCGGGTGCGGCAGCTGGCGCCCATAGGCCACGCCCACATCCTCCGCGGCATACAGGCCATCCACCAGCGCCTGCAGCGCGTGCGGCGGCACCGGTATCGCATCCTGGGTCATGTAGATCAGCACGTCGGCATCGACCATGCCGGCTGCAAGGCGGCGTGTACCGCCGTGATTGAAGTCGCGGGGATCAATCTCCACCACCCGCGCCCCGTATTCGCGCCAGCGCGCGACGCTGCCGTCAGTGGAGGCGCTGTCGATGATCAGCAACTCGTCCGGCTGCAGCGACTGCGCCCGCAGCGCCGGCAGCATCCGCGCCATATGCGGCTCACCGTTGCGCACGGGAATGATCAGGGCAACACGCGGCCGGGCCATCAATAGGCCGCCTTCATCGACAGCACCGCCGGCAAGGTGCGCAGCAGGATGAAGGCATCCAGGCCAAGCGACCAGTTCTCGATGTAGGCAAGATCGTATTCGACACGTTTCTGCAGCTTTTCGACGGTATCGGTCTCACCACGGTAACCATGCACCTGCGCAAGGCCGGTGATGCCGGGCTTCACCTTGTGCCGGGCCACATAGTTGGCGACGGCCTCCTCGAACAGCACGTCTGCGGCCTTGGTCGCCGTGGCATGCGGGCGCGGGCCGACCATCGACATGCTGCCGGCCAGTACATTGAACAGCTGCGGCAACTCGTCGATGCTGCTCTTGCGGATGAAGCGGCCGACCCGGGTAACGCGCGGATCGCCGGCGCGGGTCTGGGTCTGCGCATCCATGTCACGCTGATCGTGAAACATGGAGCGGAACTTGTAGACCTCGATCAACTGATGGTTGTAGCCATAGCGCCGCTGCCGGAACAGAACCGGGCCGCGCGAATCGAACTTGATCGCAACCGCCACCAGCAGCATCAGCGGTGACAGCAGCAACAGCGCCAGGCCGGCAAGAATGATGTCCTCGGCCCGTTTATAGGCAGGCGCCCAGCCCTTCAACGGCGGCTCGGACACCACCAGCATCGGCACATCGGAGATGTCGGCCACGCGCGGCAAGGCAAAATTGAAGGCCTGCATCTCCGGCACCAGGAACACCTGCACCGGCATCTTGCTGAGCAGCTCGACATAATGATGGTTGCGCCCTTCGGCCACCGCCGGCAGCGCCATCAACACCTGGTCCACCTCGTTGTTGCGGATCAACTGCTCGAGCAAGGTGAAGTTGCCAATCAGCTGTGGGCGCAGGTGCGAGCTGATCCGCTCGGGACTGCGGTCATCGATGAAGCCCAGCAGGCCACTGGCGATATCCACGTTCTGCTGCATGTGCTGCGCGAGCCGGCCGCCGTTCTCCGTTGCGCCCAGAATCACCGAGCGCCCCACGAAATGCCCATCGCGGATGCGTCGCTGGAAGAACGCCAGCATCAACAACCGCCCCAGCACCAGCAGCAACAGGGTGGTCAGGTACCAGAGCAGCGCCATCTTCACCGGCAGATAGGCAATCACCCGGAACAGCGTATGCAGCATCAGCACCAGGCCGAAGCTTGCCGACCAGGCCACGATGGTCGAGCGGATCAACACCCGGTTGCTGAACATCTCCCGCCCGTACATGCCAAAGGCAGTGAATACCAGCACGGTCAGCAGGCCCGCCAGCAGGGCCAGCACGCCATAGGTGCGTATCAAGGCGCCGTCATGCACGCCCATCAGCAACAACACCAGCGCCGCAGGCGAGGCCGCCGCGCAGAAGTGGAAAATACGCGCCATCAGACGCGACCAGCGCATCACTATCGGACGTGTGTTTGCAAACAACGCATCTGAGAACGGTAAGCGCATTACGACTTCAGACACCTGTGCTGATCAAAACCAAACAGGTGCACACCTTCCAAACCAGGCGAAATCGCATCCGAAGCGATGCCGCCGGCTTGACCCTGTGAGTCACCTGCCCCCTGCAGACAACCGTCCGGCGTATCAAACGACGCGCACGGTGTACCTGGCCATCTGTTCCATGGCCGCTACAATAACGTGACAGCACTCACGTTTACAGGGGTACAGGCGCGACACTCAGCTTCGTGAAGGAAAAAATCGCAGCTGTCAAGACGAAGTAGCAGGGATTTGACGCTTACTGAAGCTCGAAGACCTGCCGCAGATAGGACAGATACGCCGGGTCATCGCACATGCTCTTGCCTGGCGAGTCGCTGAGTTTGGCGACCGGCTGGCCGTTGCAGCGGACCATCTTGATAACGATATTCAGCGGCGTCGGGCCCAGGTCATTGGTCAGGTGCGTGCCAACGCCGAAGGCGACCTGGCAGCGGCCACGGAAATAGTCGTACAGCTGCATCACCTTTTCGATGTTCAGGCCATCGCTGAAGACCAGCACCTTGTTCGCCGGGTCGACGCGGTTGGCCTTGAAGTGGGCCAGCATGCGATCACCCCAGGCGACCGGGTCGCCGGAATCATGGCGGACGCCATCGAACAGCTTGCAGAAATACATGTCGAAGTCACGCAGGAAGGCTTCCATGCCGACCACGTCGGACAGGGCGATGCCGAGGTCGCCGCGATACTCGCGTGCCCATGACTCCAGCGCCGCCACCTGCGAGTCACGCAGGCGCGGGCCCAATGCCTGGAACGCCTGCAGATACTCATGCGCCATCGTGCCGTGCGGGGTCATGCCATACATGCGCGCGAAGTGCACGTTGCTGGTACCGACAAACTGCGAGCCCAATGCATCAC
The DNA here is from genome assembly GCF_001431465.1 of Stenotrophomonas terrae. Lineage (GTDB taxonomy): Bacteria > Pseudomonadota > Gammaproteobacteria > Xanthomonadales > Xanthomonadaceae > Stenotrophomonas > Stenotrophomonas terrae. The sequence goes on along the minus strand of NZ_LDJJ01000017.1, from coordinate 88,934 downwards.
GCAGCATCGGCAGCATGGTGCCGTGCCACTTGCGCGAATAGCGGCGGCGCGAGCCGTAATCGGCGATGCGGCAGTTCTCGAAGCCTGGCGTATCACGCAACAACGCGGTCTTGACCTGCAGGCGGCGCTCGCCTTCGGCGAAGTCGGCGGTGGTGGTATTGCGGAACCAGACCTCATTGATGATCGCCAGCAGCGGCACTTCAAACATGATGGTGTGCAGCCACGGGCCGGTGATATCCAGCTCGATCTCGCCCGGCACGGTCTTCGATGCCTGCAGGCTGATGTACTTGCGGTCCAGGTGGAACAGGCCGAGGAAGTCGGCGAAGTCCGGCTTCACGAAACGCAGCCGGCGCATGTACTCCAGCTCATCGGCGGTGAAGCGCAGGCTGCACAGATGATCGATTTCGGCGTTGATCTCGTCCATATAGGCGGCCAGATCAATCCCCGGCGTGCGGCATTTGAACCGGTACTGGACGATGGCGCCCGGGTACTGGTGCAGGACCGCCTGCATCATCGTGAATTTGTAGAGATCGGTGTCGAGCAGGGATTGGATGATCATGCCCCGCATTATGCGCTGGCAGGCGGTTGCGTTTCTGCCAGCGGCGGACGCTTGTTCATGGCCTGTCGCAGGCGCAGCGGTTAGGGCTGCCGGGGGTTCCGGGATGGTGCAGGACGCCCCCTCCCCAAGCTGCGGTTTACTTGAGCAGCAAGCGCGGCACCTGCAGCAGCGCATGCGCCCAGATCGCGCACCACACCCCTGCCTGCACCAATACGCCGCGCTGCTCCGCTTCAAATTTACGGAAATAGCGCCACAGCCCGCGATGCTTGTGCCATTCCACAAAGAACGGCCGCGAGCGGCTGGAGACCCCGCGCACATGCAGCACCTTCAAACCATTGGCGATGGCCACCACCGCGCCGGCCTGGCGCGCGCGCCGGCACAGGTCCAGGTCTTCGGCGTGCAGGCGATAGCCCTCGTCCCAGCCGTGCAGACGATCAAACAGCCCACGTGGCATCAGCAGCAGGGCACCGGACAGGGCCGGCACCTGCTGCAGCGGCGTGCTCAGGTCTGCCGCCACGGCCAGGCGCGAGCCGGCGCCGGGCTTGCGCAGCATCGCCGCGAAATCCGGATCGCGGCGGCGTACCGCCGGATCGGCGACGCCGTCCTCGTCCACCTGCTCCACCCCCAACAGGCATTCGCCGAGCGGCCGGCCCAGATCGCGCAACTGCGCCAGGGTCTGCGGCTCGACCATCAAATCCGGATTGACGAAGGCCAGCCACGGCGTATGGCACTCGCGCGCGCCCTGGTTGCAGGCGGTCGCGAAGCCGGGGTTGTCCGGATTGGCGATGAAGCGCACGCGGCTGTCGGCCAACGCATGGCGCTGCGCGATTGCCAGCGAGCCATCACGCGATTCGTTGTCGACCACGCGGATCTCGGCGACATCCTGGGCCGCGCGCAGGCGCTGCAGGCACTCATCCAAGGTGCTCGCACTCTGATAACTGACCACCACCACCGCAATCGAATCGCTCACACCGGCTCCGCGCCTGGAAGGGAACCACAGGCGTCGAACAGGTCGGGCTGGGCTTGCGGCATTATCGCCTGCTCGCACAACTGCTGCAGCTGCAAGCGGTGCGCGTGCAGCGGGTCATTCATCAGGAAAGCGGCCAAGCGCGCGGTCCATACCGGCCAGCGGTTGGCTAGCACTTCCATATCACCTTCGGCCGGGCGGCCTTCGCTCTGGCGGCCGACGAAGGCGTTGTCACACAGCACATTGCGCCAGCCCAGGCCGCTCATGCGCAGGCTCAGGTCCACCAGCGCCGCATACCATGAGCCATAGCTGTGGATGTCCAGGCCGCCGGCACGACGGCGCGCACTGCCGCGTATCAATACCGCGTGGGTCACCGCCGAAGGCAGCTCAGGTTGCAGCAGCGGCATCGCCGCCAACGCCTGCGCCAATAGCGCCGGATCAGCAGGCAGGGGATTGAGCTCGCCCGCGCGCGGCCACGACACCACCTCGCCGGCATTGCTCCAGGGCGTGGCGGTGGCGATGGAGGCATCGCGTGCCAGGCACTCGCTGAGTTGCTGCAGCCAGCCTGCCATCGGCAGTGCATCCGGTGCCAATACCGCCACATCGGCGTCGCCGCAGGCCTGCAGCATCTGATCCAGATGCGCGGCCTCGCCAATCGCACGCGGCCGGCGGGTGTATTCGGCCTGCAGCTTCGTGCTGGCCAGCCAATGCTCAATCACCGCCTGGCCGCGCGGCCCGCTCTGGCCATCATCGGCCAACCACACCGGCGTGCCGGCCGGCGTGTGCCGTTCCAATGCGGCAAGGCAGGCATCAAGCGCCGCATCATCCACGCCCACCGGCAACAGAATGACCGGCAGGGCCATGCTTAACGGCCTGCCTTGGGCTTGTCGATCGGGTCCAGCGCGCGGAAGCGGCTGCCGTACTCGTCGGTGAGGTTGCGCGCTTCCTGCGGGTTGCGGACGATGGTAGGCGTGATCAGCACGATCACTTCATTGCGGCGGTGGTTCTGGGTCTTCTGCCCGAACAGGCCGCCGACCACCGGCAACCGGCTCAGGAACGGCAGGCCCGACGAACCATCGGTGCTGCTGTCATCGATCAACCCGGCCAGCATCACCGTGTCACCGGCGCTCACCGCTGCCTCGGTCTGCATGCGGCGGGTATTGATGCGGTAGTTGCCGTTCTTGTCCGGCTCACCTTCCGGCGCGCTGATCTCCTGCACGATGTCCAGGAACACCATGCCGTCGCGGGTCACGCGCGGGCGCACCTTGAGGATGTTGCCGGTTTCCAGGTACTGCACGGTGGAATAGGCGTTGTCGCCAATGGTCGAGATCGAGGTCGAATTGACCGGGATGCGGCTGCCCACATTGAGCGTTGCCACCGCGTTGTTGCGCACGAACAACGATGGCGTCTGCAGCAGCCGTACGTTGGTGACTGAATCCAGCGCGGTGATGATGGCGGCGGCGTTTTTGCCGAGGAAAGTCCAGGCCATGCCGCTGCCGGTGACCTTGCCGGCGATGTCACCCCAGATGCCGCGACCCAATGCGCTGGGCAGGCCAGCGCCGGACATGCCGATATTGCCGGGACTGTCGCCAGGTGCGCCATTCACCGCCTGCTCGAAGAACCAGTTCACGCCATAGCTGAGCTTGCCGTCCAAGGCGACTTCGGCCACCTGCGCTTCGATATGCACCTGCAACGGCATCACGTCGAGTTTTTCAACCACTTCCTGGATCGAACGCCAGGCCTGCGGGGTGGAGCGCACCAGCAAGGTATTGGTTTCCTCCACCGCCGAAACACCAACGCGGTCGCCTTCCACTTCCAGGGTGACGCTTCCGTTGCCCGAAGTCTGCTGCGGCAGCTGCAAGCTCTCGCCCATGCCACCACCGCTGCTGCCGGAAAGGCCCGAACCGGCACCGCCGGCCGAGCCGATGTCGCTGCCTTTGAGCCCATCGTTCTGGCCATAGCCGCCGTCCTGCCCGCGCCCGCCCAGCGTCACCGGGCTGGCGCCCGGCGCCAGCGAGGTGCCACTGTCACCCTGGCTGCGCGAGCCGCTGCTGCCAAACACCTCGGCCAGGCGGTCGGCCAGATCCTTGGCCTTGATGTACTTCAGCTCATAGGAGAACAAGCGGGCGCTGCCGCCGGCGCTGTCGATGCGGTCCAGCCATTGCTGGATCTGGTCCAGGTAGCGTGCCTGCGGGGTGATCACCAGCACCGCATTGGCGTTGTCCAATGGCATGAAACGGAACATGCCGGCACTGGGGGTCTTGCTGTTTTCGCCGAATACTTTTTCAAGATCGTTGGCCACCTGCGAGGCACGCCCGGACTGGATGGGGAACACTCCCACCGACATCCCCGACAGCCAATCCACGTCGAAGATCTCGACCGTGCGCAGGTAGTTTTCCAGCTCGGTGCGGGTACCGCCGAGGGTGATGACGTTGCGCGAACCATCAACGCCGACAATGGCATTGGGCCGTGCATAGGGCTCAAGTACCTTCTTCATCTCGCTGGCCGAGATGTATTGCAGCGGCACCACCCGCACCTCGTAACCGCGCGCGGCGGCAGCCGGGGCGGTGCTGGGCGCGACCGTACCGGCCAGCGACTGATCGGCCGGCACCACGTTGTAGCGGCCACCGCTGTAGATCAGGCGGGCATTGTTCCAGCCCAGCACCATCTCCAGCAGGTTCAAGGCCTGCGCTGGCGACACCGGCTTGGGCGTGGCCAGGGTTACCGTGCCCTGCACGGTCGGTGCGATGACGTAGTTCTGGCCGAGCATGTCGCCAAGGATGGCCTTGGTGACTGCCTGCACCGACTCGCCTTCGAAGTTGAACACCGCCGTGCCGTTGCCGGCCGCACTCAAGGCTGGCGCCGGTGCCGACGCCGCCGCGCGGTTGATCACCGTGCCGTTGCCGCGGCGGATCACCGCCCGGCCCTGGTTGTCATCGGCGCGGGGGGCTTCTTCAGCGCTCAATGCGCTGGTGCGGGCGGGCTCGCCGGCGGCCGGCATCCGGTTATCCGCTGCCGGATTGCGGCGGACCTCCGGTGGCGGCGTGGTAGCGCAGCCGCTCAGGGCGCCGATCAGCAGGGTGACTGCAACTATGCGTGACGTCATACCTTCACTCTACGGGTTCTGGCTGCCGGAGCGGCCGTTCTGATTCTGTTGTGCCTGCCGACGGCGGGCCTGGATGCGATCACGGATCGCCTTGATCTGATCAGCCGATGGCGAAGCAGGGTCCGCTGCCGCTGGCGGCGGCGCGGCAATGGGCAGCGCAGGCGGCGGCACATTGGCCGCTGCCGCGCCCGCTTCCAGCGGCGGCTTGGGGCCACCGCTGAACACCTGCAGCTCCAGATTGAGCGTGCCGGCCGGACCACTGACCACGGCGCTGCGCGGCTGCAGCGACAGCAGCTGCCAACCGTCCTGGGCCTCGCCGCCGAGCCGCAGGCGCAGGGATTTGCCCTGCTCCGTGGTCAAGGTGGCCATGTCCAGGCCGGGCGCCATCAATACCCCGGTCAAACGCACACTGGCCGCGGCGGGTTCGCCGGCTTCGCCAATGAAAAATGGATGCGGGCGTCGGTCACTGGCGAACAAGGGCCGGTTCAAGGCCTCGGTGTTGTCGGCAACGGCCAGCTGCGCCAGCGCCGGCACTGCCGGCAAGGCCGGCACGTCCAACGCGGCGTTGCCGCCGCCGATGCGGCTGCCAAGGCCAAACAGGCACGCGGCCCACACCAGCAAGGCCCAGCCGGCAAAGGTGGCCAGCAGCCAGGTCCTCAGGCCTGCCACGTCATTGCGCATTGGCCACCTCCGCCGCTGGCGGGACAACACCCGGCCGCAGGTAACCGCTGAGTTCAAAACTCACGTCCAGGCCACCGCCGCCCTCACCCATGCCTGCGGCAAGAATGTCCAGGCGGTCCACGCGCAGCTGTGGCGCGCTGGTTTCCAGGGTCTGCAGAACACGCATCCACTCGCTCATGCCGCAGCGCAGCCGCGCCTGCACCGCGACCCGCACAAACCGGCCGCTGCTATCGGCCGGCAACGGCGAGCGGTCACTGATGGCACAGCTGCGTTGATCCGGGCTGGCCAGGCGTGCCGCTTCCTCCAGCCGCTGGACCAGTTTGGAGGTGGCCAGTTCAACCGAGGCTTCGGCCATGAAACCCGGCTGATCGGCCAGCGCCTGCTGTGCCTGCTGCAGGCGCTGCGCTACCTGCGGGGCTTGCCGCAACTGCATGTCGATGCGCTGCTCACGTTCCTGCAACGCGGCGATTTCCGCATCCACCGCCTGCATCGGCGCGGTCCACAGCGGCTGCACCAGCAGCAGATAGACAATGCCGAGCGCGGCCAACAACAGGCCCAAGGCCAACCAGCGATCACGGCGTGCGGGTTGCAGTGCCATCGGCAGCCTCCGGGGTGGGTGCACGCAGTTCCGCGGTCAGGGTGAAACGTTCGCGGCTGCCGCCGTTGCCCGTCTGCAGGACACCGGTCAGCGACGGCGTCTTCCACAGTGTGGAGCCTTCCAGGGTGGAAACCAGCGAAGACGCGCTGCTGCTCATGCCGATCAACTGCATCCGCCCCGCTTCGATCGAAAGTTTCTCCAGCGAGGTTGCATCATCCAGGCGCTGGCTGAGTTCGTTGATGACCTGCGTCGCCGAGGGCTGCGCGGCACGTTGTGCGGCAAAGAACTGCTGGCCATCCACCAGGTCCTGCAGTTGCTGCCGCTGCGCCGCCACGACGCGCGCGCGCGCGGCAGCGGCATCCACCTGTGCTGACAGCTGTGCGGCAGCCGCACGGCGGTTGTCCAATAGTTGCCAGGCGGCCAACACCAGCATCACCAGCCCCGCCACCAGCAGGACGCGGTTGAGCCGGCGCATCGGATCGTGCCGTTGCCGGCGCAGTGTTGCCGGCAGCAGGTTCACCCCCAGGGGCTGTTCGTCGGCAGCGAGCACATCGATGCCATCGAGCTGTTGCTGCCATGCCTCGGCCGGACTGAGCAAGGCATCAATCCGCTGCCGTGGTACCACCACCAGCTCGGTATCCAGTTGTCCATCCGCGCGGCGTTGCAGCAGGCGCACGTCGTAATACACCTGCGCGGCATTGAACGGGGTCTGCCGATCTATCTCGAAACCCAGTACCTCGCGCAGGCGCGGCTCGGCAGCAGCGGGCATGCGCAGCGGCTTGCGCAATACCGCATTGGCCGGCAGCAGGCCGAAGCGCGGCAAGCTCGCCACACGCGGCGGCAAGGCTGCATCCAGCGCCGCCGGCGTGCTGCCCAGCGGCAAGGACTGCAGCGGCTGACGCTGGCCATCGTGCAGCAGCGATACGCTCAGCTGGTCATCCGCCACCTGCAGCAGCAGGCGTGCATCGGACACGCCAAGCAAGGCCTGCCAGCGCGCAGGCAGCCACGACAGCAGTGCCTGGCTCCACCAGGCCCAGAAGCTGCCAGCGCCCGGCATGATGCGTGCACCTGCCTGCCCCAGTCGTTCACGCAACCCCGTCATCTCGTCATCGCTCCCTGTTCCCACTGCAGCACCGTATACGGTGCACCGGCCACACCACCGGGATTCAGACGCACCACCGCGCGGGTTACGGCTTGTCGCTCGGCCACCAACTGCACGCTGCTGGTCACACTATAAGTGCCGCTGTCGCCCCCGCCAGCCGAAGTTTCACCCATCCCGGCGTTGCCGTCTTCCCGCTCACGCTGGGCCATGATCAGGGCCGCATCCATGCCCATCGCGGTCAGTACCGCGGCCGGGGCAAAACGCGGGTTGGGCCGGCCGCTACCGTATACCGTCAGCAGCGGCGCCAGCTGTGCATAAAGTGCCGGATCCATGCCGAGTACGCGCTGCAGCTCACTGACGCTGTCAAACGGCGCGTTCTTGGCACCATAGGGCAAGCCGGCGGACTGATAGTCGGCGGTCTCCGCGCCACCGGCAATCTGCAGCAGTTCGTCCGGGTCGCGCCAATCGACAATGGCGCCAGCCAGCCTTGCGGCCTTGTCCGGGGCCAGCTCGAAGCCGCGCAGCAAGGCCTGCAGCAGGTTCAGATCGGCCTTGTTCAAATCGACCTTGCCGGTCTCATCAACAATGCGCAGCTCCACCACCCGGTCATCGAACCGCCAACGATACGGCCGCCCGTCGGCACGCCAACTGGGCTGGGTCGGGGTGGCGCGCATCCGCGACAATGCGTAATCGATACCGGCATGGGCAATCTGTTCGCCACCGGCCAGGTCGCCGGTCACCCGGCCCTGCAGGTGTTCCACCCGCGCGGTCATCGCGAACGCGGCAATGGTGGTGGCCAGCAACGCCACCACCCACAAGACCAGCACCAGGGCTGCGCCGCGCGCCTTCATCGCCAACTCCCTGCAGCGGCGGATTGCGGCAAGGCGACCACCAGCGGCGGCCATGCCGGGCCATGCGCAGGGGTGATCTCGATGGCGACCAGCGCCGGCATGCGTCCGGGTGCGTCCCAGTTGTCCTGCCAACGCCCCATCGCGCCGCTGTTCGGGTCGATACCGCGATAGCGCAGCTTTACCTGCTTGAGATCATCGGCCAGCAGCTCGCTGCCGCGCGGCGGGTTTTCTTCCAGCAGCTGCCCGCCCTGCAGCAGGGTCAAACCCAGCCGCAGCTGTTGGCCGTCACCACTGCCGCTGACCTCCAGCGTATGCAGATAGGGTCCACCGCGCCCGAGGTAGTCAGGCACATTGGCGACAAAGCGCATCTGCTGCTGGCTGCCGGTGAACACCGCGGCAATGCCGGCGGGCGCATCGCGTTGCAGCGGCAAGGGCATGGCCGAGACCAGCCTGCGGCGCAGAAAACCTTCGACAGCGCGCATGCGTTCATTGCCACTGGCGATGGCTTCGCCGCGGCTGCTGATGGCCAGCGTCGAGCGCACCGCGGCAAACGCCAGCGCCATGCCGGCGGCCAGCAATACGGTGGCCAGCAATACCTCGATCAGGGTGAAACCGCGCGGCCGCGCTGGACGCCTCATGGTGTGGCCTCCAGCGGCGCGTTGGCGCGCAAGCGCAGCGTGCGCCAGCGCAGTTGCTCCTGCGCGCTTTCACCCCAGCGCACCTGCAGGTCCAGCAACCACAGCCGTGCCTGTTGCTGGCGCGGCTCCATGTAAGGCGAAACCTGCAGGCTCCATTGATAGCGGCCCTGCTCCCATTCGCCTTGTTGACGGCCTGCACGCAGCGGCGCTTCCACCCCGGCAACGGCCAACAACGACTGTGCATGCAACGCGGCACGGCCGTAGCCGTCGGCCAAACTGACCTGACGCGCAGCACCGGACAGGCTGCCAAGCAACAAGGTCATCGCCAATGCCAGCAAGGCAAAAGCGACGATCACTTCGATCAGGGAATAACCGCGCTGGCGCCTCATCCGGCGTTCTCACGCGGGGTGCCGGCTTTTACTTCGCCGGTTATCCAGGCCACATCGATCCGCCACACCGCCTTGCCGGAACGCAGCTCGATGCGCCCACCGCTGGACGCACCATCCTCGAAAAAGCGTATGACGCCTTCGTCGCGGCGGCGCTGCAGTTGCCCGGCACCGGTGAACTGCACCTTGATCTTTTCCGGCAGCTCACCATGGTGCCCGTCTGCGCCCTGCCAGCGGCCGTTGCCAGGATTGATATGAAACTGCTGGGCAACGCCGGTGCTGATCGCCCGGGTGCGCGCATAGCGCAGCTCGGCCGCCAGCGTCTTGCCGGCCGAACGCAGGCGCACGCCATCCATGCCGCCGTTCATTGCCATTGCCGCCATCATCGCCAGTGCGGCGACCAGGGCCAGCACCAGCACCATTTCCAGCAGCGACATGCCGCGCATGGCCTTACGTCGTGCAGGTACAACACGCGTGGCATCGAACGGAAGCGGGAGGCGCGGCAGCAGCATCAGGCCTATTCGTAGCGGATGTCGGCGTTGTAGCTTTCGCCACCGGGCTGGCCGTCGGCACCTAGACTGAGCAGGTCGAACGGACGCCCTTCACCCGGCACGCGGTACTGCACCGGGTTGCCCCAGGGATCGTTGAACTCGGCCGGTTTGGCGTACGGCCCGAGCCAGCCGGCCACGCCGCTTGGCTGGCTGGAAAGATCTTCCAGCTTGGCCGGCAGGCGGCCGGTATCGAGTTTGTAGTTCTCCACCTTGCTGGCCAGGGTCTGGATCTGGGTCTTGCCCAGGTTGGCCTTGCCACGGTCGGCGCCACCCAGCACACGGCTGCCCACCAGGGTGAGCACCGCGCCGATCAGCACGATGACGATGATGATTTCCAGCAAGCTCATGCCGGCCTGGCGGGCACGTGATACCGGTTGTTTCAGGGTTCGCCTCATTAGCTTTGTTTCCTTGTCTGCGACAGTTACGGGTTAACCAATGGCGTTGGTCAGGTCATACAGGGGCACCAGCACCGCAACGATGACCATGCCCACCACCGACGCCAGCAACAACGTGATCACCGGCACCAGCGCCGCCAACATCCGGTCGATGGCACGGGCGCTTTCCTGCTCGAAGGTATCGGCGGTTTTCAGCAGCATGGTTTCCAGCGTGCCGGATTCCTCGCCCACCTGGATCATCTGCAGGGCCAGCCGTGGGAAGCGACCACCGCGCCCCAGCGACGAGGCCAGCCCGGCACCATTCTTCACCGCCTCGGCGGCTTCGCCGACATCACCAATCAAGGCGCGGTTGCCCAGCACGTTGCGGGCGATGCCCAGGCCAGACAGCAGCGGTACGCCGTTGCGCAGCAAGGTGCCCAGGGTGCGGGCCAGGCGCGCGGTTTCGAGCTTGGCCACCAGCCCACCGGCCATCGGCCGCTTCAACAACCAGGTATCAAAGCCGAGCCGGAACACCGGATCACGGCGCTTGCGCTCGCCCCACAGCAGCAGCAAGGCCGGCACCACGATGAATACCAGCCAGCCCTTGCGCACCAGCAGGCCCGCTTCCAGCACCAGCCGGGTAAACCACGGCAAGGTGACGTCCAGGCTTTGGTACATCAAGGCGAACTGCGGCACCACGTAGCCAAGCAGGAACAGCAAGGCCAAGCCCACCACCACCAGCAGGATGGCCGGGTAGATCAAGGCGTTGATCACCCTGCCCTTCAACTCCTGGCTGCGCTCCAGGTAATCGGCCAGGCGTTGCAGGGTTTCATGCAGGCTGCCGCCGGCCTCACCGGCACGCACCATGTTCACGTACAGACGCGAGAACAGACCATGCTGGCGCTCAAGCGCCTGCGACAGCGGTGCACCGCCGCGCACGCTGTCACGGATATCGGCGATCACCCGTTGCGAACGGGCGTCTTCGGGCGTTTCCATCAGGATCGACAGCGCCCGGTCCAAAGGCTGGCCGGCACCAAGCAGGGTCGCCAGCTGTTGGGTGAACTGGACCAGCGTGGCACCGGCGAATGGACGCTGCCGCCATTGCTTCCAGCTGCCGCCTTCAAAGGCCGAACCGGTTGCCGGGCGAGCCTCGACCGGCAAGTGCCCCTGCTCCTGCAGGCGGGTGATCACCTCGGCCTCGCTGGCCGCGTCCATCTGCCCTTGCAACAACTCGCCACGGGCATCCAGTGCCTTGTAACGGTAGCGCGCCATCAACGGCGTCCGTCCAATTGCAGGTGATGGCTCATGCGTCCTCCGTTACCCGCAACACCTCTTCCAGTGTTGTCTGGCCGCGCAAGGCCTTGGCAATGCCGTCCTCGTACATGGTGCGCATGCCGGCCTTGCGGGCCAGCTGTTCAATCTCGCCCATGCCGGCCTTGCGCATCACTGCGTTGCGCAGGCTGTCATCCATCACCAGGAATTCAACGATGGTGGTGCGGCCGAGGTAGCCGGTAGGTGCCTGCGCCGATGGCTGCGCGCGGTAAAGATGGATATCGCCCTGCGGCTGGAAACGGCGCAGGCCGAAGCGTTCGATCTCCTCATCCGATGCGCGGTAGCGCACTGCATGCGTAGGCTCCAGCCGGCGCACCAGGCGCTGGGCAAGGATGCCGTTGATGGTGGAGGTGAGCAGGTAGTCTTCCACGCCCATGTCGAGCAGGCGGGTGATGCCGCCGGCAGCGTTGTTGGTATGCAGGGTGGACAGCACCAGGTGACCGGTCAGCGCGGACTGGATGGCGATGCGCGCGGTTTCCAGGTCGCGCATTTCGCCGATCATGATGATGTCCGGATCCTGGCGGACGATGCTGCGCAGGGCGTTGGCGAAATCCAGCCCGATCTGCGGCTTGGCCTGGATCTGGTTGATGCCTTCGAGCTGGTATTCGACCGGGTCTTCAACGGTGATGATCTTGACCTTGTCGGTGTTGAGTTGGCTCAACGCGGTGTACAGCGTGGTGGTCTTGCCCGAACCTGTTGGGCCGGTCACCAGCAGGATGCCGTGCGGTTGTTCCAGCACTTTGCGGAACTGCGGCAGGAACGCCTCGTCGAAGCCCAGCCGCTGGAAATCAAACACCACCGCTTCGCGGTCGAGCAGACGCATCACCACACTTTCGCCGTGCGCGGTGGGCATGCTGCTCACGCGCAGGTCCAGCTCCTTGCCCTGCACCCGCAGCATGATGCGGCCATCCTGCGGCAAGCGACGCTCGGCGATATTGAGCTTGGCCATGATCTTGATGCGGCTGATCACCGCGGCGGTGAGATTTACCGGCGGGCTTTCGCCATCGACCAGCACGCCATCGATGCGGTAACGCACCTTCAGCCGGCTCTCGAACGGCTCGACATGGATGTCCGATGCACGCAGCTCTACCGCACGCTGGATCAACAGGTTGACCAGGCGGATGACCGGCGCTTCAGACGCCTGGTCACGCAAGTGTTCGATGTCATCGACGGGCGCCAGCTCACCATCAGCGGTTTCCAGGATGGTGCCCATCGCGCTGCGGCCCTGCCCGTACCAGCGCTCGATCAGCTCGTCCACTTCACTGCGCACTCCCACCACCGGGGTGACGTCGCAGCCGGTGGCCAGACTAATCGCATCGCAAGCATAGCCATCCTGCGGATCAGCCATCCATAGCAGGATACGGCCGCGCTGCTCGCCCAGCGGCAGCACCAGGAATTGTTTGAGGAAACGCAACGGCACCGGCTCGGCACCTTCCACCAGCTCGGGCGGGTGCTCCGGCAATTCACGTGCTGCGATCAGACGCAGCCCCAATACTTTTGCACAGGCCTCGGCGTGATCGCGTTCGGACACCAACCCCAGACGCGCCAGCAACACCAGCAGGTCGCCGCCGGACTCGCGCTGCAACTGGCGGGCGCGTTGCAGATCGGCCTCTTTCAGCCGGCCCTGAGCCAGCAGCTCGTTGATGACAAGCTCGGCAGGGGATGGCGCAAGTTGGGTGTCGTGGGCTACCGCGTTCACGCAATCCTCCTGTGTTGGCCGAACTTTAACAGTTCATGCTGTCAGGACGTGCACATGAACACGCATTCCATGCAAAAAGAACCCCGGCAATGCCGGGGTTCCAAGTGGATGCAACGGTCAGAATTACTGGCGTGCAACCAGACTCACGCCGCTGTAGGAGCTGGCTCCCACCAGGGTGACGTAGTAAGTACCGGCCTGGGCTTTGTTGAAGCGCACCGTCTCGCTGTTGCCAGCACGGGTGGACTTGGCATCGGACTGGCTGGCGCTCGGCACGGCGTTGAAGCTGACGTACATCGAGACGTCACCGCTGCCGCCGTAGGTCATGAAGGTCAGTACCTTGCCGGCTTCGGCTTCGAAGCTGTACACCACTTCGCTGCCGCCGCTGCCAGCAAGGCCGGTCACTGCAACCTTGTTGACCAGCGGTGTTGCATCCGGGCCACATTGCTCGACATTCGGATCGCAGGGCGGCTCGGTCGCCTTCACCAAGGCGGCATTGATGTTGAGGATGCCGGCGCCGATCGGGGTTGAGGCCGGGATCGCCACCGGGAACGGCGTGGCGGTGCTCTTGAGCAGGTCGCGCATCTGGTTCAGGGTCAACGGCGTGTCGACAACGCTCTGCACCATGGCTACCGCAGCCGCAACATGTGGCGATGCCATCGATGTGCCACCCATGCCGCCCAGGATCCAGTTGCCGGCTTCCGGGCTCTGGTCGGCACCATTAATCACCTGCCAGATATAGCCATTCGGGTTGCCATCACCGGCGCCACCACCGCCCGGCGCAGACAGGTCCACGCGCGCACCATAGTTGGAGTAGTAGGCACGGCCACCGGCGACACCGGTGGCCCCCACGCTGATCACGTTGTTGCACGAGGACATCGTGTAAGTGGCTGCGTTGGCATTGTCATTGCCGGCAGCCACCACCACGATGGCGCCCTTGCTGTTGGCCAGGTCAATCGCCTCCTGGTATTCGGTCGGACAGCTCGAGGGGGAACCACTGCCCAGGCTCATGTTGATCACTTCGGCAGGATTGGTGTTGAGCGGCAACCCCGGCACCTCGCCACCTGCGGCCCAGACGATACCGTCGGAGATGTCGCTACCAAAGCCGCCGCAGGAACCGAGCACGCGGATTGGCATCACCTTGGCCTTGTAGGCCAGGCCCGCCAGACCCTTGCCGTTGTTGGTCTCCTGGGCGACCGTGCCGGACACGTGGCTGCCGTGCCAGGAACTGACGTCGGCCGGATGTGGGTCACTGGTTGCCCAGCCGGTGCAGTAATTGGTTTCGATCCAGTCGCCCAGATCCCAGCCACCGGCAACCCGATCATCGGTGGCGCGGCGCGAAACGCGCTTGTCGCTGATCATGTCGTAACCGGGAATGACGTTGTTCTGCAGATCCGGGTTGTCCTGCACGATGCCGGTATCAATCACCGCCACCACCACGCCCTCACCCTGCGAGATATCCCATGCCTGCGGTGCACGCACGCCGGAGGTGGCATTGAAGAAGTTCCACTGGTACTGCGCATAGTTTGGATCGGTCGGGGTCATTGAAGGCGCTACATCAACCATGCGCTGGTACATGCGATCGATGCTGGCGCTCTCCACTGCGGGATTGGCCTTCAGCTCGCGGACGAAATCCGCCGCTTCCTGTGCATTGAGCGCGCGCGAAGTCTTGACCACGGTCCAACCCGGCGTGCCCATGCGGCGCAGCAGTGCCGCCTGTACCGCCGGCTGCGCTGCGGCGCGCGCGGTCTTGGCGACGGTGCGATCCAGGCCGGCGCGCGATGCCGCTGCACCCAGGCCCCGATTGGCGGCTGCGGTATCGCGCAGCTCGCTGGCACCGGCACGGTACTTGACCACGAACCGATAACCGCCGCTGTTGTCCACAGCGGACGAACTCATGCCAACTACTTTTGCAGGTCCAATTTCTGCAGCAGATGCGGCGGGCACGCCGATCGAAGTCAACAGTACGGCACCGGCAATCGCCAAACCAAGCTGGTTCTTCTTCTTCATGTCGGATCTCTCGTCTTGATGGAACAGGGATGGAACCTCAACGCTGCACTGCTTCGCCGTCCTGGCTCGCAGCGGGTGCGCTGCGGGGGCAGCACAGCCACTGACCATGAACCTGGCCGCCCCCGCCGCAGCAGGCGGGGGCGTCTGACTATCGTCTTACCAGCCGAAACCGGCGCCCACACCCACCGAGCTGTCATCGCTGGTGAATGCACCGCCCAGAGTGACGGTGGCACGGTCACTGATCGCCCGCTGGTAGCCCAACGACAGTGCCGATTCGCCGCCCTGGTAACCCACACCCACGCCCACCCGGTTCTGGGTGCGCACACCGGCGGCACTGGTGGCCATGTTCAACATGGCCGCACTCATCGCGCCCTGACGGTCAAGGCGGCGATCGACGTGGCGCAGACGCTTGTCGATATCACCGCGGAACACGTCGAAGCTGTCGGCCATGCTGCGGAACTTGGTATCGGTGTAGCTGTTGGCCGAGGTGATGCCGCTATCCAGCTGGCCCTTGTTGACCGCATCCGTGGCCTGGGTGCCGGCAGCGACATTGGTGATCTGGCGCTCGGCCCCCACGTTGCCTACCGATACGGTATTGGCGCGGTCAGCCACCGAGCCCTGGCCCAGGGCAACCGCGCCGTTTGCGGTAACGCTGGAGCCCTGGCCAATTGCCGTACCCGAGGCAACACTGACCGTTGCCCCTTCGCCCATTGCAACCGCATTGGTAGCTGCCGCGGTGATATGCGTATTGGCACCCACCGCGGTGCTGCCGTCAGCATCGACACGGGAATTGCTGCCGATGGCGGTGTCATTGGGGCCATGTGCGTAGCTGCCGTTGCCAATCGCGCTACCGGCAACATTATTGGCCTTGGCCTGATCACCCAGTGCTACGCCATTGGTACTGGCAACAGCGGGAGTACTGCCTCCGCGCGGACCATTGCCATTGCCGTTGCCGTTGCCATTGCCATTGCCATTGCCGTTGCCGTTGCCGTTGCCGTTGCCGTTGCCATTGCCGTTGCCATTTCCATTGCTGGCAATGCGGTTGTTGATGGAAGTGACCTGTCCATCCAGTGCCGACAACGCGGCGCCCACGTTGTTGTAGCTGGCACCCTGGATGACATAGGTCGGGGCGACAAACATCCCCTGCATGCCGATACCCGCACCACCACCAAGGAAGCTGGCCATATTGCCCAGCGACTGGAACAACTGGCCGCCATTGATCGCCTGCATGCTGCCTGCGGCGATGGCACCTGCTGCCACATTGCCTACTGTCGTTCCCTGTGCACCGCTAAGGGTCAAGCTGTCGCGGTTGGCATCGTCATAGGTCACCGCATTGGCGGTGACGCCTTCGATGCTGCCGATACGGCCATCGATATCGGTGACGCGGGTTTCAACCGCGCCGACGCGCTGGTTGGTGACATGCAGCTGGCCACCAGTCACCGCATCGCTGCTGCCTTCGGCAATGCGCCCGGCCCCCACATTGACGATGCGGCGGGTGGCAGGTCCGTTGGTGCCATTACCGCCACCCACCGACACCACGTTCGCTTCCACCGCACGCGAGCCTGCACCCAAGGCCACCGAGTTGGCGCCGGATACACCTGCACCGGCACCGATGGCCACGCTGTTGACCCCATTGCTGGCGAAGGCGCCGTAGCCGATGGCCACACCGTTGGTCGCGGTGATCGAGGTCTGCCGACCGAGCGCGGTGCTGTTGGCCGCACGTGCCGATGCATCGGCGCCCACGGCGGTCGCACCGGTCGCACTTGCGGTGCTGGCCGTACCCAGGGCAGTACTGCGCTCGGCACTGGCAACAGCCGCCGAACCCGAGGCCACTGCATTGCTGCCGCTGGCAGTGGCTACATCGTCACCGCTTGCCTGGAAGTACTTGTTGGTTTCGCCGGCGACATCGGCCACGGCATCCAGCTGTGACTTGTTGACCGCATCGGTGTCCTCGGTACCCGCGGCGACGTTGGTGATCTGCCGCTCAGCCCCGACATCACCTACCGATACGCTGTTGGCGCGACTGGCTACCGAACCGGCACCCAAGGCCACCGAATTGGCCGAGCCTGCTTCAGCACCACTACCCACCGCAGTGGACTGCTGTCCGAACGCCCAGGCGTTGGCACCTACCGCGGTTGCATCGTCACCGAAGGCCCAGCTGCCGCTACCGATCGCCACCGCATTGGCGGCACCGATACCGAAGAAGCCAAAGCCGGTCTCGGCACCATCACCGATCGCCAGGCTGCCTTCGCCCAACGCAGATGCATTGCGACCGACGGCGACATTGCCGTCTTCATAGGCGGCGGCGTTGAAACCGACCGCCGTGGTCCCAGCACCTTCTGCGTAGCTCTGCGAGCCGGTCGCGGTGCTGTAGTTGCCCAGTGCATTGGCCACTGCACCATTTGCAGTGGACTGATCGCCCTTGGCATAAGCCCCCACACCGCTGGCGGTAGACGCAAAGCCCTCGGCATTGGCGCTGGCACCCAGCGCGGTACCGCCGACACCCGCGCTGGTGGCACCGGTCTGCACCGGCTCGCCGCCGACGTTGATCAGCGGATCGCCATTTTCATCAACCGCATTGCCACCCACCGCCACCGCGCCCGGGCCCAGGGCCTGTGCGTTCTGGCCGAAGGCTGCTGCGTTCTGGCCACTGGCAAGGGCGTTCATGCCCACTGCGGTCGCGCCATCAGCGATGGCGTTGGCACCGCTGCCGTAGGCAGAGGCACCGTTGCCGATGGCGTTGCTTGCCTCACCGGAAGCGGTGGCGTTGTCACCTTCCGCATAGGCACCGGCATCACTGTCGGCACTGCCGGTAGCCTTGAAGTACTTGCTGGTGGTCTGCCCTTCTGCCGCCACGGCTGCCACTTCATCCAACTGGTCCTTGTTGACCGCATCAGTGCCTTCGGTACCCGCAGCGACATTGGTGATCTGCCGTTCGGCACCGACATCGCCCACCGACACACTGTTGTCGCGGCCGGCTACCGATCCCGCACCCAGAGCCACCGAATTGGCTGCGCCTGCTTCAGCACCGCTACCAATGGCCGTGGACTGCGGCGCGAACGCCCAGGCATTGGCACCTAGCGCAGTTGAATCGTCACCGAAGGCCCAGCTGCCGCTGCCGATCGCCACCGCATTGGCGGCACCGATGCCGAAGAAACCAAAGCCGGTCTCGGCACCATCACCAATCGCCAGGCTACCTTCGCCCAGCGCAGATGCATTGCGACCGACGGCGACATTGCCGTCTTCATAGGCGGCGGCGTTGAAACCGACCGCCGTGGTCCCAGCACCTTCTGCGTAGCTCTGCGAGCCGGTCGCGGTGCTGTAGTTGCCCAGTGCATTGGCCACTGCACCATTTGCAGTGGACTGATCGCCCTTGGCATAAGCCCCCACACCGCTGGCGGTAGACGCAAAGCCCTCGGCATTGGCGCTGGCACCCAGCGCGGTACCGCCGACACCCGCACTGGTGGCACCGGTCTGCACCGGCTCGCCGCCGACGTTGATCAGCGGATCGCCATTTTCATCAACCGCATTGCCGCCCACCGCCACCGCGCCCGGGCCCAGGGCCTGTGCGTTCTGGCCGAAGGCTGCTGCGTTCTGGCCACTGGCCAGGGCGTTCATGCCGACTGCGGTCGCACCATCAGCAATTGCGTTGGCGCCGCTGCCGTAAGCAGAGGAACCGTTGCCGATGGCATTGCTGGCCTCACCGGAGGCGGTGGCGTTGTCACCTTCCGCGTAGGCACCGGCATCACTGTCGTCACTGCCAGTGGCCTTGAAGTACTTGCTGGTGGTCTCGGCCACGGCAGCCACTTCATCCAGCTGGTTCTTGTTGACTGCATCGGTCCCTTCGGTGCCTGCGGCAACATTGGTGATCTGACGCTCGGCACCGACATCACCCACCGACACCGTGTTGTCGCGATCAGCCCAGGAGTTGGCACCCAAGGCCACGCTGTTGGCAGCAGCGGCAACCGCACTTTGGCCCAGCGCAGTGGAATCATCTGCGTCTGCCCAGCTGTTGAAGCCGATCGCCGTTGCGTATTCGCCCAGCGCCCAGGCCCCGTTACCAAATGCGGAGGCACCGGTACCGGAA
This sequence comes from Stenotrophomonas terrae, assembly GCF_001431465.1. Lineage (GTDB taxonomy): Bacteria > Pseudomonadota > Gammaproteobacteria > Xanthomonadales > Xanthomonadaceae > Stenotrophomonas > Stenotrophomonas terrae. The sequence goes on along the minus strand of NZ_LDJJ01000017.1, from coordinate 69,996 downwards.
GCTTCAGTGCTGATCAAACCACCAAACGTGGTGCCACCGACGGCGGTTGCCTCATCACCCGATGCAATCGCCGACTCACCGACCGCCGTGGTGCTGGCGCCGGATGCCGATGCTGCCAGGCCCATCGCAACACCGTAGTCACCGGTTGCTTCGGCGCCATAACCCACCGCAGAAGCCAGGTCACCGGATGCAATGCTGTAGCTGCCCAGGGCAGTAGTACCGCGCCCACTGGCCTCGGCACGGAAGCCGCTTGCAAGCGCCTGCTGGCCGGATGCCACTGCCTGTGCACCCTGCGCGGTGGCATATGCACCCGATGCCTCGGCACCGGCACCGACAGCGGTACTGCTGTCGCCACTGGCGGTACTGCCCGACCCCACGGCTACCGCATCATCGGCAGCGGCCAAGGCCGCATCGCCGATTACCACGCTGCCGTCACCGCTGGCCACGCTGTTGCTGCCCAAGGCAATGGCGTTGGCGCCATCCACCAGGTTGGCCATGCCGAATGCACTGCTGTTTTCGCCATCGACCTGATTGAAGTTGCCGAACGCCGAACTGTTGCTGCCATTGGCGGTGTTCACGTAACCCACCGCACTGGAGTAGTCACCGGCGGCCACGTTGTAGCTGCCCACCGCCGTGCTCTGCGCGCCACTGGCCTGCGAACCAACACCGGCTGCAGTGGCACCCTCACCGCTGGCAACCGCATCATCGCTGCCATCAGCGGCACCATTGGCCTTGAAGTAACGTCCGGCCAGCAATGCGCCTTCAGCAGCGGCGTTGAGCTGATCCACGTTCACCGCGTCGGTGCCTTCGGTACCTGCAGCAACATTGGTGAGCTGGCGGTCAATGGCCGCGTGGGTCACACCGGCCGCGTCCGTCCACTCCTGGGCCGCACCGACAGATACCGTGTTGGCCCGGTCGGCGAAGGAACCTGCACCCAGTGCCACACTGTTCTCGGCATCCTTGCTGGTCCAGGCATTGGAGCCCAGCACCGTGCCATTCACTGCCTGTGCGTAGCTGTTATAGCCCACGACCGTAGCGCCATCCTCGGTTGCCCAAGCTTCGGCACCCACCGCAGTGGTGTTGCTGCCTGCGGTGACGCTGTAGAAGTCCTGGCCTGCCAGTGAGTTGGTACCGACGGCCACGCCCATCTGGCCGGTGGCGGCGTTGTTACCCACCGCCACGCCGCCCTCACCCGCCCGCGTCTGCACACCGAAGGCGGCGCCGGCAATGCCAGCAATGGCGTTCTGACCCACGGCGGTAGCCACTTCCGCGGCCTGCGCCGAGGTACCCACAGCGGTGCCAAAGAAGGTTGCGTATGCACCGCTGCCCACGGCGACGGCTTGCCATGCATCGGCGGTAGCCGCAAAACCAACTGCGGTGGACTCACGCCCGGTGGCCCAGGCCGAGTTGCCGATGGCGGTTGCCGCCAGCCCCGCCGCCTGCGCGTCAGCACCGATGGCTGCTGCAAACAGGCCTTGAGCACTGGCACCAGCACCAATGGCCAACAAGCCCCCTTGCGACGTGGTCGCATCGGTACCGATGGCGATGTTGTTCGGGTTGGCGGCGCTGGCATTCAAGCCCAGCGCGATACTGCCCTCACCCGTGGCCAGTGCATTGGTGCCCAGAGCAGTGGCGTTGTCCGCCAGTGCGTTGGCACCGCTGCCATACGCGGACGCGCCGTTACCGATCGCATTGGTGGCTTCACCCGATGCTGTGGCGTTGTCACCTTCGGCATAGGCACCGGCGTCGCTGTCGGCACTGCCAGTGGCAGCGAAGTACTTGGTCGAGCCGGTCACTTCATCCAACTGACCCTTGTTGACGGCATCGGTGGCTTCGGTACCTGCAGCAACATTGGTGATCTGCCGTTCGGCACCCACATCGCCGACCGACACGCTGTTGTCGCGATCGGCCACCGACCCGGCACCCAAGGCCACCGAGTTGCTGGCACCAGCCTGCGCACCCGCGCCTAACGCGGTGCTCTGCTGCCCGAAGCCCCAGGCATTGGCGCCTACTGCAGTCGCATCGTCACCGAAGGCCCAGCTGCCACTGCCGATCGCCACCGCGTTGGTGGCGCCGATGCCGAAGAAACCGAAGCCGGTCTCGGCACCATCGCCGATCGCGAGGCTGCCTTGACCCAGTGCGGATGCATTGCGCCCCACCGCGACGTTGCCATCTTCATAGGCGGCGGCATTGAAGCCAACTGCCGTGGTACCCGCCCCTTCGGCATAGCTCTGCGAGCCGGTCGCGGTGCTGTAGTTACCCAGTGCATTGGCCACCGCACCACTGGCGGTGGACTGATCGCCCTTGGCATACGCGCCCACACCACTGGCGGTAGATGCAAAGCCTTCTGCATTGGCACTGGCACCGAGCGCGGTACCGCCGACGCCGGCGCTGGTGGCACCGGTCTGCACCGGCTCACCACCCACGTTGATCAGCGGATCGCCATTTTCATCCACCGCATTGCCACCCACCGCCACCGCGCCCGGGCCGATGGCCTGCGCGTTCTGGCCGAAAGCAGCTGCGTTCTGGCCACTGGCCACTGCGTTCCTGCCGATGGCGGCGGCACCACTGGCCAGTGCGCTGGCACCGTTACCGATCACGATGCTGCTTTCGCCGCTGGCAACGCTGTTGCTGCCCAAGGCAATGGCATTTTCACCATCGACAAGATTGGCAAAGCCAAATGCGCTGCTGTTCGCGCCGTCGACCTGGTTGAAGTTGCCGAACGCCGAGCTGTTGCTGCCATTGGCAGTGTTGACGTAACCGACCGCGCTGGAATAATCCCCCGCAGCCAGGTTGTAGCTGCCCACTGCCGTGCTCTGCGCGCCACTGGCCTGCGAACCAACACCGGCTGCAGTGGCACCCTCACCGCTGGCGACCGCATCATCGCTGCCATCAGCTGCACCATTGGCCTTGAAGTAACGCCCGGCCAGCAACGCACCTTCAGCAGCGGCATTGAGCTGATCCACGTTCACCGCGTCGGTGCCTTCGCTACCTGCAGCGACATTGGTGATCTGCCGCTCAGCGCCGACATCACCCACCGATACGCTGTTGGCACGATCCGCCAGCGAGCCTGCGCCCAGGGCGACGCTGTTGGTCGCCGCTGCCGTTGCGTTTGCACCCAGTGCGGTGCTGTCGGCGCCGCGACTGGTGCTGTAAAAGCCCACCGCCGTGCTGTTGGCGCCGCTGGCCCAGCTTTCAGCGCCCAGCGCGCTGGCATTGTTGCCCGGCGCATAGGCGAAGTAGCCCACCGCCGTGGCTTCACTGCCCGAGGCCTCACTCAAGGCACCGGAGGCCAGTGAGTAGTCACCCGATGCAATCGCGCCGGCACCAACCGCGGTCGAAACCTCGCCGCTGGCCTGCGTATCGACAAAGAAGCCGAGGCCCGGAATCAAATCGGCAGGGCCACCAATGGCCACACTGCTGGTACCCGATGCCGCACTCTGCGTGCCGACCGAGGTGCTGTAGTCGCCCGTGGCATTGGCAACCGCGCCAAACGCCGAGGATTGCGCGCCCTGGGCGAAGGCACCCACGCCCGCGGCGGTTGCCGCAAAACCCTCGGCACTGGCGCTGGCGCCGACGGCGGTGCCGCCGACAGCAGCACTGGTGGCGCCGGTGGTAACCGGCTGGCCGCCGAAGGTGATCAACGCATTGCCGTTCTCGTCCACCGCGTTGCCGCCAAGGGCCACAGCGGCCGGGCCGGTGGCTTCGGCGTTCTGGCCGAACGCTGCACTGTTCTGGCCGGTGGCCAGCGCATTCTGGCCTACCGCGGTGGCGCCGTTGGCCAGTGCGTTGGCGCCGTTGCCGTACGCGGACGCACCATCGCCAATCGCATTGCTGGCCTCGCCTGCGGCAGTTGCCGCATCGCCCTCGGCATAGGCGCCTGCATCGCTGTCAGCGCTACCCGTGGCCTGGAAATACTTGCTGGTGTTCTCGGCAACCGTGGCCACTGCATCCAGCTGCGCCTTGTTCACCGCATCGGTGTCTTCGGTGCCGGCAGCGACATTGGTGATCTGCCGTTCGCTGCCGACGTCACCGACCGACACGGTGTTTTCGCGATCGTTGAAGGAGTTGGCGCCGATGGCAACACTATTGGCTGCTGCGGCAGTGGCGCTTTGCCCCAGCGCAGTGGAATTGTCGGCATCGGCCCAGCTGTTGAAGCCAATCGCGGTGGCGTACTCGCCCAGCGCCCAGGCCCCGTTGCCGAACGCCGACGCGCCGGTACCCGAGGCCTCGGTGCTGATGAAGCCGCCGAAGGTGGTGCCGCCAACGGCGGTGGATTCCTCACCCGAGGCGATGGCAGATTCACCCACCGCCGTGGTGCTGACGCCCGAGGCCGAAGCGCCCAGACCCATCGCAACACCGTAGTCGCCACTGGCGTCAGCGCCATAACCGAAGGCCGAGGCCAGATCACCGGAGGCGGCGCTATAGCTGCCCACTGCGGTGGTACCACGGCCACTGGCATCGGCACGGAAGCCGCTGGCCGTTGCCTGCTGGCCGGCGGCAACTGCCTGACTGCCCTGCGCGGTGGCATAGGCACCCGAGGCTTCGGCAGCGCTACCCACTGCCGTGCTGCCCAGTTCGCTGGCGACGCTGCCCGAGCCCACCGCAGTGGCATCGTCGGCCGCCGCGTATGCGCCATCGCCGATCACGATGCTGCCCTCACCACTGGCAATGCTGTTGCTGCCCAGCGCGATGGCATTGGCACCATCGACCAGGTTGCCCGAGCCGAAGGCGCTGCTGTTGCTGCCATCGACCTGGTTGAAATTGCCGAACGCCGAGCTGTTCTCGCCGTTGGCGGTGTTCACGTAACCGACAGCGCTGGAGTAATCACCGGCGGCAACGTTGTTGTTGCCAACTGCGGTGCTCTCCACGCCGCTTGCCTGCGAACCAACACCTGCCGCCATCGCGCCGGCGCCACTGGCCACCGCGTCATCGCTGCCATCGGCAGCGCCATTGGCCTTGAAATAGCGGCCGGTCAGCGCGGCGCCCTCGGCAACCGCGTTGAGCTGGTCCAGGTTGACTGCGTCGGTGCCCGCAGTACCGGCAGCGACGTTGCTGATCTGCCGTTCGTTGCCGGCCGAACCCACCGACACGGTGTTGGCGCGATCAGCCACCGAGCCTGCACCCAATGCCACGCTGCCATCGGCGGATGCAAGCGTACCGGCGCCGATGGCGACGGCGTTGTTGCCCGATGCATCGGCACTGTTGGCGATGGCGCAATCCACCAGCGTCGCGCTGCCAACCACCAGGCACTGCGCGTTGCCACCCACTTCCACCGACTGTGCCTGGGCTGCGCTTACCCAGGCACTTGCTCCTAGACCCAACGCAACGGCAACCGACAAGGCCTGCAGGCGTAACCCGGCGCTATGCCGTTCATCCATGACCACACCGGCCGAGCTGGACGATGCCAACTCCGACGCCACCACCAACTGCCCCAATGCCTTGTTCCATACCTTGCGGTAGATCCGGTTCATCGCTGCTGCTCCTCAAGTGGACGGGTTTTTTCCTTGCATAAACGCGCCATCGATGAGCGGTACGCGCCCAACGATCCCCCTGTGGTGTTGTGGTCCCGGTCCCGGTACAGCTGGGCACGTGAGGCTCACGCCTGTCGCGGTCTACCCCCCTGGTTCCATACCTGTCGGGCGACTACGGGATGGATGGAGTCTTAATCGACGATTCATGATTCGTCAAACTTTTGGCTAAAAAGTGACGTTATGAGAGGAACTTCACAAATCTCTCAAATCGATGAGATTTTGCAAAAAATTTCTTCTGAAACAGTTGCCTAGGCCTCTCGGCACTACCGGGCACCCCGGCAGGCCAGGCACCGCCGAAGCAAACAAAAAAAGCCCACGAACCTTGCGGCATGGGCTTCCCAAGGCTTTTCAGAAAATTTCCAGGGCGGTTCGATCATTCCCCGGGCGACAGCCGCAACAGTTGCGTTGCAGCAAAGCCGAGTGCGCTGGCTGGCGTCCCCGCTCACGCCAGCCAGGTCAAGCACTTCAGCAATGCGTCAAATTGATGGCACATCACACCAAAACGACGGGCCCTAGATTCCAACGTCCTCCTCGGCTCACACCCGTCGTCGGCAGCTCACTGCGACATGCAGCGGTGCCTGTAGAGCGGCGCGAGTTTCAGAGCGCTGTGTTTTGAACGTCAAGTTTTCTACTGACCCCTGAAATCAGCGGTTACAGCGAAAAAAAGCGCTGTTCTGGGAAACCCATCTTGGTTTTTTCATGACGAACAACTCTGTCCACACACATCCGGATACAGGTATCGGACCATTCGAAAAACCACAATCCAGAACGGAAAAAGCCCGCAGGCGTTGGCCTGCGGGCTTCTTGGTTTTCGTATGTACTGAAACTATCTTTCGACGTTTATGCCTGTTCAGCCGCACCATACTCTTGCGTTGCGGAACATCCGCAGCCACGGCGAGTCTTCGCCCCAACTGCTCGGTGCCCAGCTCAGGTTGACGCTGCGCGGGGTGCGTTCCGGGTGCGGCATCAGGATGGTGACGCGGCCATCGCTGCTGGTCAGGCCGGTGATGCCGTCAGGCGAGCCGTTCGGATTGAGCGGGTACTGGCTGGCCACGCGGCCGTCGCCATCGACGTAACGCAGCGCGACGCTGGCCGCTGCCTGGTCCACCGCGTTGTCGAACTCGGCACGGCCTTCGCCGTGTGCCACCGCCACCGGCAGGCGCGAACCGGCCATGCCACGCAACAGGATTGACGGCGACTCGACGATTTCCAGCAGCGCAGTGCGCGCTTCGAACTGCTCGCTGGCATTGCGCAGGAACTTGGGCCAGTGCTCGGCACCGGGGATGATGTCCTTGAGCTGGCTCATCATCTGGCAACCGTTGCACACGCCCAGCGCGAAGGTATCCGGGCGTGCGAAGAAGGCCGCAAAGGCCTCACGCAATGCCGGGCGTTCCAGGATGGAGGTTGCCCAGCCGCGGCCTGCACCGAGCACGTCGCCGTAGCTGAAGCCGCCACAGGCGGCGATGCCGCGGAAGTCGGACAACTGCACGCGGCCTTCGATCAGGTCGCTCATGTGCACGTCGTAGGCATCAAAGCCGACACGCTCGAAGATGTTGGCCATTTCAATCTGGCCGTTGACGCCCTGCTCGCGCAGGATCGCCACCTTCGGCCGCGCACCGGTCGCAATGAACGGTGCCGCCACGTCCTCGGCCGCGTCGAACGACAGCTTCGGCTTCAGCCCCGGGGCGTTGAAATTGCGGGCAATGGCGCGTTCCTGGTCGGCCGCATCCGGGTTGTCACGCAGCTTCTGCATGGCGTGGGTCACCGACCACCAGGCATCGAACAATTCTTCCCAGCGCCATTCCACCAGCGTGTCGCTGCCCAGCTGCACGCGCACGGTCGGTGCGGTGGTGGGGCGGGCGATGCGCTGTGCGCACTCGGTCAGGGCGTGGCGTTCGACCAGGTCGGCAAACGCGGCGCGGTCTTCCTTGGCGATCTGCACCACGGCGCCGAGTTCTTCGTTGAACAGGCTGCGGAACGGATCATCGCCCCAGGCATCGAGCACGATGTCCAGGCCCAGCCGCGAGGCGAAGGCCATTTCACACAGGGCGGCGAAGGCACCACCGTCGCTGCGGTCGTGGTAAGCCAGCAACAGGCCGGACTCGCGCGCATCGCAGATCAACTCGAAGAACGCACGCAGGCGCTGCGGGTCGTCCAGGTCGGGCACTTCACCGGCAAACGCCGGCAGCGCGCTGTGATCGGCCTGGGTCTGCGCCAGGATCGAGCCGCCCAGACGCTGCTTGCCAGCGCCCAGACCAATCAGCCACAACTCGCTTTCGGTTTCGCGGTCGAGCAGCGGGGTCAGCTGCTGGCGGGCATCGCTGACCGGCGCGAAAGCGGTGATCACCAGCGACACCGGCGAAACCGACTTTTCGGCCTGGCCATCGGCCTGCCACTGCGCCTGCATCGACAGCGAGTCCTTGCCCACCGGGATGCTGATATCCAGCTGCGGGCACAGTTCCATGCCCACGGCCTTGACCGCGTCGTACAGCCGCGCGTCTTCGCCGTTGTGGCCGCAGGCGGCCATCCAGTTGGCGGACAGCTTGACCGTATCCAGCGCGGTCACCGGTGCGGCACACAGGTTGGTGATGGCTTCACCCACCGCCATGCGTGCCGACGCGGCAGCGTTCAACAGTGCAAGCGGCGTGCGCTCGCCCAGCGACATCGCTTCGCCGGCATAGGTATCAAAGCCGGCCAGGGTGATGGCCACATCGGCCATCGGCAACTGCCAGGGGCCGATCATCTGCTCGCGCGCGGTCAGGCCGCCAACGCTGCGGTCACCGATGGTGACCAGGAAGCTCTTGGAGGCAACGGTCGGGTGCGCAAGCACACGCAGGCCCGCGTCGTGCAGATCGATACCGGCGGTCTTCAGCGACGGCCAGCGCGGTGCCGGCGGATGCACGGCATCGCGGTGCATCTTTGGCGCCTTGCCGAACAGCACGTCCATCGGCAGATCAATCGGGGCATCGGCCGGGGTATTGCCCGGGGTCGCGCCATAGGCGACGACCAGGTGTTCTTCGCTGGTGGCGACGCCAACGGCGGCAAACGGGCAGCGCTCGCGTGCGCAGATGGCGGCGAACTCGGCCAGCCGCTCCGGCGCCACGCCAAGCACATACCGTTCCTGCGACTCGTTGCACCACAGTTCCAGCGGCGACAGCGAGGGATCGTCGGTGGGCACCTTGCCCAGGTCGATCACACCGCCAACCTTGGAGTCGTGCAGCAGCTCGGGAATGGCGTTGGACAGGCCACCGGCGCCGACATCGTGGAAGAACTTGATCGGGTTGTTCGTGCCCATGGCCACGCAACGGTCGATCACTTCCTGGCAACGGCGTTCCATTTCCGGGTTGTCGCGCTGCACGCTGGCGAAGTCGAGGTCTTCGGCACTTTCACCCGAAGCCACCGACGAGGCCGCGCCACCGCCCAGGCCAATCAACATGGCCGGGCCGCCGAGCACGATCACCGCGTCGCCAGCCTGCAGCTGCAGCTTGTCGACCTGCACGCGATCAATCGCGCCCAGGCCGCCCGCCAACATGATCGGCTTGTCGTAGGCGCGGGTGATGCCGTCTTCCGGCAGTTCGAAGCTGCGGAAATAACCCAGCAGGTTGGGTCGGCCGAATTCGTTGTTGAATGCAGCGCCGCCGAGCGGGCCGTCCAGCATGATGTCCAGCGCCGGTGCCATGCGCGGGTTCAGCGCGCGCGGCGCTTCCCACGGCTGCGGCAGGGTCGGGATGCGCAGGTGCGAGACCGAGAAACCGGTCAGGCCAGCCTTGGGCTTGCCGCCACGGCCGGTAGCGCCTTCGTCGCGGATCTCACCACCAGCACCGGTCGCGGCGCCGGGGAACGGCGCGATCGCGGTCGGGTGGTTATGCGTTTCCACCTTGATCTGGAACGCGCTGGGCACCACCGCTTCGCTGCGGTACTTGCCGGTGGCCGGATCCGGGCGATAACGCGCGGCCGGTTCACCTTCAATCACCGCCGCATTGTCGCTGTACGCGCTGAGCGTGTGCTGCGGGGTCTGCTGGTGGGTGTTCTTGATCATCTTGAACAGCGAGCGGTCCTGCTCGTTGCCGTCGATGGTCCAGCTGGCATTGAATATCTTGTGCCGGCAATGTTCGGAATTGGCCTGCGCGAACATCATCAGTTCGACATCGGACGGGTCACGGCCGAGTTCGCTGTAGCGCTGGCGCAGGTAATCGATTTCGTCGTCGGCCAGGGCCAGGCCGAGGCGCTTGTTGGCGCCTTCCAGGTCATCCAGCGCAATCCGCTCCAGGGTGCCGCGGCCGACGTTGTTGAACAACGCCTGGGCCTGGCCAATGTCTTCCAGCAGCGACTGGGTCATCGGATCGTGCAGCAACTTGGCCAGCGCGGCCTGCTGGGCCGGATCGGACGGCCAGCCGCTCAGATCGATGCGGGTACCGCGTTCCACCCGCTGGATCGGCTGACCGGCACCGCGTACCAGCTCGGTGGCCTTGCTCGACCAGGGCGACAGCGTGCCCAGGCGTGGCACCACGAAGCGGGAAACCGCTCCCTCGGCGCGTTCGGCAGCCTGCGGCTGAGCCTGCAGGATGCGGCCCAGCGTGGTCTGGTCGACCGCACCGGCATCGGCAGCTTGGGTGAAATAGACGTGCCAGGCACCGGTAATGCGCAGATCGGCGGCAATGGACTGCAGGCGGGATTCAAGACGTTCGCGGCGGAACGGCGAAAGGGCAGCTGCGCCCTCGAGGACGATCATGTCCGGGAGACCATGGTGGGAATCGGCCCGCGATTGTACCGGACTCGGCCGCCCCAAGCCTCAGCACCCCGGCTACCGGAAGTCCTCAGCAATGACGCGGACCACACCGACAGCAGGCAGGGCGGGGCAAAAGCCGCAGCCGATTTTGACAACGTTATCCTCGTTCGGCCAGCAGCTGCCTGCCGGCACACGGGCTCCCATCCGGGCGTTTTCATCCTCCACAGCACCGTCTTCAGGCCTGACACCCGTTTGTCCGGCATGCCGAAGGCGTGCCCGGGGGCGCACCACATCCACCAGAAGGAGACCAACCATGACGGAACATTCCCTGCGCCATCGCCTGCCCCCATTCATCCGCCCTGCCCATCCCGGCGCGCATCTGCGCACGAGTCTGGTGCTGGCCTTGGCCATGGCCGCCGTACCCGCCGCCCAGGCCGCCGACTGCAGCGGGGTCAAACCCTGGCTGGGCACCACCATTTACCAGCCGGGCAGTACCTTGCAAAAGGACGGCGTGCTCTACCAGGTACGCCAGACCATCTGGAACGCCCCGCCCGACCACCCCGCCGGCCGGCGCTACTACGACAACCTGGGCCGCTGCGACGCCGGCCCGGCACCGGCCAACAAGCCACCGCAGGTTCGCCTGGCCTCACCCACCGCCGGCAGCAACTTCACCGCCGGCACCCCGATCACCGTCACCGCCGAGGCCAGCGACAGTGATGGCAGCGTGCGCAAGGTGGAGTTCTTCCGCAATGCGCTGTCCCTAGGCAGCGTCAGCCGCGCCCCCTACAGCCTTAGCTGGCGCGGGCCGACAGCGGGCAACTACATCCTGACGGCAGTCGCCACCGACGACCGCAATGCCAGTACCACCTCGGCGACGGTCAATGTCGTGGTCACCGCCGCCGACAAGGACACCACCGCGCCCTCCGTCCCCAACGGGCTGGCCGTCACTTCGCGCACCCCCAACAGCATCTCCCTGCAGTGGAATGCCGCCAGCGACAACCCCGGCGGCAGTGGCATAGCCGCATATACGCTGTACCGCGACGGCCGGCAGATCGCCTCGCTCGGCACAACTGGCTATATCGATGCGGGCTTGAGCGCGGCCACCGCCTACCGCTATGCAGTAAGCGCGCGCGACAAGGCGGGCAATGCCTCGGCGATCAGCACCGCCATCAGCGCCACCACCCTGGCCGAGGACACTGGCGGCGTTGACCCCGGCAATCCAAATCCCGATCCAAATCCTGGCAATCCGGGCGGCCCTGGCAATCCCGGTGATCCCGGCACGCCGGCCGCACCCGGCAAGCGGGTCATCGGCTATTTCACCCAATGGGGCATCTATGGCCGCAATTACCGGGTCAAGAACATCGACAGCAGCGGCTCGGCTGCCCAGCTGACCCACATCAACTACGCCTTCGGCAACGTCCGCAACAACCGCTGCGAGGTCGGTATCACCCAGGCCGCCGACCCGGCCAGTGGCGCCGGTGGCGATGCCTATGCCGATTACACCCGTAGCTTTGGCGGCAGCGAGAGCGTCAGCGGTGTTGCCGACCGATGGAACCAGCCCCTGCGCGGCAACTGGAACCAGCTCAAGCAGCTCAAGGCCAAGCACCCACAGCTGAAGACGCTGATCTCGCTGGGCGGCTGGACCTGGTCGCGCGGCTTTGCCAGCGCCGCGCGCCCCGAGAACCGCCAGGCCTTTGTCGCCTCCTGCATTGATGCGTATATCACGGGCAACCTGCCGTTCACCGACAACGCCGGTGGCAAGGGCGTCGCCGCAGGCGTGTTCGATGGCATCGACATTGACTGGGAATACCCGGCCGCCTGTGGCCTGAGCTGTGGCACCCCGGCCGACCGCGACAACTTCACCGCGCTGCTGGCCGAGTTCCGCCGCCAGTTGGATGCGGTGCGTCCCGGGCTGCTGCTGACCGTGGCGGTCGGTGCCGGCATCGACAAGATCCGCCCGACCGACCCGGCGGCCTACCACCGCTACCTGGATTTCATCAATGTGATGACCTATGACTTCCATGGCGCCTGGGCCGGCACCACCAACCACCACACCGCCCTGTTCCACTCACCGGCCGATCCGTCCCGCGGTGACGCCGCCCTGTACAACAGCAACGACGCCATCGAGACCTACCTGCAGCGCGGCGTGCCAGCTGCCAAGTTGAACCTGGGCGTGGGCTTCTACGGCCGTGGCTGGACCAATGTGGCCGCGACCAACAACGGCCTGTACCAGAGCGGGCGGCCGGCAAACGGCAGGTTCGAGGCCGGCATCGAGGACTGGAAAGTGCTCAAGAACCTCGGCTGGCCGGTGTATACCGACCCGGCCGCACAGGCCACCTGGCTGTACAACGGCAGCACGTTCTGGAGCGTCGATACCCCGGAAATGCTGGGCCGCAAGATGGCCTACGTCAAAGCGCAGGGCCTGGGCGGCGCCTTCTTCTGGGAGTTCAGCGGCGATGACGCCCAGGGCACCCTGGTCAACAGCATCGGCAAGGGCCTGAAATAAGCCTCAGCCAAAACTAAAACGCCCCTCTCGTTGCCGGGAGGGGCGTTGCCTGTTCATGCCTTGGCCTGCTGCAGCGCTATCAGCGGCTGCCGCTGCCTTCCAAACGGTCCAGCGCAGCCTTGAGCTGGGCCGGCGGCAGGTAGCCACCCAGCTGGGTGCCATCGGCGGCAAAAATCGCCGGCGTGCCATTGATACCCAACTGCTGGCCCAGGTTGTACTGCATGGCCACCGGGTTGGTGCAGTTCTTTGCCGGAACCGGCTGGCCGGTCTTGGCCGCGGTCAGTGCGGCCTTGCGGTCGCTTGCGCACCAGACCGAGATCATGTCGGTGGCGTCCTTGCTGGCCAGGCCCATGCGCGGGAACGCCAGGTATTCCACCGCAATGCCGTTGCGGTTCAGCTCGGCAATGTCCTGGTGCAGCTTGCGGCAGTAGCCGCACTCGATGTCCGTGAACACGCTGATGGTGTGCTTGGCATTGGGCGGCGCAAACACGATGCGGTCCGAATGCGGCAGGGTTTCCAGCAGACCGCGACGGTAGGCCAGCAGGCCCGGGCTGGTGGCCTGGGTCTTGTTGGCGATGTCATACGGCGTGGTCTGCAGCAGGTAGCGGCCGTCGTCGGTGACGTACAGCACCTGCCCGGACACGATCACCTCGCGGAAACCGGCGAACGGTGCCGCGCCGATGTAATCGGGCTTGAAATTCGGATCGAGTTCCTTGAGCGCATCGCGCACGCGCTTCTCGACCGCCGCATCGGTGGCCGGGGCGGCAGCTGCGGTGGCGGTTTTGGAGGCTGCGGGCTGTTGTGCACAGGCAGTAAGGCTCAGCGCTCCCAACAGCGCGGCAATGGCAAATCGGAACATGGCGACCCATCGAAAGAGAACGGGGAGATTCTCGCACACCCGCCGTGCACAGCTCCGCAACCGGCAGCTCACCGGCGGCGCGGGTTGCGTAAGAGCGCAGGCCTGTAGGAGCGGCGTCAGCCGCGAAGCAACTGAACCCGAAGCCAGTCTGTAGTGCCGAGCCACGCTCGGCAGAGGCTTTCCCGGTAGTGCCCCAGCCGAACATGGCTCGGCTCTACAGGGCATTTCAGGCTTTACGTGCTTCGCGGCTTACGCCGCTCCTACAAAAACACACGGCGGCCTGCAACGCAGCCTCAGCCGCGCGGGTGGTGCTTGCGGTGCAGCTTCTGCAGGTGTTCGCGAGCCACCAGGGTATATATCTGGGTGGTGGACAGGGAGCTGTGGCCGAGCAGCATCTGCAGCGCGCGCAGATCGGCGCCGTGATTGAGCAGATGGGTGGCAAAACTGTGGCGCAGGCCGTGCGGGCTGATCTTGCCGGGATCGATGCCGGCCACCGCCGCACTGGTCTTCACCAGCGCCCAGAACTGCTGGCGACTGAGCGGGGTACGGTCCACATCGACAAACAAAGGCACCTGCCCGCTCGGGGTCGCCGCGACCGGCTTGCCACCGGCAAGCTGTGGCCGTGCGGTGGCCAGGTAGCGCTCCAACCAGTACTGCGATTCTTCGCCCAACGGCACCAGCCGCTCCTTGCTGCCCTTGCCGGTCACCCGCAGCACGCCCTGACGCAGATTGACCGCATTGGCCGGCAGATTGACCAGTTCGCTGACCCGCAGGCCGGCCGCATACATCAGTTCCAACATGGCGCGGTCACGCAGGCCGACCGGTGTCTCCACATCCGGCGCCGCCAGCAAGGCCTCGATCTGGCTCTCAGCCAGCGCCTTGGGCAAGGAGCGCGGCAGCTTGGGCGATTCCAGCAGCGCAGCGGGGTCTTCGCTGCGTTCGCCGCGCTTGAGCGCCTGGCCGAAGAAGGCCCGCAGCACCGACAGCAGACGCGCGTTGCTGCGCGCGGTCCAACCGTGCCGGGTACGCCAGGCCAGGTAATCGAACAGGCCGGCGCGATCGATCCCGGCCAGGCCGTCATTGGTGCCATCGCGCCAGCGCGACAGGCCTTCCAGGTCACGCCGATAGCTGTCCAGCGAGGCCCGGGCCAGGCCGTGCTCGGCCCAGATCGCATCCAGGAAACGTTGGATCAGGCGCTCATCGGCAGCGCGCAGGGGCGGCAACTGCTGTACCAGCTGGCGGCGTTCGGCGGGAGTAAGTGCGGCAGACATCGGCGCAAGGATAAGCGCTGCGCCCGCGCCTGCCCATGCACGCCGACAGCCACAAATCGTATGCTCGGCGCATGAGCACACCTGCCCTCGCCCAGACGCCCCGTCCTTCCGCGTTGTTGCTGCGCCGCCTGGCCGCGCTGTTCTATGACCTGTGGCCGGTACTGGCCTTGTGGATGCTGGTCTCGGCACTGTTCACCGTCGGCTACGCGCTGGCCGGACACGCCAGCCGCGAGAACATCCACCCGTTCAGTGCCCTGCAGTGGCTGCTGTGGCTGAGCTGCTGGCTGATTGCCGGGCTCTACGCCACCGAAAGCTGGAAGCGTGGCGGGCAGACCCTGGGCATGCGGCCATGGCGCTTGCGCCTGCAGACCATGGACGGGCAGTCGCCAAGCCGGGCGCTGCTGTGGAAACGCTATGCGCTGGGCAGCCTGTCGCTGCTATTGGCAGGGCTGGGATTCTTCTGGGCACTGGTCGACCGCGAACGCCTGACCCTGCACGACCGCCTGAGCGGCACCCGCCTGCAAAAACTGTAGTGCCGAGCCATGCTCGGCAGGGGCATTACCAATATTGCCGCCTGTAGTGCCGAGCCATGCTCGGCAGAGGCCTTACCGATATTGCCAATGTAGTGCCGAGCCATGCTCGGCAGGGGCCTTCCACGCAGCCTATGTAGGAGCGGCGTAAGCCGCGAAGCTGGAGATCCCTACGATGGCAGGGATGCCGGTGATTTCATTGTCACCGGCTTCGCGGCTTACGCCGCTCCTACAACAACCTTGCTATCAGCCGACCCGCCGTCGTGACAGCCAGGCGGAGATGCCCAGCATCATGATCGGCGGCAATGCGTAGGCAATGCGGTAATCAAATTTCAGCGCACCGGCCATGCGCCCGAAGAACATCTGCAGCAGCAGGAAGCCCAGCGCGAACAGCATGCCCAGGAACAGGCGCTTGCCCATGCCACCGCTGCGCAGCGAGCCAAAGGCGAACGGCACCGCCGCCAGACACAGTGCCAGCACGTTCAGCGGGTAGAACCAGCGCCCCCAATAGGTGTCTTCGTAGTCGCGCGCGTCCAGGCCATTGCGCTTGCGGTAGTCGATGCTGGTTTTCAGCTCGCCGGCACTGAGGTTGCGTGGCTTGGCCAGGCCGGAAGCCAGCGCTGCCGCATCCAGCTTGGAGGCCCACTTCTCGGTGGGCAGCTCCTGGCGGCTGACCGAACGCTCGCCGAAGGTGTCGCGACGCACCGTTTCCAGCACCCAGCCCTGATGGTCGTGGCGCGCGGTCTTGGCGTAGGTCAGGCTCAACAGACGCCCGTCTTCACCCAACTGGTACAGGCGCACGTCATGCAGCAGCAGGATCGCCTGCCCATCAGCGCTGACCTGCTCTTCGCCGGTCTGCGCATTGAGGAAAATATCGCCTTCGCGCGCCCACAGGCCCGAATAGCGGGCCGTGGCCATATCGGTGTTGTAGCGGGCACTGGTCTTGAGCGCATCGGCGCGGTTCTGCGCCCAGGGCGACAGAGTCTCGCCGTTGACCACCATCAGCACGGTCAGCAGCGACAAAGAAATCGCCACAGAGACGGCTATACGTCGACGCGACAGGCCAACCGCACGCAATGCGGTCAGCTCCGAGGTGGCCGCCAACTGGCCCAGGCCCATCAGCGCACCGATCACCGCCGCCATCGGGAACACGGTGTAAGCACGGCGCGGCAAGGTATAGGCCAGCCAGGCCAAGGCGTGGCCGAAGCTGTAATGCCCCTGGCCGATTTTCCCGGCCTCGCCGGACAAGGCCATGATCGCGTCCAGGCCCAGCAACACCATCCACACCACCAGCACCGTGAGCAGCACGGTACGGCCTACGTAGATATCGTGAATCCGCGGCAGCAGCCTCATGCCTTGGCTCCCACGCGGCGGCGGCCCAGGCGCCCATCACGGAAATACAGCCACAACGCCAGGATCAGCAGGGGCAAGGTCAACCACCACATGCCCGCCTCCACCGGCAGTTTGCCTGCTGCCAACCACTGTTTGCCGAGAATGCTCAGGCTCACGCCCAGCGTATAAGCGAGGAAGGCCATCATGATGCGGCCGTAGCGCTGCTGGCGCGGTGCGCTGCGGGCAAGCGGCAGGGTCAGCAGGGCAAAGGCCAGGGCCAGCAGCGGCGGGGTCAGCCGCCAATGCAGCTCAGCCTTGGCCTCGGACCGTGCATCCCCCAGCAACTGACGGGTGGGCAGCATTTCCGGATCATTCTGGTCGCGCACTTCGTCACGGTCCGGCAGGGCGACTTCATTGCGCGCATAGCGCATCAGCCGGTAGTCCAGGGCGCCGTTTTCCGGGCCTTCGACCCGATAACCGTCTTCCAGCCGGAGGTAGCGCTGGCGCTCGCCTTCAAAGAACATCGCGCCGCTGTTGGCCGATACCACGTCGATACGCCCTTCCTTCTGCCGCTGCATGAACACCTTGCCCATCTTGGTGCCGTCGCCCGCCAATGAAGACAGGTAGACCACGCCACCACCGGACAGCGGCGTGAACTGGCCCGGCTCCAGCCCGGCCACCACCATGCTGCGACTGGCTTCCTGCAGCATCCGCTCGGCGTTGCGGTCGGCCCAGGGGCCCAGCCACAGCGAACAGGCCGCGACCAGCGCCACGACCGGCACGGTCAGCAGCAGGATCGGCTTGAGCAGGCGCTTGGGGCCGACACCGACACCGGTGAGCACCGCCATTTCCGAATCGCGGTACAGCCGCGCGATCGACAGCGCCAGCCCCAGCATCAGGGCCAGCGGCAGGATGATGGGCAGGTAGACGATGAACTGCAGGCCCAGCTGGGACAGCATCAGCCCGGCAGGGATGCGCCCATCGGCGATGCGGCCGAGGATGTCGACCAGCACACCGCCCATGCTGACTACCAGAAGTACGGTCAAAGTGGCCAGAAAGCTCTGGAGGAAGTCACTCAGCAGGTAGCGGTCAAGCTTCGCCATAGGGTCGGTGGTTTAAACTCTCGGTTTAGTCCGCAGAACGCCCGGCCTCGATGGCCCCGCGTATACAGCCTGCGATTGTACGGATTTGGCAACGGAATCTGATCAATGTCTCTGGAATTCACCCTGAACCACGCCGCCCCCGCCTCTGCCGAGGTGGATTGCGTCATTGTTGGCGCCTTCTCTGACAAGTCGCTGTCACCGGCCGCAAAGGCCCTGGATACGGCCTCTGACGGCCGTTTGGCGGCGCTGATTGAGCGCGGCGACGTCGGCGGCAAGACCGGCAACACCACCTTGCTTCACGATCTGGCCGGCGTCAGCGCCGCGCGCGTGCTGGTGGTTGGCCTGGGCGACCCGGCCAAATTTGGCGTGGTGCAGTACCTGAAGGCCGCCGGCGACGCCGCCCGCGCCCTGAAGAGTGGCAACACCCGCAGCGCGCTGTTCACCCTGAACGAACTGGACGTCAGCGGCCGCGACAGCGCCTGGAAGGTGCGTCAGGCGGTGATCACCGCCAACCACGCCAGCTACCGCTACACCGCCACCCTGGGCAAGAAGAAGCCCGAAGCCCCGGGTCTGGAGTCGCTGGCCATCGCCAGCAGCGACGAAACCGCGCTGCTGCAGGGCCAGGCCATCGCCGCCGGCGTGGAATACGCCCGCGAACTGGGCAACCTGCCGCCGAACTACTGCACCCCGGCCTATCTGGCTGAATCCTCGGTCAAGTTCGCTGCCGAGCACGATGGCGCCGAAGCCGAGATCCTGGACGAGGCGCAGATGGAAGCGCTGGGCATGGGCTCGCTGCTGGCCGTGGCCCGTGGCTCGGCCAACCGCCCCAAGCTGGTCGTGCTGAAGTGGAACAACGGCGGTGAGGCCAAGCCCTACGTGCTGGTCGGCAAGGGCATCACCTTCGATACCGGCGGCGTCAACCTGAAGACCCAGGGCGGCATCGAGGAAATGAAGTACGACATGTGCGGTGGCGCCAACGTCATCGGCACCTTCGTCGCCACGGTCAAGGCCAAGCTGCCGCTGAACCTGGTGGTGGTGGTGCCGGCGGTGGAAAACGCCATCGACGGCAATGCCTACCGTCCGTCGGACGTGATCACCTCGATGTCGGGCAAGACCATCGAAGTGGGCAATACCGACGCCGAAGGGCGTTTGATCCTGTGCGATGCGCTGACCTATGCGCAGCGCTTCGAGCCGGCCGCACTGATCGACGTTGCCACGCTGACCGGCGCCTGCATGGTGGCCCTGGGCCACCAGACCGCCGGACTGATGAGCAAGCACGACGACCTGGCCAACGAGCTGACCGCCGCCGGCGAGAACGTGTTCGACCGCGCCTGGCGTCTGCCGCTGTGGGACGAGTACCAGGGCATGCTGGATTCGAGCTTTGCCGACGTCTACAACATCGGCGGCCGCTGGGCCGGCGCCATCACCGCTGGCTGCTTCCTGTCGCGCTTCACCGAAGGCCAGCGCTGGGCGCACCTGGATATCGCCGGCGTTGCCAGCGATGAAGGCAAGCGCGGCATGGCCACCGGTCGCCCGGTCGGCCTGCTGACCCAGTGGTTGCTGGATCGCGTTGCCTGAACAAAGCCGGGCTCGAAAGCAGGGCCAGCGTCGGGGCTTACCCGGCGCAGGCCCCTGCTGACCCTGCTGTTTCACCCTCTTCCCTCCACTTCCTAGTGACCTGATGCGCGCCGACTTCTACCTGATCGCCAAGCCGCGTTTTCTCACCGAACCGTTGAAGCTGGTGTGCGAGCTCGCACGCAAGGCCAACGACGGCGGTCTGTACACGCTGGTGCTGGCCCGCGACCAGGCCCAGGCCGAGGAACTGGACGAGCTGCTGTGGTCGTTCGACCCGGACGCCTATATCCCGCACCAGATCATCGGTGAGGACGTGGACGAGGAAGAAGCCATCGTGCTGATCGCCGCGCCCGGCGCCGAAGCACCGGAGCGGCCACTGGTCATCAACCTGCGCAATGAGCCCTACCTGGGCAGCTGCGACCGTGTACTGGAAGTGGTGCCGGCCGATCCGGAAGCCCGCGAACCGCTGCGTGAGCGCTGGCGCCAGTACAAGGCCGCCGACTACACGCTCAACAAATACGACATGTAAGGGATTAGACGCATGCGCCTGCTGATTGCCATCCTGCTGCCGTGGCTGGCCTTTTTCACCATCGGTCGTCCGATTTCCGGCATTGTCTGTCTCATCCTGCAGATCACCTTGATTGGCTGGCTGCCCGCAGCCATCTGGGCTGCCTATGCCGTCAGCCAGTACCACACCGACAAAAAGATCCAGCGCGCACTCGGCCGCTGATCCCCCTCCCGCTTTTACCGGTTCCCCCGCATGACCCAACTCGCCTCCAGCTACGACCCCAAATCCTTTGAAACCGCGCTCTATGAGTCGTGGGAGAAGGCCGGCCTGTTCAAGCCGTCCGGCAAGGGCGAGCCGTACACCATCCTGCTGCCGCCGCCGAACGTCACCGGCACCCTGCACATGGGCCATGCCTTCCAGCAGACGCTGATGGATGCGCTGATCCGCTACCACCGCATGCGTGGCTACGACACGTTGTGGCAGGTGGGTACCGACCACGCCGGCATCGCCACCGAAATGGTGGTCAGCCGCAACCTGGCGCTGGAAGGCAAGGGCGAAACCCGCGATTCGCTGGGCCGCGATGGCTTCATCGGCAAGGTCTGGGAGTGGAAGGCGCACTCCGGCAACGTGATCGAAGGCCAGATGCGCCGCCTCGGCACCTCGGCCGACTGGTCGCGCAGCACCTTCACCATGGACCCGGGCCCGAGCGAGGCAGTGATCGAGTCCTTCATCCGCTGGCATGAGCAGGGCCTGATTTACCGTGGCCAGCGGCTGGTCAACTGGGATCCGGTGCTGAAGACCGCCATTTCCGACCTGGAAGTGGAGAGCGTGGAAGAAGACGGCTTCATGTGGTCGATCGCCTACGCGCTCAACGACGGTGCCAGCTATGAGCACATCGAAGTGGACGCCGACGGCAACGAAACCCTGCGCGAAACCCGCAACTACCTGGTCGTGGCTACCACTCGCCCGGAAACCCTGCTGGGCGACACCGCGGTGATGGTGCACCCGGAAGACAGCCGCTACGCGCACCTGATCGGCAAGAGCGTGACCCTGCCGCTGACCGGCCGCAGCGTGCCGGTGATCGGCGACGACTACGTCGACAAGGCGTTCGGCACCGGCGTGGTCAAGGTGACCCCGGCGCACGACTTCAACGACTACCAGGTGGGCGTGCGTCACAGCCTGCCGATGATCAACCTGTTCACCACCACCGCCACGCTCAACGAGAACGCCCCGGAACAGTACCGTGGCCTGGACCGTTACGACGCGCGCAAGATGATCCTGGCCGAGCTGGAAGACCTGGGCATCCTGGTCGAGACCAAGGCGCACAAGCTGCAGGTGCCGCGCGGCGACCGTACCGGCCAGGTGATCGAGCCCTACCTGACCGACCAGTGGTTCGTGAAGATGGACGGGCTGGCCAAGCGTGGCTTGGAACTCGTCGAGAACGGTTCCATCAAGTTCGTGCCGGGCAACTGGATCAACACCTATCGCCACTGGATGGAGAACATCCAGGATTGGTGCATCAGCCGCCAGCTGTGGTGGGGCCATCGCATTCCGGCGTGGTTCGACGAAGCCGGCAACTGCTACGTGGGCCGCAACGAAGCCGAAGCCCGCGCCAAGGCCGCGCTGGGTGACGACGTTGTGCTGACCCAGGACAGCGACGTGCTGGAGACCTGGTTCTCCTCGCAGCTGTGGCCGTTCTCCACCCTGGGCTGGCCGAACGAAGCAGCGATGGCCGAGCGTGGCTTTGACCGCTACCTGCCGTCAAACGTGCTGGTCACCGGCTTCGACATCATCTTCTTCTGGGTGGCGCGCATGATCATGGCCACCGACAGCTTCACCGGCCAGATCCCGTTCAAGGACGTCTACATGACGGGCCTGATCCGCGACGGCCAGGGCCAGAAGATGTCCAAGTCCAAGGGCAATGTGCTGGACCCGCTGGACATCATCGACGGCATCACCATCGACGACCTGGTTGCCAAGCGCACCCATGGCCTGATGCAGCCGAAGATGGCCGAGAAGATCGAGAAGGCCACGCGCAAGGAATTCCCGGACGGCATCCTCGCCCACGGTGCCGATGCGCTGCGCTTCACCATCGCCGCACTGGCCACCCACGGCCGCGACATCAAGTTCGACATGAGCCGCGCCGAGGGCTACAAGAACTTCTGCAACAAGCTGTGGAATGCCAGCCGCTTCACCCTGATGAACACCGAGGGCTTCGTGCTCCCCTCTCCCACCGGGAGAGGGGCTGGGGGTGAGGGTATGCCCGCCGCCAAGACCGATGCCGAAAAGTGGATCCTCGCGCGCCTGGCCAAGGTCTCGGCCGAAGCGCAGCAGCACTTCGCCGACTACCGCTTCGACCTGTTGTCGCAGGCACTGTACGAGTTTGTCTGGAACGAGTTCTGCGATTGGTTCCTGGAACTGACCAAGCCGGCGCTCAACGGCGACAACGCCGAAGACGCCGCCAGCACCCGCCACACCCTGCTGTACGTGCTGGAAGCGGTGCTGCGCCTGCTGCACCCGCTGACCCCGTTCGTCACCGAGCAGCTGTGGCAGCAGGTGGCACCGCGCCTGGGCATCACCGACGCGTCGCTGTCACTGCGCGCCTACCCGACCGCAGCGGAGTTTGCCGGCGACTATGCGCAGGCCGAAGTCGACGTGGAGTGGTTCAAGGTCATGGTCAGCGCCCTGCGCCGCGTGCGCAGCGAGTTGAACGTGCCGCCGTCCAAGCAGGTACGCCTGTTGTTGCAGGGCGGCCAGGATGCTGATCGTGCACGCGTGGAGCGCTTTGCCTCGCAGCTGCGCTTCCTGTTGAAGCTGGAGAGCATCGACTGGCTGGCGGCTAATGCGGTGACCCCGCCCGCTGCAGCCGCAATTGTCGGCGAGCTGAAGCTGCTTGTGCCACTGGAAGGCCTGGTGGATCTGGACGCCGAGCGTGCACGCCTGGACAAGGAAATCACCCGCGTTTCCTCGGAGAAGGAAAAGAGCGAAACCAAGCTATCCAAGTTCACCGACAAGGTGCCGGCGGCGGTGGTCGAGCAGGAGCGTGTGCGTCTGCTGGATTGGAACAGCCAGCTGGCCGGCCTGCAGGAACAGCGCGCGAAGCTGTAAGGCTTGCTGATTGCTGTTGTGGAAAACGCCGCCTTTTGGCGGCGTTTTCTTTTGTGCGTATTTGACGCGAAGAGCTGAACGCCAAGAACAAAGAGCCCCCTCATCCGCCCTGCCGGGCACCTTCTCCCGCAGGCGGGAGAAGGGAATGCAATGCAACATGCACTTCTGCGGGGTGACTGAGCAATCGGCTTTGCGTGCTTCGGCTTCGGCTTCGGCTTCGGCTCGAGCGTGATCGCGCGGCCACCCATCACAGCGCAAAAATCATTGCAGTCCCTTCTCCCGCACGCGGGAGAAGGTGCCCGACAGGGCGGATGAGGGGGCTTTTGCCTCTTGCCTTTTGCCTTTTGCCTTTCACTCCCCACAACCCCAACACCCCTCAATCCCAGCTACGCTCCACAAGCCTCCAAACCACCAACAACAATGTCATTCGGCATCTTCTGCGCCGTCCTGTTCGCCGCCCTGCTCCACGCCAGCTGGAACGCCATCGTCAAACTCGGTGGCGACAAACTGCTGACCACCCTCCTGGTCACCGGCTGGGCTGCCGTGCTGTCGGCCATGATCCTGCCCTGGCTGCCAGCACCTGCAGAACAAAGCTGGCCCTGGCTTGCTGCCTCCGCCGTGCTGCAGACCGGCTACTACGTGCTTGTCGCCCGCGCCTATCACAGCGCCGACATGAGCCTGTCCTACCCGTTGATGCGCGGTTGCGCGCCGCTACTGGTCGCCATCGCCGGCACCTGGCTGTTCAACGAACACCTGCCCGCCGCTGCCTGGGCAGGGATCGCCCTGATCAGCGGCGGCATCCTGTGCATGGCCGGCAGCGGCAAAGGCGGCAACATTCGCCTGCCGCTGGGCATCGCCGTGGTCATCGCCACCTACACCCTGGTCGACGCACAGGGCGCGCGATTGTCGGGCAATGCCTTGAGCTACACGCTGTGGTTGTTCCTGCTATCCGGCCTGCCGCTGCCGCTGTGGGCGCTGTTCGCCCGCCGTGCGCAATTGAACAGCTATCTGCGCGGCAACTGGCAGCGCGGTCTGATCGGTGGCATCGGCACCACCGCCTCCTATGCGATCGCACTATGGGCAATGACGCTGGCGCCGGTGGCGGTGATCGCCGCGCTGCGCGAAACCTCGATCCTGTTCGCGTTGCTGATATCGGCGTTGTTGCTGAAAGAGCACATCAGCCGCCGGCGCCTGCTGGCCGCCGGGCTGATCGTCGCCGGGGTAATGCTGCTGCGGCTGGCCTGACAAGCTCGTCTTGAAAGCGCGGCTTACAGCGGCGGCATCACGCTGATGTCGTCGTCCACCAGCTCCATCGCCATCACCAGCGCATCCTCGCGCCCGTTGCTGGTGGGGTAATAACGCGGCCGGCGGCCAATCTCGTTGAATCCTTCGCTGTGGTACAGCGCGATGGCCGAGGTATTGGAAGGGCGCACTTCCAGGAACACACGCAGCGCGCGGCGTTGGCGGGCAACCCGCACCAACTCGCGCAGCAGGCGCCGGCCATGGCCGCGCGACTGGCACAAGGGATCAACACAGACATTGAGCACATGCGCCTCATCGGCGGCGAGGCTGAGTACGCCGTAGCCGACGATGCCATCGTCCTGCACCAATACCCGGCTCGGGTAATCGGCACGCAGGCAATCCTGGAAGATGCCACGCGTCCACGGGAATGGATAGGCGCGCAGCTCCACCTCCATCACCGCATCCAGGTCCCCGTCATACATGGGACGCAGGACCGTGCCCAGCGTGCTCATTGCCGCGATTTCCGCCGCAATGCGCGCAGCTGCGGCCACAGGGCGCGCTTGGCTGCCGGATTGGCGCGCAGCTCGGCCAGCGGCCAGCTGTCCATCAATGCCCGCGTCTGTGGCTCATTGGGATTGCAGCCTGAAGCCCGCAACAAGGCAATCTGCAGGCGATCGGGCATGCGCAGGCCACCGCTGCGGCGCACCCCGCCGGCCGCGTTCGCCGCAAACACCGGCGCCGCTGCGGTATTCGGAGCCTCTGGCGCCTTGGCTGCGGTTTCGCGCGGCGGCGCAGCGGCTACCGGCTCGTTCATCACCGCCGCCTGCGGCTGCGGCGTGCGCTCGGCCGCCTCCACCGGAGCGTCAAACGCCGGAGTGGCAGCGACAACTGGCGGCGCGTCCAGCGCGCCGCCTTCCAGATACACGGTGTAGCCCATCGCCTGCAGCCATGCCTGCTGCTCGGCGGTCCACACCGGTTCGGGCGAGAAGCCGATCACTGCACCTTGCCAGCCGGTTGCCGCCAGCGCTGCAGCAGCCACATCACCGGCCCGGACAGCGCATAGATCACGCCAACCACCAGCAAGGTGCGGGCCGGATCCAGCACCACGATCGAAATCACGATCGGCACCAGCGCCAGCACCATGAACGGCACCCGCTCGGAGCGCGGACCCTTCTCACTGCCGCCCTTGAAGCTCCAGAAGCGGATCCGGCTGACCATCAGCAGGCCGGACAGGATGGTCACGCCCAAGGCCACATAGCGCAGCTGCTCGCCGTTCCAGCCCAGCTCGCCGTCGGCAAAAGCCCAGACAAAGGACATCATCAAGCCGGCTGCGGCCGGGCTTGCCAGGCCGACAAACCAGCGCTTGTCGACCGTACCCACCTGGGTATTGAAGCGGGCCAGCCGCAGCGCGGCGCAGGCGGCGTAGAGAAACGCTGCCGACCAGCCGACCCGGCCCAGCACGTCACCGTCGAACTTCAGGGAAGACAGGGCCCAGTGATACATGACCAGCGCCGGCGCCATGCCGAAGCTGACCAGATCGGCCAGGGAGTCGTATTGCACGCCGAATTCGCTGCTGGTGCCGGTCAAACGCGCAACCCGGCCATCCAGCCCATCCATCACCGCCGCCACGAACACGGCAATACTGGCGTTGACGAACTGCCCGTTGGAAGCGGCGATGATCGCGTAGAAGCCGGCAAACAGCCCGGCGGTGGTAAACAGGTTCGGGAGCAGGTAGATGCTGCGCGAACGGGGTGGTGGTCTCAATTCGTCCATACCGGCCAGTTTAATCGACTTGCCAGCCACGTCACCGGGTGCTGCAATCGCCCCCTGCCCTGTTTCGGTGTCTGGAGTTGCCATGCTCGCCCTGTCCCGCCTCTGCTGCCTGCTCATGCTCACAGCCGCCGCCGGCGCCCACGCCGGCAATCTCTACAAGTGGAAGGACGCCAATGGCGTCACCCAGTACTCGGAACGGCCGCCGGCCGGCAAGCCCTACGAAACCCGCCGCATCACCGCCAGCGGCGCATCGGCTGCCGAACCAGCGGCACCGGCCGAAGCCGCCGAATCGGCCCAGTGCCTGGGCGCGCGCAAAAACCTGGAGCTGCTGAACGGCAGCGACCCGGTGATGCAGGACACCGATGGCGACGGCAAGCCGGATACGCCGCTGGATGACGCCCAGCGCGTCGCGCAGAAGCATCTGGCCGAGGCGACTGCCGCGGCTTATTGCAAGCCAGCACCGAAGACTTGAGCCAGGCGGCAACTGCCGGGCGGTGATTTTGCGTTGGTGAAGCCTGCCCGGCGATAAAGCTGCGGGGCTGCGGGGTTGTGGGAGGGGCGTAAGCCGCGAAGCTCGTAATCCCTGCAATTGCCAACACTTCCGCCAACCTGGATCGGCTAGCTTCGCGGCTTACGCCGCTCCTACAGCTCTGTTGCCTCCCTTTGGCCACAGGCCAAGGGGAGGGCTGGGGAGGGGGGTTGGCTTTTGAGGCCTTTCTGTATTCCCAGCTTCGCGGCTGACGCCGCTCCTACAGTCAGTTTCCCCCTCGCCGCTGCCCTGACCTGCTCGCGGCGGTACGCAGGGGCCTGCAAGGCTGGCAAAATAGCGGATCGTCCGTTCTGCGAAGCCCCCTGCCATGCGCCTTTCCCGTTTCCACCTGCACACCACCAAGGAAACCCCTGCCGACGCCGAGCTGGTCAGCCACCGGCTGATGCTGCGCGCGGGCATGATCCGCAAGCTGGCATCGGGCCTGTACACCTGGTCGCCGCTGGGCCTGCGGGTGTTGCGCAAGGTGGAAGCCATCGTTCGCGAGGAAATGAATCGCGCCGGCGCGGTGGAGTTGCAGCTGCCGACCATCCAGCCCAAGGAATTGTGGGAAGAAACCGGCCGGTGGGAAAAATTCGGCGGCCAGCTGCTGAAAATCAAGGACCGCAAGGAGCAGGAATACTGCTACAGCCCCACGGCCGAGGAAGCCATTACCGACTTCGCGCGCCAGGAGCTGTCCAGCTACAAGCAGCTGCCGGTCAATTTCTACCAGGTGCAGACCAAGTTCCGCGACGAAATCCGCCCGCGTTTCGGCGTCATGCGTTCGCGAGAGTTTTTGATGAAGGATGCCTATTCCTTCCATCTGGACGACGCCAGCCTGGTGGCCGAATACGAAAACATGAAGGCGGCCTATAGCCGCATCTTCACCCGCCTGGGCCTGGAATTCCGCGCCGTACAGGCTGATTCCGGCGCCATCGGTGGCGACGCCTCGCAGGAATTCCACGTCATCGCCGATTCCGGTGAAGACGCGCTGGTGTTCTCCACCGGCTCGGATTACGCCGCCAACGTGGAAGCGGCCATCGCCGCCGACCCGGCCGCGCGCGGCGCCGCCAGCGAAGCCCTGCGCAAGATCGATACCCCCACCCAGAAAACCTGTGAAGAGGTGGCCGCGCTGATGGGCATCGCCCTGCTGCGCACGGTCAAATCAATCGCGGTAATGAGCACGGATAATCAGTTCGTGCTGGCACTGGTACGTGGCGACCACGAAGTCAATGAAATCAAATTGGCCAAGGTGGCTGGCCTGAACGATTACCGCATGGCCAGCGAAGCCGAGATTGCCGATTATCTGGGCAGCGAGCCGGGTTTCCTCGGCCCCTTGAATCCGCGCAAGCCGATCCGCGTGGTGGCTGATCGTGAAGTGGCGGCAATGGCGGATTTTGTGGTCGGCGCCAATGAGAAAGGTCTGCATATTGCTGGCGTCAATTGGGGCCGCGACCTCGCCGAGCCGGAGGTTGCCGATATCCGCAACGTCAAGGCCGGCGACCGCGCGCGCGACGGCGGCGAGCTGAAGATTACCCGTGGTATCGAAGTCGGCCATGTGTTCCAGCTGGGCCGCCAATATGCGCAGGCATTGAAGGCCACCGTGCTGGACCAGAACGGCAAGGCTGCGGTGATGGCGATGGGCTGTTATGGCATTGGCGTTTCGCGCATCGTCGCCGCAGCGATCGAGCAGAACCATGACGAAGTCGGCATTATCTGGCCGGTGAGCATGGCGCCGTGGCAAGCGGTTGTCTGCATGATCAACCCGAAGCAGGACCCGACCGTCACCGCCGCCGCCGAAGCCTTGCTGGCCCAGCTGCAGGCGGCTGGCGTGGATGCCGCACTGGACGACCGTGGCCTACGCCCGGGCCAGATGTTTGCCGATATGGAACTGATCGGCATTCCGCATCGCATCGTCGTCTCCGAACGTGGCCTGGCTGCAGGCACCGTGGAATACCGCGCACGCAACGCCAGCGAGGCGGAAAACCTGGATCAGGCAACGGCGATCAGCCGGATTACCGGCTGAGCCAACGCCCTTATAACGCCGGGACAAAGTCCCGGCGTTTTCATTTGCGGATAACATGGAACACGGTATTTATTTGTCATTCCCGTAACAGGCCCGGTATGCTTTGCCGCGCTGCCACGGAATGGCATTCACCCCCAACCCATTATCCGGAGTAGTTATTCGATGAGTATCGATCTGTCCCAGCTGTCGGCCAAAGAACTGGCCGTACTGATCCGCGACGCACAGAAGCGCAAGACCGTTGTCGCCAAGCGCCAGCCGATTGCCAAGGCCCGTGCCCTGGTTGCCGCTGCCGCCAAGAAGGCTGGTTACACCGTCGAAGAGCTGTTCGGCACCGGCGCCGCCGTTGCAGTAAAGGCCCCGCGTGGCGCCAAGGCCAGCAAGGGCACCGCCAAGACCGGCCGCAAGCTGCCCAAGGTTGAGCCGAAGTACCGCAACCCGGCCAATGCCGCTGAAACCTGGACTGGCCGTGGCAAGCAGCCGCGCTGGCTGGCCGAATACACCAAGGCAGGCCGCAAGGTTGAAGATTTCCTGATCCAGAAGTAAGTAATCTGGAACGGAAATTACAAAACGCCGGCAGCTGCCGGCGTTTTTTATTGGCTGGATTTAATGGCCCTGCCGAGCCTTGGATTTGCCGATTCCGGCACTCAAACGCCAGGGATTATCTGAAAGCAACGTAGCCCGGGTAAGCGCAGCGCACCCGGGAAGCAGGAAAAGCCGGAATATGCAGATATTTCCCAATGCCCGCAGACAGCCCCGGGTGCGCTGCGCTTACCCGGGCTACCTTGATCGCTTCAAATGCACCGCGTTTGCGGCGCATCGCGGTACTTTCGTGAGCAGCATCACAGCCAACAGTGCTTTAATGGCTGACCGTGCACCCGCGCATCAGAGATTCTTGCGCGCCGGCACCAGCAGATTACCGAACAGCAGCCCGGCCACCAGCGCCATCACCACGTTGACCACGGTCAACAATGCCGACTCACCGGCATTCACGTTCTGCTGCTGGATCAGGCTCAGCACCCCGCGCAGACTGGTACTGCCGGGCACCAGCATGATGATGCCGGGCAAGCGGATGATCGCCCCCGGCCGCTGCACGATGCGCCCGAACAGATTGCCGGCGGCCGTCACTGCCATTGCCGCCAGAAAGATACCTGCCGGCGCGCCCCACAACTGGCCGCCATAGCGGGAGATGGCGTAACCGGCCACCGATGCAGCCATCACCCACACATAGTCGCGCTTGCTGGCCCGGAACAGCATGGCGAAGGCAAACGAGGCCACCAGCACCGAGCCCCATTCCACCCAGTTGGATTGCGGCCGCGAGGCGCGGATAACCGGCTCCAGGCCGATGGAGTTGGCGATGGTGACGGCGATCATCGCGCCCACCGTGAGCTTCATGATGGTGGTCAGCGCACCGGCGAACCGCGCCGTGCCCGATACCCAATGCCCGCTGGCCAGTTCGTTGACCGAGTTGGTCAGCGCCATACCCGGCAGCAGCACCACCAGCGACGCGATGATGGTGGAATTCAGATTCAGCGGCCCGATGAAACTGGCCACCAGCACCGCGACGAAGCCCGCCAGCAACGCCGCCAGCGCCTCACCGGCCTCACGCGTTGCTACCCGCCGGTCGGTATAGAACAGCATCAGGCCGATCAGCAGACCGGTAATACCCGCGGTGGCGATATCCAGCCACGGCAGCCGCCACAGACCGGCCACGCCGGCCGAGCCCAGGGTGAACGAGGCCAGCAACTGGATCTTGCTGCGCAGGCCGCCATCCTTGTCGAGCTGGCGCAGCGCGGTGTGGCCCTGGGCGATGGACATCTGCCCGGCCGCCACCGCATCGGCGATCTGGTCGGCCATGGCCAGCTTGTGCAGATTTGTATCGCCCGGCCCCAGGCGGATGACGCGGGTGATATCACTGGAGCCGATGGCGCGGGTGGGGTCGCTGAAACTCAGAATCAAACCGGTCGGGTTCGACCACGGCTCGCAATCCAGATCCAGCTGCTGCGCCAAGGCGACCACCGCTGCCTCCAGACGCTGGGCGGTGGTGCCATAGCTGTGCAGCCGCCCGGCCATCTCCGAAACGAAGGCCACACGTTGCGCATAGGTAGCCCGATTGGAAGCAGTGGCCGGGGCAGCGGCAAGGGTTTCGGCAGACATGGCCGTTAGTATCACCTGAAGCGGATGAAATACTCATCCGGGTTGAAGGACGGACAGGTTATTCTCCGCAGTCAATGGTCACCATGAAAGACATTCCCCCACCCGACTGCGTACTTCCTCCCGATGCGGATGGCCTGCTCAGGCTTTCCGGCAACTGGACCTTGGCCACTGCCTTGCGTTCGGGCGAGGTATTGCATGCGCAGACCGGCACGGTGACCGGTATCGATGCGCGCGCCATTGATCGGCTGGATTCGGCCGGGGTACTGCTGTTGCTGCGTTACGCGCACAAGCTGGGCCTGGCCGATGAGGCGCTGCAGTTCCGCGACGATCACCAGGCGCTGGTCTGCACCATCGAGGAAGTCGCCGACGAACGCCCCAAGCCGCAGCGTGATTACGGCGTAGCCGCCGCGCTGGATCGACTGGGCCGCTCGGTGCATGCCATTGCCGGCAACGTCGTGGTGCTGGTCAACTTCCTCGGCGAGAACCTGAGCAAGCTGGCACGCCTGATCCGCCAACCGCGTCGCTTCCGGCTGACCGCAGCGGTCAACCAGATGGAAGAAGTGGGCCTGAACGCCGTGCCGCTGGTGGCGCTGCTGTCCTACCTAGTGGGCGCGGTGATCGCCTTCCTCGGTTCCACCATCCTGCGCGACTTCGGCGCAGAGATCTATGTGGTGGAGTTGGTCTCGATTGCCTTCCTGCGCGAGTTCGCGGTGTTGCTTACCGCCATCGTGCTGGCCGGGCGTACCGCCAGCGCCTTTACCGCGCAGATTGGCGCGATGAAGGCGCGCGAGGAAATCGACGCCATCCAGACCCTGGGCCTGGACCCGATCGATCTGCTGGTGCTGCCGCGGGTGGTCGCGCTGCTGATCATGCTGCCCCTGCTCACGTTCATCGCGATGATCGCCGGCCTGGCCGGTGGCGTCACCGTCGGTGCATTTGATCTGGGTATTCCGCCGCAGATGTATCTGGCGCGCATGCACGACACCATCGAGGTGCGGCACATGCTGGTCGGTCTGTCCAAGGCGCCGGTGTTTGCGTTGATCATCGCCCTGATCGGCTGCCTGGAAGGCTTGAAGGTGGAAGGCACCGCACAATCGGTGGGCGAACGCACCACCTCCAGCGTGGTGCAGACCATCTCGCTGGTCATCATCCTCGACGCGCTGGCCGCGTTGTGGTTCATGCACATGGGTTGGTGAGCCGATGAACACCCCTGAAGCCACCACCGTTGAAGACACCGAGCTGGCCATCCGCGTGCGCGGGCTGGTCAATCGTTTCGGCAGCCAGACCGTGCACGATGGCCTGGACCTGGATGTGCGGCGTGGCGAAATCCTTGGCGTGGTCGGCGGCTCGGGCACCGGCAAATCGGTGTTGATGCGCTCCATTCTCGGCCTGCGCACGCCCGATGCCGGGCAGATTGAAGTACTGGGCGTGGATGCGCGCTCGGGCAATCCGGCCGACCGCCTGCGTATCGAGCGCAATACCGGCGTACTGTTCCAGGACGGCGCCCTGTTCTCCTCGTTGACCGTGGGCGAGAACGTGCAGGTGCCGCTCAAGGAACATCACCCCGAACTCAGCGAACGCTGGCATTACGAACTGGCCCTGCTGAAAGTGAAGCTGGCCGGCCTGCCTGCCGACGCCATCAACAAGCTGCCCTCGCAGCTGTCCGGCGGCATGCGCAAACGCGCCGGCCTGGCCCGTGCGCTGGCGCTCGACCCACCCTTGCTGTTCCTGGACGAACCCACCGCCGGGCTCGATCCGATCGGCGCGGCCGCCTTCGACCGCCTGATCAAGACCCTGCAGGAAGCACTGGGCCTGACCGTCTTCCTGATCACCCACGATCTGGACACGCTCTACGCCATCTGCGACCGCGTAGCGGTGCTGGCCGACCACAAGGTCATCGCCAACGCCCCCTTGCCCGAAATCGAACAACTCGACCATCCGTGGATACGCGACTACTTCCACGGCCCCCGCGCCCGCGCTGCGCGCGGCCTCCAGCACGAGCCCGCTTGATATGGAAACCAAAGCCAACTACGTCCTGATCGGTGCCTTCACCCTGCTTGCCGGCATTGCCCTGCTGGCGTTCGGGTTGTGGGCCGCCAAATATTCCTCCGACCGCACCTGGCAGGAGTACCGGGTGGTGTTCAATGAAGCAGTGACTGGTTTGTCGGTCGGCAGCCCGGTGCAGTACAACGGCATCGCGGTGGGCTCGATCACCGAGCTGACCCTGGCCCCGGACGACCCGCGCAAGGTAGTGGCCAAACTGCGGCTCAATTCCACCACCCCGGTCAAGACCGATACCCGCGCCAAAATGGCCATCACCAGCCTGACCGGGCCGTCGATCATCCAGCTCAGCGGTGGCACCCCGCAGGCCGCCGCACTCACTGCGGTCAGCAAGGAGCCGATACCGACCATCGCCGCCGCACCGTCGGCGTTGCAGAACATCACCGACGTTGCCAACCGCGTGGTCGAGCGCATGGACGAACTGCTCAGCGACGACAACGTAAACAAGATCTCGGCCACGCTCGCCCACCTGGAAACCATCAGCGGCGGCCTGGCCGACCGCGACCAGGGCACCCAGGCATTGCTGGTGGAAGCCCGTGATGCCGCGCGCAACCTCAACACCACCCTGGGCACCGCCAACGGCGCCATCAAGAACCTGGACCAGAACGTATTGCGGCAGCTGCCGGCCACCCTGGACAAGCTCGACACCAGCCTCAGCAAGCTGGACTCGGCCGCCGGCAACGCCGATGCCATCCTTGGTGAGAACCGTGCCGCCATCAATAGTTTCGCCAACGATGGCCTGGCCCAGCTCGGCCCGACCCTGACCGAACTGCGCGGCCTGATCCGCGACCTGCGCCGGGTCAGTGACCGGCTGGAGAACAACCCGGCACGCTACCTGCTCGGTCGCGACGCCCCGAAGGAGTTCGAACCCAAATGAAGTCCATCACGATGCTCAAGCTGCTCGCCCCCGCCTGCCTGCTGGCCCTGGCCGGCTGCTCGGTGCTGGCCGGCGGCGACCGCCAGTCCACCACCATCTATGCGCCGCAGGTGCGGGTACAGGCCGATCCATCCTGGCCGCAGGTGAACTGGCAGCTGGCCATCGCCAAGCCCAGCGCCGCACGCCTGATCGACAGCCCGCGCATCAACGTGCGGCCGACGCCCGGTGAGCTGGAGGTCTATCGCGGTGCCACCTGGTCGCAGCCGGCCACCGACATCCTCGAAGACACCGTGCTGCGCGGCTTTGAAGACTCCGGCCGGATCGATGCCGTTGCGCGCATTGCCACCGGCATCCGCTCGGATTACAAGCTGACCACCGACCTGCGCCGCTTTGAATCGGACTACCGCGGCGGTGAGCTGCCATCGGCCACCATCGAGCTCAACGCCAAGCTGATCTACAGCCTGGACCAGCGCGTGGTCGCCGCACGCACCTTCATCGTCGCCGAGCCGGCCACCTCCACCGATATCGGCAGCGTCGCCAGCGCCTTTGAAACCGCGCTGGACAAGACCGCCACCGAGCTGATCGGCTGGACCCTGCTCAACGGCCAGCGCGACGCGGCACAGCAGCGACCTGGCGGAAAGTGAGGTTGATGCGCTCGCCGGCCACCCGCGCGGTTTTCGGCAAGGCATGCTGGTAATCGCGCTGGCAATGCCCACGCATCAGCAACAGGTCGCCGTGACCGAGCCGGTATTCGAACTTGCGCGTGGCGTCATCGCGGCGTCGCAATAGAAAACGCCGCTCAACGCCCAGGCTGAGCGAGGCAATCATCGGCGTCGGCCCCAGCTCGGGCTCGTCATCACTATGCCAGCCCATGCTGTCGCGGCCATCGCGGTAGCGGTTGAGCAGTACGCTGTTGAAGCGCGCATCACAGGCCTGCTGCAGCAGATTGCGCAGTTCCTGCACCGCCGGCACCCACGGCTGCGGAATGAAGTCCGCCCCCGAATAGCGGTAATGCGCATCGGCATCACCCATCCAGCAGCTCAGCCGCGGCGAATCCAGCCAGCGCCCGAACATGCGGATGCGGTGAACGTCCCAAGACACCTGCGTACGCAAGGCCAACAACAAGGCATCGGCCTGCACTGCAGGCAACCAGCAGGGAAGATGCTGGACGTCGGCCAGGGTCGATGTATCGGGAAACAACATCACGCGATGCGGGGCGACCACGCCGCCCCGCTCTCTCACTCAGGCACGGCGGAATGCAACGCCGGTCTTTTCCTTCAACTCGTCATCACTGACACCCGGCGCGGCTTCCACCAGCACCAGGCCATCGGCGCTGACATCGAAGATCGCCAGATCGGTGATGATGCGGTCAACCACCGCCACGCCGGTCAGCGGCAGGGTGCAGTCCGGCAGGATCTTGTGCTCGCCGTTCTTGGCGGTGTGCTCCATCAGCACCACCACGCGCTGCACGCCGGCAACCAGATCCATCGCGCCGCCCATGCCCTTGACCATCTTGCCGGGCACCATCCAGTTGGCCAGGTCGCCCTTGTCGGTCACCTGCATGGCGCCGAGGATGGCCAGGTTGATATGGCCGCCACGGATCATCGCGAACGAATCATGGCTGCCGAAGTAGCTGGCACCGGCACGCGCGGTGACAGTCTGCTTGCCGGCATTGATCAGGTCGGCATCCACCTCGGCCTCGGTCGGGAAGGGGCCGATGCCAAGCAGGCCGTTCTCCGACTGCAGCCACACATCCACACCTTCCGGGATGTGATTGGCCACCAGGGTCGGCAGGCCGATGCCCAGATTCACGTAGGCACCATCGGTCAGCTCGCGCGCGGCGCGCTGTGCCATTTCGTCACGGGTCCAGGCCATCTCAGTTCCCCTCCTGACGCACGGTGCGCTGTTCGATGCGCTTCTCCGGCGTTGCGTTCAATACGATGCGATCGACGTAGATGCCCGGCAGATGGACCTGGTCCGGATCGATCGCGCCCACCGGCACGATCTCTTCCACTTCCACCACGCAGACCTTGCCGGCCATGGCGCAGGCCGGGTTGAAGTTGCGTGCGGTCTTGCGGAACAGCAGGTTGCCAGCCTCATCGGCCTTCCATGCCTTGACCAGCGACACATCGGCCTTGAGTGCGGTTTCCAGCACGTAGTGCTTGCCGTCGATCTCGCGGGTTTCCTTGCCTTCGGCAACGATGGTGCCGTAGCCGGTTGCGGTGAAGAACGCCGGGATGCCTGCACCGCCGGCGCGCAGACGCTCGGCCAGGGTGCCCTGCGGGTTGAATTCCAGCTCCAGTTCACCGGCCAGGTACTGGCGCTCGAACTCCTTGTTCTCGCCCACATAGGACGAAATCATCTTCTTGATCTGGCGCGTTTCCAGCAGCTGGCCCAGGCCGAAGCCATCGACGCCGGCATTGTTGGAGATCGCGGTCAGGCCCTTGACCCCGCTGTCGCGCAGGGCGGCAATCAGTGCCTCGGGGATGCCACACAGGCCAAAGCCACCTACGGCAAGGGTTTGCCCGTCGGCCACGATGCCAGCCAGGGCATCGGCAGCGCTGGCAAAGACCTTGCCGCGTTGCCGGGCCGGAGAGGAGAGATCGCTCATCGCATCACGCTCACAGTACTGAAGATGACCATATTCTAGCCATACTGCGGTGACGGCCCCCTTGGACCTTCGTCCAGCGCATCCTGTCCATTCCGGAACTTCCATCCAGCCGGCAGACAGCCTGGGAACGCGTACCCGACTAAACTAGGCAATCTTTCACCCAGCAGGATGCATGCATGCCCCTCCCCGCGTTCAAGGCCTATGACATCCGCGGCCGCGTGCCCGAAGAGCTCAATGAAGACATGGCCCGCAAGATCGGCAAGGCACTGGCCGCCGAACTCGGCGCCGGTCCGGTGGTGCTGGGGCATGACGTGCGCCTGACCAGCCCTGCGCTGCAGGAGGCACTGGCTGCGGGTCTGCGCGGACAGGGCCGCGAGGTCATCGATATCGGCCTGTGCGGCACCGAGGAAGTCTATTTCCAGACCGGCCATCTGCAGGCCGCTGGCGGCGTGATGGTTACCGCCAGCCACAACCCGATGGACTACAACGGGATGAAGCTGGTACGCGAACAAGCGCGTCCGATCAGCTCCGATACCGGCCTGTTCACCATTTCAGATGCAGTCGCCGCCGATGACTCACTGCCGCAGCCCGCGCGCGCCGGCCAGAGCGAGCAACACGACAAGAGCGCCTACATCCAGCACCTGCTCAGCTACATCGATGCCAGCCAGCTCAAGCCGCTGAAGCTGGTGGTCAATGCCGGCAACGGGGGTGCCGGCGCCATTGTCGACCTGCTGGCACCGCATCTTCCGCTGGAGTTCGTACGTATCTGCCACGAACCCGATGGCAGCTTCCCCAACGGCATACCCAACCCGCTGTTGCCGGAAAACCGCGATGTCACCGCCAAGGCCGTGCGCGAGCATGGCGCCGACTTCGGCATCGCCTGGGATGGTGACTTCGACCGCTGCTTCTTCTTTGACCAGAACGGCCGCTTCATCGAAGGCTATTACCTGGTCGGCCTGCTGGCCCAGGCCATCCTCGCCCGCAATCCCGGCGGCAAGATCATTCACGATCCGCGCCTGACCTGGAACACGGTCGAGATGGTCGAGGCCGCCGGCGGTGTACCGGTGCTGTGCAAGAGTGGCCACGCCTTCATCAAGGAAAAAATGCGCGCCGAGAACGCCGTCTATGGCGGCGAAATGAGCGCGCACCATTACTTCCGGGAATTCGCCTATGCCGATTCCGGGATGATCCCGTGGCTGTTGATTGCCGCACAGGTGTCCAGCAGCGGCCTGTCATTGGCCGAGTTGGTCGAGGACCGCATGGCGCGCTTCCCGTGCAGCGGCGAAATCAACTTCAAGGTTGCCGATGCCAAGGCGGCCGTCGCCCGGGTAATGGCACACTTCGCCGCGCAGTCGCCGGCACTGGACCATACCGACGGCATCAGCGCCGACTTCGGCAACTGGCGCTTCAACCTGCGCAGTTCCAACACCGAGCCATTGCTGCGCCTGAATGTTGAAACCCGCGGTGATGCAGCCCTGCTGGCAGACCGTACTGCTGAAATCTCCACCTTGATCACCGCCTGAGAAACGCCATGAGCCAGATCCTGCCCGTCATCCTTTCCGGTGGTTCCGGCACGCGCCTGTGGCCACTTTCACGTGAGGCCTATCCCAAGCAGTTCCTGCAGCTGGCCAGCGAGCACAGCATGCTGCAGTCCACCTGGTTGCGGGTGGCCGATGTCGCCACGCAGGCACCGATCGTGGTGGCCAACGAGACGCACCGGTTCGTTGCCGCCGAGCAACTGCAGCAGGTGGGGACCACACCGTCGGCGATCCTGCTGGAGCCGGTCGGCCGCAATACCGCACCGGCCATTGCTGCCGCTGCATTGGAAGCCTGCCGCGACGGCGCCGACCCGCTGCTGCTGGTGCTGCCTTCAGACCATTTGATTCGTGATGTGGGGCATTTCCACAGCGCCATCATGGACGCGGCGGATATCGCCGAACAGGGCAAACTGGTTACCTTCGGCATCCAGCCAACTGCGCCGGAAACCGGCTATGGCTACATCAAGGCGGTGCCCGGTGACGGTGCACGGGCCATCGAGCGCTTCGTCGAAAAGCCCGACCTGGCCACCGCACAGGCCTATGTGGCTTCCGGCGAGTACTACTGGAACAGCGGCATGTTCCTGTTCCGTGCCTCGCGTTACCTGCAGGAACTGGAACGCCTGCAGCCGCAGATCCTGGCCGCCTGCCGCGCTTCGTGGGAAAAGGCACGACGCGAAAGCGACTTCATCCGCCTGGATGCGGAGGCCTTCAAGGCCAGCCCATCGGATTCGATCGATTACGCGGTGATGGAAAAGACCGCCGACGCTGCCGTGGTTCCGCTGGATGCCGGCTGGAGCGATGTCGGCTCGTGGACCGCGCTGCGCGATGTCTCCGAACAGGACGCCAACGGCAACGCGCATCGCGGCGATGTCATTGCCATCGACTGCCATGACACCTTCGCGTATGGCGAACGCTTGATTGCGATGGTGGGGCTGGATGACGTGATCGTGGTCGAGACCGACGATGCGGTGCTGGTCGGAAAGTCCGACCGCATGCAGGAAGTAAAGGACGTCGTGGCGCGACTGAAGGCCGATGGCCGCAGCGAAGCCACCTGGCATCGCAAGGTCTATCGCCCATGGGGCGCCTACGATTCCATCGACCACGGTGAACGCTTCCAGGTGAAGCGCATCACGGTCAAACCTGGCGGCACCCTGAGCCTGCAGATGCACCATCACCGCGCCGAGCACTGGATCGTGGTCAGCGGCACCGCCGAGGTCACCCGCGGCGATGAAGTGCTGCTGCTGACCGAGAACCAGAGCACCTATATTCCGCTCGGTGTCACCCACCGTCTGCGCAACCCGGGCAAGCTGCCGCTGGAGCTGATCGAGGTGCAATCCGGCAGCTACCTCGGTGAAGACGATATCGTGCGCTTCGAGGATACCTACGGTCGCACCTGAGATAACGAGCAGGCCGCACAGAAAAAGCCCCGGGCATCCCCGGGGTTTTTTCCATCTCAGCGCCGGCATGATGACCCATCGCCATGCGCATGAGCGCAAGTCAGGCGTTTGCGATCTCAGCGATCACGTGGCGCAGGCCCTCGCGCCAAGCCGGCAGGGTGATACCAAAATCCCGCTGCAGCTTGCGGTTGTCCAGCACCGACCAGGCCGGGCGTTTGGCCGATGTCGGGTATTCCGCGCTTGAGATTGCCTGCACGTTCGGCGCCTTCGCCAACACACCTGCGGCAACTGCCTCGGCGAAGATCGCCTCGGCAAAACCATGCCAACTGGTTTGCCCCGATGCGGTCAAATGCCAGGTACCGGACAACTGCCCCGGATGTTGCAAGGCCTGCGCAGTCACATCGGCGATCAAGGCTGCCGGTGTCGGCGTGCCAATCTGATCAGCCACCACCCGCAGTTCATCGCGTTCAGCGCCTACCCGCAACATCGTGCGCAGGAAGTTGCTGCCGTGCGAGGCATACACCCACGCGGTGCGGAAGATCAGGTGCCGGCCGCCGGCTGCACGTACCGCCTCCTCGCCGTCGCGCTTGCTGCTGCCATACACGCCCAACGGTGCCGTGGCATGGTCTTCAGCATAAGGCGCAGTGCCCTGCCCATCGAACACATAGTCCGTGGAGTAATGCACCATAGGTACGTCGTGAGCCGCACACCATTGCGCAATCACGCCCGGTGCCTGCGCATTGGCCCGGAACGCCGCTTCGGGCTCCTGTTCGGCCTTGTCGACAGCGGTGTAGGCCGCAGCATTGACGACTATCGAAGGCTGCAGCCGATCCAGCAAGGTCGGCAGACCTTCAGGCGAATCGAAATCCGCCACCTCGCAAGCACGGCCGTCCGCCAATGTTCCACTGCGCGTGGTGGCGATGACGGGCCCCAGTGGAGCCAGTGCCCGCAGCAACTCCCGGCCCACCTGGCCGTTACCGCCAAAGACCAATACGGTCATGGCACGTAGACCGGCAGACGGTCTTCGGCGATGTCTTTCAGGAACGGTGCGTTCTCATCCTTGGCAGACAAGACAGGGCCACTGATCGGCCAATCCACTGCGATGTCGGCATCGTTCCAGCGCACACCAGCATCGAATTCTTTCAGATACACCTCGGTGCACAGATAACTGAACACCGCGCGCTCGGACAGCACCGCGAAACCGTGTGCAAAACCTTCCGGTATCCAGAACTGGCGCTTGTTCTCGGCACTCAGGACGACAGCTTCCCAACGACCGAAGGTAGGCGAGCCACGGCGGATATCCACCGCCACGTCATACACCTCACCTTCCAGCACACTGACCAGCTTGCCCTGCGGACGCGGCCACTGGTAATGCAGGCCGCGCAGCACACCCTTGCTGGAAGCCGACACATTGCTTTGCACGAATTTGTCGGGCAAGCCCAGCGCACTGAAACGCTCGGCGTTCCAGGTTTCAAAGAAAAAACCACGTTCATCGCCAAACACGGCCGGCTCGATGACCACACAGCCGGGCATGGTGGTTTGAATTACCTTCACGGAACAATTCCTCGCTGAACAAGCTTCTGCAGATACTGCCCATAGCCGTTCTTGGACAGGGGTGCCGCCAACGCCATGAGCTGCTCGGCGGTAATCCAACCCTGTCCATAGGCGATTTCTTCGGGGCAGCAGACCTGCAAGCCTTGCCGGGTCTGGATGGTTTCGATGAAGTTCGAGGCTTCCAGCAAGGACTGGTGCGTGCCGGTATCCAACCAGGCGTAGCCACGGCCCAGCGGTTCCAGCTGCAACTTGCCTTCGTCCAGGTAACGCTGATTGAGGTCCGTGATCTCCAGCTCACCGCGCGGTGACGGCTTCAACGCAGCAGCGTAATCGCTGGCATTTCCGTCATAGAAATACAGGCCGGTCACCGCATAGTTGGATCGCGGTTCGGCAGGCTTTTCCACCAAGCCAACGACCTTGCCATCCTTGCCGAACTCGGCCACGCCGTAGCGCTCCGGGTCATTGACCCAGTAGCCGAACACCGTCGCTCCATCGTCACGCGCATCGGCGCGCTTGAGCACTTCGCGCAGGCCCGTGCCGTGGAAAATATTGTCACCAAGCACCAGGCAGCTGGGCTTGCCGCCGACGAAGTCGCGACCGATCAAGTAGGCCTGCGCCAAGCCGTCGGGGCTGGCCTGCACCGCGTACTGGATGTCCATTCCCCACTGCGAACCATCGCCCAACAGCTGTTGGAACAACGCCTGTTCGTGCGGCGTATTGATGATCAGCACTTCACGGATGCCCGCCAGCATCAACACGCTGAGCGGGTAGTAGATCATGGGCTTGTCATAGACCGGCAGCAATTGCTTGCTGACACCCTTGGTGATCGGATAAAGCCGCGTACCGGAGCCGCCAGCCAGGATGATGCCTTTACGTTGCGTCATGGTTGTTCCCTTGTTGGCCCGCAAAACCCTGCAGGCGCTGGATCTGCGCTATCAGGCGTCGATTCCAATACGCTGCAGGCGGTAGCTGCCATCCAGTACACCATTCACCCATTGCTGGTTGTCCAGATACCAATCGACGGTAAATTCGACGCCCTGTTCAAAGCTGTGCTTCGGCTCCCAGCCCAGTTCGTTCTTGAGCTTGGACGCATCGATGGCATAGCGGCGATCATGGCCGGGACGATCGGTGACATAGGTAATCTGCTCACTGCGCGACTTGCCGTCCGCGCGTGGGCGGCGCGTATCCAGCAATGCACAGATCGCCTGCACCACTTCGATGTTCTGCTTCTCGGAATTTCCGCCGACGTTATAGGTTTCACCCACCTTGCCCTTGGCCAGTACGGTGCGGATCGCTTCGCAGTGGTCGGCCACGAACAGCCAATCACGCACCTGCTTGCCGTCGCCATACACCGGCAACGGCTCGCCGGCCAGCGCCTTGGCGATCACCAGCGGAATGAGTTTCTCCGGGAAATGATACGGGCCATAGTTGTTGGAACAGTTGGTGGTCAACACCGGCAGGCCATAGGTGTGGTGGAAGGCACGCACCAGATGATCTGAAGCCGCCTTGGATGCCGAGTACGGCGAGTTCGGGGCGTAAGGCGTGGTTTCGGTGAACTTGCCGGTTTCACCCAGCGTGCCATAGACCTCGTCGGTGGACACATGCAGGAAGCGGAATGCATCGGCCTTGTCGGCGGGCAGCGCCTTCCAGTAGTCGCGCACGGCCTCCAGAAGACCAAGCGTCCCGACCACATTGGTCTGAATGAAGGCCCCCGGGCCGTCAATAGACCGGTCCACATGGCTCTCGGCGGCAAAATTCAGCACCGCATCGGGGCGGTGCTCGGCCAGCAGGCCAGCCACCAGCGCACTATCGCCGATATCGCCGTGTACGAACACGTGGGCCGGATTGCCCTCCAGCGGAGCCAAAGTCCTCAGGTTGCCCGCGTAGGTCAGCGCGTCCAGGTTGACGACACGCACACCTCTGGCGACAGCCTCCAATACGAAGTTACCGCCAATGAATCCGGCACCGCCGGTGACAAACCATGTAGGCACTACCTGTTCTCCTGTTCAAATTGTGTCAGCGGGCGGCCTTGAATCCGCCCGACGTCAGTCTGAAAGCATACAACGACGCTATGCAGGAGGCGCACCAGGTGCTCAGGTACCAGCCCGGAGCATCCATACCTTGATGTCGGCCGGCAGCATTTTAAGGGCAGGGCTTGCCAGGGTCAGCACCGAAGCCACCCCCGCAGCCTTCGCAAAGGACACGTTGCGATCAGCGCGAATACGCGCATACAACCCACGCGTGCTCAGCGATGGCAGCGTACTTACGTCCGCAACGGTCAGACCGGCATGGGCGGCGATGGCCTGAATACTGACATCGTCCAGGTAATGCACATGCGGTGAAGGAAACCCCTTCTGCCACATGCGATCGAACGATGCCGGCAGGCCCAGCCGCGCCATCAGTACGGACAATTGATAAAGCACCCCGGTACGTGCCGGAGAATTGACCACCACCCAGCCGCCGGGCTGCAAACGCTCCACACACGCGCGCAATGCCGCGCCAATATCAGGGATATGCTCGAGGACGTCGTTGAATACGATCACGTCGAAGCGCTCATCGGCCTCCAGCGCCTCGGGAAAGAATCCGCTGCGTATGGCCAGTCCTCGCGCCGCGGCAGCATCGGCGACCCGCACATCTGGCTCGATGCCGATGACATCGAAGTCGGCATGGCTCGCCTCCAGGAACCAACCATGCGCGCAGCCGACATCAAGCATGCGCGCACGCCCCTCTTCAGCAGCCGTGACCCTCCTAGCCAGATCAGACTCCAGGGTGGCGAAATTACGCTTGCGCAGGTCATTCAACCCCTCTTCGCGCATGGCTTCGTCTATCACGTCCCTGACGCCTGCCACATCGATATCCACCAGCAACGTGCTGCCTTCGTAGCTGCAGTGATCACAAACGCGGTGCCATGACGCCAGTCCCGTGCGCATCATCCTAAGACAGGCAGGACATTGCTCCCCTACCTGGAACGCTACCGAATCGAATACAGTCACTTCGCCTCCATTGCGATGCATTCAGAGTTGCGAGCCGCATTCTGTCCGAATGACACGGACAATGTCACCGACTTTCACGTCACTGCGGCCGATCTCCCAACGACGCTATTACGACACCTAGCAGAATCACCCCACCGCCGACCCAGGTCTGCGGCCGGATCGGCTCGTGCAAAAGCCACCATGCAAAAGCGGGTACCAGCAGAAACGACAGTCCATAGAACGGAAACGCCAACGACAGCGGCACTCGTGAAAGCACCGCCAGCCAGAGCAGTGTTGCTGCGCCGTAGACGAACAGCGCGATGATCAATGTTGCGGACAGGAAACTGGCTGGACGTGCGAATGACACCTGCGTCGACGCCTGCTTGAACAGCACTTGCCCGCACGCCAGCATGGCCAGAGTGACCAGGATCATCACGATGACAGTGGGGGTGAGTGTGGCATCTGAACGCGGCATGGTGAACTCCTGAACCTGACACATCAGCTTACCCTGCAGGGATACGCGAGGGGGCGGGTGGGGGCACGGTGCGACGTCCACCGTGGCTGCATACCAAGCACATTCACACGGTAACGCAGAGACAGTTAGAATCCAGATCCCACCCCCGAACCGGCTGCCGTTTTCGGCACCGAACGTTCTCCGTTTACAGTGAACCGACCCTGGTCGGCATTACAAAGGATCTAGCGCCAGATGAAAATCCTCGTCGCATACAAGCGCGTGGTGGACTACAACGTCCGCATTCAGGTAAAACCGGATGGTTCCGGCGTGGTCACCGATGGCGTCAAGCTTTCGCCGAACCCGTTCGACGAAATCGCCCTGGAAGAAGCC
This sequence comes from Stenotrophomonas terrae, assembly GCF_001431465.1. GTDB lineage: Bacteria > Pseudomonadota > Gammaproteobacteria > Xanthomonadales > Xanthomonadaceae > Stenotrophomonas > Stenotrophomonas terrae. Next base: position 25,366 of record NZ_LDJJ01000017.1, on the reverse strand, counting down.
CTGCGCCTGCGCGACAAGGGCATCGCCACGGAAGTGGTGGTCGCCACCATCGCCCCGGCCGACGCCCAGGCGCACCTGCGCAACGGTCTGGCCATGGGTGCCAACCGCGCCATCCACGTGGTCACCGACCAGGCCATCCAGCCGCTGACCGCCGCCCGCACCCTGCTCAAGCTGGTCGAAAAGGAACAGCCGGACCTGGTCATCCTCGGCAAGCAGGCCATCGACGACGACGCCAACCAGACCGGCCAGATGCTGGCCACGCTGTGGGCGCGTCCGCAGGCAACTTTTGCCTCCAAGGTCGAGATCGCCGACGGCAAGGCCACGGTCACCCGTGAAGTCGACGCCGGCCTGGAAACGCTGGAAGTCGACCTGCCGGCCGTCATCACCACCGACCTGCGCCTGAACGAGCCGCGCTTCATCAAGCTGCCGGACATCATGAAGGCCAAGGCCAAGCCGCTGGAAACCCTGCAGCTGGCCGACCTCGGCGTTGAAGCCGCCGACACGTTCAAGACCACCCACTACGCAGCACCTGCCAAGCGCAGCAAGGGCGTGATGGTGAAGGATGCCGCCGAACTGGTGGCCGCACTCAAGCAGAAGGGGTTGCTGTAATGGCCAAGATTCTCGTCATCGCCGAACACCTGGACGGCAAGCTCAACAGCGCCGTCGCCAAGACCGTCTCGGCCGCGGCCGTCGTGGGTGGCGACATCGACGTGCTGGTGCTGGCCGCCGACCCGGCTGCCATTGCCGCGGAGGCCGCACAGATTGCCGGCGTCAGCAAGGTGCTGACCGTCGCCAACCCGGCTAACGCGCACGCCCTGGCACAGGTGCAGGCGCCGCAGATCGCCAAGGCGGCCGCCGGCTACAGCCATGTCTTCGGCCCGTCGACCACCACCGGCAAGGATCTGATGCCGGCCGTGGCCGCCCTGCTCAGCGTCAACCAGGTCTCGGACCTGATGGCTGTTGAAGGCAGCCATACCTTCAAGCGCCCGATCTACGCCGGCAACGCCATCATTACCGTCGAGGCCCCGGCCGATCAGGTGGTCGTGGCCACCGTGCGTGCCGCCTCCTGGCCGGAAGCGGCCAAGGGCAACAGCGCCCCGGTCGAAGCCCTGGCCATCGACGCTGCCCTGCCCGGCCACACCCGCTTCATCGGCCTGGCTGCCGGCAAGAGCGACCGCCCGGACCTGCAGAGCGCCAAGCGCGTGGTCTCCGGCGGCCGTGGTGTCGGCTCGGAAGAGAACTTCAAGGTGATCTACCATTTGGCCGACAAGCTCGGCGCCGGCGTTGGTGCCTCGCGCGCCGCGGTGGATGCCGGCTATGTGCCCAGCGACATGCAGGTCGGCCAGACCGGCAAGATCATCGCCCCGGAGCTGTACATCGCCGTGGGCATCTCCGGTGCCATCCAGCACCTGACCGGCATCAAGGACGCCGGCACCATCGTCGCCATCAACAAGGACGGCGATGCGCCGATCTTCGAGATTGCCGATATTGGCCTGGTGGGCGACCTGTTCACCTTGCTGCCTGAACTCGAAAAAGCATTGTAAAGCCAGCTGGTTTTTCACCTAAACAGCGGCCTCCTCCTGGGGGCCGCTTTTTTGATAAACCGCCCCCTGAAAAAACATCAATGCAGGAAGCGTAGAATGCCCGGACTTGAACACCGCCAGTCAACAACGGTCATTGCATCCCGTACGTGATATGAGCGAGTGCAAAACCTAAGGAGTACTCTGCACCATGACGTGTCGTAAGAAGGTAATGGTGGTTTTCGGCACCCGCCCGGAAGCCATCAAAATGGCTCCCTTGGTCACCGCTCTGAAAAAGCGGCCTGAACTGGAAACCATAGTTGCCGTAACTGCCCAGCACCGCCAGATGCTGGACCAAGTGTTGGAGCTCTTCGAGATCACACCCGACGAAGATCTCAACGTCATGCAACCTGGCCAGACGCTCTCTGGCCTGACCTCCCGCATCGTGCAGGGTATGCAGCAGGTCATCGCCAAACATGCACCCGACATCGTGCTGGTCCACGGCGATACCACGACGACATTCGCCACATCCTTGGCAGCCTTCTACCAGCGCACCGTCATTGGTCATGTGGAAGCGGGGCTGCGTACCGGCGATCTCTACTCACCATGGCCGGAAGAGGCAAATCGCAAGTTGACCGGCGTTCTGGCCAACCTGCACTTTGCGCCGACACAGAGATCCGTCGACAACCTCCTTGCGGAGAATGTGCCTGCTGACAGCATTCATGTCACAGGCAACACCGTGATTGATGCGTTGCTGGCCGTCGTCGAGAAAATCAACAATAACCCGGGCCTCGAAGCCGAGCTATCAGCCCGCTTCCCATTTCTTGACCCGTCCAAACGTTTGATTCTTGTTACCGGCCATCGGCGTGAGAATTTCGGGGATGGCTTCGAGCAGATCTGTCGCGCGCTCAAGGAAATCGCCGCTCGTGGCGACACGCAGATCATCTATCCGGTACACCTCAATCCAAACGTGCAGGAGCCGGTAAAGCGCATCCTCGCCGATCAGCCTGCTGTGCACTTGATCGATCCGCAGGAATACCTGCCTTTTGTCTATCTGATGAGCCGCTCGCACATCATCGTCACTGACTCTGGCGGCATCCAGGAAGAGGCGCCCTCGTTGGGCAAGCCGGTTCTGGTCATGCGCGACACCACCGAGCGCCCGGAAGCAGTAAGCGCCGGCACGGTAAAACTCGTCGGCACTGATGCCAACCGCATCGTCAACGAGGTCAAGGAACTACTGGACAACCCAGCCGCCTACCGGCAAATGTCGAAGGCGCACAATCCTTATGGCGATGGCTTCTCCTCGAATAACATCAGCGAGATGATCTCCCGTTTTTTGGCCACAACGGAAACACCCGCCAGCAATAATCAACAAACCTGATCACGAAGATAATGTGAAAGCCCGTTGACAGCACAATATTCATTCGGGCCTGTCTGGCTACTCTCAACCACATCATGGAGCCCGCTGACGCAAGCGGCTCCATGATGGATGTAATCTGCATTTTCTTTCTGAAAGACCGCCTGCACCGGCGGCTATGCCGCTGCTGACAAGCGCTGGTCATTCTGTTCTTTTCAGCAGTCGCCGAGAACTGCCGTGGTGCAGAGGCCGGGCATGCGATATACAACAATAATGTCATGCGATCCCGCGCCGACGTCAATTTTCGCGAAAGCGACGAACGCGTGAGTGGCGGGCAAAACCGCGAATTGCTGAAGGCTCGATGCAGGCCAGCTCGGAACACTGGATGATCCAAGGCAGAAAAACAGCGGCAGCCTCCATCTCGACCCAACCCATTCAGAAAGACCCGGAACCGCTGGCAACGCGGCCAATACCCCGCCGGCATCCGATGCACCAGGACGCCTGCAGCACCACAGTCAAGGCTTTGTCGAACGAGCGCCGCGACATGACTTCGAAGACCCTTGCCTGACGAGGACCACCTGCCTTCGCACCAGGAAAAGCATTGATTGATGGCTTCGGCGAAGCTTGAACTGGGCAACGGATCCGACACGGTCGTCCATGCGGGCTTCGGCTTGGAACAACCACAACCACCCGCCACACGCCGAGCTGGCTCACGACAGCATGATGAAGACGGCATGCCCCAGGAACAAGAACAGAGCACCTGCTGGCTCAGGAGCAGTCAGCTCAGCAACCTCCAGCCTCTCACGTTGCCCCCGGCAGCTGGGATGCAGGCACCGGCTTCCATAGCCGACAACCCGCGCTGCGAGAATCGCCCCAATAAAGCCTTTGCCGCCGGAAAAAAGCAACGTCCTCGTTGATCTGTCACCAAATATCGCTACTCTGTCATCCGCCGCTCTAGGCATCGACGGCGCCGATCCACCACCCTCAGATACCCTTCTCCCATGCATAACCGTCTCGCCGGGGCAGCGCAGATCCGCTATGTGCTCCCCATTGCGGCATTCGCACTCACGATTATTGGCTACTTCAATCAGTCGGTGTTTGACCCCCTGCAGGTCAAGCCAATCAAGCTATTGATTTACATCGCGTTTGTTCTAAACGCACTGGCCTTTTTCGTCTGGCTGCTGAGGCGGAACACTCCCTTGACGGTCTTTGTTGCCATCGCCTGGCTGGCAGCGGCGGTGTACCACGCTGGCCTTGGGCCAAGCGCCGCAGTCCTGGCTCTTGCGGCGACAGCGGCGGGCTTGGGCACCATTCTGCTTCCCCGCAACCAGGGAGGCCTGGCCGCTGCAACATTGTGCGGCCTGGCGTTGATCGTCAGCCTGATCAGCTGGACTCTTCCCTTTCGCATTCATCACGCTGGAGTCTATTTCCTCGCTGCCGCAATAGTTGTGACCTGGCGGTTCCGGGAACTTGCAACTGCAGCGAACCAGGCGGGCCAACATTTTCTGAGGATTCTGCGCGTCTCTCCGATCGCTGCGTTCCTTGTGGTCAATGTGGTGGGGTTGTGCTCAACCCCGCTTTGGTTGCCCACCATGCAATCGGACGATATCGCCTATCACCTCGCGCTTCCGACACAGCTTGAGCTGCTGTCCTATTACCGCATGGACATTGACAGCTCGCTATGGGCACTTTCTCCGTGGGCGGCAGACATCGTACAGGCGATTCCGCAGGTGCTTACCGGCACGGAAAGCCGAGGCGCCACCAATCTGTTCTGGATGCTGTGCCTGTACTCCGGGATGTGGCGCCTGGGCCGCCAGGTCCGGCTTCCTCCATCACTCATCCTTCTTGTAATTGCCTTGTCTGCCAGCTTGCCGACTTCCAGTTCGATGCTGGCTGGCATGCAGACGGAACTACCCAGTTCGGCAGTCCTCATCAATCTTCTATGCCTGATCGGCGGCCGCCGCGCGCTAGGCGGGAGGAGATTGATTGCCATCGCCGCTCTGGCCGCTTTTCTATTGGCGATCAAACTCTCCAATGCATTCTTCCTGCTGCCAACCGGCTGTTGGTTCATTGCGCGCTATTGGCGTCGGCTGCCTGTTCGGCAGCTGCCAATAGCGGTTCTTCTTGGCATTTTCATCGCACTGCCGAGCTATGCCTACGCAGCAATAATCGGAGGAAATCCGTTCCTCCCGTTCCTCAACGGATATTTTGAGTCACCTTATCTACCAGCCGAGAACTGGACCGATAAATCCTGGCAGCGCGATATCAATCTGATGCTGCCATGGTTGCTGATGTTCAACACGTCCGAATTTCTCAGCGCAACAAATGGCGCGGGGGGCTTCATATATATTTTCTGTGCAGCCGGGATTCTGCCAGGACTCTATTTTCGAAACACCCGTGCACTCAGTCTGGTTGGCATTGTCGCCTTCGCCGCCATTTTCTCCCAGATGCAGTATCTGCGTTACGTCCAACCGGTGATCATTATTCTATTGATTACCGCCACTGCCGGATTTCACCGACTTGTGCGTGGCCATCGGCTGCTCCCCATCGGCATGGCTATCTTGTGCGTTCTCAACCTGAGTGTCATCGCGAGTGGTTACTGGCACCTGCGCCACGGCGCGTTGAGGATACTCATAAAGGATGGCCCGCAAGCCACGCTTGATCGCTTTGCCCCACAGCGAACGATTGCGGCATTCCTGGCTTCAAGGCGCGATTCGCATATGAAAGTCATCTTTCACAATGTGGATTCACAGGGCAATGCCGAGCTTGTCATCCCCACACTGACGACCTCCTGGTACGACCCGGATGTCGCCGCGCAGCGGATCGTCGCCGACGCCGATCCAAGCGGCAGCGCATGGATTGCACTCTTTGCTGCACATGGCGCAACTCACATTGTGACCCACCGCAATCAGGCCACCCCAGGACTAAAGGCAGCACTGCAGAAAGTTGGTAAAGGCATCATCTACAGCCAAGGCATCTATGATGTCTGGAAGATCAACTCGTTGAACGCACTTGACCACGAGGTAATTCACGCTGGCGATGACTACCTCAAGCTACGCTACCCTTCACCTGACAAGCCTGGGACCTTCGCGGTGGATGTCCGCTTCACCTGCTCTCTACCGGGAGAGCCAATCGTAATCAGCGTGTCTTCGCGCAGCCTTTCAAGCAACAAGGACGAGAATCTCCTCTCTCGTTGGGCGGTATGTGGGCCGGACATGATTGCAAAAGGAAACATGGAAGTCACCGTACCCGAACACAACCGCTCGCTGACCTTCACGGCGGTACCGCGCAAGCCGATGCAGTTTGAACTGCAGAACATTTCCACTCGGCTTGATACCTCTCGATCTGCTGAGCATGCAGATCCTGCAACTCAGCTGGCACAACAAGTTCTCCAATCAATCGGCTTTGGCAAGCCAAAGAGAAGCAATTGATAATGGCCATCCTCAACCCTCCCGGTGTGTCCGTAGCCGTTGTGATTCCTTGCTATAACGTCGGAAAACTTGTCCTCGACGTGATCGCCAGCATTCCAGATTCAATCGCCGTGATCTACGTCATAGACGACCGCTGTCCTATCGGCACTGGCCAACTGGTCGAGCAGAACTGCCAGGACCCGAGAGTAAAAGTTCTTTTCCACGAACAGAACCAGGGCGTCGGTGGCGCCGTGATAACCGGCTATCGCGCTGCTTTGCAGGCTGGCCACGATATCGTGGTCAAGATTGATGGTGACGGTCAGATGGATCCACGCCTGATTCAGGGATTCATCACTCCAATCCTGGAAGGGCGTGCTGATTACACCAAGGGTAACCGCTTCTATCGGTTGCGCAATGTACGCCGGATGCCACCGGTGCGCCTGATCGGAAATGCGGCACTTTCATTCATGACCAAGATATCCAGCGGTTATTGGCAGATATTCGACCCGACCAATGGTTATACCGCTTGCCATCGAATTGCGTTGAATGAGTTGGATCTGGATACGCTGTCACGTCGCTACTTTTTCGAGTCGGATATGCTTTTCCAACTCAACCAGGCCCGCGCCGTGGTAATCGACGTACCGATGGTCGCAAAGTACGACGACGAACCCAGCAGCCTCCGCCCCTCCCGCATCCTCATCCCCTTCCTGCGCGGACACTTCAAGAATACTGTAAAGCGGATGTTCGGCAGCTATTTCCTGAGAGGCTTTTCGGTAGCTTCAGCAGAGTTGATCGCTGCTGGATTGCTTATCTCGTTCGGAGTCATCTACGGCAGCCATGCCTGGGCACGCTCGGTATTTGATGCTGTTCCAGCTACAGCTGGCAGTGTCATGCTGGCAGCGCTACCCCTGATCCTCGGGATGCAACTGTTGCTATCCTGGCTTCATTTCGATGTTTCTTCCGAGCCCAAGACCCCTTTGCAACGGATCATTGGAAGCTTCCACGCTCGCTAGGTTGAAAAGACCACACGGCCAGGTGCTTTCCATATCCGATTGAAAAGCACCTGTCTCGCTTGCGTGTACTGATCCCCGGATACAGCCCCATTTTTGAAGCTGCATACGAGGGAGCTCCAAACACTGGCGCTCCCTCATATCGGAACTGGGTTTGGCGGCGGGCTCCGGCGTTGATCGATCATCATGCGGCCAAAGCAACGTAACAGCCCCCGCCTCCATCAGTTAATTCGGCGCAATCTTCAGTTTCCCGAAAGAAACGCGCTCCTCATCCTCACATTGATAGCTGATCCGGTGTTCGCCCTCAGTGTGTATGAACTGCGGCGAGGTAAATGAGGCAGACGCACTGCCATTGGCGACAACAATCTCCGCACGCTCATCATCTACAAACAAGACCGGATCGCCTCGAACACGGCGCACCTTGAACCAAAGCGCTGAGTTACCGCTAGCCTGCTGGTTCATGGCTTTTCCTTTGCCACCGGTCTGCGGCCCCCAAGCTTCCACATCGAATACGCAGCCATAGTGGTCACGGTTGATGGTCATGCCATGCTTACCGACAAGTAGCGTACCCCATATCTGCAAGGCATGCTGTTTGCCCCAGACGAGATCATCTCGCAACGCCCGTAGATCATTCCGACTGCCTCTGCCGGCCTCGCATGATGCGTCATCATCGCGGCCACACATTCTCCAACCGCCTTTGTCTGGCACCAGCAACGAGGCAAGAAAGTTACGGGTCCTGACCTCCGGATGCAGAACCAGATCAGCGTAGGGCAGCGACACCGCGCCCGCTGTGGCCATTTCGGATATTTTTGGGGCCAGCTCGTACAAAGGCTGCGTTCCCATTGCCTTGGGGCCGTTCCGGCCATCAATGACGATCAATGGAGTGAGACTTAGACGAGCAAAACCGTTCGGTAACGTTGCTCCTCCCTTTCGCAGACCTGCAATCTCATAAGGATCAGGAGACGAGTCCAACACGGGCGCATGATCACCAAAGAGCACGATCAACGCATCGGGATCAGCTTCTCTCAACGCCTCGATATAGTCAGCCAGAGCCTCTGTGCTGTAGGAGACTGCATTTGCATAATTTGCCAATGCCGTTGTCGCCGGCGTGACCACAATTCGATCGGGGCGTTTCGTACGGTCCCGCTCATATGGATAGTGCGAGCTGAGGCTGACAATATAGGACAGATAAGGACGATCCTTCTTGAGAAGATTCACCCTGCCCAGAGATTGGAACAGCGTGGATCGATCATTCAGGAACATTCCGTCTCGATCATCCATTTCAAAAGCTTGATCAGGAAGATACTGCTCAAAACCTACCTTGGCGTAGGCCGTATCCCTGTTCCAGAACGCCTTCTTATAGGGATGGCTCGCCATCGTCAGATATCCGAACTGGCGCAGCACAGCCGGCAGACACGGCAGATCATTGGTGATGCCTTCAGAAAAGACAACCCGTCCGCCGCCAGTTGCTGGCAACCCACAAAGCACCTCGAATTCCGCATTCGCGGTTGCACCGCCAAAAACCGGACTCAATACACCGGAACGTCCACCTGCAATCCACCATTCGCGGATGCGCGGATCCCAGGGATCGGCACTCATTTTGAATCCGTCCAGGGTAGTAACGTCCCAAAAACTCTCCATGAGAATCAGGTGGACATTCCGCGGGTTTGCCGGTGCCGACGAGACCCTCGCCTTCACTGATCCCAGAGCATGGGCCACGCTGGACCTGCTCGGAACCTTTTCATTGCGTATGTATCTGACAGCGTCGCTGGCCAGGTACAGGAAGCCTCCGCGTTGTTTCAACACATCAACGCGGCTTGTGCCGGTTCCGCCGGCCAGCACCGCATCTCCATTGGTCAGCCAGACCGCGCCAAGGATTGAAAGTCCAAGCAGCGGAAGCAGAACCAGCCATATCAAGCGCCGCCATCCCGGCCACAGCCCCCAGACCACCAGGCATAGCAACAATGCAAACCCGCCAATAGCCGCGGCCAGCCGTCCTCCTTCAAGAACACCCAGCAAGGCCAGCGCCGGTTTCATGTCTGCTATGCCCAGTGGCATGCCCAGCAGGACGCTCTTGATTCCGTTCCCGGTAATAAAAAATGCGGCCAGCGCGACACCAAGCGCACATGTCGCCACATTCCTCTTCGTTATCCAACGTACTACCGTCAAAATTGCCGCCAACAGCAACGAATCCAACAGCAGCGCAGCTGGGCCGTAGCTGAAGCCCACGGCCAAGCGCGCGGCAAACGCAGCAAGCAGGACCACTATCACGGCAACAGCAGAAAATACCAAAACCTGCCGCCAGCCATTTACGTTCTTAAAACCAGACCAACTAGTCAATACATTCCCCTGTTTTAGCCTGCCGGATCTAGCACGGCGGGCGTCGATAATCGTGCGGAACCCAAGGGCCCCACTTGGCTTCATACAAAGCCTTGTTCTTCTCAAATAGTGCCTGTCTCGCCTCGGCCTTCAGCTTCCCGAAACTTGCTGACAAATGGTGATGCACAAAGACATCTTCCGCGCACAACCGGCTGAAACCAGCCTGCTCAAGGCGACGGCAATAGTCGTCATCCTCGAAGAACCCTACACCAAACTGCTCGTCCAATCCCCCGACACGCTCGTATGCCTGGCGAGTGAGCATCACACAGAAGAAAGCACTGGTATGGATATCAAATGAGCGCCCCGCGTGCAGGCGGGTATATTTCCCGGCACGCTCCAGCATTTCATCCATCGAGTCATAACTGATTTCGATTCGTGCCTCGTTACCGATGTTATTGGTAACCGGGCCAGCCAACCCAGCCCCCGGGTGCCGCGACAGTTGATTGCGCAGGGTGCGCAACCAGCCTGGGGTCACATAGGTGTCGTTATTGAGAACGACAAGATACTCACCCTTGGCAACACGCAGACCTACGTTGTTTCCTGCGGAGAAGCCAAGATTGCTCTCGTTGGCGATGAAGGTATAGCGCGGGTCGTTCGCCGCCCAATCCGCAAGGAATTCCTGGCTGCCATCGGACGAAGCATTGTCCACGACAATGATCTCGACGTTCTCATAGTCCGAGTAAGTCTCAAGGCTATGCAGGCATTGCTTCGTGTAATCCAGGTTGTTGTAAGTCAGCACAATGATGCTGATCAACGGTTCCTGCAGTGCAACCAACGCATTGTCCAGGGTTGTTGCCCTGTGCAGCCACGTCTGCCTCGAAGCAAACTGCTTGCGCGGCAGCTCCAAAGCCTGGTCCCCGCTTGGCTCGGCAAGCGCCAACTTTACCTGCTCCAGAAAGCCCTCATGGTCCGCTGCCAAACGCACAAGACCTTCGAACTGCGATAGCTCCGGCAAATCCACCGACACGACCGGCTTGCCAGCGCTCAAATACTCATACACCTTGACCGGATTGGTTGCCAGAGTCAGCGGAATGACCTTGAAGGGCAGCAGGCATACATCAAAGCCGTACAGCCAATACGGAAGTTCCGCATAGGCAACCTCTCCCACGAACCGGACATTGCTCAAATCGGACAGCGCGCCAGCTACACCCGCCGTGTCACGCCCGACCATCAAGACCAGTGCGTCTGGGTTATCCAACGCCAGCTTGCGCAGCAGATCTGCATCAAACCACTCGGCAATTGCACCGTAGTAGCCTATTACGCGCCGGCCTGCACTATCAGCGAAGACCTTCGACGGGCGTTCCGAAAAATGCGTGTACTCCGTTGCATTCCGCACCATCGCGATACTTCGCGCCGATGAACTCAGCTCATCATGGAGCCACTGGGAAGTGACGATCAGAAGATCTGCCTGCCGGATCAACTGGTTCTCACCAGCAAGAATCTCATCGGCATTGTCCTCAAATCCGCCATGGTGATCCATGCAGTCGTAGACCAACTTGCTGTTCGGTAGAAACTGAGCCGGTTCCAACCAATACGGATGCTGGACAAACGAAATGCAACTGTTTGAACGCGCCCATCCAAGCAATGCAGCCAGACTTGAGCGAATGGCAGCCACAGCCTTCGCACCAGGCATGGCGTGGTAAATCTGTGGCGCCCCCGCCTGGTTGAGATTGACCTGAAACAAGCGACCTGATTGATCCAGCGCCTCAACCTTGAAGCCGGCATCGGAGCTGTCAACAAAGTTGTTGGAGATATAAAAAACACGATGTCCTTTCGCAGCCAGCGCCGCAGCCAGATGCTGCGGGCGCTGGGTACGGAAGTTCCAGTCAATGACCGCCCAGACATATACATCCGGGAGCCCGCCATTTACCGGCGCCAGCATTGGCAGATGCGAATAATCAACGGGAAGTGATGGATCAGCCATCGCAATCCGCGGCGAGGGCGACAGCATTTGCTTGAGCTTCGCCTTGTCACTGGGATCGAGGCGACCAGAGCGCAGCGTACGTGCACTGAACCTTGCCATGCCTTGGAGCGGGCGAGGTGCCTTGCCGACGATATTCCTGATTTCCTGCACCGGGTGCGAGAGCAGACGCCGCAATACCCTTATCGGCGTTGTAACCCGCCATGAGGTACTTGCATAGACGTCACTCAACTCTTTGTCGACCGAGGCCAAATGCAGCCGCGTCCGTTGGTAGCGAGCGTCATCGCTGTCACCCGCAGGCCCATGCTCAACGAGCTGCTGGCCAACTGAAGGCCCCAGCAATGCAATAGCTTGCTCACTCAGCCGCAGCGCAACCTGCATGGCCCTTTCTGCATCAACGCGCGCGATATCAGCTGCTGATCGTTGGTTCTCCACCTCACTCAACAGCTGCGATGCGTCCGCCACGAGCTGCTGACGAGAACGCACCTCCTGCTGAACTTCATTCAATGCCAGCTGCTGTCGCCTTTTCGCGTCCTGCAGTGCGGTCAGCAAATCACTTCCAAGCAACAATGGCTCAAGCTTGTGCAGGGCTTCATCAAGCACGGCCGCATCACGCTCGCTCCGCTGCCGGGCCTCATTCTCCCATGCAGGTCCTGTAGCGGCATTGGCAGCTTCGAACACCAATCTCCAACGCGACAGCGCGTCGCGGATCGAGTCCATTGCTGCAGTCTGTTCCGATGACGCAGCTACATTGGACCGGATCTTTGCCAAGCCGCCGCTCAGCTCTGCGGCGAGGTTGGCAACAGTATCGCCCTGCGCACGAAGGGTACTTTCGGGTTCCGGATCGAGATGCACGTCCTGCAAATACAACTGCTGCTCAGCCAGCCAGTTCGGCTCAGCCCAGACCAACATCACCTGCTCGCCCGGCCAGAAGCAGGGCTGGTCAGCTCGAGTGTCCCTCACCTGGACATGAACCAGCACCTTGTCGCCCACAAACTGGGGGATATTTTCAGGCATGAAAGACGCATGATGTTCCTCAATGCGCTCTCGTTCCCGGTAAGGAAGCATCATTACCAGGCAGTGCCGTGCGTGCGCAGCCACGGAATCAAGTACCGCCCAAGGCTGATGAAAGTGTTCAAGCGTGTTGGAGCTGAAGACCACGTCATAGCCAGCCACAGTAGAACCAGCAGCCGTGTCCAACCAGTTTTCGGTCACAAAGTGCTGCCCGGGAAATCTCGCATTGGCGTCTACAATCGCCACCTCGGAAAAATCCACACCGGTCATCTGCACTCCCGGCAACCCTTGGGCCAGCTCATTGGTGCCGTCGCCGAGCGCACAACCCCAATCACACCACGCCAACTGCCGCTGCCTGCTTACACGAGCAAGCCAACTCGGAAGCATGTTCAGCGCCACCGCGCCAAAGAAGCGCGATTGTTGACGCCCGCCCAATACTTCCCAATCTTCGCCGAAGCGCCCGTCCCAATATCCCTGTGAATTGATCTGGTTGTCAGACACCAGGGACCTCCTTGAATTCATGTGTGATTTTCGGCTGATAAATGCCGAAGTAGCGCCGCTCACTTGCAACCGAGAAGAAGCGCACGCCTTCGATGTACTCGTAATATTCCACGACGGCCCCCATCCGTCGCTCGACAGCAGCAACGAGAAAATATTTCCCCTCAACGAGGCCGTTCTCGAACTCGAAATCAAGCTGCACGACATCGCCGGCCCGCCACCCTGCCGGCAGGTCTGCATCGGCATCTGCGGTGCTGGATACAACGATGTCGTGCCCGCGCAGGTCCTTTATCGAGAACGCAATGCAAAACGTCTGCGCCGAATAATCCTCGGGCAACCTGACTGCCATGCTTACTCTGCAGCGCTTTCCCCACTGGAGCACGTCAACAGCACCAGTGTCAGCGCCAACGCTTTCCAACGTCACGCTGCGGATCAAGCCGACATGCGATCCCCAGTGCGCCAATGGCTTACCGGCAGGGACAACAACGGGCACGTCTTCAGCAGGAAGTTCCAAAGATTCCTCGCCAGCAACTTCCACACCAGGCTGCGGAAGCTCCTCCGCCGGCGCCGCGTCCGGGTCATCGGCGAAGATGGACTCCATGTAACGGGAACTGACCCGCAGCACCGGCCCGAGGTCCTTCAGTGTGCCGCGTTCGAGCCACAGCGCACGCTGGCACAATGTCCTCACTGCCGCCACGTCATGACTGACGAACAGCACCGACGCACCATCGTCCTGGATCCGTCGAATACGTTTCATGCAACGAGCCTGAAAACGTGCGTCACCGACCGCCAGTGCCTCATCCACGATGAGTACATCCGCATCCACTGAAGTAGCCACGGCAAAAGCGAGACGCACGAACATGCCGCTGGAGTAGGTTTTGGTTGCCTCGTCTATGTAAGGACCGATATCTGCAAAGGCACAGATGTCATCGAAGCGTTCTTCTATGACAGCCTGCTCCAGGCCGAGCAGACGCCCGTTCAGAAAGACATTTTCTCGCCCGGTGAACTCTGGATTGAAACCAGCACCCAGCTCGAGCAATGCCGATATCCGCCCGGCCACATGGACTTCCCCCTCCGTGGGCCGGAGGGTCCCGCAAAGCATCTGCAACATGGTGCTTTTGCCAGAGCCATTGCGGCCCATTACGCCCAGAGCCTCTCCACGCGACACTTCGAAACTGACGTTGCGTAACGCCCATATTTCCTTGCTGTGCACCTTCGGCGCCAATCCCAGACCGCTACGTATTGGCTCGGCGACAAGCTGCAGCAAACGATCTGCCGGCTTGGCAAACATGTCGTAGCGCTTACCGAGATTATCCACACGGATCAAGGATTCAGAGGACATCAGCAAACCCTCTGCGCAAGTATTGGAAGACCGCCAAGCCGACGAACATCAGCAACAAGCCCGGGAGTACCTGCCAGAACAGCAGGCCGAAATCCGGCCATATCCCGAATATCAAAGTATCGCGAACACCATCCATCACGCCGGTGATCGGATTAAGCTTGACCACCCGTTGAAATGATTCGGGAACCGCCGTGATTGGATAGAACACCGGCGAAAGGAAGAGCAACATGGTGGTGGCAAGCGGCATGATCTGCGACAGATCCCGCAGATAGACACCCAAGGCACAAAACAACCACGTCAACCCCAGCGTCGCGAACAGCAGCGGCAACATCACCAGCGGGAAAGCAACCGCAGTAACCGGGATATTGCCTTTCAAGATCAGCATCGCTATGAGCAGCACAACCAGACTGACAAGCATGTGAAACAACGCCGCCAATGCCGTGGAAAGTGGCAATACTTCAAGTGGAAAAACAACCTTTTTCACAAACTGCGCGTTTGCCGAAATCAGGCCAGGTGCCTTATTGAGACATTCGGAAAAAAAACCATAGACCACCAAGCCGGAAAAAAGGATCAGTGCAAACTCACCGGTCAGCCCTTCGCCATTCTGCGTGCTTTGGGTTCCACTCCAACGCGAGCGGAAGATCACCCCGAAGACGAAGGTGTACACAGCCAACATCAGAACCGGATAGAAGAAGGACCAAGCCAATCCAACAACCGAACCTTTATACCTGGCGAAGACGTCGCGCTTGGCCATTTCACAGGCCAAGCTGAGCCGCATCATCACCGAGTTACCACCTTGAATCTTATGGCTCTGGCTCAAGCCAACGCCCTCTTCAGGTCGTTTTCAAGGTCTTCAACTGCCTCCACCCCCACGCTCAACCGCACCAGCGCATCGCTGATGCCCAGCTGCTCGCGGCGGGCTACCGGGATCGAAGCATGGGTCATCACCGCCGGGTGGTTGACCAGGCTTTCCACGCCGCCGAGGGACTCGGCCAGGGTGAACAGTTCGGTTCGCTCGCAGAAACGCTTGGCAGCTTCGAAACCGCCCTTGAGCACGATCGAGACGATGCCGCCGTAGCCGGCCATCTGCTTGCCCGCCAGTTCATGCTGCGGATGCGAGGCCAGGCCCGGGTAGATCACCTTCTCGACGGCAGGATGGGTTTCCAGCCAGGTGGCCAGTTCCATCGCATTGGCGCAATGCGCCTTCATGCGCAGCGGCAGGGTCTTCAGGCCACGCAGGGCCAGGAAGCTGTCGAACGGGCCCTGCACGCCACCGATGGAGTTCTGCAGGAAGGCCATCTGCTCACCCAGCTCGGCGTTGTCACCCACCACCACCATGCCGCCGACCATGTCGGAATGGCCATTGAGGTACTTGGTGGCCGAATGCAGCACCAGGTCCGCGCCCAGCGCCAGCGGGCGCTGCAGCATCGGCGAGGCGAAGGTGTTGTCCACCACCACGGTCAGGCCGTGACGCTTGGCGATGGCGGCCACCGCAGCGATGTCGACGATCTTCAGCATCGGGTTGGTCGGGGTTTCGATCCACACCATCTTGGTCTTGGGCGTGATCGCAGCCTCGAACGCGGCCAGGTCGGTCAGGTCGACGAAGCTGAAATCCAGCGCGGCGGTGCGGCGACGCACACGCTCAAACAGACGGAAGCTGCCGCCGTAGATGTCATCCATCGCCACCACGTGGCTGCCGGCATCCAGCAGCTCGATCACGGTGGAGCTGGCCGCCATGCCCGAGGCGAAGGCGAAGCCGCGCGTGCCGCCTTCCAGCGAGGCCACGCAACGCTCGTAGGCGAAGCGGGTCGGGTTGTGCGTGCGTGAGTATTCAAAGCCCTGATGCTCGCCCGGGCTGGACTGCGCATAGGTCGAGGTGGCATAGATCGGCGGCATGACTGCGCCGGTGCTGGGGTCAGGCGACTGCCCGCCGTGGATGGCCAACGTGGCAAGCGACAAGGCGCGCTCGCCGTCCTGGCTGCGTGAATGCTGATCCGTCATAAGGGCTTCCAGCTAAAGGGGCGAAATTCTATCAGTGCTGTCTGAATCTACCGTGGCCCCCTCTTACGAGGGGACCAGCCGGGCCTACTGAACGCGGCGACGCAGGTAGTTCAGCAGGTCGATGCGGGTGATCAAACCGAGGAACACATCACCATCGGTGATGATCGCCACCTGGCCGCGGTCGAACACCGGCAGCAATGCCTCGATCGGCGATTTGACGTCCAGCCGGTCCAGCTTGCTGACCATGGCCACCGAGACCGGGTCGCGGAAACGGGCTTCATCGCCGTATACATGCAAAAGCACGTCGCTTTCGTCGATGATGCCGACCAGTTGGCTGCCATCCATCACCGGCAGCTGCGACACGTCGTACAGCTTCATGCGCTGGTAGGCGGTGGTCAGCAGGTCCTTCGGACCCACCACCACGGTGTCGCGCTGGCTGTAGGGGCGCAGGATCAGGTCGCGCAGGTCGCCGAACTGCGGGCGCTCCAGGAAACCGTTGTCCAGCATCCAGTAATCGTTGTACATCTTGGACAGGTACTTGTTGCCGGTATCGGGCACCAGCACCAGCACCTTCTTCGGCGTGGTCTGCTCGCGGCAGTACTTCAGCGCGGCGGCCAGCAGGGTGCCGGTCGAGGAGCCACCGAGGATGCCTTCCTTGCCCAGCAGCTCGCGCGCGGTATGGAAGCTCTCGGCATCAGTGATGGCATAAGCCTTCTTGACCCGGCTGAAATCGGCGATATCCGGCAGGAAATCCTCGCCGATGCCTTCCACCAGCCAGCTGCCCGACTTTTCGTTCAGCGTGCCCTCGTTGATGTACTCGGCCAGGATCGAGCCGACAGGGTCGGCCAGCACCAGCTCGGTCTTGGGCGAGAGCTTGGCGAAGGCGCGCGACAGGCCGGTCATGGTGCCGGAGCTGCCGCAGCCGAACACGATCGCGTCCAGGTCACCGCCCATCTGCTTGATGATCTCCGGGCCGGTACCGAACTCGTGCGCGGCCGGGTTGTCCGGGTTGCCGAACTGATTGATGAAGTAGGCGCCCGGGGTACGGTCAGCGACGGTCTTGGCCAGGTCCTGGTAGTACTCCGGGTGGCCCTTGGCCACGTCCGAACGGGTCAGCACCACTTCGGCGCCCATGGCCTTCAGATTGAAGATCTTTTCCCGGCTCATCTTGTCGGGAACCACGAGGATCAGCTTGTAGCCCTTCTGCTGCGCCACCAGCGCCAGGCCCAGGCCGGTATTGCCGGCCGTGCCTTCCACCAGTGTCGCACCCGGCTTGAGATCACCGCGTTTTTCGGCCGCCTCGATCATCGACAGACCAATACGGTCCTTGATCGACCCGCCCGGGTTGGCGCTCTCCATCTTGAGGTACAGCTCGCACACGCCGGCATCCAGGCGCTGGGCCTTGATGATGGGCGTATTGCCGATGAGTTCGAGGATGGAGGAATGGATGGGCATCGGTTTGGTTCAGATCGCGCCGCACAGCGGCCGGACCGATGATTATCCGATGGTTGTGAAGGAAAGTCAGGTAATAGCGCTTTCCGGCACCGGAACCACCCTGGCAAGTGGCGCGGACAATGACGGCCGACGAGGAGGCCGCCACCGTCCGCGACATAAACGGTGAAGCGTGGGGAAGGTTTAGTTGAGGCTGTTTTCGTAAATCCGCAGGAGCTTCTGCTTGGCCAGCAGTTTTTCCCGTTTCATCTGTCCCAGGGTGACCCCGTCAATCGGGAGCACACCCAGCTCCGCGTCCATGCATTTCTTGTTCAGCTTCTTATGCTGTTGGTAGAGCTGCTTGAACTCCGGGTTGGCCTTGGCCAATGCGTCGATTTCACTCTGCGGCTGCCCTTCGAACATGACTACCTCCTTCATGCAGAAACAAGAACGCCCCGGCCGGATGGCACGGGGCGTTGCTGGATTGGAAAGCCGGGACCGCTCAAGGCGGCACCACCAACCGTCCTCCAGCCAACCTGCCAGGAGTTATCGGTTACTGGTTCGCGCCACGCTTGCACCGGCTCGGCCCTCCGTTGTCCGGGCGACGGAGTTGCCGCCCGGACAATTGACCCTACGCCTGCAAAAAGGTTCCGGCAAGGTTTCTGCGCAAACGTTTGCTGAATATCCAAACCGGGCCGCATTCAGCCGCAAGCGAATGACAAAAACCTAACAACTTCAGCCATTTAGGTTTGTCATGGAGCAATAATGACTTCCGCTGAACGGGCCCGTGTCGAGGCTGCTTTCTTGCCCGTCACCTGGATCCGGCTGGCAGCCACACCGGCCTCGACCAGTGCGTCCTTGAGCGCCTGCGCACGCCGTTGGCCGACGCCGTTGGCGCTGTCGTAGGCCTCGATGGTGACCCGGCCCTTCTTGCCGATGTTCAGGTACTCGGCCAGGGCCTTGGTCTGGTTGCGGGCACCGCCGGACAGCGCCGCCTGACCGGCCGCGAAGGCATCGCCGGCGAAGGTATAGACCTCACCGCGTCCGTCAAACTTCGATGCAGGCAGCTTCTGCCCGGACACCAGCTCGGCCTCTTCGCGGGCCAGTTTGGCGGCGTTCTGCTGGGCGGCGCTCAGGCGCTGCTGCTGACGGCCGGCAACACTGGTGAGCGCGGTTTCGGCGTCCTGACGGGCCAGGGTCTCGGCCTCGGCGGCCAGACGCAGGCGTTCGGCCTCCTCGGCCTGGATCTGGGTCTGTACCCGCAACTGCTCCGCTTCCTGGCGCGCGCGGGCCGCATCACGCCGGCTGGCCTCGATCAGCAGTTCGCTGCGGGTGCGTTCAAGCTGATCGACTTCGCGCCGCGCCAGCGCCGTGCGGCTGGCCGCCTCGGCAATGGCAACCCGGCGTTCGGCCAGATAACGGGCATCTTCCACGTCCTTGCGCTTGGCCTTGGCCAGCGCCGCGATGGCCTGTTGTGCCTGCAGCTTTTCAAACGGCGCCACGTCGGCCGTGGCCATGTCCGCCTGCAGCACCAGCAGACGCTGGTTCAAAGCGCCCACGGCCGGGTCTTCCGCCGCCAACGCCAGCATCGGCATGGCCAGCAGGCCCACAACCACCAGATTCCTGATCCGCATCAACGTCCCTCCCCTGTCGCCAACTGGCGTTGCAGCTGGGCAACCTCGGCCTTGCGCTGGGCCAACTGGGCCTGCGCCACGGCCTCTTCACTCTGCGCCCGCGCCAGATCGGCATCGGCCGCCGCACGCAGCGCCAGCACCGGCGCCTGCTTGCGCAGCCGGCGGTCCGCGGCGGCCTGCTGGGCCTGCCCCAGTTGCTGGCGGGCCATGGCCATCGTGTCCGGCGCGTATTGGTCGGCGTCGGCGCGGTCGGCCTTTTCCACGGCCTGTTGTGCGGTGAGCAGTTCCATTGCGCCCGGATCCTGTGCCAGCGCGCTGCCGCTTAGCACGAATATGCAGGCGGTGACACACAGGAATCTTCTTAATTGTGCGAAGCTAGGTTTCATTGGGGAGCCGTGGCTTGGGAGACTGAGCGCGGCCATTGTGGTCAAGCCAGAGGCGTGCTTGCAACGGCAGGCCGCCGTTTGTTGGGGAAAAATTTCGCATGGATATCGGCTATTTCCTGAAGCTGATGACCGAAAAAAACGCTTCGGACATGTTTTTGACCACCGGAGCGCCGGTTTACATCAAGATTGAAGGCAAGTTGTACCCATTGGGCAATACCGGCCTGCCGCCGGGAATGGTCAAGAAAATCGCCTATTCGCTGATGGACGAGGGCCAGGTGCCGCAGTTCGAGCGCGACCTGGAACTGAACATGGCCATCGCCCTGGCCGACGCCGGGCGTTTCCGCGTCAACGTGTTCAAGCAGCGCGGCGAAGTGGGCATGGTCATCCGTGCGATCAAGAGCCGCATTCCCAGCATCGAGGAGCTCAACCTCCCGCAGGTGCTGAAGGACGTGATCATGACCCCGCGCGGGCTGGTGCTGGTAGTGGGCTCGACCGGCTCGGGCAAGTCGACCTCGCTGGCCTCGATGATCGACCACCGCAACACCACCTCGACCGGTCACATCCTCACCATCGAGGACCCGATCGAGTTCCTGCACAAGCACAAGCAGTCCATCGTCAACCAGCGCGAAGTCGGCCTGGACACCCATGCCTTCCACAACGCGCTGAAAAACGCGATGCGTGAGGCACCGGACGTGATCCTGATCGGCGAGATCCTGGACGCCGAAACCATGGAAGCGGCCATCGCCTTCGCCGAAACCGGCCACCTGTGTCTGGCCACGCTGCACTCCAACAACGCCGACCAGACCATCGAGCGCATCCTCAACTTCTTCCCCGAGAGCGCACACAAGAACGTGTTGATGAACCTCTCGCTGAACCTGCGCGCGGTGGTTTCGCAGCGTCTGGTCAAGGGCAAGGACGGCCGTCGCCGCCCAGCCACCGAGGTATTGCTCAACACGCCGATGATCCGCGACCTGCTGCGCCGTGGCGAAGTCCACGCGATCAAGCAGGCCATGGAAGAGTCGCTGGAAGAAGGCATGCAGAGCTTCGACCAGTGCCTGTTCCGCATGGCCAAGGACGGCATCATCGAGCAGGAGGAGGCGCTGCGCGCCGCCGATTCGCGCGATGGCCTGGCCCTGAAGTTCCGCCTGTCCGAAGGCGGCAGCGGCGAGCACGACCCGTATGCGGATTTCGCGGTAGCGGCACCGGCGGCAATCACCCACGGCTTCTGAGCCAGCGGCGTAGCCCACGACAAAGCCCCGCGATGCGGGGCTTTGTTGTTTGGGGTGATTCAAGAAGCCCCTCGTGCAGGAGATCTTGTAGGAGATCTTGTAGGAGCGGCGTAAGCCGCGAAGCCACTGCTGGCTCTGAGCTGCAGGCCTGCTTCGGCGGGCCTTTGGTTGAGCTGCTGCTTCGGAGGGGATGTCAGCTTCGCGGCTTACGCCGCTCCTACAACAGCCTGGGGATCCAACTGTCGTTCTGAACCACACACCGAGCAGCGGAGAAACGACATCGTTTTTTGTGGGAGCGGCGTAAGCCGCGAAGCTACTGCCGGCTCCGAGCTGCAGGCCTGCTTCGGCAGGCATTTGGTTGAGCTGCTGCTTCGGAGGGGATGTCAGCTTCGCGGCTTACGCCGCTCCCACTAGAGCGAAGCCGGCTTCGCGGCTTGCGCCGCTCCCGCAACGGTTTGGGCCGGGCTGATTGCTGCGGCTGTTCAGACCGCGTCGATCTGGTTTTCCGGGCGGGCGGCATCGAATGCCGGCAGCGCCAGGCAGGCCGCTTCAATCCGCTGCAATGTCGGGTACGGCGCCAGGTCCAGGTGGAAGCGGCGAGCGTTGTACAACTGCGGGACCAGACAGCAATCGGCCAGCCCCGGTTCGGCACCATGGCAGTAGCGGCCGGTGTCGAACGAGCCTGCCACCATCGCCTCGAGCGCGGTGAAGCCCTTGCGCATCCAGTGCAGCGTCCATTCGTCACGCTCGGGCTGCGGCACATTCCATTCGCGATCGAAGAACTGCATCACCCGCAGGTTGTTCAACGGATGGATGTCGCAGGCCACCTGCTGCGCCAGCGCACGCACGCGGGCACGGCCGCCGGCATCGGCCGGCAACAGCGCCGGCTCCGGGAAGACTTCCTCCAGGTATTCAAGAATGGCCAGCGACTGGGTCAGTACGCGCTCACCATGGCGCAGCGTCGGCACCAGTTCCTGCGGGTTCAATGCGGCGTAGTCCGCCGCGTGCTGCTGGCCGCCATCACGTACCAGATGGACCGGCGTGACGGCATACGCCAGGCCTTTCAGATTCAAACCGATACGCACGCGGTACGCGGCGCTTGAGCGCCAGTAACTGTAGAGCGTCAGCCCTGCTTCCATGTCGGATTTCCCCCTTCCCGTGCGCCAAAACAATAACCGTTGGTGGTGAGGACTCCTTCACCACCAACGCGATGCCAACACGTTGTATACCGCCTCAGGGGCGCGATGCCTGCTCGATGCGCTGTTCGATCGCACCAAAAATGCTGACGCCGTCACGGTCCAGCATCTCGATGCGGACCACGTCGCCAAAACTCATGAACGGCGTGGACGGCTTGCCATCACGCAGCGCCTCGACGGTGCGCTGCTCGGCGAAGCAGGAAGCCCCCAGGCTGGTGTCTTCATTGGCGATGGTGCCCGAGCCGACAATGGCACCGGCCGACAGCGGACGGGTCTTGGCGGCATGCGCCACCAGCTGGGCGAAGTTGAACTGCATGTCGACGCCGGCTTCCGGGGCGCCGAACCACTTGCCGTTGATATGGGTAAGCAGCGGCAGATGCACCTTGCTGTCCTGCCAGGCGGCGCCCAGTTCGTCCGGGGTCACGAACACCGGGCTCAGCGCCGAGCGCGGCTTGGATTGCAGGAAGCCGAAACCCTTGGCCAGTTCGCCCGGGATCAGGTTGCGCAGGCTGACGTCATTGACCAGGCCCACCAGCTGGATATGGCCGGCGGCCTGCGCTGGCGTTGCTGCCATCGGCACGTCGTCGGTGATCACCACGATCTCGGCTTCCAGGTCGATGCCGTAGTCCTCGCTGATCACCTTGACCGCATCGCGCGGGCCGTAGAAGCCGGCGCTGGTGGCCTGGTACATCAACGGGTCGGTGTAGAAGCTCTCCGGCACCTCGGCACCGCGCGCCTTGCGCACCCGTGCCACGTGCGGCAGGTAGGCGCTGCCATCGACAAACTCATAGGCGCGCGGCAACGGCCCGGCCAGCGCCTGCATGTCCACGGCGAACTCGCCTTCCACGCTGCCGGCGTTGAGCTGCTCGGACAGGGCGTTCAAGCGCGGCGCCAGGTTGGACCAGTCCTCCAGCGCCTGCTGCAGGGTGGCGGCAATGCCAGTGGCCCGCACGGCGCGGGTCAGGTCACGCGAAACCACGATCAGGGTGCCGTCGCGGCCGCCTTCCTTCAGGGAACCAAGCTTCATGGGAGTGTCCAGTCTGCGTAGAAATAAGTTTCAATTGTAATGAATAAGCCGGCCGCGACCAGCCTTCCGATGGAAAGCTGAACAGGGGTTTTTGTGCCGGCGCCAACAATCCCTTAGACTAGCGCGGTCTGCCAGCGGCCGTCCGTTTCCCTCAGGGACCGCCGGCGGTGCAGGATCAGCGGCCATCTGGCCCATCCGCCCGCCCGCCCCCACTCCGACGCCTATCGTCACGCATTCCAGCCAGCGCACCGCGTTGGTTGCATCCAGATCTTGCAGCGCGGTTTACGGGAACGCTCCGAGATCAGCTGGTCTTCAATGATCAGCAACGCCAGCCCCTTCGGGCGCGCGTTATTCATGTTTCGGAGCACTCCATGTCGTTTGAAAACCTGGGCCTTGCGCCCTTCCTGCTGCGCGCGCTCGCCGAGCAGGGTTACGAAAACCCGACCCCGATCCAGGAGCAGGCCATTCCGCTTGCGCTGGACGGCCGCGATCTGTTGGCCGGCGCCCAGACCGGTACCGGCAAGACCGCCGCGTTTGGTCTGCCGCTGCTGCAGCACCTGGCCACCTCGCCGCAGAGCGTGGGCAACGGCCCGCGCCGTCCGCGCGCCCTGGTGCTGGCCCCCACCCGCGAGCTCGCCACCCAGGTGCATGACAGCCTGCGTGGCTACAGCAAGTACCTGCGCATCCCCAGCGCCTGCATCTACGGCGGCGTCGGCATGGGCAACCAGCTGGACATCCTGCGCCGTGGCGTCGACCTGCTGGTCGCCTGCCCGGGCCGTCTGATCGACCACCTGGAGCGTCGCAGCGTCGACCTGTCCGGCGTCGAGATCCTGGTGCTGGACGAAGCCGACCGCATGCTCGACATGGGCTTCCTGCCCTCGATCAAGCGCATCCTGGCCAAGCTGCCGCGCCAGAACCGCCAGACCCTGCTGTTCTCTGCGACCTTCGAAGAGAGCATCAAGCAGTTGGCGCTGGAGTTCATGCACAACCCGGAGCAGATCCAGGTTACGCCGAAGAACACCGTTGCCGAGACCATCACCCACCGCGTGCACCCGGTTGATGGCGCGCGCAAGCGTGAGCTGCTGCTGCACCTGCTGGCTGAAGACTCCCGCGTGCAGACGCTGGTGTTCGGCCGCACCAAGCATGGCTGCGACAAGCTGGCGCTGTTCCTGGAAAAGTCCGGCATCAAGACCGCGGCCATCCACGGCAACAAGAGCCAGGGCCAGCGCCTGCGTGCACTGGCTGACTTCAAGGCCGGCCGCGTGACCGTGCTGGTGGCTACCGATATCGCCGCTCGTGGCATCGATATCAACGAGCTGCCGAAGGTCATCAACTACGACCTGCCGATGGTGCCGGAAGACTATGTGCATCGCATCGGTCGTACCGGCCGCAACGGCTCGACCGGTGAAGCCGTGTCGCTGGTTGCACAGGACGAAGCCAAGCTGCTGCGCCAGATCGTGCGTCTGCTCGACCGCGACATGGACATCCGCGATGTGCCGGGCTTCGAGCCGCATACCCCGATCCGTTGGGGCAACAGCGCGCCGGGCAAGGCTGAGCATCCGGGCGGCCAGAAGGCCCCGCGTCGCGGCAACGGCGGCCATGCCGCACGTCGTCCGACCGGCGATGCCCCGCGCGGTGGCCGTGGCGGCCAGCCTCAGAAGCCGGGCGGCCAGCGCAATGGCGGCAATGGCCAGCAGCGTCGTGATGCGCACCCGGGTGGTGGCCAGCGTCGTGGCGGTGGCGGCCGCAGCCAGAGCCGCACCAGCGCCTGATTCCAGCGTTCTGCTGGTGTGAGCTGTAAAGGAAAGGCCGACGCATTGCGTCGGCCTTTCTGGTTTGTGGGTGCTGTGGGCTTCAGTTGTGCAAGATCAAAGGCTCCCCTCATCCGCCCCTGCGGGGCACCTTCTCCCGCAAGCGGGAGAAGGGAACGCTAGTCATTGCCATGTCGAGAACCGGGCACCGCGCTTGCCCCTCTGGCTTTGTCTCTGGCTTTGCCCTTGCCTCTGCCCTT
>NZ_LDJJ01000016.1 GCF_001431465.1 Stenotrophomonas terrae | reverse complement strand
TGGGGAGGGGTGCTTTTGGCTTTTTGCCGTTGGCCTCCAGCTCTCAGCTCTTAACCCCACCTACCGGCAACGTCACATTCATGATGGTCGAGTCATCCGGGTCGGCCTTCACCTTGAAGCCCAGGCTCTGGCACATGGCCAGCATGGTGCTGTTCTCACGCAGCACCTGCCCTTCCACCATGTTCAGGCCCAGCCAGCCGGCGTACTCGATCATGATCTGCATCAGCTTCCAGCCGATGCCATGACCCTTCAGGTCCGAGCGGATCAGGATGCCGTACTCGCCGCGGTTGTAATCGGCGTCGGCATGCAGACGCACCGCGCCCAGCATTTCACCGGTCTTCGGATCGATCGCCACTAGCGCGATCGAGCGGGCGTAATCGAGCTGGGTCAGGCGGGCGATGAACTCGTGGCTGAAATGCTTCACCGACTGGAAGAAGCGCAGGCGCAAGTCATCGTCGGTGACACGGGCGAAGAACGCGCGGAACAGGCCATCGTCCTCCGGCCGCACCGGGCGGATGAAGGCCTTGCCGCCGTCGGACAGATCAATCGTGCGCTCCCACTCGGTGGGATACGGGAAAATCGCAAAGCGCGGATGGCCGCGGCCCTTGTGCAGGCGCTTGACCGGAGTGATCGCAACGCGCGCGTCCAGTGCGATCACGCCATTGCGGTCGGCCAGCAGCGGATTGAGATCCAGGGTACGAATTTCGGGAATATCCGCCGCCAGCTGCGCCAGTTTGACCAGCACCATCGCCACCGCCCGCTCATCCGCCGCCGGCACGTCGCCATAGGCCTTGAGGATGCGCGATACACGGGTGCGGCCGATCACTTCATGGGCCAGGCGCAGGTCCAGCGGTGGCAGTGCCAGGGTCTTGTCGTCGATCACTTCCACCGCAGTGCCGCCCCGGCCGAATACCACCACCGGGCCGAACACCGGGTCGTCGGCAATGCCGGCGATCAGTTCGCGCGCCTTGGGCCGGGTCAGGCTGGGCTGCACCAGCACGCCTTCGATACGGGCCTGCGGGCGCAGCTCGCGTGCACGCTGCAGGATGGCGGTAGCGGCCGCCTGCACCGCGCGCAGGCTGCCCAGGTTCAAGCGCACGCCATCGACTTCGGATTTATGCGGAATGTCCGGCGAGAATATCTTCACCGCCACGCTCATGCCCTGCTCCAGCAGCGGCTGTGCCAGATCCATGGCCTCGTGCGGATCACGCGCGACCATCACTTCCAGCGACGGAATACCGTAGGCCTGCAGCAGCTTGTGCGTGGCCACCGGGTCCAGCCATTGCTGATCGTTGGCCAAGGCCGCCTCGACCAACGCGCGTGCGGCCGGCACATCCACCACGAAATCCGCTGGCAGGCTGGGCGGGGTTTCCATCAGCGCCGCCTGCGCCTCGCGGTAACGCACCAGATGCTGGAAGCCGCGCACGGCTTCGGCTTCGGTGGGATAGGTGGGTACGCGTGCGGTATTGAGGGTGACCGTGGCGCGGTCGTCGTTGCCCAGCCATACCGCGAACACCGGCTTGTCGCGCAGCTGTCGGGAGCGCTGCCCCAGGGTGGTGGTCAGCGCCTGCGCGGCCTCGGCGGAAGAAGTGAATGCGGTAGGCACGTTGATCACCAGCACCGCGTCGTTGGCATCGTCGGACAGCAAGGCTTCAATCGCCGAGGCATAGCGGCCACCATCGGCGTCGACCACGATGTCGACCGGGTTGTCGCGCGACCAGCCCTGCGGCAAGGCTTTGTCCAGCTGTGCAACGGTGGCCGGTGACAGTTCCGCCAGGCTGCCGCCCAAGGCCTGCAGCTGGTCCACCGCAAGCCGGCCGACACCGCCGCCATTGCTGAGAATGGCCAGCCGACGGCCGGGAAAGGTGCCCAGCCGGCCCAGCGTCTCGGCGGCGGTGAACAACTCGTCCAGTGCATTGACGCGCAGCAGGCCGGCGCGATTGAAGGCCGCGCCGTAGACCGCATCGGAATCGGCCAGGGACTGCGAATGGGTGCTGACCAGCTCGCCATTGCCGCGCGGTTTGCGCCCGGATTTGACCACCACCACCGGTTTGGCACGGGCAGCAGCGCGCGCGGCCGACATGAACTTGCGCGCATCGCTGATCTGGTCGACATACAACAGGATGGCGCGGGTGCGGTAGTCGCTGGCGAAGTAGTCGAGCAGATCGCCGAAGTCGACATCCAGCGCATCACCCAGCGACACCACCGCCGAAAAGCCCACCGAACGTGCCACGCCCCATTCCACCAGCGCGGCGGCAATCGCGCTGGATTCGGAAATGAGTGCCAGATCGCCGGCCTGCGGCGTGTGTGCGGCGATGCTGGCATTGAGGCGGGCATGTGGTGCGATGACGCCCAGGCAATGCGGGCCGAGCACGCGCATGCCCTTCGGCCGCGCCGCGGCTTCCACCTGCGCGGCCAGCGAGCCGGGGCCCTTGCCCAGGCCGGAGGTAAGGATGATGGCCGCTGCCACGCCCAGTTCGGCGGCCTGGCTGACCACCTGCGGCAGCAGGGTTGCCGGCACCGTGATGACGACCAGATCCGGAATCCACGGCAGGTCCTTGAGCTTCTTGACCGTGCGCATGCCGTCGATTTCGGCGTAGCGCGGGCTGACCCAGCCGATCTGCCCGGCGAAGCCGCCGGCACGCAGGTTGCGGATCACCGCACGGCCGGCGGAGCGGTCGCGCGGGCTACCGCCAATCACGGCCACCGAACGCGGGCGGAATACGGTCTGCAGGTGGTAGGTGCTCATTGCGACGCCTGTTGCGGGTACCGGCTCAAAGGTACACGGCTGGCACGCGGGGTGGGCTGCGTTGGATCAAAGTGCGGGGTGTTTGGGGTGTTTGCTTGAGAGCGGCCTTGGTTGCCGCGAAGAGCACCCCTCCCCGGCCCTCCCCTTGGCTCACGCCAAAGGGAGGGAGAAAGACTGCCCCCTCCCTTTGGCGTCAGCCAAGGGGAGGGTTGGGGAGGGGTGCGTTTGCGTTTGATCTACGGGTGAAGCCCCTTGCCGAGCATGGCTCGGCACTACAGTTAGAGCAGGGTTCCGCCGAGGATCATTGCGGCGATGCTGAAATAGATGACCAGGCCGGTGACGTCGACCAGGGTGGCCACGAACGGCGCCGAGGCGCTGGCCGGGTCAAAGCCCAGGCGCTTGAGCACGAACGGCAGCATCGAGCCGGACAGGGAGCCAAAGGTGACGATGCCGACCAAGGCCGCACCGATGGTGACTGCCAGCAGCTTCCAGTGCTCGCCGTAGTCATGCAGGCCGGCCAGCTGCCAGATGGTGATGCGCACGATCGCCAGCAGGCCAAGAATCGCGCCCAGCACCACGCCGGTCGGCAGCTCGCGCAGGGCTACCTTCCACCAGTCACGCAGGCGCAGTTCGCGCAGCGCCAGCGAGCGGATCAGCAACGAGGTGGCCTGCGAACCCGAGTTGCCACCCGAGCTCATGATCAGCGGGATGAACAAGGTCAGCACCACCGCGCGGGCCAGCTCATCCTCGTAGTGCTGCATGGCGCTGGCGGTCAGCATTTCGCCGAGGAACAGCACGCTCAGCCAGCCGGCACGCTTGCGCAGCATCTCCAGGAAGCCGATCTGCATGTATGGCTTGTCCAGTGCTTCCACGCCGCCGAACTTGTGCACGTCCTCGGTGGATTCGTCGATCAGGGCGTCCAGGATGTCGTCGACGGTGACGATGCCCAGCATATGTTGCTGTGCATCCACCACCGGGATCGCCAGCAGATCGTGGCGGCGGATCAGCTGTGCCACTTCTTCCTGGTCCAGCAGCGGGTTCACCGTCACCGGCGGATTGACCTGGGCCACCGCCAGGATCGCGTCTTCCGGTTCGCCGGTGATCAGCCGCCGCATCGTCACCACCTGCAGCAGTTGCCGGCTGTGCGGGTCCAGCACGTAGATGGCGTAGACGGTCTCGCGGCTGCGCTCCACCTCGCGGATGTGCTGCATCGTCTGCGCCACCGTCCAGTCCGCCGGCACGGCGACGAACTCGGTGGTCATCAAGGCACCGGCGGTATTGGGCGGGTAGCTCAACAGCAGCTGGATCGAGCGCCGTGCCTCCGGCGCCAGCAGCGGGATCAGCCGCGCGCGCTCGGCATCGTCCAGCTCATGGACGATGTCGGTGGCACGGTCATCGGCCATCAAACCCAGCAAGGCGGCGGCACGGGCCGGCGGCAGCGCTGCAATCAGCGCGCCCGCATGCTGCAGCTCAGGGGCTTCCAGCAGTTTGACCGCACGCGGCAATGACAATGCCGCCAAGGTATTGGTTGCCTGCGGTAACGGCAGGGCATTGAGGTACTCGACCGCGTCGGCGGTGTTGTAATCGGCCAAGGGCGCACTCAGCGCGGCTGCGTCCACTATTGGCCGCAGAAATTGCTTCTGGTTCATGTTGATTCGCCTGTTCTGGATTGCGACCGCAACGCCAGCACAGGACGAACCAGCCCTGTCAGGCGGTTGCCGTCGCTGGTGTCGACGATCGCGATCGACTTCTACTGTCGCTGGACATGGGTTGGACTCCGGAAAGGTGCTGCGCGGTTGTACCGGCAGCCGCGCGAGTCTGGTCCTGTTGGCCGACAGGGTCAAGCCTGCATCGCTGAATCCCGGCAACTGCGGGGCTTGTCTTCGCATTCACTGACCACACAGTCCGCATAATGTGAAATTGTCAGCAGGCAACTGCCTGACTTGTCTGCTGAATCAATCAAGGAACCTATCCACATGCATGGCACCGGCCTCGAACTCGCCTTGGTACTGCTGCTGGCGGCGGTGATCGCCGTGCCGGTATTCAAGCGCTTCGGGCTGGGCGCGGTGCTGGGCTATCTGGCTGCCGGCGTGGTGCTGGGGCCGCATGTGCTGGGCTTCGTGCAGGACGCCGACCGCATCCTCAACGCCGCCGAGATCGGCGTGGTGATGCTGTTGTTCGTGATCGGGCTGGAGCTGTCGCCGTCGCGGCTGATGGTGATGCGGCGGCCGGTGTTTGGTGCCGGCACGGTGCAGGTGCTGCTCAGCGCTGCGGCACTGGGCGGGCTGTTGCTGCTGAATCATTTCTCATGGAAGAGCGCGCTGGTGATCGGCACCGCGCTGGCCTTGTCTTCCACTGCGGTCGGCCTGCAGCTGTTGTCCGAGCGCAAGGCACTCAATACCGACTATGGCCGGCTCGGCTTCGCCATCCTGCTGTTCCAGGATCTGGTCGCCATCCCGCTGCTGGCGGCGATTCCGCTGCTGGGTGGGGTCAAGAACGAAACCCTGAGCTGGCAGGATGCATCCATCGCGCTGGGCGCACTGATGCTGGTGATCGTGCTGGGCCGGCCAATACTGCGCCAGCTGTTCAATATCGTCGCGCGCACCCGCATGCCGGAAGTCTTCACCGCCACCGCCTTGCTGGTGGTGCTGGGCACGGCCTGGTTCATGGCCGAAGCCGGGCTCAGCGCCAGCCTGGGCGCCTTCGTCGCCGGCGTGCTGCTGGCCGACTCCGAATTCCGGCACGAGATCGAATCGCAGATCGAGCCGTTCAAGGGCCTGCTGCTGGGCCTGTTCTTCATTGCCGTGGGCATGGGCATCGACCTGAAGCGGGTTGCCGCCGAACCGGAGATCATCGCCGCCGGCGTGGCCATCCTGCTGGTGGTGAAGTTCTCCATCCTGATCGCGCTGGGCCTGGCCGCGCGCCTGTCGCTGCGCAGTGCGTTGATGCTGGGCAGCGTGCTGTGGCTGGGCGGTGAGTTCGCCTTCGTAGTGTTCAACGAGGCCGAGCGCGCGCACCTGCTGGGGCGCATCAACCATGACCGGCTGGTGGCCATCGTCAGCTTGTCGATGGCGATCACGCCTTTGTTGCTGCTCGCCCTGCAGCGCTCGCTGCAGCTCAAGCCACCGGCACGGCCGCCACAGCATGCGCCCGATGAGACGCTCAAGGATGCCGGCGCGCAGCGGCCGCAGGTGCTGATCGCCGGCATGGGCCGCTTCGGCCAGATCGTCGGCCGCCTGCTCACCGCGCAGCGCATTCCCTTTGTTGCCCTGGAAGCCGACCCGGATACCGTCAAGGACCTGCGCCGCTTCGGCAACCAGCTGTATTACGGCGACCCTACCCGCCCGGATCTGCTGCGTGCGGCCGGCGCCGAGCACATCCGTGTATTC
Source organism: Stenotrophomonas terrae (assembly GCF_001431465.1). Taxonomy (GTDB): domain Bacteria; phylum Pseudomonadota; class Gammaproteobacteria; order Xanthomonadales; family Xanthomonadaceae; genus Stenotrophomonas; species Stenotrophomonas terrae. The sequence continues at coordinate 2,510 of NZ_LDJJ01000016.1, read as the reverse complement.
GTGATGGCGATGGACGACCCCGACACCAATCTGCGTGCGGTACGGCTGGTGCGCCGCATGTACCCCAATGCCACCGTGCTGGCGCGTGCGCGCAACCGCCAGCACGCCTGGAAGCTGCTGGACATGTCGGCCGAACCCTTCCGCGAGGTATTTGGTTCCAGCCTGGAAGCCAGCGAACGCGTGCTGACTGCCCTGGGCATTCCGGAGAGCATCGCCCGCGATCATGTGCAGCGTTTCCGCGAACACGATGAAGCACTGCTCAAGGCCCAGCACCTGGTCTACGACGACGAGGCCGCGGTAATGCAGACCTCACGCGACGCCCGCGAGGACTTGATGCATCTGTTCGAAGCCGATGCCAGCGACAGCAGCACGGTGACGCCTTCCAACGGCAAGGATTGAGCTGCAGCCTTTTTGCTCTTGTAGGAGCGGCGTAAGCCGCGAAGCCGCTACACCGTCAGGTAGCCAAGACACCACGGTCTTCAGCGACATCAGCTTCGCGGCTTACGCCGCTCCTACAAAAAACAGGGCGCCTTACGGCGCCCTTTGTGCTTACTTGCGGCGTTGGGCCGGTACGAAGACCTCGTTGACTGCGGCCGCCAGCTGATCCGGCGGCAACAGGCCCTGGTCGAGCAGGAAGTTGTTGAAGGCCAGCCGATCGAACTTGTCGCCAAGCGCCAGCTCGGTCTGCATGCGCAGTTCCATGATCCGCGTGTAACCGTAGAAATAGCTGCAGGCCTGGCCCGGCGAACGCACGGTGTAACGGTCCAGTTCCTGCGTGGCCATGGCCTCGGACAGGCCCACGCCTTCCACCAGCACCTTGCGCGCGCGCTCACGGTCGGTCTGGCCCAGGTTGAGCGCCGGGTCGAGCATGGCACGGGCGGCGCGCAGCAGGCGGAACTGCAGGGCGATCATCTGCCCGTCCAGCGGCTCGAACGGCACCATCTCGGCTTCGGCATACAGCGCCCAGCCTTCAACATTGACCGAGTTGAAGGCGAACATGGTGCGCGCCAGTGAGATGCCGCGCTCCACCATCGCTGCAAACTGCAGGTCGTGGCCGGGGCGGCCTTCGTGGGCGCTCAGCGTCCATGCCGCCGAGCCGAAGTTGAAGTCATCGTACTGCGCCTTCTCGCCCGAGGCCGGGTTGCCCAGCGGCAGCACGAAGGTGCCCTGCTGGCCGGTGTTGCCGACCAGTGGTGCCGGCAGGTAATGCGGTGCCGGTGACGCGGCGCTCTCGGCTTCGCTGCCCAGCCGCATCTGCAACGGGCGCTGCGGCACATCGACGATGCCCTGCTTGCGGATGATCGGATCGATCGCATCGATGACGCCGCGGTAGTGCGATTCGAGCTGGTCGTTGCCGATCTTGTCCTGCTTCAGCGCGCGGATCACCGCGATGTAGTCGGTGTTGTCGGCAACCTTCAAGCCCTTGGCCTGCACCACCAGCGGCGCCAGCTGGCGCATCATCGCGCGGGTTTCCATGTATTCAAGCTGGGCGCGCTGCATCAGCAGGGCCGGGTCGATATCCACGCCCACTTCCTTGAGCTGGAAGGCATACAGCTCGGCCGGCAGGCGGTTGTCGGTGCGCGCCTTGGGCAGCACTTCCTTGCTGGTCCAGGCGATGTAGTCCTTCATCTGCGTGGACAGCGCGGCCAGCGAGGCATCGGCACCGTCGATCTTGTACTTGGCAAACAGCTTGCCGATGCCGGCGATGTAGGTATCGACGTTGGCCAGCGCCTGCTCGACTTCGATCTTGGTCGGCTGCAGCAGGTTGGGCGTGCCGCTCTTTTCCTCGTAGCGCTGGCGCGCCAGGGTAGCCAGCGGCTGCGTGCCCGGGGCCTGGCCGAGGTAGGCCTTGAGCCGATCCAGTGCCTTGGCCCGGCGCGCTTCCGGCACCTGGTCGGACAGCAGGCCGTTGATGCCGCCAAACACGGTCTGCGGCACATCCATCCACGGCATCAGGTGCTGTTCGTTGAGGGTGCTGCTTTCGATGTTGCGCTCGGCCGCGGCAATCATGATCTGCAGGTCCTGGCGCAGGTTGGGATCGCGCTCGACCTGCAGCTTCTCGCGCAGCTGGTCGCGTGCCTTGTTCATGGCGGCGCGGTAGCGCGCGGCGTTGTCCGGCCCCAGGTCGACGGCCTTGTCGTCATAGCCGGGGACACCGAAGAAGCTGGTCATTTCAGGCTGGAACGGTGCCTGCGCCTGCAGCAGGATCTGCGCCAGTTCGTTGCTGCGGGCAACCCAGGCCGGCGCTGCGGGTGTGGTCTTGGTCGTTGCGGGTGCTGCGGCGGTGGCGGTGAGCGGCAGCGGCGCGGCCAGGGCAAGGGCGACGGCGAGAACGAGAGGCTTCATGGACAGCTCCGGAAGGGATGGGCTGACCGTACGCAGTCACCGCCGGGGCGGCAAGGGTAGGAAGTGAGGGCTGGGCCGGATTGGAAATTCGGGATTGGGGCAGGAGCAACGGCTAGGAGCACCCCTCCCCAGCCCTCCCCTTCGCTTCGCGAAAGGGAGGGGGC
>NZ_LDJJ01000015.1 GCF_001431465.1 Stenotrophomonas terrae | reverse complement strand
GGGAGGGTTGGGAGGGGTTAGCGCTTCGCAGGGGACGCAGCCGTGGCCTTGCGTCTGTAGTGCCGAGCCATGCTCGGCTGAGGCTCTACCGGTGAAGCCCTTGCCGAGCATGGCTCGGCACTACATCACTCTTCTTTTTTGCTGCAGGCAGGGAGAGGGCTGGGGAGGGGTTAGCTCTTCGCAGGCGGAAGCAGCCGTGGCCTCGCGTCTGTAGTGCCGAGCCATGCTCGGCTGAAGCTCTACCGGTGAAGCCCTTGCCGAGCATGGCTCGGCACTACACCCCCCTCCCTTTGCCGTAGGCAAGGGGAGGGTTTGGGAGGGATTAGGCTTTGCGCTGTTGGATTTTCAGCTTCGCGGCTTATGCCGCTCCCACAACTGCAGCGTGGCTATCAGCCCAGCAGGGTGCGCACTTTCTTCAACGCGGCCATGAAGGACTCGATCTCTTCATGCGTGTTGTAGAACGCCAGCGAGGCGCGGCAGGTGGCGGCGACGCCGTAGTACTGCAGCAGCGGGTGCGCGCAGTGCTGGCCCGAACGCACGGCCACGCCCTGCAGGTCGAGCAGGGTAGCCAGGTCGTGGGCATGTGCGCCTTCGATCTGGAACGACACCACCGCCGCCTTGTGCGGGGCCGTGCCGAAGATGCGCACGCCTTCGGCATGCTGCAGCTCTTCGGTGAAGTGGGCCAGCAGTTCCTGCTCACGTGCCTCGATGTGCTCGCGGCCCAGCGCTTCCATATAGTCCACGGCCACGCCCAGGCCGATGAAGCCGGCGATGTTCGGGGTGCCGGCTTCAAACTTGTGCGGGGCATCGTTGAACACCGTGCCGTCGAAGCTGACTTCCTTGATCATCTCGCCACCGCCGAGGAAGGGCGGCATGTCCTGCAGGTGTTCGCGACGTGCCCACAGCGCGCCGGTACCGGTGGGGCCGCACATCTTGTGACCGGTCACCGCATAGAAGTCGCAGCCGATGGCGGCGACGTCGATGAGCAGGTGCGGCGCAGCCTGCGAGCCATCAATCACGGTGATGATGCCGCGCTTGCGCGCTTCACGGCAGATCTCGCGGACCGGGTTGATGGTGCCCAGCACGTTGGAGACATGGGTGAGCGCCAGCAGCTTCACTTCCGGCGTCATCGCTGCATGCAACGCGTCCAGGTCCAGGCTGCCGTCCGGGCTGATCTCGGCCACGCGGATGGTCGCGCCGGTGCGCTGGGCGATCAGCTGCCACGGCACGATGTTGGCATGGTGCTCCATGCGCGAAACCAGGATCACGTCGCCGGCCTTCAGTCGCGGCAAGGCCCACGAATACGCCACCAGATTGATCGCGAAGGTGGTGCCACTGCACAGCACCAGCTCATCGGCGCGCACGTTGAGGAAGCGCGCCAGTTTGTTGCGCGCGCCCTCGTAGGCGTCGGTGGCCTCGGTGCCCAGCGCATGCACGGCGCGGCTGACATTGGCGTTGTAGCGGCGGTAGAACTCGTCCACCGCGCCGATCACCGACAGCGGCTTCTGCGCGGTGTTGGCGTTGTCGAAATACACCAGCGGCTTGCCGTTGACTTCGCGCATCAGCAGCGGGAAATCAGCGCGCACGCGCTCCCAGTCGGGGGCGCTGGCCGGGTGCTGGATCGGACGCGGGGAACTGAGGTTCATGCCATGCCTGCCTGTTGCAGTGCCAGGTCCAGATGACGGGCCAGCTTTTCGGTGAGAACGCCTTTCACGGCGGCCAGCGGCTCGTGGCAGAAGGCGGCGCTGAGCATGGCGCGGGCCTGTTCGGCCGGCACGCCGCGCGTGCGCAGGTAGAACAGCGCATTGGCATCAAGCTGACCGACGGTGGCGCCGTGCGCGGCCTTGACCTCGTCGGCATCGATCACCAGCGTCGGCTGGGTATCGATCTCGGCGTCGGCCGACAGCAGCAGGTTCTTGTTGGACAGGTTGGCATCGGTGCCATCCGCGCCTTCGCGGATGTTGATGCCGCCATGGAACACCACGCGGCTGCGGTTGGCCGCCACGCCGCGCCAGACCAGCTCGGCGCTGGTGTCCTTGGCGATGTGCTCGATGCCCAGGCGGGTATCGATATGGCGGCGGCCGGTGCCCAGCAGCACGCCATTGGCGGTGAGCTTGGCGTTGTCGCCTTCCAGGCGCACGTTGAGCTCATGACGGCTCAGCGCAGCGCCCAGTTCCAGATCGATGCGACGGTACTGCGCATCGCGGGCCAGCACCGCATCGGTGCGCAGCAGCGACGTGGCACGCGCGCTGTCGGCCTGCACGCGGGCATGCGACAGCACGGCGTCCTGGGCGATGTGGACGTGCACCAGGGTGTTGTCCAGATGCGCGCTGTCGCCAGCCTGCAGGTGATGTTCGACCAGTCCGAACACAGCGCCGCGGCGCAGCTCGATCAGGTGGCGGTGATGCCAGGCATGGTCGCTGCTGTCTGCCGCACTGACGAAAACCAGATGCAGCGGGGTTTGGCTGAGGATGCCTTCGGCAACCTGCACCAGCACGCCTTCATCGGCGAGTGCGGCGTTGAGCTGGGCGAACACTTCTTCGGCATGTTCGAAGCGACGGCCGAGGAAGCGCAATGCCTCCGGCTCGTCCTTCTGTACGGCCGACAAGGTGCGCACCTGCACGCCGGCATCCAGCGTGGACAGGTCGCTCAGGGCAACGCTGTGGCGGCCATTGACGAAGACCAGACGCGGCGACGGAATGTCGGCCAGCAGTGCTGCATCGATGTCGGGTGCCTGCAGCGGTGCGGCGGTGAAGTTACGGCGTTCGAGCTGGCGCAGCGAGGTGTACTTCCAGGCCTCGTTGCGGGCGGCGGGCAGGCCGGTCTTGAGCGCAGCCTCAAGAATCTCCTCCCGTTCGGCGATTTTCGTTGAATCCCCGCACATGGATGTGCGGGCTGTTGCGAAGGATTCGCGCAACGAATCTAGCAGGGCAGTCATTACTTGGCCGCCTCGCGGACCACGCGGTCCTTCAGGAAGTCATAACCGTGCGCTTCCAGCTCCAGCGCCAGTTCCGGGCCACCGGTCTTGACGATGCGGCCGTCGGCCAGCACATGCACCACGTCCGGCTTGATGTAATCGAGCAGGCGCTGGTAATGGGTGATGACCAGGAACGAACGTTCCGACGAACGCAGGGCGTTGACGCCATCGGCCACGCTCTTGAGCGCATCGATATCCAGGCCGGAGTCGGTTTCGTCCAGGATCGCCAGCTTCGGCTCGAGCACGGCCAGCTGGAAGATCTCGTTGCGCTTCTTCTCGCCACCGGAGAAGCCTTCGTTGACACCACGGTGCAGCAGTTCGTCCTTCAGGTGCAGCACGGCCAGCTTCTGCCGGACCAGCTTGAGGAACTGCATCGAATCCAGTTCTTCCTCACCGCGCGCCTTGCGCTGCGCATTGAGCGCGGCACGCAGGAAGTAGGTGTTGTTGACGCCAGGGATTTCCACCGGGTACTGGAAGGCCAGGAACAGGCCGGCGGCGGCGCGCGCTTCCGGTTCCAGCTCCAGCAGATCGTTGTCTTCAAACAGCACGGTGCCGGCGGTGACGTCATAGCCTTCACGGCCGGACAACACATTGCCCAGGGTGGACTTGCCGGCGCCGTTCGGGCCCATGATGGCGTGCACTTCGCCCGGTTTCACGTCCAGCGACAGGCCCTTGAGGATTTCCTTGTCGCCGATGCTTGCGTGGAGGTTTTCGATCTTCAGCATGAGGGTGCGTTCTTCAATATGTAGGGTGCGGGGCGATCAGAGCTCGCCTTCGGCGCGATCGAGGAAGGTGGCGCGCAGCCATTGCGTGCGCTGCCGGGTCAATGCGGCCTTGTTGCTGGAATACAGCATCGGATACACCGAGCCGTACAGGATGCGCGGATCCTCGTCCTTGCCAACCGGGTAGCGCGCTTCGATATCGGCATCGCGCAGCGGGATCCACAGGCGCTGGGCGGCGCGCAGCTTGTCGATGGCGACGGGCTGGCCCTGCAGCTGCTGCATCACCTGCCGGTATACGGCGTTGAGCTCGGCATCGGCGGCGGTGGCTTCGGCCGCCGCGCACTCGTTGATATCCAACTGGGTGCGGGCGTCATCGCAGGCCTTGCCCGCCGACGCAGCGGAGGCGGCGAACGGCAGCAGCGCCAGCAGGAGTAGCGGTAGGCGGCTCATCCGACCGATCCTTCCAGCGACACTTCCAGCAGTTTCTTGGCTTCCACCGCGAATTCCATCGGCAATTCCTTGAACACCTGCTTGCAGAAGCCGTCAACGATCATCGACACCGCGTTTTCCTGGTCGATGCCGCGCGCACGGCAATAGAACAGCTGGTCGTCGGAGATCTTGGAGGTGGTGGCCTCGTGCTCGACGGTGGCGCTGGGGTTCTTCACCTCGATATAGGGGAAGGTGTGGGCGCCGCACTTCTTGCCGATCAGCAACGAGTCGCACTGGGTGTAGTTGCGCGCGCCCTCGGCGCCGCGGTCCACCCGCACCAGACCGCGATAGGTGTTCTGGCCATGGCCGGCGCTGATGCCCTTGGAGATGATCTTGCTCTTGGTGCGCTTGCCGACATGGATCATCTTGGTGCCGGTATCGGCCTGCTGGCGGTGATGGGTCAGCGCCACCGAGTGGAATTCGCCCACCGAGTCATCGCCGAGCAATACGCAGGACGGGTACTTCCAGGTGATGGCCGAGCCGGTTTCCACCTGGGTCCAGGTCACCTTGGAGCGCGCGCCACGGCATTCGGCACGCTTGGTGACGAAGTTGTAGATGCCGCCGACGCCGTTCTCGTCGCCCGGGTACCAGTTCTGCACGGTTGAATACTTGATCTCGGCATCTTCCAGCGCCACCAGCTCAACCACGGCGGCATGCAGCTGGTTTTCATCGCGCATCGGCGCGGTGCAGCCTTCCAGGTAGGAGACGTAGGCCTTGTCTTCGCAGATGATCAAGGTGCGCTCGAACTGCCCGGTGTTGCTGGCGTTGATGCGGAAATAGGTGCTCAGTTCCATCGGGCTGCGCACGCCGGCCGGCACGAACACGAAGCTGCCGTCGGAGAACACCGCTGAATTGAGCGCGGCGAAATAGTTGTCGCCCACCGGTACCACCGAGCCCAGGTACTTGCGTACCAGCTGCGGGTATTCGCGGATGGCTTCGGAGATGGAGCAGAAGATCACGCCCTTGTCGGCCAGTTCCTTGCGGAAGGTGGTGCCGACCGAAACCGAGTCGAACACCGCATCCACGGCGACGCCGGCCAGCTTGGCGCGCTCGTGCAAGGGCACACCGAGCTTCTCGTAGGTGTCCAGCAGTTCCTTGGGAACTTCGTCCAGCGACTGGTACTTCGGGCCCTTCGGCGCGGAGAAGTAGCTCAAGGCCTGCAGGTCGATCGGGCCGATCTGCAGCTTGGCCCAGTCGGGCTGGCGCATGGTCAGGAAGTGGCGATAGGCATCCAGTCGCCACTGCGTCATCCACTCGGGCTCTTCCTTCTTGGCCGAGAGCGCGCGGATGACGTCTTCGTCCAGGCCGGGCGGGAAGGATTCGGATTCGATCAGCGTGACGAAGCCGGCGTCGTATTTGCGACCCAGTTGTTCGTGGATTTCACGGTTCGGGCTGTCGGCGGTGCCGACGTTTTCGAGGATCTCGGTGGCCATCAGGGCTGCCTACGGTTGTTCAGGAGACGACGTCGGCGCTGATGCGGCGACGGTCGGCAAGCGGTAAGGGGTGCAGCATCTGCGCGAGGGTGACGCCGCGCAGGGCATCGGAAACCACGTCATTGATAAGCCGCCAGTTGGAGCGCACACCGCACTGCCCGGCAAGGCCGCACTGGCTCTGCTCCTGGCTGCATTCGGTGATGGCCAGCGGACCTTCCATCGCTTCCAGGATCTCGATCAAGGTGATCTCGGAGGCGGGACGGGTGAGCCGGTAGCCGCCATGCACACCGCGCAGGCCTTCGACCAGACCGGCCTGGGCCAGCGGCTTGAGCAGCTTGCTGACGGTGGGGGGCTCCAATCCGGCAGCTTCAGCCAGATCGGTCGCGCTCAGCACTTCGGCTGGCCGTGCGGCGAGCACGGTCAGGACGACGGTGGCGTAATCGGTAAGCTTGGTGACGCGGAGCATTGCGGGATTGGGGGGTATCAATGTGGACCAAAATTGTACGCTTTCTCGCGAAAGGGTCCAAGCTCTGTTGTTCAGGTGGCAGAAGGGGCGGTGAAGCGGCTTGCTGTTTCCTCTCCCTTGCGGGAGAGGATGCCGAAGGCAGGAGAGGGGAGCGGCGCAGCCGCTTGCTGTTTCCTCAGGGCGAAGAGATGGGGAGCAAACGCCTCCCCTCTCCCCAGCCCTCTCCCGCAAGGGGAGAGGGGGCAAAAAGCGGCATTGAGTGAACCTGATGCCTTCCTTTCCTTCGCGCGAGATTGCCGAAGACAAGAAAAGTAGCGGCGCAGCCGCCTGCCGTTTCCTCTCCCCTCGCGGGAGAGGATGCCGAAGGCAGGGGAGGGGCGGCGCAGCCGCTTGCCGTTTCCTCTCCCCTTGCGGGAGAGGATGCCGAAGGCAGGAGAGGGGAGTGGCGCAGCCGCTTGCTCTTTCTTCAGGATGAAGAGATGGGGCGTCAAAGGCCTCCCCTCTCCCCAGCCCTCTCCCGCAAGGGGAGAGGGAGTCAGAGCCCACATCCCTTGCCCCGGTGACGTTGATGGCCGTCTTCCCTGCATTGATTGCAGTGCTCCCCTTGGGTTGTCCTGCCCGATGGGGGAGAATCACCGCCTCACTCAAGTCCCGGCCATGTACATGCCCAAGAAGATCCAGGCGCGCAAATCCTCCATCCACGGCAACGGCGTCTTCGCCGTGGCGGATATCAAGAAGGGCGAGCGCGTCATTGAATACAAGGGCAAGCGCCGTACCCATGCCGAGGTGGATGCAGATGACGCGGGCGATGTGGAGACCGGCCACACCTTCCTGTTCACCCTGAACGACGACTACGTTATCGACGCCAACTACAAAGGCAATGACGCACGCTGGATCAACCACAGCTGTGATCCGAATTGCGAGGCGATGATCGAAGAAGCCGAAGGCGACGACCGCACGGCCGACAAGGTGTTCATTGAAGCTATCCGCGACATCAAGGCTGGCGAAGAGCTGACCTACAACTACGGCATTACCCTGGCTGAGCGTCACACCCCGCGCCTGAAGAAGATCTGGGAATGCCGCTGCGGTTCGCCCAAGTGCACCGGCACCATGCTGCAGCCCAAGCGCTGAGTCCCTGGCAGCAGCGCCTGACTTTGTGGGAGCGGCGTAAGCCGCGAAGCTACTGCCAGCTCAGATGTCATCAATTTGCTGTTGTGCGGCCCTCCGGGGAATACGCTGCTTCCAAGCTGACACACCGTCAGCTTCGCGGCTTACGCCGCTCCCACAAGTAAGCAAAATGAAAGAGGCCGCAATCGCGGCCTCTTTGCTTTCCAGTGACAGTGCCGCTCAGTTCCCCAGCAAACCCTGCGGCACGAAGCTGCCCAGGTTCTGGTTGAAGTCCACCGCGATGCGGCCGTTCTGGATGCCGACCGATTTCACCTGCAGTACGCCCATCACCTTGGCGATGGCTGGGTCGATCTTGTAGATCGGCTCGCGGCGGGCGTAGTCGGCCAGCCAGCTGTTCAGCAGGCTGCGGGTACTGGAATCCAGTTCACCGCCGCCGGCAGCGCTGGGGCGGAAGCCATCGACCGTGGGCTGGTCCAGGTGGAAGCCCTGGGTCTGTGCGTCGTAGCGCAGGCCGCTGCTGATCTGGACATCACCCACCGGCATCGACGAGCCGCCGGCGGCCATGGCCAGGTTGAAGCCCAGGTCCAGGCGGCTGCCTTGCGGCAGGGTCAGGTGCGGCTGGCTGACGGTCAGGGCCAGCAGCCCGCCCAGTGCCTTCTGCGTGCGCGGGAAGCTGCCATCCAGGTACTGCTGCACATCGGCTGCACCCACGGTCAATTGCTTGCCATTGATCTGCGGTGCGGCGTGGGCGCTGCCAGCGAGCGCGATCAGGGCAATGCTGGGGAGAAGCAGGGAACGCAGTTTCATCGGGCGCACTCGGTAGTTGCAGCAGGTTGGAATAGCAAGATAACCCTATCGGGTGAACGGCCAATTAGCGCGCTCAACCCAATGGGCAGGCCTCATTCTCGAACAGTACCTGCAGAGGCATGTATCAGCTTCGCCACGACGGTTTCGTGCTTGAAGTTGGCCTCATCCGCGGGCGCTGAGCCTGCGCAGCATCCGGCGCTGCGTTGGCACGAACAACCGGCGAGCAGAGTGGTGGCGATCAACAGTGGGACAGCGCGCATCGGCGGCTCCTGATTGTTGTCGTCAGTCTAAAGGGCCAGCCAACGGCCCTGCCAGCTGCTTATTCGACAGGGGCCTGCAGCACCTGCAGCTTGTGCAGCAGCTGGTCCAGTTCCGGCTGTAGCGCGCTCAACAGACTGCCCGGCTTGCCGGCCGATTCGGCCAGGGTTTCCAGCAGGCCGGTGGCCACCACGATGCCGGCATCCTCATTGCAGGACAGCCGACGTTGGCCTTGGGCAGTTTCCAGCTGGTGCATCCAGTTGTACTGGCTGCGTTGTTCGAACTCGATCGAGCAACGGCCGCTGCACTGCTGGCCGTCGGTCTCGATCGGAGTGACGGAGATACGGTAGCGATGCTTGCTGATGGACATGGTGGACTACGAAGGAGAGCGGGGGAGTGGCCACCATAGGCCGCTGCGGGCACAGGTACGAGGGTTTGAACCATGACGCTGTGTTCCAGTGTTTTCCCCATGCCACTGACGGAACGCTGCGGCCCATGGGAACGTTTTCCGCGCTGCGGCGGCCCAAAAAAAACGGGACGGCTGAGCCGTCCCGTTTCTTCGCCAAGGGGCGCGCTGATTACAGCGCAGCGTCCTTGAGCTTCTTGAGCGGACGCACCTTGAGCTTGGTGGTGGCCGGCTTGGCGGCAAACCACTGCTCTTCCTTGGTGAACGGGTTGATGCCCTTGCGCTTCGGCTTGGCCGGAACGCTCACGGTGGAGATCTTCAGCAGGCCCGGCAGGGTGAAGGAGCCAGCGCCCTTCTTGTTGACCGAGGCAGCGACGGCGCCTTCCAGGGCGGCGAACACAGCGCGCACGTCCTTGGCAGCAACCGAGGTGGCTTCAGCGATGTGGGCAACCAGACCGGACTTGGTCAGTGCTTCCTTGATCGGCTTCGGTGCGGCCGGCTTGGCGGCAGCCTTGGTTGCAGCCTTCGTTGCTACTTTCTTCACTGCCTTCTTCGGGGCAGCCTTTTTAGCGGTCTTTGCCATGATTTCCTGTTCCGTGAACGGTTGGTTGTTGGTCGTGCCGACCCCGTCGGCAAGCGAAATGTAGGGCATGAATTGCGTGACGCCAATAGGTAATCGAAGAAAAAGCCCATAAAAATTGCTTCCGGGCGTATTTGGACAACAAATCGGTGCCGGAAGTGATGCAAAAGCAGGGTTGAGCGGTGATCGCTGTCGCTGTCGCCCCGCGTCGACGGGCACGCCTTCGGCATGGCCGGTGGTGCCGCACAAGCTGCTAACGGGAGGTGGTTTAGGCTGCTTGCGTCATCCACCACGAGGAGTTCGACCATGGGTATTTCGCGTCACGCCACCGCACACTGGGAAGGCGATCTGAAGACCGGGCAGGGCCGTTTGAGCACGCCGCAGAGCGGTTTGATGGAGAACACCCGCTACGCCTTCAACAGCCGCTTCGGCGATGAGAAGGGCACCAACCCGGAGGAGCTGATCGCCGCGGCACATGCCGGCTGCTTCACCATGGCGCTGTCGGCCAAGCTCAGTGAGGCAGGCTTCCCGCCGACCTCGCTGGACACCCGCGCCGATGTCGACCTGTCGATGGAAGGTGGCCCGCAGCTGTCGCAGATCCGGCTCAAGGTAAAGGCGGTGGTGCCAGGCCTGGATGAGACGCGGTTCCGCGCGATTGCCGATGACGCCAAGCAGAACTGCCCGGTGTCCAAGGCCTTGAGTGCGGTGCCGGTCAGCCTGGATACCGAATTTTCGGCCTGATCTGTTCGGCCTGATCTGGTATTGGCCCGGCAGGCGTGCAACGCTGGCCGGGCCGATTCAGGGTCGTTTCACCCGACGCACCTGAGCATCTGTCATCCCAACCCGGTGGTTACTGCCATGTGTCGATCGTTTGCTGTTGCCGCTGTCCTGCTTGCCGGTGGTCTGTGCGCATTCAATGCGTCCGCGCAGCGTTATGACGATGGCCAGTATCGTCCCAACGGCTCTTACGATGACGGCCAGTACCGGCCCGATCGCTACGACGACGGTCAGTACCGCCCGGGCCAGGGCAATGGCAGCGACCCGGTCTATGACTATGCGCGGGTGGTCAGGGTCGATCCGGTCATCGTCGGCGGCGGGCAGGGCAGCAACCAGCGCTGCTACGAGCGCAACGATGGCGGTTATATCAATGGAAACAACGGCTATCAGGCTGGCGGCTATGGCAACAACGGCTATGGCAGCAACACCTACCGCAATGATGGCTACTACGACCGTGGCCAGGACAACGGCCAGTACCGGCAGGGCAATGAGACCGGGCGCCAGTTGGCGACGGTGATCGGTGGGCTTGCCGGCGCGGTGCTGGGCAGCCGCATCGGTGGTGGCGATGGCCGCTACCTGGGCACTGCGGTCGGCACCATCGCCGGTGGCGCCGCTGGCCGCGCGATCTATGAGGCCAGCAACCGGCCCAATTACCAGCGCGGTGACGTGCGCGTCTGCGAGCCCAGTGGCTATGGCAGCGAAAGCGAGCGCGTCGATGGCTACGATGTCACTTACGAGTACGCCGGCCGCCAATACCGCACCCACCGCGACTATCACCCGGGCGAACAGATCCGCGTACGCGTCGACGTAAGCGCCGACTGAGCGCGGCGGGCGTTTCTGCCCGGATGAGGCGCAGAGCACGGTTTGTCAGCGCCGGTGGATGACGGCATAGTCCACGCATTCCGTTCTGGAGGGTGCGTGATGCGTCGTATTGCCTGTGTAGCTCTGTTGCTCCCCTGTCTGCATGCGCTCCCGGCCCTGGCCGAGGTCAAACTGCTGTTGGCCGATACCATCCGCACCGGTGATGCCGCCCAGCCTGTGGCTGGTGCGATGGCCTGGGACAGCGACACTGGCCGCGTGCTGCAGGTGGGCAGTGCCGAGGCACTGCGCAAGGCCTACCCGAAGGCGGCAGCGCTGGAACTGGGCGACGCCACCGTGGTGCCGGGCCTGATCGATGCCCACGCGCACATCATGGGCCTGGGCAATACCTTGATGCAGGCCGACCTGACCGGTGCGCGCAACCGCGGCGAGGTAGTGGAGCGGCTCAAGGCTTTCGAGAAGACGCTGGCGCCCGGTGAGTGGCTGCTGGGCCGCGGCTGGGACCAGAACCGCTGGGACAACACCGATTTCCCCACCGTCGCCGACCTGGATGCGGCCTTCCCGCAGCGTCCGCTGTATCTGGAACGTGTCGATGGCCATGCCGGCTGGGTCAACAGTGCAGCCATTCGCGTTGCCGAAAGGGCCGGCAATTCCCTGTCCGGTGATTGGCAGCCGGAAGGTGGGCGCATTCTGCGCAATGCGGATGGCACGCCCAGTGGCGTGCTGGTGGATGGCGCCGCAGCGCTGGTCTATCAGTACATTCCGGCGCTGGACGATGCATCACGTGAGAAGCGCCTGCAGGCGGCATTGCAGGCGGCGGTCAGCAATGGTCTGACCGGTGTGCATGACATGGGCGTATCGCGAGAGGACCTGGCGCTGATGAAGCGTCTGGCCGACCAGGGCGAGCTGCCGCTGCGCATCGACGCCTATGCCGATGGCAACAATGAAGCGCTGGAAGACCTGTGCAAGGCAGGCCTGTATGCCCATCCGGGCGGGCGGCTGGAGATGCGCGGGGTCAAACTTTACATGGACGGGGCCTTGGGCAGCCGCGGCGCGGCCCTGCTCACCGCCTATAGCGACGACCCGCACAACCACGGCCTGTTGATGACCTCGCCGGAAGAGTTCGAAGTGGCGGTGCGCAAGGCGGACGGTTGCAAGGTGCAGGTCGCCACCCACGCCATCGGCGATCGCGGCAACCGCATCGTGCTGGATACCTACGAGAAAGTCCTGGGTGCGCACAAGGGTGATGACCACCGCTGGCGCATCGAACACTCACAGGTGGTAGCGCTGGACGACATCCCGCGCTTCGCCAAGCTGGGGGTGATCGCCTCGATGCAGCCGACCCATGCAACCTCGGACATGGGCTGGGCTGAGCAGCGGGTTGGGCCCGAGCGCATTCTGGGCGCCTATGCCTGGCAGCGTTTTCTGCACAGCGGCGCACGCTTGGCCTTGGGTTCCGACTTCCCGGTGGAGCAGGTCGACCCGCGGCTTGGCCTGTATGCGGCGGTGACCCGCCAGGACCGTGATGGCCAGCCGCCGGGCGGTTGGCAGCCGGAGCAACGCCTGAGTGCCGCCGAAGCCCTGCGCGGCTTCACCAGTGACGCGGCCTGGGCTGGCCATGACGAAGCGCAGGTCGGCAAATTGCAGCGTGGCCTGCGTGCGGACTTCGTGGTGCTGGATCGAGACCCGCTGAAAGTCGCCGCCGACCAGCTCGATGACCTGAAGGTGCTGTCGACCTGGGTCGATGGTGAGCCGGTTTACAAGGCGGCTACGCCGGAGGGTTGAAGCCTTGCGACCGCGGTAATGCTGTCTACTTGAACATCTGTCACCCGGAAGCCGATGCCAAACTCCTGGCATCGGCTTCTTTTGTAGGAGCGGCGTCAGCCGCGAAGCTCGTGATTCATTCGATTGCGGACATGTTGGCAACTGCATTGCTGCCGGCTTCGCGGCTTACGCCGCTCCTACAACAAAAGCGATTGCCATGTCTGCGCATCAGGTGCGGGTCGGCTCCACCGATGGGTCATACAGGCTGCGCAGTTTCTTCTTGTTGATTTTGCCCACGCTGGTGCGCTCTATCGAATCGACGAAGCTGACGCGGTCCGGGATCGCGTAGCGTGAGATGTCACCGGCGCGGCTGCGCGCGGCTACCAGTTCGATTATCTCGGCTTCGGTAACCGTGCTGCCTGCGTGGCTGACCACCAAGGGCAGTGGCCGTTCACCCCATTTCGCATCGGCGACGCCGATGACGGCAACTTCATTGACCGCCGGGTGCATGGCGATGATGTCTTCCAGTGCGAGCGAGGAGATCCACTCGCCACCGGTCTTGATCACGTCCTTGATGCGGTCGGTGACACGCAGGTAGCCGCCGCTGTCGATGTTGCCGATGTCGCCGGTGTGCAGGTAGCCACCGGCCCACAGGGCGTCTGAAGCGTCGGGGTTGTGCAGATAAGCCTGGGTCAGCCATGGCGCGCGCACCACGACTTCGCCGGTGGCGATACCGTCATGGGTGACCTCGTTCATGTCCTGATCGACGATGCGCAGCTCGACCAGCGGTATCGGAATGCCGGCCTTGGTGCGCAGGGACAGTTCTTCGTCGGTGCCCGCCAACATCTCGGCGTCGATGTGGGCGAGGGTGAGTACCGGGCAGGTCTCGGACATGCCGTAGCCACCGAAGATGTCGATGCCGCGTGCCAATGCCTGCTGGCAAAGCGCGCGTGGCAATGCGGCGCCACCGATGATGACCTTCCAACCGCGCAGATCGGTATCTGCCGAACTGGGATGGGCAAGCAGCATGTGGAGAATGGTCGGCACGCAGTGCGAGAACGTCACCTTCTCGCGCGCGATCAGTTCCAGCAGCTTGCCCGGCAGGTAGCGGCCCGGATAGACCTGCTTGATGCCCATCAGCGTGGCCACGTACGGCACGCCCCAGGCGTGCACGTGGAACATCGGCGTGATCGGCATATACACGTCGTCGCGATGCAGGCGGCCCTGGGCGGGCGCGCTGCCCAGTGCCGCCATCGCCGCCAGCGAATGCAGCACCAGTTGCCGGTGGCTGAAATACACGCCCTTGGGCAGACCGGTGGTGCCGGTCGTATAGAACAGGGTGGCGCGGCTGTTCTCGTCGAAGTCGGGAAAGTTGCTGACCGGCTCGGCCTGCGTCAGGCCCGCCTCGTACTCCGCGGCGAAGCCATCGGGCAGTGGACCGCCTTCGTCATCCAGCAGAACCCGCGTGCGCAGATCCGGCAACTGTTCGTTGATGCTTTCCAGCACCTGCAGGAACTCGCGGTTGGCCAGGATCACCCGCGCGCCGCTGTGGTTCAGGGTGTAGGCGATCTGTTCCGGGGCCAGGCGTATGTTCACCATCATCAGCACGGCACCGATCATCGGCACGGCGAAATAGCTTTCCAGGTAGCGGTTGCTGTCCCAGTCCATCACCGCCACGGTGTCGCCGGGCTTTACGCCCAGCGAGGTCAGCAGCCCGGCCAGCTGGCCGATGCGCGCCTGCAATGTGCGGTAGCTGAAGCGGACCCTGTCGCCGTAGACGATCTGCTGATCGGGACTGACCGCCAGTGGTGTGTGCAGCAGCTGCTTGATCAGCAGGGGATAGGCGTAGGCGCTGGAATCGGTCTGGTTCGAGTCTGTTGCGAATGGCATCGGGATGTCCTGGGGCAGCGCTCAGCGACTGGAAACGGCGGGAATGGACAGCTGCGAACGCTGCAGCGGCGCATCCGCACGCGGCGTTGGCTGGATCAGCGCATCCTGCGGCAGGGCGCTTGTTGGGTCTTCAAGGTGATCCCAGACCTGATCCATCGCCGCGAACATGTACGGCAGCAACGGCACATAGCGCTTGCGGTAGTCCGGGAAGGCCAGCAGCGAATCGAAGTGCTGGCCATTGCTTACCCGCCAATAGGCGATCTGCGCGCCAGCCTTGCGAGCCAGCGGCAGGTAGCGGTCACTGGTCATGCTGATCGGTACCAGCCCATCGTCGGTGCCGTGGATGACCACGATCGGCAGGCCGCGACGCGGTGCCTTGGCGGCGGCGTCAGCGATACCGGCGCGTACCCGCTTGGCATCGGCGCTGTCACCCATGCCGAGAGTACGCAGGCAGCTCAGGCCGCGTAGCGGGTCTTCCGTCGACTGGGCAGCATTGCCGTCCACCAGCACCACGCCACTGCCGGGCGGGATGCCGCTGGCTTCGCTCCACCAGCTTGCGCGCAGCTCGGCCGCTGCCGGGCCGGGTTTGCCGTCGGCGCCCACGGCGGAGTAGCTGTAAGCGCAGGGATGTTCGCCAACGCCGTAGCGGCCATAGGCCGATGCATAGGTCGCCGCGATCGCACGCCACAGGTCGAACCCGGTCGAGAAGGCACCAGCACGCAGGGCGCCCTCGTTCAGGCCTGCGTCGGTGAGCTGCTGGCGTGCCGACTGTGCCTGTGCGGCGGTGTCATCGCCTTGTACCAGCCCGGCCGATTTCAGGACGGTACAGCGCTGTGTCCATGCCGGTGCCGCCTGTGCCTGCATCGGCGGTTGCGGCAGGTCATCAAGCGCAAGCAGGGCGCAGGGCATCAGCAACGCGGACTGGGTGACGAAGTCGTATAGCGGCGGTGCGCCGGCCACCGAGACGTTCGGCTCACCGGCCACCATCGCATCGAACCAGTCGCCTTCGATCTCCGCCGCACGCAGCACCGCGCCGCCGCCGTTGGAGACGCCCGCGCCCAGCGTGCGCGTATTGGCCGGGGTGAAGGGTGCCGATTGCGGATAGGCGCGGTCGAGCGCCTGCAAACCGAACTGCAGTGCCTGCAGCAGGTGCCGGCCCCAGTCCGATTCCGGGTTGTCGCCGGAGTGGGCGTGCTTGAAAGCAATGCCGTGCGCGGTTTTCGGATTGCCGGGAAGGAATGCAAGCACGCCTTGGGAGGCGGGCGTGCCATCGGATTGGAAGCCCGTCTTGGTGTCCAGATCGTAGTAGTCGCTGCCGGTGCCCTTGTCTGTGTAGGCGACGGCGCAGCCGTGCGCCAGCCCCCAGCTGCCGGCGACCGAGATCGCGCCATAGATGCCGCGCGAGCCGGACGAAGCGGTGGCCACCAGACAGCGTCGCGCCGGATCGAAGTTATCCGGAATCTGCACCAGCACGCGGTGTGGTTGCTGGGCGTCGGGGATGCGCGCATAGGCCGAGAATTCACGGCCCGGTGCCGCCTGCAGGTTGCCGTAGACATCGCCGAAACCGCCGCCAGGGGTGAGGTCGGCGATGCCGCGCCAGCTGCTCCAGATCGCACGACGCCGTGCTTCCTCGGCGGTTGGCAGGGCCGCGCTGGCGAAGGCCGGGGCGGTGGTGGCGCGCAGGCCATCGAGCCCCAACCCGGCCGTCAGCAGATCATCGCTGCCGCGGTGCTCGGTTTCGCGCCATTGCTCGAACACAGGCGCAGCAGCGCTTGGGCAGGACTTGGCGGCGTTGGCGACGGAAACGCCGCCCGACAACAGCGGCAGCGCAGCGCAAAGCAAGGTGACGGGGCGGGGAATGTTCATCGCCCCACACTAGCAAGCCAAGGTGGAGATGCCAGCGTACCTAGGTACCCGTGCCCGGTTGTCCGTGAATTTGCTAACCTCGCTTGGACATGCCGACCCTGCTCATTGCCGATGACCACCCCTTGTTCCGCGCCGCACTGCACCGCGCGGCCGAAGAGGCGGTTGATGATCTGCAGATCAGTGAGGCCGATTCGCTGGACAGCGTGCTGGAGGCGATCGAGGCCCAGCAGATCGACCTGATGCTGCTGGACCTGCATATGCCGGGCAACCACGGCCTGGCCGGTTTGGCGACGATCCGCGCTTTGCAGCCGGGGCTGGCGATCATCATCGTCTCGGCCAATGAAGAGCCGCATGTGATTCGCCGCGCCATCGACCTTGGGGCGGCCGGCTATCTGCCCAAAAGCTCGGGCCTGGTGGACCTGCAACAGGCCTTGCAGACCGTGCTGGATGGCGAGCGTTGGATACCGGCGATGCTGCGTGAAACCGTCGCCCGGGTTGCGCCCTTCAGCAAGGACGCCGATCTGGCTGCGCGTTTGGCCAGCCTGTCCGCGCACCAGTACAAGGTGCTGAGCCTGGTCGCCGAGGGACTGCTCAACAAGCAGATCGCTGATCGCCTTGGCGTGCAGTTGCGTACGGTCAAGGCGCATATGACCCGCATCATGGGCCGGCTTGGCGTGCGCAACCGCGCGCAGGCGATTCGTGTGCTGCACGAAATGGGTCTGGCCGATCCGTCGCGGCAGATCGAAGAGGCGCAGGACGCCTGAGCTGCGGCGCGGCCATCGGCCGGCCGGTTCAACGCAGTCTGCGGTATCAGCCCTCGACCGTGCTGCGTGTAGCCAGCAGATGATTGATTGCCCAGCGCAGTGCCAGCGGCTTGAAAGGTTTGTTCAATAACGACAGGCCGACTTCGCGTACCGCCTCGCGGGTGTCGCTGCCGGTATCAGCGCTGAGGATCACCGTCGGCCGCTGTCCATGCATGGCGACAAGCCGCTTCCATAGCTGGACGCCGGTATCGTCATCGTCAAGGTGGTAGTCGAACAACCACAGGGCAGCTTCGGGCGCTGAAGCATCAACCGCCCTGGAGTCGCCGGCGGCGATGACATCGCAGCCCCAGGCGAGCAGCATCTGTCGCATCGCTTCCAATGCATCGGGATCGTTGTCGACCACCAGCACGCGTGTGCCCTTGATGGTGCTGTTGCTGCCGGCGGGTGTCTCGCTGCGTGAGGCAGGCGGCGGTGTTGCCTTCGACACCGTAATGGAGAACGCCGAACCGCGCTTGATCACACTGTGCAGGGCCAGTGGCGCATGCAACAGGTCGGCGATCCTGTGTGCAATCGCCAGCCCAAGGCCGAGCCCCTGGCCGTTGCTGCGGTCGCCGCGATGGAACTCCTCGAACACCACGCTCTGCTGCTCCGGGGTAATACCCGGACCGCTGTCATGCACGCCGATGGTCAGCGTTTCGCCATTGCGGCGCACGCCGAGCAGCACGCCGCCGCTGCGGGTGTAGCGGATGGCGTTGGCGAGGAAGTTCTGCAGCACGCGGCGCAGCAGCAGCGGATCGCTGTGTACCCACACGCGGCTGCGCACATAGCGGAACTGCAGGCCGCGTGCTGCGGCCAGCACGGCAAACTCCTGCGCCAGCGGATCAAGCACGCTCGACAAGGCGAACGGGCGCGGATCAGCCACCAGTCCACCGGCTTCCAGACGCGAGATATCGAGCAGGCCCGACAGCAGGTCGTCGGTGGAATCCAGGGCGCCGCGGATCTGGCGCAGGAAGCTATCCAGGAACTCGGATTCGATGTGTTGCGACATCGCGTCGGTGAGCAGCTGCGCGGCGTGCAGGGGTTGGATCAGGTCGTGGCCGACGGCGGTGAGGAAGCGGGTCTTGGCCACGTTCGCGCGTTCGGCCTCATGCACCGCCTGCTCCAGGCGCGCGGTGCGGTCCTGCACGCGCAGCTCCAGGGTCTCGTTACTGCGCTTGAGCGCATCCTCGGCCATGCGGAACGCGGTGACGTCGGTGAAGGTGGCGACGTAGCCGCCACCTGGCATCGGGTTGCCACGGATTTCGACGATGGTGTTGTCAGGGAAGATGCGTTCGGACAGATGCGGTGTGCCGCGGCGCATGTGCGCGATGCGCCGGTTCAGCGCCTTGCCAACGTTATCACCCGGGGCCTCGCCGATCTTCAGCTCACCCAGCGCCCATGCGGTGAGGTTGGCGACCGGCTGCCCGACCTGCAGCAATTCGGGCGGGAATTTGAACAGCGCGGCATAACGGCTGTTCCAGGCCACCAATTGCAGCTGGGCATCGACCACGCTGATGCCCTGGCTCATGTTTTCCAATGCGGCTTCCAGCAGGCGCTGGTTGAAGCGCAATGCCTGCGTAGCTTCGCCGACGGCGCGGGTGACCGCATCCAGTGGCGCTGCGCCACCATCGCGCGCGGCTTCGACCAGCAGCCGTGCCATGCCGGCGCCGACCACGGCGGTCAGCTCGCGCTCGATGGCGGTGACCCGTTCGTCATCCAGCATCTGCCCAGCGTGGCCATCCATCAGCTGCCGCGCGCGTTCCTGGCCAAGGAAACGCCCGGCAGTCTTGCGCATTGACGCTGCAGCCACGGCATCCTTCTGCAGCGGCAGCGATGGACGTATCGCGCGCGATACCAGCGCGACGGTGATCAGGTTGACCGCCAGGCTGGCGCCCATGCTGATCGCGATATGGCCGGGCTGCATGCGCAGCGAGAACAGTGCGAGCCAATGCAGACCTTCGGTGCCCGCCGCCGGGTCCGGTGCGGGTATCACCATCGGCAACAACACCAGCCACAGCCAGACCAGGGAGCCCAGCACGATGCCGGCCATGATCGCTGGCGACGGCGTGCGCGGCCGATACACCGCCAGCAGCACCGCCGGTGCCAGCTGCGACAAGGCAGTGAATGACATCAGGCCGAAATCGCTGAGCGCCTCGGTGCCGCTCATCGCGCGGCTGTACAACCACGACATCAGGAATACGGCGAGGATGCCGGCGCGGCGGAATGCCAGTACGCGCGGGCGCAGGTCGGCACCGGCGTCGTTGCCGGCGCCATTTACCCCAGCCAGCAGATGCGAGCCAAAGCCATGGTTGCCGAGCATGATCGACAGGGTCAGCCCGGACAGGATCATCATGCCGGTGGCGGCGCTGAGGCTGCCCAGGTAGGCGAGCAGCGCCAGCAGATGGTGGCCACGTTCCTGCGGCAAGGCCAGTACATACAGATCAGGCGATACCGAGGACCCGAGCTGGGCGGCACCGGACAAGGCCATCGGCACCGATGGCAGGCCGATCAACAGCAGGTAGAGCGGGAACAACCAGCGAGCGGTCTTCAGGTCGGAGGGCTGGCGCAGCTCGACCACCCCCACATGGAACTGATGGGGCAGGGTGAATGCCGCCATCGCGCCCAAGGCGACCATGGTGATGAAGTCGGGGATTACCGTCGGTGGCGGCAGATGCGCCATCTTTTCCAGCAGCGGCGTGCCCGCGCGATGCACCGACAACGCCGCATACAGGCCAATAGCGAGCAGTGCCGCAAGCTTGAGTAATGACTCCAGCCCCAGCGCCACCACGATGCCGCGGTTGTGCTCGGTGGCCGAGGCCTTGCGCGCGCCGAACAGCATGGTGAACGCGGCCATCGTCAGCGCGAACCAGAACGACATGTCCAGCTGCCAGCCGCTGGCGGCGAACTGGCCGCCCAGTAGCCTGCTCAGGCCTTGGCTTACCGCTTTGAGCTGCAGCGCGATGTAGGGAATGATGCCGAGCAGGGCGACTAGGGTGATGGTTGCGCCCAGCCCTTGATCGGTGCGCAGTCGCGCGACCACCAGATCGGCGATGGTGGCACTGTTGTGTTGCTTGGCCAGCCGGCCCAGCCGTGCCAGGAATGGCAGGCCCAAGGCGAAGATCAGCGCCATGCCGATCAAGGTCGGCGGGATCGGGAAGCCCCATTGCATGCCCTGCGAGGCGGCCCCGTAATAGGTCCAGGCGGTGCAGTGCACGCCCAGAGACAGCGCGTAGACGGCCGGCCATACCTTGCCGAGACGGTGACCCTGTCGCTCACCCCACAGGGCGACACCGAACAGCAGCACGGTCCACGCGATGCAGGCGAACAGGACGATGGAAGGGGTCAACATCGCTCCAGTGTAGAGAGAACCGTGGTCGGCGTGCTGGCGGCAGTGCGGGCGTGGGCTAGGGCGCGACTACGATCAGCGACAACTGCTCGGCGGCCAGTGCCAGCTCGCCACCGGGCTGCAGTTCGACGCTCTTGTGCTGGGTCAGCAGCCATTGCCCTGGCTGGCGCGGTTCCAGCGAAACCAGGCGCGAGCGCACCCGGATGTCGGAGCCACTGGGCACCGGTGCGAGAAAGCGGACCTTGTTCAAACCGTAGTTCAGCACATGGGCGATGCCGGCGAAGCCGATCAGGGCGGCCACGTCTTCTTCGACGGTGAGCGCGAGCAGCAGGAAGCCATGAGCGATGGTTCGCCCACCCGGTAAGTCGCTCTGCGCGCGGGCCGGATCGACGTGGATCCAGTTGTGGTCACCAGTGGCCTCGGCGAAGGCGTCGATGCGCGACTGCGGGATGTGCGTGAGCTTGCCCAGGCGTTCGCTTGCGGCCCATCGCTGCAGGGCAAGCAAGGCCGCCGGCATCTGCTGCGGCGTGTTGGTGGCGCTCATCGCACACGCTCCAGCAGGGCCAGGATCGCGTCACGTGCCTCAGGTTCCGACAGGGTCGGCGCATGGCCGACATCCGGCACTTCGACCAGGCTGGCGCTCGGCGAAGTGGCCGCCATCTGCTGGGCGACATCAGCCGGGAGGATGTCCGACAGCGCGCCACGCACGACCAGCACCGGCACCCGCGAGGTCAATCCACGCACCGCGCGCCACAGCACAGGCCGCAGCAGCCACAGCACCCAGGGGCGGGTGGTGCGGATGACGGCGGGGTCATAGTCCAGTTCCAACAGGCCATCGTCGCGCTGGCGGAAGCTGCGCGAAGCCATCGCCCGCCAATCCTCGGTGGTGAAGCGCGGGAAGGACGCTTTGCCGATCGATTCGGCGTAGGCAGTGGCTTGGTCCAAGTCCATCGGCGGCAAGGGTTTTCCTGCGTACTTGCCGATCCGCGCCAAGGCTTCACGTGGCACCTTGGGGCCTGCATCGTTGAGCACCGCCGCTGCGATCAGCTCCGCTGTGCGCGAGGCCAGGGTGATGGTGACCAGTACGCCCAGCGAGGTGCCGATGAACACCGCTTTTGCGATGTTCTGCGAACGCAGTAACGCAACCATGTCGTCGGCGTAGGCACGCGGGTTGTAGCTGGTTGGGTCGGGCGCGCGCGCCGAACCCGCACGCCCACGCAGGTCGACCGCGAGTACCCGCCAGCCGGCTGCTGTCAGCGTTTCGGCAAGGGCGTCGAAGTCGGCTGCATTGCGGGTCAGGCCGGGAATGCAGACCACCGTGCCGCGGGGCGATTGCCCCGCAGCTGGTGCATGGTCGCGCGCGTGCAGGCGCAGGCCATCGTTGCTGTTCCAGTACAGATCATCGTAAGACTGCGTCATGCAGGTGTTTCCTAGAAATCGTAACGGACGCTGAGACTGTACTGGCGCGGCGGGCCGTAGAAACCGATCAGGGTGCCGACCGCCGGGATGTTGTAGCCGGTGGTGCGGTATTCCTTGTCGGCCAGGTTGGTTCCCTGCAGGGAGAAAGTCCAGGCGTCATTGAGTTTCCAGATCACGCCGGCATTGACCAGACCGTAGCCATCCTGGCGGATCACCGGGCTCAGGTCGGTGGTCGGCCACACTTCGCTCTGGTAGCTGTAACCCACGCGCGCGGACAGGTTGCTGCCGTTGGCCAGTTCGGTGCGGTATTCCACGTTCAGCGCACCCGAGAAATCCGGTGCATTGGTGAACTTCATCTGCTTGGCGACGTTGACGCCGCGGTCCATGTACTCGTCGTACTTGGTGTCCAGCCAGGCCAGGTTGCCGGAAATCAGCCAGTGGGCTGTCGGCAGGTACTGGTATTCGATTTCCAGACCGTTGACGGTGCCCTTGCCGGCATTGGTGAAGTCGCCGAAGAAGGCATCGTTGACGCCGTCGCCGTTGGTGTCGATGCCAGTGAACACCGACAGCTGGATGTCCTTGTACTTGTTGTGGAAGGCCGACAGGTTGAGGAACAGGCGCGAGTCGAGGAAGCCCATCTTGCTGCCGATCTCGAAGCTGTCGACGGTCTCGTCATCGAACGGCTCGGCCGAGCGCGGCACCGCCACGGCGTTGGCGCGGATGTTGTAACCACCGGACTTGAAGCCGCGCGTTGCCAGCCCGTAGACCATGATGTCCGGGGTGATCTGGTAATCCAGCGACACCTTCGGCGAGACGTTCTTGAAGTTGGTGGTCTTGTCGAAGACCGCAGCAACTGCGATCGGCCGGGTGAAGGTGGCGTCGGAGTAGAAACGGTTCAACACGACGGCACGCTTGTCCTCGTCGGTGTAGCGGGCGCCGACATCGAGCTTGAGCTTGTTGGTCAGGTCGAAGGTCCAGTCCGCGTACAGCGCGATGCTGTCGGTCAGTACCTTGCCGCGGGTATCGCCGAACTGCAGGTTGAAGAAGTTGTTGCGGATCTGCCCGCCGGCTTCACCGCTGAACTGGTAAAGGCCAACCACGCCGCGCACCCGTCCACCGGCGTCGTAGTTGAACTGCACCTCGTTGCTGACCTGGCTGTCCTCGTAGAAGCCACCGACGTCGGCAAGCTTGACCGGCGTGGTGTCGAAGTCGATGTTGGAGTGGCTGTCCGACTCACGCTTGGCGACCACGTACTTCAAGGCGATGTCTTCGTTCGGGCGCCAGTTGACCGTAGCCGAGGCGCCCTTGGTCTCGACGCTGTTGAGGTTGCGCATGCCCGAGCGGATGTCGTAGCGGTCATCCATCGGCGGATACGCCGGGGTGAACGGATTGGGTGCCAGCATCTTGGAGCCGCGCATGCCGGATTGGTCATCAATCCAGTCCAACGCGAACTGCACGTCAAAGTCGTCGCCTGCGTAGGCGCCCAGGTTCAAGCGCGCCGCATTGATCTGCTTGTCGCTGATCGGCTGGCCGTTGAAGGTGTTTTCACCGAAACCATCGCGGTTCATGCTGGCCACCGCAATGCGACCGCGCAGGCCGCTGTCGGCGCCGCCCAATGGGCCGCCGATGGCTGCCTTGGCATCGAGCTGGTTGTAGTTGCCGGCGGTGACCTGGGCATAGCCCTCGACCTGCGTGGGCAGGCCGCGCGAGATGTATTTGATCGCGCCGCCAATGGTGTTCTTGCCGTACAGCGTGCCCTGCGGGCCACGCAGTACTTCGATGCGCGAGACGTCGAACACATCCAGCAAAGCGCCCTGCGGGCGGGCGATATAGACGTCATCCAGATAGATGCCTACGCCCGGGTCCGCGCCCCAGGTAGGATCGGATTGGCCGACGCCGCGGATATAGGCGGTGACCGTGCTGCTGGCGCCACGCGCCGCATAGATGGTCAGGTTGGGAACCTGCGCGTCGAGGTCGGCGATGTCCTGCACGTTCAACTTGTCCAGCGCTTCGGAGGTGAAGGCGGTGACCGCGACCGGCACTTCCTGCAGGGTTTCCTCGCGCTTGCGCGCGGTGACGGTGATGCTGTCCAGGTTGGTGGCCGACGCGGCCTTGCCCGTTGTCAGGGCAGCGGGTTGTGCTTCCTGTGCCAATACCGGCCCGGAGGCCAACAGCGCGCCGATCATCAGGCTCAAATAATTCCGCTTCATTCGGTCCTCCCCAGGCAAGTACGTTGTAGATGGCCGTATGCCACCCTCGGAGCCAAGGCTAGCGACGCGGGCGGGTAGCAGCGAGTGGACCTAGGTCCAGTCGGCAGCGGCCATCAGATCAGGATACTGAGCGCCTCCCCATCCGGAAGCGCCGTATGTCGTTACTGATCGTACTTGCAGCGTTGGGCTTCCTTATGCTGGTTGCCTACCGCGGTTACAGCGTGATCCTGTTCGCGCCCATCGCCGCACTCGGCGCGGTACTGCTGACCGACCCTTCGTTGGTGGCGCCGATGTTCACCGGCTTGTTCATGGACAAGATGGTCGGCTTCCTGAAGCTGTATTTCCCGGTGTTCCTGCTGGGCGCGGTGTTCGGCAAGCTGATCGAGCTGTCTGGTTTTTCCAAATCCATTGTCGGTGCGGCGATACGCTTGTTCGGCCCGCAGCGGGCGATGCTGTCGATCGTGCTGGTGTCGGGCCTGCTCACCTACGGCGGCGTGTCGCTGTTCGTGGTGGTGTTCGCGGTCTATCCGTTTGCCGCCGAGATGTTTCGCCAGAGCAATATTCCCAAGCGGCTGATCCCAGCGACGCTGGCGGTGGGCGGTTTCAGCTTCACCATGGATGCGCTGCCGGGCACGCCGCAGATACAGAACATCATCCCGACCACGTTCTTCGGCACCGACACCTGGGCCGCACCGGTGCTCGGCACCCTCGGCAGCATCTTTGTGCTGGCGGTGGGCATGGCTTACCTGGAGTGGCGGCGCCGTGTTGCCGTGCGCAACGGCGAGGGCTATGGCGATCCGGCAACCTTGGTCAACGAGCCGGTGCCGTTCATCGGCACCAATCTGGCACATGCCGGCATCGCGGTGTTGCCATTGCTGCTGGTGTTCGTGTCGAACAAGCTGTTCACCCTGGGCATCCCGCACTGGTATGGCGCCGAGCACAGCTTCGTGCCGTCCATCCTTGGCAAGGCCGCGCCGGTGGTGCAGGAAGTGCCGAAGATCGCTGCGATCTGGGCGGTGGAGGGCGCATTGCTGGTCGGCATCCTGGCAGTGATGCTGCTGGCCTGGCGACCGGTCGTCGCCCAGTTTGCCGACGGCACCAAGACCGCAATCAGTGGCGCCTTGTTGGCGGCGATGAACACTGCCTCCGAGTATGGCTTTGGCGCGGTGATCGCCGCATTGCCGGGTTTCATGGTGGTGGCCAATGCCTTGGGTTCGATCAAGGACCCGCTGCTGCATGAGGCCGTTACCGTGACTGGCCTGGCCGGTGTCACCGGCTCGGCCTCCGGCGGCATGAGCATCGCCCTGGCTGCGATGTCGGAGACCTTCATCGCCAACGCACAGGCGGCCGGCATACCGATGGAAGTGCTGCACCGGGTTGCCTCGATGGCGTCCGGCGGGATGGACAGCCTGCCGCACAACGGCGCCGTGATCACCTTGCTGATGGTGACCGGGTTGACCCATCGCCAGGCCTACAAGGACATCTTTGCGGTAACCATCATCAAGACCCTCGCGGTGTTTGTGGTGATCGGCATCTATTACGCCACCGGCTGGGTTTGACAGCGGCGTCGCAACACCCTCCTGGAGGGCTGGTCCACGAGGATTCCCGGTACGACTTCATCCACGACTCACGCATGAGGATCTGGTTATGAAATCTGGAATCGTTTCAATCAAGGCGGTCCTGCTACTGCTCTGCGCCTGGTTGGCGGCAGGCAACGCGTTTGCGCAGAGTTCCACAGGCCATTGGGATTTCGGTCTGTACGGCAACCTCTTCGGCAGCCGCGAATACCAGGTGTGGGTACCTGCCGGCTATGAGCAAAGCAAGCCACTGCCGGTGCTGCTGGTGCTGCACGGCTGCGTCAACGGGCCCAACCTGATGGGTGAAGCTTCGGGGTTCAATGATGTCGCCGATGTCGAAGGTTTCATCGTGGTCTATCCACGCCAGAACGTCACCGCCAACCCGACGCGCTGCTGGAACTGGCAGCTGCCGATCAACCAGGCGCGCGGCAGCGGTGAGGCTTCCATCCTTGCGGGAATCGTTGATGCGGTGAAGACCGGATACGCCGTCGACCCGCGGCGGGTCTATGTGACCGGTATCTCCGCGGGCGGCGCGATGACCTCGATCATGCTGGCCTGCTATTCGGACGTGTTCGCTGCTGGCGCCATCCACTCCGGCGGTATGTACAAGGGCGCGACCACCGTATCCGGCAGCGCCTACGCGCTGCTGGCCGGCAGCATCTATTCGCCGGAAAGCAATGGCAAGCTTGCCTGGCAGTGCTCGGGTTCACCATCGCCGCGTCTGTTGCCGGTGCTGGTGTTCCATGGCAGCGCCGATGCCACGGTCAACCCGGTCAACGGCCAGCAGGCGGTGCGCCAATTCCTGCAGACCAATGATCTGGCCGATGACGGCCTGGACAATGATTCGGTCAAGTACGTGCCGACCAGCACTGTTGCCGGCCAGGTGCCGGGTGGTCGCTCCTATACGGTCAAGAACTACAGCTATGGTGGCAGGACCCTGGTCCAGGACTATCTCGTGCATGGGATGGGCCATGCCTGGAGCGGCAGCACCTCCGGCTTGCCGTTCACCGATCCGCAGGGGCCGGATGCGACCTTGATCACCTGGTTGTTCCTGAAAGACCAGCTGCGTTGAGCGGATGCAGTAGCCAGCCGCTGATCGCCTGGAACGCTGGGAACTAAAAGAAGCAATGTGGTCGCCAGCGTGGGAGCGGCTTGCTCCTGCGCTGGCGTTCGGCTTTACGGGCTTGTCCGCTGGCAGTGCCATCGAATTGCAACCTTGTGCGACGATGATCTGCGCGCCTCATGCCGCGTCATTGGCCCTGTCCGGGCTGGGCGCAATCATCAACTGCCAACCAAGGCCATTCCATGCAGCGTCACCGCACCACCTCTGCAGTTACCCGGGTTACCCATGAATTCCCACGTCGCTCGCTGTTGGCCCAGGCCTGCGCGCTGTTGATCCTGCCGCTGGCCGCGCAGACCGCGCTGGCCCAGGATGCCGCGACGGCACTGGATACCATCACCGTCACCGCCGAGCGCCGCGAGCAGAACCTGCAGGACGTGCCGATCTCGGTAGGTGTGGTGCAGGGCGAAGCCTTGCGGGCCTATACCGAAGGCGCGGATGACACTTTGCTGGCGCTGTCCGGCCGTGTCCCCAGCTTCTACGCCGAGACCACCACCGGGCGCATCTTCCCGCGCTTCTATATCCGCGGCCTGGGCAATATCGATTTCTACCTGGGGGCGTCGCAGCCGGTGTCCATCATCCAGGACGACGTGGTATTGGAGCATGTGGTGCTCAAGTCCAACCCGGTCTATGACGTGGACCAGGTGGAAGTGCTGCGCGGCCCGCAGGGCTCGCTGTTCGGCCGCAACACCACCGCCGGCATCGTCAAGTTCGATACCGCCAAGCCCAGCCAGGACCCGAGTGGCCGGGTCAATGTGAGCTACGGCAGCTACAACACCGTATCCATCGATGGCGGCATGGGCGGGGCGATCAACGACGTGCTGTCCTACCGCGTTTCCACCCTGTACCAGCACCGCGATGACTGGGTGGACAACACCTACCGTGGCCCGAGTGCCGACGGCACGGTCTCGCCGAAGAACGACACGATGGGCGGCTACAACGACCGCAACCTGCGCCTGCAACTGCTGTACAAGCCCAATGAGCAGTTCTCGTTGCTGGCCTCGGCCCATACCCGTGATTACGAAGGCACCTCCACCCTGTTCCTGCGCAACGCACTGGTGAAGGGCAGCAACCGCGTCGATGTGGCGCGCGACAAGGTGGCGTTCGACGAAGCCGATAACAACCCGCAGGCCTACAAGACCCACGGCGGCTCGCTGAAGGCCACCTATGACTTCGGCAATACCACGCTGACCTCGATCAGCGCCTACGAGACCACCTCCGGCTACAGCCGCGGTGATACCGATGGTGGCGCGGCGGCCGACTACCCGGTCAACGGCCTGCCCAATGGTTATGGCCAGTCGATGGGCCAGGTGCAGGATCTGGACCAGTTCACCCAGGAGCTGCGGCTGGCCTCCAACGCCACCGACCCGTGGTCGTGGCAGGTGGGTGCGTTCTACTTTGACGGGCGCGACACCACTGATTTCTACCAGCGCGCCTGGTTCCTGGATACCGCGGCGCACAATCCCAACAACTGGGTGCGCCTGCGCAACATCAATACCTCCTGGGCGGGCTTTGGCCAGGTGAGCTGGAAGGCAACCGATGCGTTGACCCTGACCGCAGGCGTGCGCGCCACCAAGGACGAGAAGCACACCCGTCTGCTGAAGACCGCAGACACCGCCGCCGGGCTGGTGACCTACAAGGGCCGCCATGACGTGCAGATGTCCGATACCCAGCCCAGCTGGGATCTGAGTGCGATGTACGAGATCAGCCCGGAGCTGAGCCTGTACGCACGTGTGGCGCGCGGCTTCCGTGGCCCGACGATCCAGGGCCGCTCGGCGGTGTTCAATGCCGATTTCACCACCGCCGACTCGGAGACCATCCTGTCCTGGGAAGCCGGCATCAAGAGCAGCCTGCTGGACAACCGTCTGCGCCTGAACGTCAGCGGCTTTACCTATACCGTCAATGACATCCAGCTCAACGGCAACGATTCCAACGGCAATGGCGTGCTGTTCAATGCCGACAAGGCGCGTGCCTACGGCCTGGAAGCAGACCTGGATTGGCGGCCGATCCCCAACCTGTCGCTGACGGCTGGCTTGAGCCTGCTGCATAGCGAAATCCAGGACAAGCGCGTCTATGCGCAGGTCTGTGCGCTCAACGGCGTGGTGGTGTGCACGGTCAACGACCCGACCATCAAGATCGGCAGCAACGTCTACGCACAGATCGACGGCAACCCGTTGCCGAACGCACCCAAGTACAACCTCAACCTGGCCGCACGCTACGACATCCCGGTGGGCGATGACGGTGCGGTGTTCTTCGCCACCGATTGGAACAAGCAGGGCGAAACCCAGTTCGTGCTGTATGACAGCAAGGAGTTCTACTCCAAGGGCAACTTCGAAGGCGGCCTGCGCGTTGGCTATACCGGCGGCTACGGCGCCTGGGAAGTGGCGGCATTCGCCCGCAACATCACCAACGAGAAGAACCTCAAGGGTGTGATCGAGAACTACATGGCGGCGGTCTACAACGACCCGCGCATCATCGGCGTGTCGTTCAACTACAACTGGCGCTGAGCCTGCATCGGTAGTGCCGAGCCATGCTCGGCAGGGGGCTTTGCCGCAAAGCCCAAAGCCCCTGATCCGCCCCTTTGGGCACCTTCCCCCCAAAAGGGGGAAGGTGAGGCAACGCCAAGCATCATCTGTAGAGCCGAGCCATGCTCGGCAGGAGCTTTACCGCAAAACCCAAAGCTCCCCCTCATCCGCCCCTTCGGGGCACCTTCTCCCGTGAACGGGAGAAGGGACGAAGCCAAGCATTGCCTTTGTAGTGCCGAGCCATGCTCGGCAGGGGGCTCTACCGCAAAACCCAAAGCTCCCCTCATCCGCCCCTTCGGGGCACCTTCTCCCGTGAACGGGAGAAGGGAAAAAGCCAAGCATTGCCTTTGTAGTGCCGAGCCATGCTCGGCAGGGGGCTCTACCGCAAAACCCAAAGCTCCCCCTCATCCGCCCCTTCGGGGCCCCTTCTCCCGTGAACGGGAGAAGGGGCGAAGCCAAGCATTGCCTTTGTAGTGCTGAGCCATGCTCGGCAGGGGGCTCTACCGCAAAACCCAAAGCTCGCTCATCCGCCCTTCGGGGCACCTTTCCCCAAAAAGGGGGCTGCAGTCCCGCAAACGGGGGAAGCTGATCACGCTACTCCAGGCGCACCCAACCAGGCTCCACCTGGCTCATACTCCGCCCATCACCGAGCTGAGGGGGGGCAACGATGCGAGGTTTCCTGAAAGGACTGCTGGCCGTAGTGCTTGGCTTTATTGCAGGCAGCGCGGTGAACATGGGCTTGATACTGCTAGGTACCCAGCTGGTACCACCGCCGGCCGGGGTAGATACCAGTACCGCTGAAGGACTGAAGGCGGCGATGCCGCTGCTCCAGGCCCGCCATTTCCTGTTTCCCTTCCTGGCCCATGCCTTGGGAACCTTCGCCGGTGCCTTGGTTGCAACCTGGGCAATGGGACGCGTGAACAGACTCCCCGCGCTGCTGATTGGCCTGTTGTTCCTGATGGGCGGCATCGCCAGCTGTTTCATGTTGCCCGCACCGCGCTGGTTCGAAGTGCTGGACGTATTGCTGGCTTACCTGCCATTTGCCTGGCTGGGTTACCTGCTGACAAGAAAGCCAAGTCGTGTGGGAGCGGCGTAAGCCGCGAAGCTGAAGATCCAGTCGCCGTCGTGGTCGCGGGTGGGCCGGTGTTCCTGCGAACTACACCGCTTCCGCAGCACTCATCGGCTGCGGCAATGCCTGCCCGAAGCACAGCACATTGCCGGCCGGATCAGTCACGCTGAAATCGCGCATGCCATAGGGCCGGTCAGCAATGGCTACGGTGATGCCCACGCCGGCTGACTGCAGCTGCGCGTGATAGCTGTCGATTCCGTCAATGTGCAGATATAGCCGGCTGATGCCGCCGGGCTTGGCATCGGCGCGGCTGGCGAGGGTCAACTCCACCTCATCGCGGCATACCGCAGCCAACTCGGTGGGCTCACCCCACTCCCATGCCAATGCGAAGCCCAGCTTGTCGAGATAGAACGCCAGGGTGGTGGGCAGGTCCTCTGTAGCCAGGAAGGGGGAAACGGAGTGAAACTGAATGTGCGCCATTACGTTGCTCCGAAGACAGGGCTTCAGCGATAGTCGCATGCACGGCAGAGGATAAGCTCCCCGCGCCGACACGGTGATATGGAAGTACAACGACCAAGGAGATGCGTCGATGTCTTTGCCCGTGATTCTTGCAAGATCGTGCCTGTTTCTGTGCCTGGTTCTGCTCTGCGCCTGTGCTTCGATCCCGCTGTCCACCGCGTTGCGGCTTTCTTCATTGGATGAGCGTGCGCTGGTGCAACTGGAACCCGCAGATATCAGGATCAAGGTAGCGCTTCCGCGCGGAAACACGCTGAACCCGGAGGAAACCCGGCTGGTATTGCGGCTGCAGCCCGATGGCGAGGCTGCGCAGGTTGCGACGATGCCGCTGAGATTGGTGGGCTCCAGCCAAGGTGAACGCAGCTCCGGATTTTTCAGCCCGGCTGTTGCCGTTACAACCTACGATCTGGCGCTAAGCACGGAAGGTGCCGCTCAATTGCGCGGGCTGCAACGCAACGTGATGCGCTTGCGCAGTGAGTCTGGCAAAGTGGATATCAGCGTGAACGTGTCGTTCTCAGAAATAGCTGAAGGGACGAAGGAGATGCGCTTTTGGGTGGACATCAAGCTTCGCGCGAATGATGCCTATATGACCTTGTTTGATGGCGCCGAAATTAAATTCAAAATGGCCGAGGGCTGAGCCGGGCACTGTCGCGTCGGTCGCTGCTTTTCCAGGTGGAGTCCCGTCATGGGGATTACTCGCGTTCGCTCAAGTCTTGGGCGGAATCAGGGTCTTGGCGTAGCTGTCGCGGTCGATATCCACAATCTGCACGCTGATCTGCAGCTCCAGTTCGTCGGCAACGATGACAGCTTCAAGTGCGGCCAGGAGTTTGTTGGCAATATCGCGCTTGGTATCCGCATCGCGGCCACTGAGTAGTTCCAATCGCGCAGCCACAAAACCGCGTGGGCTTTCATTGATTCCGACCGCAAAGCAATCAAATGCGATGGCCCGTGACTTGATGTCGATTTCCTGGAATTGTCCGGTGCCGAGCAGCGCCTGATTGGCTGTTCGCAACAACGCCGGGGTAATGGTGGTACCGAGATTGCTGCTGTATTCAAGAGTCAGGTGGGGCATGGGGAGCTCGTTGTCAGGGCGGCGTGGTTCGCAGTATCGCGTTGATGCGTTGGACCATCGCATCCGGGTAGTTGATATGGGTGGGTGTATCGGCAAGCGGTGCGGCGGCATTGGCATCGCGCAAGGTCGCATCGAGCCCGCTTTTAGGTAGATAGATCGGTGCCGCCACTGAGAAGCCGTGCTCGGGCAGCCGGCCGTGGATGACGCGAAAAAGCTGGATGGCGTCAAGCAGGGTCAGCGCCGGGCCGGGATGCATGCCGTCCGCGTCGTACCAGGGTAGGTCGGGCGCAGCGGCCGAGGCGGTACGCAGGGCTTCGGAGATTGCCACATAGGGAATGCCGGCCTGTTCGGCAGCAGCAGCTTCCTTGGCAATCAGACGGGCCGATGCCGCCGCCTGTGATTGATAGCTGCCGAGCAGCAGTACGCGGGCACCGGCGTCGCTACCTGTCTTCGCCAATGCCGCTATCGCTGCCTGCGATTTTGTACAGGATGATGCGTCCGGCAAGCACAGCAGCGCGCCGCCTTGTTCCTGCAGGATCAGTAGCTCGGGGCGATGTTCGCTCAGTGCGCGTTGTACTGAGCCATCGGCAACCCGTTGATGGAGGTGGGCACCGCCTTTGACGATCATCTGGCTGTGAACCGGATGTCCGTTGGCGCTGCTCAGTGCTGCGTAGGTGGCCGGCAGATTACCTACGTAGATCAGGCTGTTGCCGACGAACAAGGCCCTTGCCGGTTGACGGGAAAGCTCACCGGCGTAGGCATTGAATGTGAAAAACAGCGCGAAAATAAAGATCCATCTACGCATTTCCGTCTCCGTGGGTCTCTGCGCTATTGGTCAGCGTCTGACCCGGTTACCAATCAATGGTTCCGCGGATCACGGTCTGCACCTGACCGCCCGACCAGACGTCGCCGTGCGCGTCGATGCGCAGCTCCAGCAACGCATCGTGGCCGACTTCGCGGCCCTGGCTGGCGGTGTAGCGCTTGTTGCTGCCGGGCAGGGCATCGCGCTCGTCCAGCCATGCGGCCAGCACGGCATTGGCCGCACCGGAGGCGGCGTCTTCAAAGCGGCGACCATTGCCGACGAAAGCTCGCACCACCAATTGGTAGCCGTCGCCTGCGGCGCGGGCGTAGGCGAACACGCCCATCGCGCCGGTGGATTCTGCGAGGGTGGCGATGGCGTCCCAGTCGGGGTTGAGCGCGCGCAGCGCGGCTTCGTCAGCGACTTCCACCACCCACCAGCGGCGGCCGCCATCCATCAGTGCGGGTGGCAGGCTGCCCAGCGGCCAGCCGACGATGGCTGGCTGCAGGCGCGGATCGCTGGCGGTGACGATCTCAGCCACCGAGGCGCGAGGCGTACGGATGGCGATGGTGCGGATGCCATCGTGCTCGCTGATCTGCAGCGGCAGCTGGCCGGCAATGCCGTCCTGTACCAGCTGGCCATCGATGGCCGCGGCCACGCTGCTTTCCAGTACGGCATGGGCGCTGCCGACGCTGGGGTGGCCGGCAAACGGCACCTCCTTCTGCGGGGCGAACATGCGGATGCCGTAGCTGGTACCCGGTTTGGTCGGGGCGAAGATGAAAGTGGTTTCAGGCAGACGAGTCCAGCGGGCGATGGCCTGCATGGCGGCATCGTCCAGGCCATCGGCGTCCAGCACCACGGCCAGCGGATTGCCGGTACCGGGCCGGGGGGCGAAGACATCAAGTTGCAGGAAGCGGCGGGTGGTCATGGGTGGGTCCGGATGCTGTGAGGTTGTTGCTGTTGTTGTTGTTGTTGTTGTTGTTGTTGTTGTTGTTGCTGTTGCTGTGGCGGTGGCTGTCGCTGTCGCTGTCGCTGTTGCTGTTGCTGTTGCTGCTGCTGTGGGCGTTGCTATGGCCCTGGCTCTCGCTGTGGTTGTCGCTTTGGCTGTGGCTTAAGCCCCTCTCCCGCCTGCGGGAGAGGGGTTGGGGTGAGGGGAGGCGGACGAAGTCCGCTTGCTCTGTTTTTTGCAGGGCTACAAAGGCAAGAGCATGCGTGCTTCCGCACGCTTCCCCTCATCCGCCCTTTGGGCACCTTCCCCCAAGAAGGGGGCTGCAGTCCCGTAAACGGGAGAGGGGAGACATTCACGCATGGCTTGCGCTCTCACCACTCAATCTGTCCCGCAATCACCTGCTGCACCTCACCGCCAATCCAGATGTTGGACTCCGCATCCACTTCCACCCGCACTTCGCCGTTGCGGCCGAGCTCGCGGCCCTGGCTGGCGAGGTATTGCTGGAACGGCTTGATCCGCCCCTGTTGCAGCAGCTGCGCGGCGACCAGCGCATTGGCGCTGCCGGTAACCGGGTCTTCGTTGATGCCAACGCCCGGGGCGAAGGCGCGCACCACGTATTGGTAGCCAACGTCGGGGCGGTCGGCGGCGGCATAGATCGCCAGCTTGCCGCGGCCGGGCAGGGCCGCGATGGCGGCGAGCTCGGGCTTGTAGCGGCGCAGGGCGGCTTCGCTGCCGGCTTCCAGCAGCCACCAGTCCGGGCCGTTGTTCCACAGTTCCGGGCTGTGGCCGGGCTTGGCCAGGGCCGCCAGGCCGTCGGGCAGCTTGTCGATGACGGTATCGCGGCGTTCGGCCTGCGGGCTGCGCACGTGGATCTGGCGGAACCAACGGCCGCCCTGTACCCGCACCGGCAGCAACCCGGCCGCGCATTGCTGGACCAATTGGCCGTTGTCATCGGGCGTGGCCAGCCCCAGCTCCACCGCGGCCCAGGCGGCACCCACGCTGGGGTGCCCGGCAAAGGGCAGTTCACCCTTTGGGGTGAAAATGCGGATGCGATAGCTGGCGCCTTCATCCGGCGGCAGGAAGAAAATGGTCTCGGACAGATTCAGCCAGGCGGCAATGGCCTGCAGGGCGATGTCATCCAGCCCTTCACTGTCGACGATGACGCCCAGCGGATTGCCGGTGCCTGGGCGGGCGGCGAATACATCCAACTGCAGATAGCGGCGAGCGGACATTACGAACAGGTTCCAGACGACGGCCCGGCAGCTTACCAGTGCACCTGTGCATCGATAACCGGCTGGACCTGGCCGCCAATCCAGACCGTGCCCTGCGCATCGATTGCTACCTGCACGCGGCCATCGCGTCCGACCTCGCGGCCTTGGCTGGCGACATAGCTGCCATCACTGCCCGGTAGTTGCCTGCGTTGCTGCAACCACGCCGCGATCAGCGCATTGGCACTGCCGGTGACCGGATCCTCGGGCACGCTCGCCGAGTCGGCCGGGCAGAAGACGCGCACCACCAGGGCGTGATCTGTGCCGGCTTCGGCTGCGAAAACGGCCACACCGGTTGCATCCGTGGCATGGCTCCAGTCGCGTATGGCGGCCATGTCCGGCACCAGAGTGCGCACGCTTGCCGCATCGCGCGCCGGTAGCAACCACCAACGTGGGCCGTTGTCCCAGAGTTCGGGAACATGGCCGGGGGAGATCAAGGCCTGCAACTGTTCCGGTACAGCGCCCGGCATCGTCTGCTGCTGTTGCGCAGAGGGGCTGGCCAACAGGATGGTTGGGGCGCCGGCTGGCCCGCTTACCTGTACCGGCAGCAGGCCCGCTGCGCACTGCTGTATCAACCTGCCTTCATCTGCCTGTGCCAGCCCGCAGGTGACCGCCGCCCAGGCCGCGCCGACGCTGGGGTGGCCGGCGAACGGCAGCTCGCTGCTGGGGGTGAAAATGCGGATGCGGTAGCTGGCGCCTTCGTCCGGTGGCAGGAAGAAGATGGTCTCGGACAGGTTCAGCCAGGCGGCGAGGGCCTGCATGGCGTTGCTGTCCAGGCCGTCGCTGTCGAGGATGACGCCCAGCGGATTGCCGTAACCGGCGCGGGCAGCGAAGACATCCAATTGCAGGTAGCGGCGCGGGGACATGGTTCTTTGTAGTGGGGCAGGGACGTGGCAGCTTAGGCGCGTTGCGGGAAAGTGCCAGCGGGAGGCGGCTTTCAAGCCAATCCTGTAAACCCTGCATCGGCGTGGCCGCGCGGGCGTGAGGCACCTGCGCTGCGTGTTTCCTGCCTGCGGACCAAAGCTTACGGCGAATGCTCTGGCCCGATCTGGCTGGGCCGAGAACCTGCCCTGTGCGCGGATGACGGCCTTGAAAACAGGGTCCAAGGCCAGGCTCGGGCCGGCCCCCAGCAGCACCCATTCATCCAAAGATGACCCGGATCGTTGCAAATGCTACTTTCTTGACCCCGGGAGGGGAGGCCGGGCGGCGATGGTATCGCTGGTAACTCAGCCGTCCTGCCTCAACGGCCTTGGCATAGAATCGGGAGTTCCGCCCGCGTTGCCGGGTCTTTCTCCCACCTGTGAACCCTCAAAGCCAATGTCTGCTTCCCCAATTGCTGATCGCTGGATCGTCCTCAAGTTCGGTGGCACCTCGGTGTCGCGTCGTCATCGCTGGAACACGATCGGTCAGTTGGCGAAAAAACGGGCAGACGAGACCGGCGGCAGGGTGCTGGTGGTGGTGTCGGCCTTGTCCGGCGTCACCAATGAATTGACCGCCATTGCTGACGGCGCCGCCGACAGTCGCGCACGAGTGGAGGCGCTGGTCGCCCGCCACAACGAGTTCCTGGCCGAGCTGGAGCTGGGCACCGAGGTACTGGCTGAACGTCTGGCCGCCCTGCAGGCGCTGCTGGATGACCCGCGTGCGGCCAGCCGTCCGTTGGACTGGCAGGCCGACGTGCTGGGCCAGGGCGAACTGCTGTCCTCCAGCGTCGGTGCCGCCTATCTGCGCAGCACCGGCCTGGATTTCGGCTGGATGGACGCGCGCGAATGGCTCAATGCACTTCCGGCCGCGCCGAACCAGACCGAATGGTCGCAACGCCTGTCGGTGAATTGCCAGTGGCAGGGCGGCGGCGACTTCAAGCAGCGTTTTTCGGCCCAGCCGACGCGCATGCTGATCACCCAGGGCTTCATCGCCCGCCACGGTGACGGCGGCACCGCCATCCTTGGCCGCGGTGGTTCGGATACCTCGGCGGCGTACTTCGGTGCACTGCTCGGCGCCAGCCGCGTGGAGATCTGGACCGACGTGCCGGGCATGTTCAGCGCCAACCCCAAGGACGTACCGGACGCGCGCCTGCTGACCCGCCTGGATTATTACGAAGCACAGGAAATCGCCACCACCGGCGCCAAGGTATTGCACCCGCGCTCGATCAAGCCCTGCCGCGATGCCGGCGTACCGATGGCCATCCTCGATACCGAGCGCCCGCACATGCCGGGCACCAGCATCGACGGCGCGGCCGAGCCGGTGCCGGGGGTGAAGGCGATCAGCCGCCGCAACGGCATCGTGCTGATCTCGATGGAAGGCATCGGCATGTGGCAGCAGGTCGGCTTCCTGTCCGACGTGTTCAACCTGTTCAAGAAGCACGGCCTGTCGGTGGACCTGATCGGTTCGGCCGAGACCAACGTCACCGTGTCGCTGGACCCGTCTGAAAACC
Organism: Stenotrophomonas terrae; assembly: GCF_001431465.1. Classification (GTDB taxonomy): domain Bacteria; phylum Pseudomonadota; class Gammaproteobacteria; order Xanthomonadales; family Xanthomonadaceae; genus Stenotrophomonas; species Stenotrophomonas terrae. Next base: position 64,793 of record NZ_LDJJ01000015.1, on the reverse strand, counting down.
TGGTCAACACCGATGTGCTGGCCGCGTTGTCGGCCGACCTGTCGCAGATCTGCAAGGTCAAGGTGATCGTGCCGTGCGCGGCCATCACCCTGGTTGGCCGCGGCATGCGCTCGCTGCTGTACAAGCTCTCGGACGTGTGGGCCACGTTCGGCAAGGAGCGCGTGCACATGATTTCGCAGTCCTCCAACGACTTGAACCTGACCTTCGTCATCGACGAAGCCGACGCCGACGGCCTGTTGCCGATCCTGCACGCAGAGCTGATCGACAGCGGCGCCATGCCGGTTTACGAAGAACACGTGTTCGGCCCGCGCTGGCGCGAAATCATCGGCAGCATCCGCCCGCGGCAGACGCCGTGGTGGCAGGCACCGGCGCGCCAGCAGCGGCTGCTGGAACTGGCTGCGCAGGGTACGCCGGCCTACGTCTACGATCTGGACAAGGTGCGCGAACGCGCCCGCCAGTTGAATGCGATCAGCGCCATCGATCGCCGCTTCTACGCGATCAAGGCCAACTCGCATCCGCAGATCCTGCGCACGCTGGCCGCTGAAGGTTTCGGCCTGGAATGTGTATCGCAGGGCGAGGTGGAACTGGTGTTCGCCTCGGTGCCGGATATCAGCCCCGAGCGCGTGCTGTTCACGCCGAGCTTTGCGCCGATCACCGAGTACCAGGCCGTGCTGGCGCGTGGCGTCAACGTCACCGTCGACAATGTCGAGCTGCTGCAGAACTGGCCGGAGGTTTTCCGTGGCCGCAAGCTGTGGCTGCGTATCGATCTGGGCCACGGCGACGGCCACCACAAGAAGGTGAACACCGGCGGCAAGGAGTCCAAGTTCGGCCTGTCCGCGCTGCGCGTGGATGAGTTCATTGCCGCCGCCCGCGCGCTGGATATCCGCATCACCGGCGTGCATGCGCACCTGGGCAGCGGCATCGAGAACAGCGGTCACTGGAAGCAGATGGTCGATGAAATGGCCGGCTTCGCCCGCCGTATCGGCAGCGTCGAGATCCTCGATATCGGCGGCGGCCTGCCGGTGCCTTACAGCGACGACGACGAGCCATTTGATCTGGAAGCCTGGGCTGCTGGCCTGGCCGATATCAAAGCCGTGCACCCGGCCTTCCAGCTGGCGATCGAGCCGGGCCGCTTCATGGTCGCCGAATGCGGAGTGCTGCTGACCCACGCCACGCAGGTGGTGGAAAAGGACGGCGTGCGCCGTGTTGGCCTGGATGCCGGCATGAACGCCTTGCTGCGCCCGGCGCTGTACGACGCCTGGCACGACATCGCCAACCTCAGCCGCCTGGGCGATGCCCGCGACGTTGATTTCAGCGTGGTCGGCCCGATCTGTGAGTCCAGCGACGTGTTCGCGCAGCGGGTGAAGCTGCCGGCGGCCACCGCACACGGCGATGTGATGCTGATCGCCGATGCCGGCGCCTATGGCTTCAGCATGGCCAGTACCTATAACCAGCGCGCCTTGCCGCGCGAGGACATCATCGATGCATGATGCTGTTCGTTCCCTGCACACCTCTTTGTCGTCCCGCCGCGCCACCGCGCGAAAACGGTTCGTTTGATTCGGATACGCCATGACAGCTTTTGATAAAGACCAGGTTTCCCGCTTCCGCTTCGTCCGCTGCGATTTCGCCGCGGACACCGGCGTTGCGCAGCTGGTATACGCCTTCGACGACGGCCCGGAGATGACCGAGACCGTCACCGTGCCGGGTGCACCGTTCCAGCTGGACGGCGACCGCGCCGCAGCGGTGCAACGCGCGCTGCAGCTGCTGCACCTGATTGCCGGTGTGAGTTACTACAAGGCAGCGGTACCGGCGCAGGTAAGCATCGACAGCTACGCCATCGACGCGGCCACCGCCGCGCTGGTGGAAACGGTGTACTTCAACGGCCTGGGTGAATTCGCCTACCGCAACGGCCTGAACCTGCGCGACAGGTTCAAGCTGCCGGTGACTGAGCCCCTCTCCCCCCGGGAGAGGGGTTGGGGTGAGGGTGCTTCTGCGCCCAATCTCAACCTGACCCACCACGCCCTGGTAGCCATCGGCGGCGGCAAGGACTCGCTGGTCAGCATCGAAGCCCTGCGCAATGCCGGCGTGGCCGAAACCGTCACCTGGATCGGCGGCTCGCAGCTGATCCGTGCCTGTGCCGAGCGCACAGGCCTGCCCACGCTCAACATCGGCCGCACGTTGGCGCCGGAACTGTTCGAGCTCAACCGCCAAGGCGCCTGGAACGGCCATATCCCGGTCACCGCGGTGAACTCGGCGATCATGGTGCTGGCAGCGGTGGTGCAGGGTATGGACCAGGTGGTGTTCTCCAACGAACGCTCGGCCAGCTATGGCAGCCAGATCGCCGGCACCGGCGAAGTGAACCACCAGTGGTCCAAGGGCTGGGCCTTCGAGAAGGCGTTTGGCGAATACGTGCAGCAGTACATCGCCGCCGACCTGAACTACTACTCGCTGCTGCGCCCCTTGTCGGAGCTGGCGGTGGCCCGCCAGTTCGCCAAGACCGATTTCTACGACGCGCATTTCTCCAGCTGCAACCGCAATTTCCACATTCTCGGCGAGCGCCCGGTGAACCGTTGGTGCGGCGTCTGCCCGAAGTGCCACTTCGTGTTCCTGGCGCTGGCACCGTTCATGCCGAAGATGCGTCTGGTGCGCATCTTTGGCCGCAATCTGCTGGATGACAGCGAGCAGGCCGGCGGCTACGACGCGTTGCTGGAGTTCCAGGACCACAAGCCGTTCGAGTGCGTGGGCGAGGGCAAGGAATCGCGTGCGGCGATGGCCACCCTGGCATCGCGACCGGAATGGAAGGAAGACGTGCTGGTCAAGCGCTTCGCCAACCTGATCCAGCCGACCCTGTCGGCCGATGAACTGCAGATCGAACCGCTGCTGGTCATCGACGGTGAACACCGCATCCCGGCAGAACTGTGGGAGCGTCTGCGTGCGAATTTCGCAGCTTGAAGGCAAGCGTGTCGCGCTGTGGGGCTGGGGCCGTGAGGGCCGTGCCGCGTTCCAGGTATTGCAGGCGCGGCTGCCAACACTCGCGCTGACCCTGTTCTGTCCGGCTGCCGAAGCGGACGCAGCACGCGCCGAAACCGCAGGCGCCCTGCAGGTGGAAACCGATGTAAGCGGCGAGGCGCTGGCGCGCTTCGAGGTGGTGATCAAGTCGCCCGGCATCAGTCCTTACAAGGCCGAGGCGCAGTACGCCCTGGTCCAGGGCACGCAGTTCATCGGCGGTACCTCGCTGTGGTTCAGCGAACACGCCGATGCGAACGGTGCGCTGCCCAATACGGTCTGCGTGACCGGCACCAAGGGCAAGAGCACCACCACCTCGCTGCTGGCGCACCTGCTGCGTGCTGCCGGCCATCGCACCGGCCTGATCGGCAATATCGGCCTGCCGCTGCTTGAGGCGCTGGACCCGCAACCGGCACCGGAATACTGGGCGGTTGAACTGTCCAGCTACCAGACCGGCGAAGTGGCGCGCAGTGGCGTGCGTCCGGACGTGGCCATCGTCCTGAACATCTTCCCGGAACATCTGGACTGGCACGGCAGCGAGCAGCGCTACATCGACGACAAGCTGTCGTTGGTGACCGGCGGGCATCCGCGTGTTGCCGTGCTCAATGCGGCCGACGAGCACCTGCGCGTACTGCAGCTGCCGCACAGCGAAATTGTCTGGTTCAACCAGCCCGAAGGCTGGCATATGGTTGGCGAAGTCGTGCATCGCGGCACGCAGCCGGTATTCGATACCTCGAACACGCCGCTGCCGGGCCGGCATAACCGCGGCAACCTGTGCGCTGTACTGGCCGCGCTGGAAGCGCTGGGGCTGGATGCGGTTGCATTGGCACCTGCAGTGCAGAGCTTCCGGCCATTGCCGAATCGCTTGCAGCTTTTGGGTGAACGCGACGGCCTGCAATGGGTCAATGACTCGATCAGCACCACGCCGCATGCGTCGCTTGCTGCCTTGGATTGTTTTGCCGGCCAGCGCATCGCGCTGCTGGTGGGCGGCCATGACCGTGGCCTGGATTGGCACGATTTTGCCGAGCACATGCGCGTTGGCGCGCCGGTCGAGATCGTGACCATGGGCGCGAACGGGCCACGCATCAATGCGCTGCTGGCGCCGCTGGCTGAGGCCGGTGGATTTGGTCTGCATGCTGCGGGCGACTTGCCGCACGCAGTGGAGTTGGCGCGTGCAGCGTTGGGCGAGCAGGGCGGGGTAGTGCTGCTGTCGCCGGGCGCGCCGAGCTTTGGTGCTTACAAGGACTATGTTGCGCGCGGGCGGCACTTCGCCGAGCTGGCTGGGTTTGATCCGGACAGCATCAGTGCGATTCCTGGGTTGGGGATTGGTTGAGCTTGATGTGCGGGCTGATGGCTCGCGCGATCAGCTTGCCCTCACCCCAACCCCTCTCCCGCAGGAGAGGGGCTCGGTTTCCGTCAGCGGCTAGTGCACTAGCCCCTCTCCCGTACACGGGAGAGGGGTTGGGGTGAGGGCAAGCTTTTGCTCTAAGAACACCCAGCGCCTAGACTCGCCACACACCCCAGACCGGAGCAGTCCCATGCGCGCAGCACGGAAAATGCAGTTGGCGGTATTGGCCTTGTGTGTCACCGCATCCATCCCCGCCTTCGCGAAGATGCAGCACCGCCCGGTCGAATGGCAGCTGCAGGGGACGACCTACAGCGGCGTGCTGGTCTATGACGATGAAGGCGATGCCCGCCGTCCCGGCGTGGTGATGGTGCCCAATTGGCGCGGGGTCAATGACTCGGCGGTGGCCAAGGCCGAGCAGATCGCCGGCGATGACTATGTTGTGCTGGTAGCCGATGTCTACGGCAAGAACGTGCGGCCGCAGGACAACGATGCCGCGGCGGCAGCCTCCAAACCGTTGCGCGAGGATCGCGCTCTGCTGCGCAGCCGCGCGGCGGCGGCACTGGATGCCTTGAAGGCACAGGCAGGCAAGGCCCCCTTGGATGCAAACCATATTGCAGCCGTAGGCTTCTGCTTCGGCGGCACCACCGTGCTGGAAATGGCCCGTGCCGGCATGCCGCTGGCCGGGGTAGTGAGCCTGCATGGCGGGCTGTCCACGCCTGCGCCGGCCGCGGCAGGTAGCGGCAAGGTGCCGATGCTGGTTCTCAATGGCGCGGCGGATCGTGGCGTCAGCGCCGAGGACATTGCCAACTTCGGTACGGAAATGGATGCGGCCAAGGCCGATTGGCAGTTCGTCAATTTCAGCGGCGCCGTGCATTGCTTCGCCGAAGCCGACGCCAACAGCCCGCCGGGCTGCCTCTACGACCCGCGCGCAGCAAAACGCGCCTGGAAGATGATGGACAACTTCCTGGAAGAACGCCTGGGCGACTAAGGCTTAGGTAGTGCCGAGCCATGCTCGGCAGGGGCGTCACCAGCAATCCAACAGATTGTGGGAGCGGCGTGAGCCGCGAAGCTCAAGCCAGATCAGAAGCGATAAAGCTTACCCCTCCCCAACCCTCCCCTTCGCTACGCGAAAGGGAGGGAGCGTAGTGCCGAGCCATGCTCGGCTGGGGCTTCACCAGCAATCCATACGCTGTAGGAGCGGCGTAAGCCGCGAAGCTGACTATCTGTCAGATCGCGGCAAATGCTCTCCACGCGGGATGCGGTCATGGTGGTTCGTGCCAAGCGGCGCCGGGAACAGCTGTGGCTTCGCGGTTTACGACGCTCCTACAAAGGCGTCCGGCTCTGCGCCGCGGCTATCGCCCCACTGATCGCCGCCCTTGCCTGCGGGCTGTTGCGCCAGCAGCTGCTGCCCAGCATCGCCGATGCCTGGCTGACGACATCGCCGGTGTCGGCTTCGGCCAGCTGTGCCAGCGAATGAAATCCCAGCTGCTCCAAGCGTGAAACCACGGTGGCGCCGACGCCTTTGACCGCCAACAACACGGCGCGCTCGTCATCCGGGAACTGCTGCAGGCCAGCCATTGCGATCAGTGACTCCGTTCGATGGCGTAACGGGCCAGGCCACGCAGGGCAGCAATCGCCTCGGTTTCCGGCAGGCCATCCAAGGCCTGCTCGGCGGCGTTGGCATATTCCACGGCGCGCTTGCGGCTGTATTCCAGGCCGCCGGTGGCGTGGATGGCGGCCAGCACTTCCGGCATTGCGCTGGCATCGCCGTCCTGCACGATCTCGCGCAGGCGTTGGCGAACCGCTTCATCCGAATGCGCCATGGCATGGATCAGCGGCAAGGTGGCCTTGCCTTCGGCCAGGTCGTCGCCCAAGTTCTTGCCCAATTCGTCGGCATTGGCCGAATAGTCCAGCACGTCGTCGGCGATCTGGAAGGCGTAACCCAGGTGCATGCCGTAGTCGTAGAGCTTCTGCTGCACGGCTTCATCGGCACCGGTGGCCAGCGCGCCCAGGCGGGTACCGGCGGCGAACAGCACCGCGGTCTTGCGCTCGATCACGCGCAGGTAGGCGTCCTCGTCGGTGTCCGGGTTATGCACGTGCAGCAACTGCAGTACCTCGCCTTCGGCGATGCGGTTGGTGGTGTCGGCCAGGATCTGCATCACCGGCATACGCTCCAGTTCCACCATCAGCTGGAAACTGCGCGAGTACAGGAAGTCACCGACCAGCACGCTGGGGGCATTGCCCCACAGGGCGTTGGCGGTGCTGCGGCCACGGCGCAGGTCCGATTCGTCCACCACATCGTCGTGCAGCAGGGTGGAGGTGTGGATGAACTCGATGATCGCCGCCAGCTGGTGGTGTTCCGGGCCGGCGCCGCCGACCGCATGGCCGGCCAGCATCACCAGCATCGGCCGCAGGCGTTTGCCGCCGGCCGAGACGATGTGGTCGGCGATCTGGTTGATCAGCACCACGTCCGAGGACAGGCGGCGACGGATCAGGGCATCTACGGCAGCCATGTCCGCTGCGGCGAGGGTCTGGATGGCAGGCAGGCCCAGCGCGGGGCGGATATGTTCAGCGATGCTCATAGGAAGACTTCGGGGGGTACCGGGGGATTATAGGCGGTGTGGGCCGATGCGGCCCGTCGGGGCCAAAAACCGAACAGAACCGGGCCTTTGCGCAGTGAATACGTATGCAAGCAACACCGCCGGCAAAGCACCAACGCTAAGCTGGCCGGCATACATTTCGCGGCCCCTTTGCAGGGGCAATGCAGCCCGTAGGGGGGCGTTCGATGTCCAAGACTTCGTGGTGGCGCGGTGCCGTCATCTACCAGATTTACCCGCGCAGCTACCTGGACACCAATGGCGACGGCGTCGGCGACCTGCCGGGCATCATCGAGCGCCTGGATTATGTGGCCTCGCTGGGCGTGGACGCGATCTGGGTGTCGCCGTTCTTCAAGTCGCCTATGGCCGACTTTGGTTACGACATTGCCGACTACCGCGATGTGGACCCCTTGTTCGGCAACCTGGCCGACTTCGACCGCTTGCTGGCCAAGGCGCATGCGCTGGGCCTGAAGGTGATGATCGACCAGGTGTTCAGCCATACCTCGGTGGAGCATGCCTGGTTCAAGGAAAGCCGCGAGAGCCGCGACAATCCCAAGGCCGACTGGTACGTGTGGGCCGATGCGCGTGCTGACGGCAGCCCGCCCAACAACTGGCTGTCGATCTTTGGCGGGGTGGCCTGGCAGTGGGAGCCGCGTCGCCGCCAGTACTTCCTGCACAACTTCCTGGCCTCGCAGCCGGACCTGGATTTCCATAATCCGGCCGTGCAGCAGGCAACGCTGGACTATGTGAAGTTCTGGCTGGATCGCGGCGTGGATGGCTTCCGTCTGGATTCGATCAACTTCTGCTTCCACGACGCGCAGCTGCGCGACAACCCGCCCAAGCCGGAAAGCGAGCGGGTGGGGCGTGGTTTCAGCCCGGACAATCCGTACGCGTTCCAGTACCACTATTACAACAACACCCGGCCCGAGAACATTGGCTTCCTCGAGCGCCTGCGTGGCTTGCTGGATCAGTACCCGGAAGCGGTAACGCTGGGCGAAATCTCCTCGGAGGATTCGCTGGCCACAACCGCCGAGTACACCGCGCCGGGCCGGCTGCACATGGGCTATAGCTTCGAGCTGCTGGTGGACGATTACAGCGCCGCCTATATCCGCGGCACGGTCGAGCGGTTGGAAGCGGCAATGGGCGAGGCCTGGCCGTGCTGGGCGGTGTCCAACCACGATGTGCAGCGTGCGGTGACCCGTTGGGGCGGGCATCCGGCCCAGCCGTCGCTGGCCAAGATGTTGGCTGCGCTGGTGTGCTCACTGCGCGGTTCGGTGTGCATCTACCAGGGTGAAGAGTTGGGCTTGGGCGAAGCGGATGTGCCGTTTGAGGCGCTGCAGGACCCGTATGGCATCACCTTCTGGCCGAACTTCAAGGGGCGCGATGGGTGTCGCACGCCGATGCCGTGGACCGATGGGGCGCTGGCGGGATTCACCACCGGCAAGCCATGGCTGCCGATTCCGGCCGAGCATCAGGCGCTGTCGGTGCAGGCGCAGGAAGTGGATGCTGATTCGGTATTGCACGCGTTCCGCTGCTTCATGGGCTGGCGCAAGGCGCATCCGGCGTTGGTGGGCGGTTCCATTCGTTTCCTGGACAGCGCCGAGCCGGTGTTGTTGTTTGAGCGCCAGGCGGGGGATGAAACCTTGTTGCTGGCCTTCAACCTGTCGGGTGACACCGTGCGGCACGGTTTGCCGGCGGGTGAATGGCAGGCGCTGGACGTGCCGGGCCCGGTGGCGGGCGCGGTGGAGTCTGGCGAATTGGTATTGCCTGGGCACGCGGTGTATTGCGCGCGTCGCAGCTGAGTTTTGTTGTTCTCTCTTTTGTGCGGGCGGAGATAGCATCTCCGCCTTTTTTTTGCTTTTGATTTTGATTTTGCTCTTGATCTAAGCCCCTCTCCCGCCTGCGGGAGAGGGGTTGGGGTGAGGGCGCTTTTAAAAGCAAGCCAAACCCAAAGCTCCCCCATCCGCCCTCCGGGCACCTTCCCCCGCAAGCGGGAGAAGGGAAATTCCAGAGCAATAGTGCAGAGCGAAATCTAAAGCCAAAGCTCAAAGCCAAAGCTCAACGCCAGATCCCCAAGGATTTGCTGTGGAGCATGCACTTGCGTCACCTCGAATGTGATGGTCAGTGAACAACGCTCAAGGCTTATCGCGGATAACGACATATTGCTTGCGGAACTCATTGCCTTCGCCAGGCCAGCTTCTGGCGTATTCGATCAGCAAGGGTAGGGCCTCAGGGTGATCCTGCCCATTGACCCTGCAGTCCGCAGTGAACTCACCATCGCTGTCTCGATTCACGAAGATACGGATGCCCAGCACTCCCTCAGCGGCCAGGCTTGATTGGAAAGCTGCACGGCTGTTGGTGAACAGGCAGCACGGACAGAACCCATGGTCTGCTTCCTCCGCGGCAGGGCTGGCGGCGTAACGGGCAGTGGGCCCGAACACGACTTGCCGGCAACGTGGACCTTGCTTGGCATCGCTGGGCAAGTCGAGCTCCATCGTCGTGCAGTGTTCCGGCTGTACTGCCAGCGCATCGAGAATGGCAACCAGATCCGTTCTGGCCCAGGTATCAAAACCATTGTGCAGTGCGCTTTCCACATCCGCACCGCTTGCATGCTGGTACTCGTATAGACCGTCAGGGAAGGCAGTGCCATGCGATGTCAGCGTGGCTGTAGCCGTCCTGACCCCGCCGTTGGAGAAAGCATGGGTTTCGATCAACTGGGTACGTACGCAGACTCCATTGTCGAGGCGGATGTGATCGGCTTCGATCCGGGCGGAGCGGTGGTGGGCCTTGAGGGCGGCATGCAGCTGACGTAGCTCTATTGGGTGCTCGTTGTGCTGTTTGCGCAGCAGCCGGCGCAGAAAATCCATGGGTCAGCGTCCTTGTTGACGGTTGGTTTGATTCGACACAACGCAGTGACGTTAGCTGAAAGCCCGTCTTGCTGCCAAGCTCCCTACGGTGCCGGCTAGCACTTCAGCGAACACAACAAAGGCCCGCTGCCTTGGCAGCGGGCCTTCGTTACATCGCGATATGGCAGATCAGAACTTGTAGTTCACACCCACCTGGTAGGTGCGGCCCCATTCCACGGTTTCCAGCGGACGATCCTTGGTGCCGGCATAGGTTTCGTACTTGGAGTTGGTCAGGTTGCTGGCCTGCAGGAACAGGCTCAGGCCGCTGAACATGGTGCTGTCGGCGAAGCTGTAGCCTACCTGCGCATCCAGCACGTTCTCACCCTTCACATAACGCAGGGTGCGGGCGCCGTTGAAGTTGCCGATCTCACCGATGAAGTCCGAACGCTTGCGCTGGTTCAAACGCACTTCAAAGCCGCTGTTCTCGTAGTAGGCGGTGAAGTTGTAAACGCGCTTGGACAGGCCCGGCAGCATGATCGGATCGCTGCCAACGCTGGAGGTGGTGCCCGGATCGGGCTTGATCTTGATGTCGCTGTCGTTGAAGCTGGCGCTGGCCACCACGCCGAAGCCGCGCAGGGCGTCGGAGAACAGATCCAGCGGCAACGATGCGGTCAGTTCAGCGCCGCGCAGGCTGCCACCGGTGCCGTTGAACGGGGCGGTGTAGTAGCCGGTCATCTGCGCCGGCTGCTGCAACTGGGCTTCATTGGTGTCAACCTTCAGCCACTCTGCTACCTGGTCGGTGAAATCGTAGCCGTCACGCTTTTCGGTGTAGATGTAGCTCTTCAGGTCCTTGTAGAACACGGCAGCAGCCACATAAGCCTTGTTGCCGAAGTACTTTTCCCAGGACAGGTCCACGGCGTTGGCGACCCACGGACGCAGATGCGGGTTACCGCCGCTGGCGCCGGGCTTGCCCAGGGTGGTGTCCATGCCGAATTCCATCGAGGCACGCAGTTCATCCACGCGCGGGCGCGCTACCTGGCGGGCCAGGGCGAAACGCACGGTGTTCTCGGCCGGCAGCTCGAACGCCAGGTTCAGGCTGGGCAGGAAGTCCAGGTACTTCTCGCCTTCGTTGATCGGAACAACTTCATTGCCCACGCCCTGCGAGCTGTCCCAGTAGTTGGAGCGCGAGGATTGGTCGGCGTACTGGGCCTGGATGCCGACGTTGCCGCGTACCGGGATCGAGCCGATCTGCGTGCTGATGTTGGCGCGCAGGAAGGTGGTGGTGATCTTCTCATCCACCGTCCACTGCTTCGGAATCAGGTAGCTCTCGGTGGTGGTCGGGTTGAACAGCATGTAGCGGCCAACCGCTGCCGGTACGTTCCAGGCGGGGATATAGCCGGCGCCGGCAAAGCCCAGGTTGACCGGCTTGTACTGCAGGTCAGCGGCGATGTTGGTGATGCCCTGGGCACCCAGGTTGATGTTGCCTTCGGCCTGGGTCTTGTTCTTGCTGCGATCGGCGTAGTTGACGCCAACGTCGAAGTCGGAGAACCAGGTGAAGCCTTCCGGTACCGGGAAGGTGGCAGCCAGCTTGAAGCCCTTCAGCTCGTCGTCAACATGCGGGGTCTTGCCGTAACCCGAACCATAGATGGTGTTGGTCAGGTAGAGCTTGCTGTAGTCCGAATAATCAAGGCCGGGCGTGAACTGCGGGAAGCTGCCGCCTGCGAAATTCAGCTTGACCGAATCCAGCATCGGCGCCGGCAGCAGCTGCAGGTTGTTCTCAAGGTTCAGTTCGTCACGCTCGGCCTTGGACCAGCTGACGTCGGCCACCACGCGCACCTCGCCGAAGGTGAATTCGTTGTTCCAGCCAACCGCCTTGATGGTGTCTTCGCGGTTGTTGTACATGCCGCGCACCAGCGGGTAGACGTTGTGCGCCACGCCGCTGACGAAGCTGCCATTGCCGTTGACCACCACGTCGGTGACGTTCAGGCGGTCATAGCCACCGTTGTAGTCGCCCAGATGGATTTCCATCTGGTTGGCGGTGTCGTATTCCTTGGCCTTGGTGTAGAAGGTGTCCAGCGTGCTGGTCCAGCTGTTGTTGGGCCGGAACTGCAGGGTTGCCATCACCCCGTCGCGCTTGGAATGGCCGGTGCGGCGCAAGGCCTTGATGCCGTCGGAGTAATAGGTGCCTTCAGCCACGCCGGGGCGCCAGTTGTCACCGATTGCCTGCCATGGCTCATACAGGCCGACCTGGTTTTCCTGCTTGGACATCTCCGAGTGGGAGATGCCAATGGCCAGGCCGATGGTGTTGTCGGCGAACTTGTCGACGTAGCTGAAATTGAGGCGGTTGCCATACGGATCTTCGCCGGCCGCTTCGCCCAGCGAGTTCTTCTGGTAGCGGCCGCTGACGGCGATGACGCGCTCGTTGTAGCTGAGCGGGCGCACGGTCTGCAGGTCCAGCGTGCCGGACAGGCCCTGGCCAACTAGGCCTGCGTCGGGGGTCTTGTAGACGGTGACGCCGCTGATCAGTTCGGACGGGTACTGGTCGAACTCCACCGAGCGGTTGTCACCGGTGCTGACCATTTCGCGGCCGTTGAGCAGGGTGGTGGCGAAGTCGGGCGACAAGCCACGCACGCTGATCACCTGGGCGCGGCCAGCGACGCGCTGGGCAGCCAGGCCGGGCAGGCGGGCGATGGATTCGGCGATGCTGACGTCGGGCAACTTGCCGATGTCTTCGGCCGAGATGGCTTCCACGATCGAGGTCGAGTCGCGCTTGACCGAGATCGCACTCTCGATGCCGCGGCGGATGCCGGTAACGGTGACGGTATCCAGGTCAGTGGCCTGGGCCTTTGCTTTTGCAGTGGCCTCGTCGTCCACGCTCTGCGCGTGTGCGGCGGTTGCGCCCAGCGTGATGGCCGAAGCCAGTGCAACGCTCAGCAGGTTGCGCTTGTTGTTCAACATACTCCCCTCTCCCAGGTGATGTCGGTTGGTTGCTTTTCTGCTCCCCCACATGGGTGCGGGGGATGCGTCGCATTGTTTTTTTCGCTGCTTGCGACTGTCTCGCATGGTAATCAGCACGCAAGGCCGTGGCGCCGACCTGCATACGTATTCAATGGCGTGCAGGGGCGGCAGATAGGTCTGAAAACGCTTTCTGCGGTGGTTTTGGATGTCTGTACAGGGAAAGGGCAGCGGGCACCTGCGCCGCTGCCCTCAAGCCGTCATCTCCATTGATGCGGAAAATGACGGGTGGGAAGCAAGGCCCGAAACGCCTTGCTTCAGTGCGACAGGGGCTTAATCCAGCGGTACAAACCGCAGCGCAGCGCCGCCACCGGCGCCCAGCTGCAATTTGATACGGTCGCCACGGCCGACCTCGCGCGTCTCGCGGACGAAGGCAAACGGTGCGGTTTGCCAGTTGGCGCCGTCACCGTCGCGGTAGATTTCCGCGCGATAGCGCTTGCCCGCGTCGAGGAAGCTCAGCGGCACGTCCAGCGCCTGCGGCGTCTCGCTGCCGACGCTGCCGACGAACCATTCCTGGCTGCCGCGGGCCTTGCGTGCAAACGTCACGTATTGGCCGACTTCGCCGTTCAGGACGTGGCTTTCTTCCCAATCCACCGCCACGTCCTTGATGAACTGGAAGGCGTCCGGATGCTGCGCGTAATGCTCGGGCAGGTCGGCCACCATCTGCACCGGGCTGTACAGCACCACGTACAAGGCGAGTTGCTTGGCCAGGGTGCTGCGCAGGGCCAGGCCGTTGCGGCCCTTCAGGCTGACGATGCCGGGCGTGTAATCCATCGGCCCGCCCAGCATGCGGGTGAACACCAGCGTGGCCTCATGGCCCGGCGGGTTGGGCGGGTTGCCCCAGGCGTTGAATTCCATGCCGCGCGCACCCTCGCGCGATACCCAGTTGGGGTAGGTGCGGCGCAGGCCGGTGTCCTTGATCGGCTCGTGCGAGTTGATCGCGATGTGCTTGGCGGCGGCCTGCTGCAGCACGCGCAGGTTGTGGTTGCTCATCCACTGGCCTTCGTGCCATTCGCGGGTGATCGGGCCATCGGCCTGATCCTGGCGGTGGATGTCGCCGGCGTCGCAGACATAGCCGGTCTTGATCACGTCCACGCCGTTGCGCGCGTACAGATCCAGCGCTGCCGGCAGCTGCCGCTCGTAATGGCTGACCGCGCAAGCGGTTTCATGGTGGCCGATCAGGTGCACGCCCTTGCCGGCGGCATAGCTGGCAAGCCCGGGCAGGTCGAAATCGGGCGTGGCGCGGGTGAAGTCGAAAGCCTCGCCATTGGCGAACCAGTCGCCGTCCCAGCCAACGTTCCAGCCTTCCACCAGTACGCCGCGGAAGCCATTTTCGGCGGCAAAGTCGATGTAGCGGCGGGTATTGGCGGTGGTGGCGCCGTGCTTGGGGCCGGTGGCCCAGGTTTCGGTTTCCAGGTGCAGCGACCACCACACGCCGGCATATTTGGCCGGCTTGAACCAGCTCACATCGCCAATCGCGTTGGGCTCGTTGAGGTTGAGGATCAGGCTGGATTCGGCCAGATCGCCGGCCTTTTCGCCGATGGTGATGGTGCGCCACGGGGTATTGAAGGGCAGGGCGCGCACAACCGGCGCACCGCTGCTGGACGGGGTCAGCGTGGCGTGCAGGATGTCGCCATCACCGCGGGCCAGGTTCATGCCGGCATAGTCGACCAGCGCGGCTTCATGGATGGAGATATGCAGGCCGTTGTCGCTGCGCAGGGTCAGCGGGGTCTGCGCGGTGCCAACTTCCTTCAGCGGCGTCTGGTGGTACAGGTATTCCTCGCGGTTCCACTCGAAGGCGGGGATCCACCACGCGGTCGCCGGGCGGGCCAGCGCGAATTCGGTCAGTTCGGCGTGGATCTGCGCCTGCTTCATGCCGGACTGCTGCGGGAACTCGTAGCGGAAGCCGATGCCATCGTCGTAGACGCGGAACACGACATCAAAGCGGCGCTCGTAGTTGCGGCCGGCGCCCGGCTTCTCGGTGAAGCTGGCACGTAGCTCGTTGTAGTGGTTGCGGGTGAGGCGGCGCTCGCCCCACGGCTGCTCCCAGGTTTCATCGAAGCTGCGCTGCGACTGGCCGGTCAGCGCGACATTGCGCTCCAGCCGGCCATCGCCCAGCAACATGCCCAGCCGCGACGGCGCAATCACCGCCTCGCCGTTGCGTTCCACCCGGTACGAGGGGCGGCCCTCGTGCTGGGATTCGACGATCACCACCAGGTGCTTGTCGGGCGAGGTGACGCGCGCCAGGTCGGCGGCGTGGGCCGGCAGGCAGCTGATCAGCAGCAGCGCGAAGGCGGCTTTCAGCGACAGGCGGGCAGGGGTGGGACGTGTATCGGCCATGCGGGTCTCAACTCCGGGTTCTGGTCGGCGCGCCGGCCCTGCGGGGCGGCACGTGGCGCCACTATTCCCCGGCGCAGGCCGCCGTGGGCGCAATGCCGCATTGAATACGTATGCAACGGCGGTGCAGATCACAGGTGCGCCCTCTACCATGGCCGCAGCGCATCCGCGCCCAACCATCGCATCCGTGATTCCCGGAGGGGGGAAGCGCTTGATGAATAGCAAACCGCAGCTGTCGTTCTGGCAGATCTGGAACATGTGTTTCGGCTTCCTGGGTATCCAGTTCGGCTTCGCGCTGCAGAACGCCAATGCCAGCCGTATCTTTGAAACGCTGGGCGCGCCGATGGATGCGGTGCCGGGGCTGTGGATCGCCGCACCCCTGACCGGCCTGCTGGTGCAGCCGGTGATCGGCTACCTGTCCGACCGCACCTGGACGCGCTGGGGCCGCCGCCGGCCTTACTTCATGATCGGCGCGGTGCTGACAACGCTGGCCCTGCTGGTCATGCCGAATTCGCCGACGCTGTGGATTGCGGCAGGCACGCTCTGGGTGCTGGACGCATCGATCAATATCTCGATGGAGCCGTTCCGCGCCTTCGTCGGTGACCAGCTTTCGCCCAGGCAGCGCCCGGCCGGGTTTTCGATGCAGAGTTTTTTCATCGGCGTAGGCGCGGTGGTGGCCAGCTTTCTGCCCTTCATCCTGGCCCACTTCGGCGTGGCCAATACGGCCGGTCCCGGTGAAGTGCCCGATACCGTGCGCTATGCGTTCTATTTTGGCGCCGTGGTGTTGCTGCTGGCGATGAGCTGGACCGTGTTCAGCACGCGCGAGTACTCGCCGGCCGAGCTGGCCAGCTTCGATGATGCCGAGCCGTCGCCGGTACACGCCGCACAGCGTGTGGGTGGCCCGCCGCAGTGGCGCCAGATCGGTCTATGGCTGGGCCTAGGCGTGGTACTGGCGGCCCTGATCGCGTGGCGGCAAGGTGATCGCATGCTCTATGTGCTGGCGGGCCTGTGTGCCAGCTACGGTTTGTTGCTGGCGGTGGCGCGGGTGCTGCCGGGCACGCATATGCTGGCCACCATCGTCGACGACCTGCGCAGCATGCCGGGCACGATGCGGCGCCTTGCCTGGGTGCAGTTCTTTTCCTGGTTTGCACTGTTTGCGATGTGGATCTACACCACCGCAGCGGTAGCCGGCACCCATTTCGGCTCTACCGATACGCAGACCGCGGCCTACAACGAAGGCGCAAACTGGGTCGGCGTGCTGTTTGGTGCCTACAACGGTTTTGCCGCGGTGGCTGCGCTGATCATTCCATTGATGGTGCGCGCGATCGGCCTGCGCTGGAGCCACCTGGTCAACCTGTGGCTGGGTGGGCTGGGGCTGATCTCGCTGATGCTGATCAAGGACCCGCATTGGCTGCTGCTGTCGATGGTGGGCGTGGGTTTTGCCTGGGCATCGATCCTGTCCTTGCCGTATGCCCTGCTGTCGGACAGCGTGCCGGCGGCCAAGATGGGCGTGTACATGGGCATCTTCAATTTCTTCATCGTGATACCGCAGTTGGTCGCGGCCAGCGCGCTGGGTTTTGCCCTGCGCAACTGGCTGGGCGGTGACCCCATCCACGTGCTGGTGCTGGGTGGTTGCAGCCTGTTCGTGGCCGGGCTGTGTGTATTGCGGGTTCCGTCGCAACAGGAGGTGGTGTGATGCGTAGTCGTTTGGCAGCAGCGGTGGGTCTGGCCTTGGTGGCGGGTACGGCTTTGGCCGGCAACCGGCCGGAGTACATCGGCACCACCGAGCCGTTTGCCAGTGACGCGGTGTACTTCGTGGTCACCGACCGTTTCGTCAATGGCGATGTCAGCAACGATCACCGCGATCAGGGTGGCGAGCACCCAAGCTTCGATATTCCGGTGCCATGCCCGGACAAGGTTGACGGCAACATCGGCTACCTCGGCGGCGACTTCAAGGGCGTGCTGGACAACGCCGACTACATCCGCAACCTCGGCTTTGGCGCGGTGTGGATCACGCCCATCATCGACAACCCCGACCAGGCCTTCACCGGCAGCAAGCCGATCAGCTGCACCAGCACGCTGACCGACCGCGGCAAGACCGGCTACCACGGTTACTGGGGTATCAACTTCTACAAGCTGGACGAACACCTGCCCAGCGCCGATCTGGATTTCGCCGGGCTGACCAAGGGCCTGCACGACGCCAAGCTGAAGGTGGTGCTGGATATCGTCGGCAACCACGGTTCCCCGGCCTGGACCATGCCCAAGCGCCAGCCGCAGTTCGGGCAGATCTTCGACAAGGACGGCAAGCTGATCGCTGACCACCAGAATCTGGCACCGGACAAGCTCGACCCGAAGCACAACCCGTTGCACGCGTTCTACAACAACATCGGCCCGGTCGATGGCAGCAAGGGCTCGATCTTTGACGGCAACCTGGCCGAGCTGTCGGATTTCAACGAGCACAATCCGGCGGTGATGGACTATCTGGTTGGTGCCTACCTGCAGTGGACCGCGCAAGGCGTGGACGCCCTGCGCATCGACACCATCGGTTGGCTGCCGCACCCGTGGTGGCATGAATTCGTGCAGCGCATCCGCGCCGAGCACCCGGGCATGTTCATGTTCGGCGAAGCCTTCGACTACGACGCGGCCAAGATTGCCGAGCACACCTGGCCGTCGAACGCGAATGTCAGCGTGCTTGATTTCCCGCTGCGTGGCGCTTTGTCATCGGTGTTCGGCAAGGAGCAGAAGGGCTTTGAGGCCCTGGCCGAACCGCTGCATCTGAGCGGTGGCCCGTATGCGAATCCATACGCACTGATGAGCTTCTACGACAACCACGACATGGCGCGGCTGGATGCCAGCGACGCCGGTTTCATCGATGCGCACAACTGGTTGTTCACCGCACGCGGTATTCCGGTGCTTTATTACGGCTCGGAAATCGGCTTCATGCGCGGCCGTGCCGAGCATGCCGGCAACCGTGCCTACTTCGGCCAGCAGCGTGTGGATGCTGCAGGGCAGAGTCCGATCTTCGCGCCCTTGCAGCGCATCGCCAAGCTGCGCGAAGCAACGCCCGCATTGCAGCGTGGCCTGCAGGTCAACGAGCGCTTGCAGGGCGACGAGGCGGTGTTCTACCGCGTGCTGCAGCAGGGCGATACCGCGCAGACGGTATTGGTGCTGTTGAACAAGGGCGATGCCGCGCACACGTTCGAGGTGAGTCGTTATCTGCAGGCCGGGCAGTGGCGTGATGCATTGGATGGCGGCAGCGTAAAGGTGAAGCACACGCTGCAGGCCGAGGTGCCGGCGCATGGCGTCAAGGTGTTCGTGCTCGATGCGCAGGTGAACCAGAGCGAGCTGCAGGCGCAGCTGGACGCGGCGATGGCGGATCAGATCGCGCGGGACAAGAGATTGGCGCAGTAGCGCCCGCTTGAGCCCCTCTCCCGCAGGCGGGAGAGGGGGGGGCAGTTTCAGCTTCGCGCCCAAAGCCACCCCTCCCCAACCCTCTCCTTTGCTGCGCAAAAGGGAGGGGGCTGATCGTGACGAGCGGCAGGCTTTGCTTGTCTCCCTCCCTTTGCCGCAGGCAAGGGGAGGGTCGGGGAGGGGTAGCTCTTGCTTCTGCGTCTGCCCCAGCTCCCGCTCCCGCCTTTGCGACGCCACCAGCCCCACCCGCTACAATCCGCCCCCAGGCATTCCCGGCGGCATCGCATGAACCAGCTTCCCCCACAGACCCCCATCGAAACCCTGTTGCAGACCGCAATGGAAGGCAAACTGCCGATCCGCGCCTTCATGCAGGCCTTCGTGGCGTCCGAGGTGGTGTTGCTGACCGGCAGCCTGGTCACGCCCGACGGCAGCGGCTTTGATCCACTGCTGTTCGACAAACAGGGTGTGCTGCATGTGGCGGTATTCACCGATATGACGCGGGTTGGCTTCCACCAGCAACAGGCCCCGCACAACATCCGCATGCTGATGCTGGAGGTGCTGCGGCGGGTGCCCGGCGGCTATGGCGTGGTGATCAACCCCGGCACCCCGCTGGGGTTTGAGATATCGCCATCGGGCGTGGGCGAGATCCTCAAGGATTTCACCTGATAGAGCCGCCGTCCCCGCTACGCGAACACCTGTAGCCCGGGTAAGCGCAGCGCACCCGGGGCCTGTGCCTGATCGCGCGCGTGGTTGCCGGTTTCAATTGGATCGTCTTGCTTTCCCCGGGTGCGCTGCGCTTACCCGGGCTACGGGGCTACGGGGCTACGGGGCTACGGGGCGAGTCGCGCTTCGCCGTTGCTCAGCCGCGGCGCGAAGACTCGCGCACCACCAGCTTCACCGGAATGGTCAGCCCTTCCACGGCTTCACCGGCAATCAGGCCAAGCAGCTTGTCGACCAGCAGCTGGCCGGCCTGCTTGGTGTCCTGCTGCACCGTGGTCAGCGCCGGCGATACCGAGGCTGCCAGCGGAATATCATCAAAACCGGTCACTGCGATGTCCTGCGGCACCTGCAGGCCACGTTCGCGCAGGGCGCGCAAGGCACCAATGGCGATCAGGTCGCTGGCCGCGCAGATCGCATCAAACGCCATGCCTTGATCCAATAGCGCCAGACAGGCGGCATGGCCGGATTCCTCGGTGGTGATGGCATCGTGCTGCAGGCGCGCATCCGGCGTCAGCCCACTGTCGCGCAGCGCCTGCACGTGGCCACGGTAGCGCTCTTCGAATTCCGGGTAGTGGCTGGACGCATGGCCGAGGAAGGCGATGTGGCGGCAACCCTGCTCCAGCAGGTGCGCGCTGATGTCGTAGCCGCCCTGGAAATTGTCGCTGCCCACCGACACCCCAGGCTGGCCGGGCAGGGCGGCGCCCCAGCGCACGAAATGGGTGCCTTGCTCGACCAGCCGCTGCAGGCGCTCCACCGACTCGTGGTAATCGCCATAACCCAGCAGGATGATGCCGTCGGCCTTGTTGCTGTCCTCGAAATCGGCGTGCCAGTCGCTGGACAGCTGCTGGAAGGACACCAGCAGGTCGCGGCCATGCAGGGCGCAGGCGCGGGTGATCGAGCCCAGCATCGAGTGGAAGAACGGGTTGATCAGCGAGTCGTCCGGGGTCGGGTCCTCGAAGAACAGCAGGGCCAGCGTGCCGGATTGCTGGCAGCGCAGGCTGGAGGCGTTCTTGTCGACCTTGTAGTTCAGCTGCCGGGCGATATCCAGGATGCGCTGGCGGGTCTCGGCGTTGACCATCGGGCTGCCGCGCAGCGCTCGCGACACGGTGGGCTGCGAAACGCCCGCCATGTGTGCGATATCCAATGAGGTGGCTTTGCCCTTGATGACCATCATGCCTGGCGCTGTGAAGACGTCGGGCATCATGCCATGGGCCACGCGGTACAGGGACGGGCGGAAGCGCTGCGGGGCCGGGCCTGAGCCCGTCCCGGGCGTGCGCTGGGGCCGCTTCAGCTGCTCCGGGGAGGGCGCAAGCCTTACGTGCCAAGGCATCCGCGGATTGACTGATATCTGTCGCGGGAACGATATAATACGTCGGCTATTGCCCGCATCCGGCGGGTGGACCCCAACGGAAGAGTAGGAACCTATGGCCCGCGGCATCAATAAAGTCATCCTCGTCGGCAATCTCGGCAACGACCCGGACACCAAGTACACCCAGGCCGGCATGGCGATCACCCGTATCAGCCTGGCCACCACCAGCGTGCGCAAGGACCGTGACGGTAACCAGCAGGAGCGTACCGAATGGCACCGCGTGGTGTTCTTCGGCAAGCTCGGCGAGATCGCCGGTGAATACCTGCGCAAGGGCAGCTCGGTCTATGTCGAAGGCGAATTGCGCTACGACAAATACACCGGCCAGGACGGCGTGGAAAAGTACACCACCGACATCGTCGCCAACGAAATGCAGATGCTCGGCGGCCGTGGTGAAGGCGGCGGTGGCGGCATGGGCGGCGATCGTCCGCAGCGCCAGTCGGCTCCGCGTCAGCAGCAGGGCGGCGGCCAGGGCGGTTACGGCAACCAGGACCAGGGTGGCGGCGGTGGCTACGGCGGCGGTCAGCGCCAGCAGCAGCGCCAGGCACCGGCGCAGCAGCAGTCGGCTCCGCCGATGGATGATTTTGCCGACGACGATATTCCGTTCTAAGCCACCCATCGGTGTTGGTGAAATGGATTGAAGAAAAGCCCCGTTTTACGGGGCTTTTTTTTATCCGAAGAATTCTTCCTTTCAATGCGCCATTATCTGGATGGGCGCGCAGGCCTCATCGAGTGTGTCAACGGCGCGGCCGCAATCCAGGCGCTTCTCCACGGTCTTTTGCAGACCGTTGAATTCAACGCTGCAACCGGCGATCCCGCCGCCGAGCGGGTAGTACGGTGCCATCTTGTTGCGACATTCCATCACCAACACGCAGCAACCGGTGCGGCAGACGTTGTGCCGCGCAGCATGGGTTTTCGTGCACCGCGTCTTGCAAAAATTTGATTCCCTCCTTTATGGTGCAATCGATTGCATTGCTGCCAATCGTCAGCGTTTGTTACCGGCTGGGAGGCCGGAAGGTGGATGTCCATCCATTCGATCGAACCGGCACCGGCCCCGGTGCTCACCCGGCGCGATGCGCTGCGCATTGCTGTCGCCGGGAGCCTTGGCCTGGGTGTGGCCGGTGTGCTACCTGCGCTTGCTGCCGCTGCACCGCTCAAAGGCAACCTCAAGCATTCCGTGGCCCGCTGGACGTTCCCGCAGCAGTCGGTTGCCCAGCTCTGCAGGACGGTGAAGGACATCGGTTTTGCCGCCATCGACCTGGTAGGCCCGGAGGATTGGCCCACGCTGAAGGCCAATGGCGTGTACAGCTCGATGTGCAACGGCGCGGAGATTGGCCTGGACAAGGGCTTTGCCGGCAGCCAGTTCCACGACCAGCTGGTGCAGCGCTATATGCGGCACATCGATCTGGTGGCCGATGCCGGCTATCGCAACCTGATCTGCTTTTCCGGCAATCGCAACGGCATGGATCCGCAGGAAGGCATGGCCAATGCCGAAGCGGGGCTCAAGCGCATCCTCGGGCATGCGGAGAAGCGCGGCGTGGTGTTGGTGATGGAGCTGTTGAACTCCAAGGTCGATCACCACGACTACCTGTGCGACAACTCCGCATGGGGCGTGGAGCTGTGCCGGCGGATCGGTTCGGATAATTTCGGCCTGCTCTACGACATCTACCATATGCAGATCATGGAGGGCGACATCATCGCCACCATCGGCAAGCATCATGCCTGCTTCAAGCACTACCACACCGCAGGCGTGCCTGGCCGGCACGAGATCGGTGACCAGCAGGAACTGCACTATCCCGCCATCTGTCGCGCGATCCGCGACACCGGTTTCGAAGGGTATCTGGCGCAGGAGTTCATGCCTGCCGCAGCAGATCCCGTCAACTCGCTGCGCGAGGCCATCCGCCTCTGCGACGTCTGAAACGATATCCACCCAGGTGAAATACCCATGGCAGACAATCATTACGACGCCATCGTCGTTGGCTCGGGAATCAGTGGCGGTTGGGCAGCGAAGGAGCTGACCGAGAAGGGCCTCAAGGTGCTGATGTTGGAACGCGGACGCAACATCGAGCACATCAAGGACTACGTCAATGCGATGAAGGAGGCGTGGGATTTCCCACATCGCAACCGGCCAACACAGGCGATGAAGGCCGATCATCCGGTGCTGATGCGGGACTACGGTCTGGTTGAGAACCTTGAAGGCATGTGGGCTGATGAAAAGGAATCGCCCTATACCGAGACCAAGCGGTTCGATTGGTACCGTGGCTATCACGTAGGCGGTCGCTCGCTGTTGTGGGGGCGGCAGAGTTATCGCCTGTCTGACCTGGATTTTCAGGCGAACCTCAAGGACGGCATCGCTACCGATTGGCCAATCCGTTACGCCGACATCGCGCCCTGGTACGACCACGTGGAGAGGTTCGCCGGCATCGCCGGCACGCGCGAGGGACTGGATGTATTGCCTGACGGCGAGTTCCTGCCGCCGATCCCGTTGAACATCGTCGAGAAGGACGTGGCCGCGCGGATCAAAAAAGCATTCGGTGGTACGCGCCATATGATCCACTCGCGCACCGCGAATATCACCCAGCCCATGCCGGAGCAGGGCCGCGTCAACTGCCAGTACCGCAACAAGTGCATCCTGGGCTGTCCCTTTGGTGCGTACTTCTCGACCCAGGCGGCGACGCTGCCGGCGGCGATGAAAACCGGCAACCTGACCTTGCGGCCGTTCTCGATCGTCAAGGAAGTGCTCTACGATAAGGACCGCAAGCGTGCGCGGGGCGTGGAGGTCATCGATGCCGAGACCGGGCAGACCTATCAGTACACGGCCAAGGTCATCTTCCTCAATGCGTCCTCGTTCAACTCGACCTGGCTGCTGATGAACTCGGCCACCGATGTCTGGGAAGGCGGGCTGGGTTCTGCGTCCGGCGAGCTGGGGCACAACGTGATGGACCATCATTTCGGTGCCGGCGCCTCCGGCCGCATTGAGGGTTATGAAGACAAGTACTACTTCGGTCGTCGCCCCTGCGGTTTCTACATTCCCCGTTTTCGCAACGTCGCCGCGGACAAGCGTGGCTACCTGCGCGGGTTTGGCTACCAGGGCGGCGCCAGTCGCACCGGCTGGTCGCGCGAGATCGCCGAATTGAACATCGGTGCCGACCTGAAGGAGGCGCTGACCGTGCCAGGCGACTGGCGTATCGGCATGACCGGGTTCGGTGAAATGCTGCCGCACCACGACAATACGATCCGGCTGGACCCGGACCGCAAGGACAAGTGGGGGTTGCCGGTGTTGGCGATGGACGTAGCGATGCGCGCGAACGAGCTGGCCATGCGCAAGGACATGGCTGCCGACGCCGCCGAGATGCTGGAGGCCGCAGGCGTCAAGGACGTGAACATGCACGACAACGACTACGCCCCGGGCAAGGGTATCCACGAAATGGGGACCGCGCGCATGGGGCGTGATCGCAGTAATTCGGTACTGAACCAGCACAACCAGGTCTGGGACGCGCCCAATGTCTACGTGACCGACGGTGCCTGCATGACCTCCAGCGCCTGTGTGAATCCGTCGCTGACCTACATGGCGCTGACGGCACGGGCCGCCGACCATGCCGTGCGCGAACTGAAAACGGGGAACCTGTGATGGATCGTCGTGAATTGCTGAAAATGATTGTCGCCGCTACCGGCGCGGCGATGATCGGCTTGCCCGCGCTGGTGCAGGCACAGTCTCCGGCCGCGGGGGCGAAAGCACTCTTCTCTGCTGCCGATGCCGGCATGCTGGACGAGATTGCCGAGACCATCCTGCCGCGTACCAAGACGCCGGGGGCGAAGGACGCCGGCGCTGGGCTTTTCATGGTGCGGTTCGTCAGCGACTGTTACACCGCTCCGCAGCAGGAGACGTTCCGCGCCGGCCTGGTTGATATCGACAAGCGCGCCGGTGGCCGCTTCGTATCGCTCACGCCGCAGGCCCGCACCGAACTCCTGCGCGCGCTGGATGCGGAAGCAAAAGCGCACGCGGTCAGGGTGACCGAGACCGGCACCGCCCAGGAAGACGGCGTGATGCCGCATTACTTCACGATGATCAAGCAACTGGCGATTTTCGGTTTCTTCACCTCCAAGGTCGGCGCGACCGAAGTGCTGCAATACGTCGCCGTGCCGGGGCGTTACGACGGTGAGCTGGCGTATGTTCCTGGTACGCCCGCGTGGGGGACAAGCTGATGGACCGCAACGATCTGATGATCGGCCCCGTGCTGATGGCGGCCTGCCTGCTGGCTGCGGCACCTGCGTTTGCGCAGGCCGCCGGCGACCACGCGCGCGATCCTAAGACGACCGAAGTGTGGGCGCCCGTGCCGACGATCGTGGCCACGCCGGTAGGCATCGCCCCATCCGACGCGATCGTGCTGTTCGATGGCAGGGATGTTTCGGCGTGGGAATCCGAGCAGGGCGGGCGCGTGCCTTGGTCCGTTGCCGATGGTGCGCTCACGGTGGTTCCGGGCAGCAAGGGCATCCGCACCCGGCAGTCCTTCTGCGACATCCAGCTGCATGTGGAGTGGCGCACGCCTGTCGAAACCAAGGGGTTCGAGGGGCAGAACCGTGGCAACAGCGGCATCTTCCTGCAGGCGCTGTACGAGCTGCAGGTGCTCGACAGTTACAACAACGCCACCTATGCCAACGGCCAGGCCGGCTCGATCTATAAGCAGGCGATGCCGCTGGTGAATGCCTCGCGCGCACCGGGGCAATGGCAGAGCTACGACATCATCTGGAAGGCACCACGTTTTTCGCAGGGCGGCGGGCTCACTACGCCAGCCCGCATCACCGTGCTGCACAATGGCGTGCTGGTGCAGGACGACACCGTGCTGGCGGGCAAGACCGAGTACATCGGCGCGCCTTCGTACGCGCCACATGCTTGCGCACCGCTCTACCTGCAGGAGCATGATTCCAAGGTCAGCTACCGCAACATCTGGGTGCGCGAGCTTTAGGCCTTGCTTCTAGTTCGCCAGAAAAACGGCGATGTCATCGATCTCCTGCTGCGACAGCTGGGCGAAGGGCGGCATCAGTCCGCCGCCCTGCCTGATCTTGTCCTTGATCTGTGCCGGTTGCAGCCGCTTGGCCACGTCCGTGAGCGCGGGAAACGTCGGCGGAATACCCGCCCGGGTTGCGCCATGGCAGGCAATGCAATGCGTTGCGTAGAGCTGCGCACCGGCGGCTGCAGGATCGTCCTTGGGCCACGCAGTGAGTGCAAACATCGCGCCGGATAGAACCACCGCCATGGTGAGGATCGGTTTCAAGCAGGTGTGCAAGCGCGTTTGCAAGCGGGAATCCTTCACGCGTCAGCGCCGTGCATTGGCGCTGGCGGGGACCGCGGGGTTGAGGTGTTCACGCAGGTAGTCCGCGCCGGCCTGGATGACCTTGGCCGGGTCGCGTGGCTGGTCGTGCTCGATGATGTACCACTGCACGCCGGCCGCTGCGGCGGCAGGCAGGATCGCGTTCCAGTCCAGCACGCCCTGGCCAACCGCGGCGAAACCGCCTTCGTCTTCGGCCTGGCCTGCCGGTGCATTGTCCTTGGCATGTACTGCGAATACATGGCCACGGAATTTACCCAGCATCACCGCCGGGTCCAGGCCTGCACGCGCAACCCAGGCCAGGTCCAGTTCGGTCTGCAGCTCAGGGCCGGCCGCTGCGAACAGCAGTTCCAGCCCGGTCCTGCCATTGAAGTCGACCAGCTCGAAGTCGTGGTTGTGGTAGGCCAGACGCATGCCCTTGGCCCGCACCTGTTTCGCGATCTGGCCCAGTTCCCGGCCCAGCGCGGTCCAGCCCGCGGCATCGGTTGGGCGCTCCTTCTCGGCCAGGTAGGGCACCACCAGCGTCGTGTTGCCGATCGATCGGTTGAAGTCCACCACGCCATCCAGGCCGGTGCGCAACTCGGCCAGGTGCACGTGTGATGAAATTGCCTTGATCGAATATCGGTCCAGCAGCTGCTTGAGTTCGGCAGCGCTGACGTCCTGCGTACCAACGGTTTCCACCGCGCGCACGCCCGCGTCGTGGACGATCTTCAACTGCTGGTCGAGCGAGCCGGCGTTGCGCAGGGTGTACATCTGCACCGCGATCGGCGCTTGCGGACCGGCGCTGTCGCGTGCGAAGGCGGGCAGGGCAGCGAGCAACAGCAGGGCGAGGGTTGCAGTTCTGCGAGCAGCGATGTTCATCAAGACATCCTCCGGGAATTCAACCGATGGCGGTCCAGGCGCGTGTCCTGGCCGATGCAATGACGTGATCGACGATGCGTGCCGAACGCACACCGTCCTCGAAGGTGGGCAGGCCTTGCGGCTGCTCGCCGTCGATGGCGCGATAGGTGTCGGCGACAAACGCCTCGAAGCACTGGGCGTAGCCCTGCGCGTGACCGGCCGGCAACACCGATAGCCGGCGTTGTTCGGCACTGCCGGCACCCGGCCCGCGCACGAAGACTTCCTCGCGCTGGTCGGGCAGGCCGATCCACAGCCGCTCGGCATCCTCCTGATTGAATGCCAGGCTGGCCTTGGCCCCGTCGATTTCGAACCACAGACGGTTGCGGCGCCCTGCCGATACCTGGCTGACCGTCAACGACGCCAGCGTACCGGCGCCGGTACGGAACATCGCCGCCGCCACGTCCTCGCTGGCTACCGCCTGCATCGCGCCGCCCGCCGCCGGTGTGCTGAAGCTCTGGCCGGTGACGGCGCCGCGTTCGGCGATCACCGTGTCGAAGGCCGCGCTGACCTCGGTGAAGCGCTCGCCGCTGACCCATTCCACCAGGTCGCACCAGTGCGAACCGATGTCGGCGAACACGCGCGACACGCCGCCCAGCGTTGGGTCCACGCGCCAGTTGTTGCTGGCAGGGGCCAGCAGCCAATCCTGCAGGTAGCTGCCGTGGATCAGGTGCAACGGCCCCAGTTCGCCTTGCGCGATGCGAGCGCGCGCCTCGCGCACCACCGGGTGGTAGCGGTAGACGAAGGGCACGGTGGCGACCAGCCCGGTCGACGCCGCCAATGCCGCCAGCGCCTGGGCGTCTTCCAGCGTGGTGGCCAGCGGCTTCTCGCAGACCACGTGTTTGCCAGCTTCAAGCGCGGCCTGCGCGATGGGGCGGTGCAGATGGTTGGGCGTGCAGACGTGCACGACCTGTACCTGTGGATCGGCGAGCATGTCTTCGATGCTGTGGTAGCCGCGCGGGGCACCCCACGCCTGCGCCACCTCGACTGCGCGCTGCGGGGAGGAGGCGGCTACGCCACGCAATTCGGCACCGGCCAGCAATACCGCGCGGCGATGCACGGCAGCGATCATGCCGGTGCCGACGATGGCGATTCCAAGCTTTGGCATCGGTGGGGCTCCTCAGGGCGTGGAAGGCGCAGCCGCGACCAGCGGGCGGTCGCGGAACAGCAACAGGAAGGCGATCAGCACCACCAGCGCCACGCCAGCCGGGAACAACCAGATCTGCTGCCAGTCCGGCCCTGCAGCGGTGGTGAAGTGTTCCACTACCGCGCCGGACAGGAAGGTGCCGATCAACATGCCCACGCCATACGTGGCCAGAGTGATGAAGCCCTGTGCGCTGCTGCGCGCGGTGGGGCCGGCATGGGCATCGGTGTAGATCTGGCCGGTGACGAAGAAGAAGTCGTAACAGATGCCGTGCAGCACGATGCCGATCAGCAGCAGCGAGAAGCCGCCGCCCGCATCGCCAAAGGCGAACAGGGTGTAGCGCACCACCCATGCCGCCATGCCCACCGCCAGCATGGTCTTCACCCCAAGGCGCGCGAACAGGAACGGCATGGCCAGCATCAACAGGACTTCGGAGACCTGGCCCAGCGACTGCAGACCTGCTGCGCCGCGCACGCCCAGATCGTTGAGATACGGGTTGGTGAAGTTGTAGTAGAACGCCAGCGGAATGCAGATGGCGATGGAAGCGAGGAAGAACACCAGATAGGAGCGTGACTTCAGCAGCCGCAGCGAATCCAGCCCGAGGATCTGCCCGAGCCCGGCGTCGCGCTGTTGCGCCAGCGGCGGCGTGTGCGGCAGGGTGAATGCATACAGGCCCAGCACCAGCGATGCCATCGCCGCCATCCGGAATGTCAGCTCCAGCCGGTGTGCCTGCTCCCAACCCAGCCAGCCGATCAGCACGCCTGCCACGATCCAGCCGACGCTGCCGGCCACCCGCACCAGCGGGAATTGTTTCTCAGGCGACTGCATGTGCCGCATCGCCACGCTGTTGGCCAGTGCCAGCGTCGGCATGAACAACAGCATGTAACCCATCACACAGGCGGAGAACGTGCTGAAGCTGGCTGCGGTGGACGCAAGCCACATGAGCACAGCGCCGATCAGGTGCAGTACCGCCAAGATGCGTTGCGCGGCGAAGTAGCGATCCGCGATCAGGCCGACCAGGAAGGGCGCGACGATGGCACCGATCGATTGGCTGAGGAAGGCGGTTGCCACCTGGCTCGCACTGGCCTGAAGCGGGCCCTGCACAAGGTACGTCCCCAGGGTCACAAACCACGCTCCCCAGATGAAGAACTGCAGAAACATCATCGCGCCCAAGCGCGACATGGTGTGCGTCATGGCTTGCCCTCCTGGGCGGTTGATGGCTCAGATACCCAGCATGCGGTGCAGTGATCCAGGATCGGTGCCGCTGTCGGCAAAATCGTCGAAGGCGCGCTCGGTTACGCGGATGATGTGGTCGCGGATGAAGCTGGCGCCCTCACGCGCGCCGTCTTCCGGGTGCTTCAGGCAGCACTCCCACTCCAGCACCGCCCAGCCTGGGAAGTCGTATTGGGCGAATTTCGAGAAGATCGCCTTGAAGTCGATCTGGCCGTCGCCGAGCGAACGGAACCGCCCCGGCCGATCGATCCAGTCCTGGTAACCGCCATACACGCCACTGCGTGCGCTGGCGTGATACTCCGCGTCCTTGACGTGGAAGATGCCGATGCGTTGGTGATAGCGGTCGATGAAGCCCAGGTAGTCCATCTGCTGCAGCAGCAGGTGGCTGGGGTCGTACAGGATTTTCGCGCGGGGATGCTGGTCCACCACCTCGAGGAAGCGTTCGAAAGTCGCGCCGTCGTGCAGGTCCTCGCCCGGGTGGATCTCGAAACACAGGTCCACGCCGCAGGCATCGAAGGCATCCAGAATGGGGCGCCAGCGGCGGCCGAGTTCGGCGAAGGCTTCGTCCACCAGCCCGGGCGGGCGTTGCGGCCAGGGATAGAAATAAGGCCAGGCCAGCGCGCCGGAGAACGTGGCATGCGCGGTCAGCCCCAGCCGCTGGCTGGCCTTGGCAGCCAGCAGCAGTTGTTCTACCGCCCAGGCCTGGCGGGCGGCCGGATCGCTGCGCTTGTCCGGCGGCGCGAAGCCGTCGAACAGGCTGTCATAGGCGGGATGGACGGCGACCAGTTGCCCCTGCAGGTGGGTGGACAGTTCGGTGATCTGCAGACCATGCCCGGCCAGCATGCCGGCGACGTCGTCGCAGTACGCCTGGCTGCGTGCGGCCTCGGCCAGATCAAACAGTTGGGGAGCGCTGGTGGGTACTTGTAGGCCAGAATAGCCTAGGCCCGCAGCCCATCCGGCCAGCGTGTCGAGCCGATCAAAGGGAGGTGTGTCGCCGATGAACTGCGCCAGGAACAGTGCTGGACCCTTGAGCGTCTTCAAGCTGATTGGCCTCGATGCAATCGATTGCATTACCCTAGCATGGGCTCCTCGCAGACCCGTTGTGCGCTGCACAGCGTCAAGAAGAACGTAACGCCATGGCAACCATCTATGACATCGCAAAGCGCGTTGGCGTCTCCGCCGGAACGGTGTCGCGGGCGCTTTCGCGGCCGGACAAAGTCCTGCCGGCCACGCGCACGCGCATCGAGCAGGCCGCCGCCGCGTTGGGCTACATCCCCAACACGGTTGCCAGGACGCTCAAGACCCAGCGCAGCGGCAAGATCCTGGTCACCGTCCCGGACATCGCCAATCCGTTCTTCGCGCAGATCCTGCAGGGTGCGGAGGACGCTGCGCAGGCGGTCGGC
Source organism: Stenotrophomonas terrae (assembly GCF_001431465.1). Lineage (GTDB taxonomy): Bacteria > Pseudomonadota > Gammaproteobacteria > Xanthomonadales > Xanthomonadaceae > Stenotrophomonas > Stenotrophomonas terrae. Next base: position 34,140 of record NZ_LDJJ01000015.1, on the reverse strand, counting down.
TACGCCGTGCTGCTGGGCGATACCCAGCATCAACCGGACCGCGAAGAGCGTTATGCGCAGATGCTCAGGCGCAACGAGGCCGATGGTCTGATCGTGTTGGGGCATCGCCTGCCGCCGACGGCGCGCGACATCGTCCAGCAGCTGGGCGATGCGGCACCGGTGGTCAATGGCTGCGAGTTCGACCCGGCACTCGGCATTCCCAGCGTCCACATCGACAACGCGGCCGCCGCGCGGGCAGTGATGGAGCACCTGTATGGACTGGGGCACGAGCGGATCGCGGTGGTTGGCGGGCCAGCCGACAACCCCTTGCACCAGCAACGGCTGGAGGGGGTTCGGGCCGCTGGCAAAGCGCGTGGCCGGCTGCGCCAGCTCAGCATCGTGCCCGGCGACTTCTCGGTGGAATCCGGGCATGCGGCCGCGCTGGCGCTGTTGGTTCTCGCGCCTGCGCCGACCGCGATCTTCTGCTTCAGCGACCAGATGGCACTGGGCACCCTGGCGGCGTGCCGGGATCTGGGCATCCGCGTGCCGGATGACCTGTCCGTTGTCGGCTTCGATGACCTGGCGTCATCCCGTTACCTCACGCCTCCGTTGACCACCATTCGGCAGCCCATGCGGGAGATCGGCGAGCGCGCGGTCAACCTGCTGCTCGCCATCATCGAACACGTTGATGTGCCGCTTCAGCAGACGCTGGATTTCAGCTTGATGTTGCGAGGCTCCACAGGCGCGCCAAAGAAGGAATGAGGGCCAGGGCGGGGCAGGGTGCTGCCTTGGGGTGGTTCCCAACCCAGGACGCGGCTCGGATTAGCCTGTCTTTTTGGACTGATCTCCCGGACTGGATTGGTATCCCAGCCATCGGCGATTCACCTCGCTCCCGGCGGCAGGCCATTCGAACATCGCGGGCCACGCGCTCGGACCTTTACTACAAGGGCACAACCGTTGTGATCGCCGCTTGATGTGTGTGGTCCCGAAGGCCACGCAGTGCATGGCCCTTTTGTTTGTGCAATGTCCGAACAAGATGTCGGTGGTGACCGACGGCTATGACCACATGTCAATTGGGCCTAGTCCGAAAAATACATTTCGTTGTTTGTGAAGGAATCGAATCTGCAGGTTTGCTAAAATCGCCAGCAGATTTGTGCTTACAGGGGGCGGGCGCAATCAGGGCGGACGGGAGGTTTCCGGTTCTGGTTGTGTAGCCGATGTTTTTCGGAATGGTGCGCAGGCCCCAATCATTCCGCGCGGCCGATGGCTGCAATTGCTCAAGGACGGTTGTTTCATATGCAAGGCAAAGGAATGCGGGTGCGTGGCGCGTTGATGACGCGTGCGCGGGTGTTGGTGGTTGCATGTGCGGCCGTGCTCGGAAACGGCGCCGCACAGGCGCAGACAGCAGACGTAAACGCACAGGAGTTGCTGCGGCAACAAGAGCGCGAGCGCGTCTTGCGTGAGCAGCAGGAAGCACAGCCCGATGCGCGTCTGCAGGCCACCCCGGAAGAAAATGTGGGGCGTTTGCCCGTTGATGAAGCGCCGTGTTTCGTCATCAACCACATCACTCTGGATGGCGAAGAGGCTGAGCGCTTCCGCTGGGCCTTGAAGGCCGCCGATCCCAAGGACGATCCCGCTACCGGGCGCTGCCTGGGTACAGCCGGCGTCGATATCGTGATGAAGCGCGTGCAGAACGCGATCATCGCCCGCGGCTATGTCACCACCCGTATCCTCGCCGCGCCGCAGGATCTGAAAAGCGGGACCTTGCAGCTGACCGTGGTGCCGGGCCGCATCCATGCGATTCGCTTTGCCGACAGCGCGCAGTCGCATCCTGCATTGTGGAATGCGATGCCGGCGGCAGCGGGCGACCTCTTGAACCTGCGCGATATCGAACAGGCCCTGGAGAACTTCCAGCGCGTGCCAACCGCGTCCGTGGACATCCAGATTGCGCCACCGGCCGAAGGGGCCGATGCCAAGCCGGGTGAAAGCGATCTGCTGATCAGCTGGAAGCAGCGCTCCAAGGTCCGCGCAAACCTGACCCTGGACGATTCCGGCAGCCAGTCCACCGGCAAACTGCAGGCCGGCGCCACGGTGTCGCTGGACAACCTGGCCGGCCTGAATGATCTGTTCTATCTCAACGCCGGCAAGTCAGTGTTCAACGGCAGTGGCCGCGACACCGACAGCTGGGCCGCGCACTACAGCGTGCCGGTCGGCAAGTGGCTGCTTGGCGTCAACGCCAGCAAGTACGACTACAGCCAATCGGTTGCCGGTGCCTACGAAACCTATGTATACAGCGGCGCCAGCCGCAACGCGGAAGTGCGCCTGACCCGCATGCTGTTCCGCAACGCCAGCTTCAAGACCAGCGGCTATGCACGGGCCTGGTACCGCGACTCGAACAACTTCATCGACGACACCGAGATCGAAGTACAGCGCCGACGCATGGCGGGCTGGGAGCTGGGGCTGGCGCACAAGCACTTCTTCGGCAACAACACGCTGGATGCCGGGCTCGCCTATCGGCGCGGTACCGCGGCATTCGGCGCCTTGCCTGCACCGGAGGAAGCCTTCGGCGAAGGCACCGCGCGTGGCCGCATCATCACCGCCGATGCGCAGCTGATGCTGCCTTTCAAGCTCGGCAAGCAGCCCGTGCGTTACACCGGCAGTTGGCGTGCGCAGTGGAACCGTTCCCTGCTGGTGCCGCAGGACCGCTTCTCCATCGGCGGCCGCTACACCGTGCGCGGTTTTGACGGCGAAATGTCACTGAGCGGCGAGCGCGGCTGGGTGCTGCGCAACGAGCTGGGCTTCGCGCTCGGCGGTGGGCAGGAGGCCTATCTGGGCGCGGACTACGGCCATGTCGGTGGCCCGGCCACGCGCTGGCAGATGGGCGACTACCTGGCGGGCGCGGCCATCGGCCTGCGCGGTGGTGTTGCCCACGCGCAATGGGACGTCTTTGTCGGCAGCCCGCTGCACAAGCCGGCGGGTTTTCCAACCGCATACACGACGTTCGGCTTCAGCCTGAGCGTCTCGTTCTGATACCCGGCGGCCGAGCCGGCTGCCTACATATGGAACCTGCCGCCTTCATCCGTACGGCGAAGGCGGTGGATCGAAAATCCAAGGATAGAAAGGAAGCAATGCCATGAATCGTGTTTACCGTCTGGTCTATAACCGTACCCTGGGTGTGTGGCAGGTAGCGTCGGAACTGGTGAAGGCAGCGAAGGGCGGCTGCAACAGCGGCACCGGCCTGTCCACGGCGGCATTGCATCCGATGAGCTTTGGCCTGTGGTTGTTGATGGGCTGGGTAGGGCTGGTACAGCCGGTGACGGCACAGCAGGCACCCACCGCTCACGCCGGCCGCATCATTGCCGACCCCAGCGCGCCGGAGCGGCAGCGGCCGACGGTGGTGAACTCGGCCAATGGCACGCCGCAGGTCAATATCACCACGCCCAGTGCGGCCGGTGTGTCGCGCAATACCTATAGCCAGTTCGATGTGGGCAGCGACGGCGCCATCCTCAACAATTCGCGCGGCAACGTGCAGACCCAGCTTGGCGGCTGGGTGCAGGGCAATCCGTGGCTGGCCAAGGGCACCGCGCGGGTCATCCTCAATGAGGTCAACAGTGCCAACCCCAGCCAGTTGCGTGGCTATGTGGAAGTGGCCGGTGACCGCGCCCAGGTGGTGATCGCCAACCCTGCCGGTATTTCGGTCGATGGCGGCGGCTTCCTCAATGCCAGCCGCGTCACCCTGACCACCGGCACGGCCATCGTCAATGCGGGCGTTCTGGACGGTTATCGCGTCGATGGCGGCGCAGTACGGATCAGCGGCGCGGGCCTGGATGCGAGCGACAGCGACTACACCGACATCATCAGCCGCTCGCTGGAAGTGAACGCAGGCATCTGGGCACAGCAGTTGCAGGCAAGCCTGGGCAACAACGTGGTCAGCGCCGATCACAACCAGGTGAGCGCACAGGCCAGCAACGGCAGCGCCCCGGTATTCGCACTGGACGTGGGCGCACTGGGTGGCATGTACGCCAACAAGATCTGGCTGGTCGGCAACGAGCACGGCGTTGGCATGCGCAATGCCGGCAAGATCGGCGCGCAGGCTGGTGAGCTTGTGGTCACTGCCGAGGGCAGGCTGGAGAACAGTGGCTCACTGCAGTCACAACAGGATGCGAAGCTCTCCGCCACCGGCGGCGTTGCCAACAGTGGCACCGTGAGTGCTGCGCGCGAAGCCATCATCAATACCGCTGCGGACCTGGACAATAGTGGCGGCACCCTCAATGCGCGTCGCATCGAGGTCAATGCGGACGCTCTGCGCAATCAAGGCGGCGCCATCGAACAGGTTGGCGCACAGCAGCTCAATCTATCGGCGGGAACCCTCAGTAATCGCAATGATGGCCGCATCGGCGTGGTGGAGGCCGCTACCTCTGGTGGCGGTACCGGCGGCGGCACGGGTGGTGGTTCCGAAGGTGGCAATGGCGGCGGCACTGTGGGCGGTGGTGGCCCAGCTCCAGGCGAAGGCGGCGGTGGTACGGGCGGCACGGTCACTCCGCCTGCCACGGCGCTGGCGGCCGGCGCGCTCAACATCGGCAACACGTTGAACAATGATGGCGGCCGGATCGACGCGCTGGGCACTGTGGACATCCTCGCGCGCAAAGGCCTGGACAATAGTGGCGGCAAGCTGGGGGTGGCAACGCTGCAGCTAGAGGGCGGCGATCTGCGTAATGTCGCCGGCAAACTGGCGGCGCGCGATGCTGGCCTGCGTGCTGCCATCGTCGACAACAGCCAAGGGCAGTTGAACGTTGCCGGCAGTTTTAAACTCTCCGCCGACGCATTGATGAATCGCGACGGCAGCATCGCGCATGGCGGCGTTGATCCAAGCACATGGACGATTGCCGGTGCGTTGGACAATAGCGGCGGCACACTGGCCAGCAACGCCAGTACCTTGCGCTTGAACACAGCTTCGTTGGTCAACGAAAAGGGAACGATCAGTCACGCAGGCACCCAGGGCCTTTGGTTGACCACGGGCAATGTGGCGGGCCAGGGGGGCAGTATTGTCAGCAGTGGCGCGATCGCCCTCCATGCTGGTGTGGTTGATCACCGCAATGCCACGCTCAGCGCCACGCAGATTGCGCTGGACGCTGCTGCATTTGATAACCGGGCTGGCACGGTGGTCAGCACCGGCTCACAGGCCAATGTCCTGCGCGTCCAGACGACGTTGGACAATAGTGAAGGTACCTTGGCGAGCAATGGTGACTTGACCATCACTGCTGCCGAGCTGGGTAATGCCACCGGCACCGTGCAGCATGCAGGCGAGGGTACGTTGGCAATCAACGCTGCCCAGCTCAGTGGTCATGGCGGTAGCGTGATCAGCAACGGCAGTCTCAACATCACCGGGCAAACCACGGATCTGCGCGATGGCAACACTTCCGCGCAGCGCATCGCCATCAAGACCGGAGAGCTGATCACCGCCGGCGGCCAGTTGGCAGCTACCAGCACGGATGCCCTGCATCTGCAGGTGCAGAACCGCCTGGACAATACCGGCGGCACCATCGGCAGCAACGGCGCGGTTGCGTTGAACGCGGCCAGTTTCATCAACAACCAGGGCAAGCTGATAGCGGCCGGCAATGCCGCATCAAGCATCCGTATCGCGCAATCGCTGGAGAACCAGGGCGGGGCGGTATCCAGCAATGGCGCATTGCAGATCGACGCGGGCCGGCTGGGGAACGCGGGCGGTTCGGTGGTGGTGGCCGAAGGTGCCGAGCTGCGGGTGAAGGTGGATACGCTGTTGGACAACAGTGTTGGCGGGCGGCTGGCAGCCGGTGGTGATATGAGCTTGGAGGCTGCCCGCCTGGATAACCGCAGCGGCTCGATCGAGCACGCTGGTGAAGGCGAATTGCGGGTTGCTGTTGCCGAGCTATTGGGCGCTGATGGCAGCATTGTCGGCAATGGCAGCTTGACGTTGGAAGGTGATGCGGTCGATCTGCAGGGCGCCACCACGCAAGCGCGGAAGCTCAAGCTCAAGGCCAACACACTCACCACTGCCGCTGGCAGTCTGATATCCACCGGTAGTGACACATTGCAGCTGCAGGTGCGCGATGGCTTGAACAACGATGGCGGCGCTATTGCGGCCAACGGCGGCCTGCAGCTCAGCGCAGGGGCACTGTCCAATCGCGAGGGAAAGCTGAGTTCAGCGGGTACATCGGCAAGCAATATTGATGTGTCAGGCCAACTCGACAACACCTCTGGCAGCATTTCCAGCAATGCCGATATCCTGGGCCTGAGTGCAGGCAGCCTGGTGAACGCGAAGGGTGTCATCAGCCATGCAGGTGCCGAAGGTCTGCAGCTGAGCACCGGTACGCTGGACGGCCAGCAGGGAACCATGGCCACCGCCGGCGCCCTCACGCTTACCGCCGGTGTGGTGGACCATCGCGGCGCAACGCTGAACGCCAATCAGCTCACACTGAACGCAGCGGATTTCGACAACCGCGGTGGCACGGTGGTCATGACCGGCGACCAGGCCAATACGCTGGATGTGCAGGGCGCACTGGACAATGGCGATGGCGGCACACTTGCCAGCAATAGTGATTTGACGATTCGTGCTGCAAGTTTCGGCAATGCGGCAGGTACCGTGCAGCACGCCGGCACTGGTACGCTGGCGATTACCGCCGGTACGCTCACAGGCCAGGCCGGCAGCCTGCTCAGCAACGGCAGTCTGAGCATCAGCGGGCAGGTGACGGACCTGCGCGCTGGCACCACTTCGGCGCAGCGTATCAATGTGCAGACCGGTGATCTGACCACGGCGGGTGGGCAGTTGGTCTCTACCGGTACCAATGCGCTGCTGCTGCAGGTTCGCAACCGGCTGGACAACAGCGGCGGCAGCATTGGCAGCAATGGTGCGGTTGATCTGCGCGCGGCACAGTTCCTGAACAACCAAGGCACCTTGCAGGCTGCGGGCACGGCGGCGAGCACTATTGCCATTGCCGGCGCAATGGAGAACCGCGGCGGGATCGTGGTGACGGCAGGGGACGCCAATGTGCATGCGGCAAGTCTGGATAACCGTGGCGGCAGCCTGCATGTGGCAGGTACCTCCGCGCTCGAACTGACAGTTGATGGCCTGCTGGATAACCGCGAACAAGGAATGGTATCCAGCGGCGGCGATGCGGTGGTGGCAGCTGGCGGATTGAACAACAATCAAGGCACCGTAGCCGCAGGCCAAGCGCTGGCGCTCATCGTACAGACGGGGATCGACAACACTGGCGGCATTGTTCAGGCGGATACGGACTTGCAGCTGACCAGCAGTGGCCTCAGCAATGCGGGCGGTACGGTACTCGGCGGCAAGGCTGTTATCGACACCCGTGGCCAACTGCTCGACAACAACGGCGGCACGATAGCCAGCCTGGAAGACGCGCTCACCATCAACAGCGGCGTGCTGCAGAACAATGCCGGCCTGATTCAATCCGCCGGTCCGCTGGTTGTGGATACGGCAGGCAAGGCCTTGTTCAACCTCAACTCCGGCACGGCTGGCATCGTCAGCGCCGGCACTTTGGATATCCGTAGCGGCGCCTTGGACAACCGCAACGGCGTCGTGTTCGCGCAAACCAATGCGCAGCTGGATGCAAGCAGTATCGACAACAGCCAGGGCGGCTCCCTGGTAAGTGCCGCGGACCTGCTGCTGCGCACGCAATCGCTGGCAAACGCCGGCGGTGTGGCCAAGGCGGGCAACAATGCCACTCTCAATGTGCAGAAGGTGCTGGACAACCGGGCCGGCCTGGTTGCAGCCAACGGCACACTGGTCCTCAACGCCGGCTCCGTTGATAACCGCAATACCGCTGGGGCGGACCAGGCCCTGGGCCTGCAGGCGGGCACGATGCAGCTCACTGCGCAATCGCTGGACAACCGGCAGGGCCAGGTGATTGCTGATGGCAACGCAACGCTGAAACTCACGGCGGCCCTGAACAACGCTGGCGGCCAGGTATCTACCGGCAACCGCCTGGATATCAGTGCAGATACCGTGCTCAATACCGCAGGCACGTTGGTATCGGGCGGCAATCAAGCTTTGACCGCTCGCAATCTCAGTGGTGATGGCAAGGTATTGGCACAGGGCGACGCCACCCTTGTGCTGGGTGAGAGCTTCACCAATACCGGGGAACTGGTGGCAAATGGCGCGCTCAGCCTCACCACTGCCGGCGATGTGAACAACCATGGCAAGATCCAGGGCGGCGCCGTGGCGGTGCGCGCAGACAACATCAGCAATGCCGCCGAAGGTGAGATCAGCAGCCTTGGGCTGACCCAGCTGTCAGCCGATGGCAAGGTGGTCAATCGTGGCCTGATTGATGGTGGAACCACGCATATCGTGGTGGATACGCTGGAGAACACCGGCAGCGGCCGAATCTACGGCGACCATGTTGCCATCCAGGCCAAGGACCTGCTCAACCGTGCCGAGACCCTGGCGGGTGTGGCGACATCGGCAACCATCGCTGCGCGTGACCGGCTCGATCTTGGCGCCAATCATTTGATCAACAGCGATAAAAGCCTGATATACAGCGGCGGTGATGCTGCCATTGGCCAGGTGCTGGATGTCAATCGGCTGGCGACGGGTACCGCGCAACAGGTGGACAACATCAGTTCCATCATCGAGGTGGGCGGTAACCTGGATATCAACGCGCTGGCGGTCAACAACATCCGCCAGAACGTCATCGTGGAGCAGGTGACGACGGTTGACGCACCTGTGCGCCTGGATCAGCCAAGCTGGTTCAAGAACGGCAGTAACGGCAACTCCGATTACAAGACCACCAGCAACTACACTGCGTATGAGGTGTACTACCTGAACGCGGACGACATTCTGGAGGATACCCCTTACATAACGCCCGACGGCTATGTCATCCGGCGGGCGGTGGTACGCATGACCGCACAGACAAGCGCCTACCTGTTTGGTCGGGGAGGCTTGTACGGTGCCCGTGGCGGGCGCTCGCGGTTGGTCATGCAAGATGGCACGGTGACGATTTACTACATTGCACGGCGCGATGGGAAGGCCAATCCGGATCAGGTGACGACGGGCGCGGATGATCCGTTCCGCGAGCTCATTCCCTCTGAGCCCGGCGTGCCTACATTCCGTTACGAGGAGGACAATCTCAACTATTCCACTGACTACGGAACCTGCACGACCAATTGTGTGCAGTTGACCGCGATGTATCAGTACACCGATCCGGATCAGATGCTCCTCTTCATGCAGCGTGATCCAAACAATACCTCTGGAAACGAGCAGTACCGCATTGCCACCCACAGCATTGTTGAGGATGTGGTGAGTTCAGCCGGGGCCGATGCGATCATCAATGCGGGCGGCCATATGCGCATCGATACCGATGCGTTGCTGAATCAGTACGGCCGCATTGCAGCTGGTGGAAACCTCGACATTGAGGGTATCAATCGTGATACCGCCAGCGTGCAGAACATTGGCTTGTCGCTCTATCGCACGCATTCGTTCAACAACACCTCCTACACCTACCGGGGTGCTTCCAGTTCCTGGGCAAACTCCGATATCTCCGAGAAGGTCGGGCAGCTTGGCGGCGTACTTTCCGCGGGTGGCACGCTCAGTGTTGATGTTGGTGATCTGAGCAACCTCAACAACGGCCGCGACGCGCCAAATGTGCAGGATGGCGCAGGGCTGGCCAATTTGAACACCCAAGGGCCGGGCGCAGGCGCGGTGGGGCCGGGCGCTGGCCAGGGGCAAGGGCCTGGCGTAGTGAAAGGGCAGACCGCGGCGGACGCGAATGCAAACGGCCCGAATGCCGCACAAACCGGCACCGCCGGCACAGTCAATACACAGGGTACAAGCGGCCTGGGCGGGACCACTGCGGTGCGCGCCAACGGTGATGGTGCGGATACCATCGTGACTACCGTCATCGATGGCAAGGCACCCACCGGAAGCTTGTTCAAGGTGGACGCCAATCGCGGCCAGCACCTGGTGGAAACCGATCCGCGTTTTGCGGATTACCGCAACTGGCTGAGCTCTGACCACCTGCTCGCGCAGATGGGATTTGACCCTGCCACCACGCAGAAGCGTCTGGGTGACGGCTTCTACGAACAGAAGCTGGTGCGCGAGCAGATTGGCGAACTCACCGGTCGTCGTTTCCTCGATGGCTATGCCAGTGATGAAGATCAATACCGCGCCCTGCTGGAAGCCGGTGCTACCGTCGCCAGCGGTTGGGGCCTGCGCCCGGGCATCGCGCTGACCGCCGAGCAGATGGCGCAGTTGACCAGCGACATCGTCTGGCTGGTTGAGCAGACCATCACCCTCGCCGATGGCTCCACCACCACCGCGCTGGTGCCGCAGGTGTACCTGCGCGTGCAGCCAGGTGACCTGGCCGACAACGGTGCGTTGCTGGCCGGCGCCAATGTTGACCTGAAGCTGCGCGGTGACTTCGTCAATGAAGGCGACGTGGCTGGGCGCAAGCTGGTGTCCATCGATGCCGCCAACATCCGCAATCTTGCTGGCGCCAATATCAGCGGCCAGCAGGTAGGGCTGCAGGCCAAGCAGGACATCGACATCATCGGCAGCAAGGTGACCGCTACCGATGCACTCAGCGTCAAGGCGGGCGGCGACATCACTGTTACCAGCACCACACGCAGCTGGGAGAGCGGTGGCACCTACGCGCAAAGCAGTACCAGCATTGATCGCGTGGCCGGGCTGTACGTCACCAATCCCAGTGGCATCGGTGCACTCACCGTCAATGCCGGTGGCGATGTCACCTTGACCGGTGCCCAGGTAGTAAATGCCGGCACAAACGGCGTCACCGTGCTGGCAGCCGGTGGCAACCTCAACCTGGACACCATCGCGCAGAAGCAAAGCCTGGATTTCGCCGCCGATAGCCGAAACTACCTGCGCACCAGCCAAACCACGCATGTTGGCAGCACCGTAAGCGGCGCCGGCAACGTGGTATTGCAGGCCGGTAACGACGTCAACCTGACCGCCGCAAACGTCAGCGCCGGCAATGCGATGGCTGTACAAGCTGGGCGGGATATCAACAGCAGCGTTGCTGTGGATGTCAGCACTTTCGACACCGGCTATGCAGGCAAGAAGTCCTCGCGTGCGGTATCAGCCAGTGACGAAACCGTGCGGGGCACGCAGATCACTGCCGGCGGCAATATTGCGATGCAGGCAGGGCGCGATATCACCTTGCAGGCAGCGACAGTGGCGAGTGAAGAAGGCGGTGTTGGCCTGTCTGCCGGTCGTGACGTTAGTTTGACCGTCGCGCAGGAGCAGCATGATCTTACTGTTGACGAGCAGCGCAAGAAGAAGGGCTTCCTCAAGAGCAAGACCACCACTACGCATGATGAGTGGCATGACAGTTATGCGATTGGAACCACGATAACCGGCCAAGCTGTCAGTGTTGCAGCGGGCAACGATCTCACCCTGCAAGGCGCGCAGGTGATTGGTGACGGCAACGTCGGCCTGTTTGCAGGCAACAACGTGGTAATCGAATCGGCGCAGGATACCCATCAGGAAGCGCACGACTTCAAGCAGAAAAAGTCTGGTCTGACCGGTGGATTGTCCGGTGGCGTTGCCAGTGTGGGTTATGGAAAGTCGTCCAACACCACACAAAGCACGCTCGAGAGCACGACGCAGGTGGCATCGGCGGTGGGCTCCATCAATGGGAACCTGACGGTCAGCGCTGGAAACCAGTTGACGATCGCCGCCTCCGATCTCGCCGCAGGCCAGGACCTGACCTTGGCGGGCAAGGACATCAATCTCATTGCCCGTCAGGACACCGTTGATGCGCAGAACAGTGCGTCGAGCAAGTCCAGCGGGTTCTCGGTTGGCGTCACCTACGATCCCGGCAAGGCGTACCGCAGCGCCCGTGACTCCACCACGGACGGAATGGCGGACAGTGGCTCGACCATGGGCAAGATCACCCGCACTGCCGAAGGTGTAGCTTCCGGTTTGCGAGCGGCGACAACTCCGGTGGTTGTCACTGCAGGCAGTCAGCGTTCCAACAGCAACCAGAGCAATTCCACCAGTGACGCGCGGGTAAGCCAGCTAAGTGCTGGCGGCGATCTTACCTTGGTAGCCAAGGGCGGTTCCATCTACAGCCAAGGCGCGCAGATGGCCGCCGAAGGCGACGCCTTGCTGCTGGCAACCAAGGACATCGTGTTCGATGTTGCCCACAACACCGAGAGCTCCGAGAGCAGCAGCCGCGGCAAGGGTTGGGGCATGGCCAACAACACAAGTGGCCTGCCGTTCGGTACCAATAATTCGCGCAGTGAAGGCAGCGGCAGTAGCGACACCATCACCGGTACCCAGTTGTCGGTGGGCGGTGGCGTGCGCATGGCCACCAGTGGGGGCGACATCCGCTTGACTGCGGCCAACGTTGTTGCCGAGAAGAACGTCAATATCCACGCTGCGGGCGATCTGAGCATCCGCAGTGGCCAGGACACGGTGAGCAACGCCAACAGCTCTGACAGCAAAGCCATCGGTACGGTGCAGGTGTCGGATACGGAGAAGTTCTCTGGTTGGAATCGACAACAGCACACAGACGCAAGCGGGCAGGTCTCGCAGGTGGCTAGCAATGTCGGTAGCTTGGGCGGCAATGTGAATCTTAGTGCTGGCGGCACCTATAGCCAGATTGCCAGCAACGTGGTGGCCGACAAGGACATCAACATCACCGCTGCCAAAATTGAGCTGCTCACCGCCGATGAAGTTGGGCACTACTCGCAGAGCGACGATGACCTGAAGATCGGTGTATTCGCGCGGGTGAAGTCGCCGTTGATCGACTTGATCAACAATGTTGACGGCGCACGCCAGTCCGATGGCCGCCTCTCCCAGATGCAGGGCATGGCAGCGGCTGCCAGCGCCTATCAGTCGGCCAGTGCCATCGCCAACGCAGCTGGTGTTGCGGGCAGCGGCTCGCTACTAAGTGCAGAAGCGGGTGTGGGCTTCAAAAAATCCAGCAGCAGCGCCGAGGGCAGCAGCGTGGTGTCGCAGGGCTCCACCCTGCAGGCCGGTGGCAACCTCAACCTGACCAGCACCAGCGGCGACATACATGTGGTGCAGGGCAATCTGAGCGCAGGCAACACGATCAGCCTGGATTCGGCGCGCGACATTCTGCTTGAGGCCGGGCAGGCCCACCTGCAGGACAAGAGCAAGAGCAGCAACGCCGGTGCCGAGGTGGGAGTGGGGGTTACAGTGGGCGCACAAACCGGTTTTTATGTTTATGCCGAAGCCAGCGTGGGCAGCAGCAAGTCGAACTCGGACAGCACTACCTACCAGAACACCACGCTTAGCGGCCAGAACATATCGTTGAAGGCAGCCGGCGATACCACGCTGCGTGGCGCAACAGCCACGGCTGATCGCATCTACGTGCAGACCGGCGGCACGCTGAGCATCGAGTCGTTGCAGGACACGGCCGAGAGCATGTCGAAGAACAGTCAGGTGGGCGGGCGGGTGCAGGCATCGGTCGGTACCGCCTGGAGCGCCGACGGCTATGCAAGCGGTGGCAAATCCAACGGCAACTACCAGGGCGTTGGTCAGCAGTCGGGGCTGTTTGCAGGCGAGGGCGGATATCACGTTGAGGCCGGGCATGTGAACCTGGTTGGCGGTGCTATCTCCAGCACCAATGCTGGCAAGAGTGAACTGACAGCACAGACACTGACCTTTCGCGATCTGCAGAACGAGATGGATCACAAGACCAGCTCAGGCAGCATCAGCGGCGGTTACGCAGGCAGCATGGACGGCTGGAAGCCAGTGATGGAAGGGGCTACGCCAAGCTTCGGCGGCGGCGTGCCTATGAACGAAAAGGGTGGCGACAACAGCACCACATACGCCACTCTGACTGAAGGCAATATCGTCATCGGAGGCAAGCAGACCACTGCCGCCGAGCTCGGCGTCAATACCGATGCGGCTGCAGCGCACCGAGCGCTGGAAGCCTTGCCGAACGCCGACAAGCTGCTGGCCGACCAGCAGATCATGGCCGGGGCGATGGGTGCGGTGATGGCCGCGAGTAAGCAGGTGGCGAACGATATCGCTAATCAAGCGATGCGCAATCTGGAGAATGATTACGTTGCTGGGCTGGGCGATGAGGAGAAAGCGCGATTCGAGGGGCTGAGTACTGCTGAGAAGAATCGTGAGCTGTCGGAAAATCGAGGTGTCGAGTTCGATGCTGCACTGGATCAGCGCGGCAAGTGGGCGCCGGGAACCGATCGCTCGCGTGCGCTCGAGGCTGTAACGACGCTGCTGGTGGGTGGTTTGTCTGGGCAAGGTGGCGGGCAGATCGCAGCAAACGCGCTTGCGCCGTTTGCCGCCAATCTCATCGGCGAAAAGTTTGATGGGCACCATGGCAGCGATCCGAATGCTGCATTGCAAGTGTTGTCACATGCGCTACTCGGCGCATTGTTGGCAGAAGCGAATGGCGGCGCGGCGGTTAACGGTGCGTTGGCCGCAGGCGGTGGTGAGCTCGCGGCCAAGTACCTCGGAGACTACTTCACCAGCCAGAATGGTGGCCGACTGACGTTGGAGCAGGAGCAGCAGGTCAAGGCATTGGGCCAGGCTGTGGGGGCGGTGGCCGGAGGGGCGGGCGGAGCTGGCATCGTTGGTGCAGCGCTGGGAACGGGTATTGCGACGAACTCCATTGAGAACAACTTCCTGGGTAAGGATGATCTGGCAAGGCTAAGGAATCTTAGGAATAAGGCCAAGGGATCAAGTGCGATGAGCAGTCAGGAGTGGACGGAATTGATCCTGCTGGACACCGCTGATCAAATGAGTGCTGGGCTTTTGCGTCTGGTCCTGGCGGGCGAAGCGCTTACGGAAGTTCAGCAAGCAGATCTTTACACCTTCTATCAGCGGTACGTAGCTCAGAATGGTAGTTTCGATATCGACAACCTGCAGGGTATTACGCCCGATACCGTATACGGTTTTCCTTACGCTGGTTTGAGCGAAGATCGGAAGGCGTATAAGGAAGCGCACTTCACCATATGGGACGATATCGTCCCTCTATGGCGGGAAAGAACTGACAACGAGAAGATTTATGAAACTGGCCAGAGATGGTCAGGATTAGTGCCCAATCAACCGCAAGATTTGCTTCCTTCGACAATGCAGTGGAGGGAGTTTTTCGGGCTGCATGATGCATTGACTTCGAGTGTGCTTGCGAGCGCAGGCTATGCTACTGCGCACTTTGCAGGTGCTTCCGAGGAAAACAAGCGAGCGATCGCTCAGACCATCGCGAACATTGCGGCGATCGGTGGGACGGTACAGGCCGGTAAAACAGGTCTGCTGCCGGTTACCGGAAGTCTCGGGGTGCCCAACAAGCCTGGGGTGATGACGGAGTCTCCGCAGACCAACGCGCTTCTGACTCTGCCAAAGTTGGTTGGCGGAATAGATATGCCTATCCTGAAGATCGACGTTAGTAAGTCGATTCCGGGTAGCGCAGAATATGATCTGCTCAATCAACCAAGGCCAAATACACGCTATGAGCTTAGCGATGGTACAACTTTTTTGACCAATAACCGTGGTTTCGTCGACGAAATCAGTTTTACTCCAACATTGGAGGCAATGAAGCGAGATTCAAGGCAGACTGCCGTCGGGAAAGAAGGGGAAGTGACGGACGTGGGTGGGCACATTCGTGCGTGCTCTATGGGTGGCACATGTGACAGATATAATCTGTTTCCACAGAATTCAAACTTCAACAATTCTGCTTATAAGAAGTTTGAGAACACGATTAGGAGTGCGCTGGAGGAAGGGAGCAGCGTGGAGGCGGTGCGAGTTACATTTGCACGGAGTGACACGGGGTCTCCGCGTCCTGATTCGTTGATAATTGACTATTCTATTAATGGTGTGATAAAAACAAAGCGTTTTAGAAATGAGGGTGGTCAATGACAATTCAGCGGCAAATTGAATTGCTCAATAAGATTGTGGGTGTGATGCATGCCTCAGCAGGGGCCGGGTACTCTGGTATGGAGTGTGAGTTTGATCATGAGACCTACGAAGGAGGCTGGTCTGTTGGTTCCAACTACTGCTACATAATGGGGGCGAATCGCATTAGCGGGCGTCTGGATGATCCTGAGGATACGTTGTCTGACTTCGTGCACGAGTTGCACGAGTTGATGAAAGTACACACGGGCGGTGATTGGACATCGTTTCTTCTCACTGTGGATGCCGGCGGGAAGGCAGCTACGAAATTTTATTATTAATTTTGTAAATGCTAATTCGTTAAAGGCGGCATTAAGAATGGGGGCCAGTTCTTGGTGTCGCCTACCCTTAAAGGTTATCCAGAAATTCCTAGAGGCGTCCGGGCAAACTAATCCGAGGAGGCTGCCGATGCGCAAGAGCACGCGTCCGAAAACAAGGTCCTCAAGACGTTAAAGCCTGCTGTGGTAGCAAGGCCGGTCAATAATATCTGCCGTGATTTGGAAAATTCCGATGCGATTTACTACGTATGGAAGTCAAAGTACGGCGGTATGGAGGCGTCGGACGTGCAGCGGCTCCTTACCGTTAATACCGAGCACGCCAAGCTCAAGCGAATGCACACCGAGCTGGCGCCGGAAAACCCTGCGTTCAACGATTTAAAGGCGCCGCCTTGTCTGCACCAATGTCAACGCGCTCCGCCAGAAAATCCAGAAACGCCCGCACGCGTAGCGGCAGATAGCCGCCCTGGCCGACGTAGACGGCGTGGACTTCCTCCAGGTCGCCGGGGTTGCAGTGTTCGAGTACGGCAAGCAGCCGGCCGGCGGCGATGTCATCACGTACCTGGAACGCAGCAAGGCGCGCCAAACCCAGGCCCGCCACGGCCAGGCGGTGCAGCGCCTCACCATCGCTGGCCTGCGCGTTGCCGCTGATCGGCATGATACTGTCTTGGCCGTCATGGCGCAGGGGCCAGCCCGCTTGGGCACGCACATAGTTGGCACCCAGGCGGTTGTGGGCCAGTAGTTCATCGGGTGTGGTTGGCATGCCGTGACGCGCCAGGTAGCCGGGTGCGCCGACGATCACCATGCGCGTAGCGCCCAGTTTGCGTGCCATCAGGTTCGAGCTTTTCAACGGGCCAGCGCGTACGGCTACGTCGGTGCGCTGTTCAAGGATGTCTATGACTTCATCGCTCAGCACGATGTCCAAGGTCACGTCGGGGTGACCTGCCAGGAACTCGGGCGCCAGCGGCAGCAGGAAGTGGTGTCCGAAAGGTACGTTTGCATTGATCCGCAGCCGGCCGCGAGGCGTGGCATCGGCGTTGGCACAGCGTTCGGCTTCGTTGAGGTCGGCCAGGATGCGCACGCCGCGTTCGTAAAACGCGCAGCCCTCGGGCGTGAGCTGGAGCTGCCGCGTGGAGCGGTTCACGAGGCGCGCTCCCAGCCGCTGCTCCAGGCGCGCGACCAGCTTGCTTACAGCCGAAGGCGTCATGCCGCAGGCGCGGGCGGCAGCGGAGAAGCCGCCGAGTTCGATCACGCGCACGAAGACTTCCATTTCGCCGGATCGGTTCACTTCCAGACG
Source organism: Stenotrophomonas terrae (assembly GCF_001431465.1). GTDB lineage: Bacteria > Pseudomonadota > Gammaproteobacteria > Xanthomonadales > Xanthomonadaceae > Stenotrophomonas > Stenotrophomonas terrae. Next base: position 16,694 of record NZ_LDJJ01000015.1, on the reverse strand, counting down.
GGCCATATCGCGTCTCGATGAGTTCAATTCATAAATGATGTTCCGCTGGGCAGTCTAGTCCGTATTTGTCTTTGAATTCATGATTCTTCCATCAGATGACTTTGAATTCATCGCAAAGGAAAAGACATGAAATCACTTTCCGCGGCTTCGGTCGCCGCCCTGTTGACCTTCACCGTGGCGTTGCAGGGAGCTGCCGCTGCGGCTGCCGCACCTGCGACCGCCGCGCAGGCTTGGGTTGCCACCTGGCAGGCCAGCCCGCAGCCGGTGTGGAGGGCGGACTTCCTGTTTCCGAGCAATGTGCCGGCGACGTTGAACGACCAGACCGTGCGCCAGGTAGCGCGGATCAGCCTGGGCGGGTCACGCCTGCGGATCGTGCTGTCCAACGCCTACGGCACCGAGCCGATCAGGATTGGCAAAGCCACGGTTGCGCAGCCTGTGGAAAGTGGGGTGGTAGAAGGGCAGAGCAATGGGGCGATAGCCGCTGGCAGTCTGCATGCCGTTACGTTCGGCGGCCAGGAGACCGCAACCATCCTGCCCGGTGCATCGCTGGTCAGTGATCCGGTGGCCATGAAGGTTGCCGCACTGTCGTCGGTGGCCGTGAGTTTCTATCTGCCGCAGGCGGCACCCTTGCAAACGTTTCATTGGGACGGCCGCCAGACGGGCTGGCTGGTTGCTGGCGACCAGACTGGCGCGCCTGTACTGCGAACGACAGGGCGCAGCAGTACCACGGCCCGTCCGCTGCTGTCGGCCATCCAGATTGAAACCGAACAGCCCGCGCGCGCCGTGGCAGTGATCGGCGATTCAATCACCGATGGCGCCACCGCCAGTCTGGACAGCAATAGCCGTTGGCCGGACTTCCTGGCCGAGCGCCTTGCGCCGCACGACGTTGCCGTCATCAATGCCGGCATTTCCGGTGCGCGGCTGCTGTCCGACGGCATGGGCGTCAATGCGCTGGCACGGTTTGACCGCGACGTGCTGGCGCAACCCGGTGTGCAAAGCGTGATCGTGATGCTGGGCATCAATGATATTTCCTGGCCGGGCACCGCGTTCGCGCCCGAGGCGGCGCTTCCTTCGCTGGATGATATGAAGGCGGGCTTCCAGCAATTGGTTGAACAGGCGCATAGCCGTGGCCTGCGCGCGGTGGGCGCCACGCTCACCCCGTTCAAGGGTGCATTGCCCGCTACGTCGCTGGACAACTACTACCGCGCCGACAAGGACGCCATGCGCCAGGCGCTGAACGAATGGATACGCCACGGTGGTGCATTCGATGCCGTCATCGACTTCGATGCGGCGCTGCGTGATCCCGGGCAACCGAGCCGCATGGGGCAACGCTTTGATTCCGGCGATCACCTGCATCCCGGCGACGAAGGCAACCGGGCGATGGCTGAAGCCGTCGATCTCGACGCGCTGCTGCCGGCACTGCGCGCCTCCCAGAGCCGCCCGGCAACTCTGACTACTTCGGAGGATTGAATCATGCTGTTCACCCCCTACCGCCTGGGCAAGCTGGAACTACCCAACCGCATCGTGATGCCGCCCATGACCCGCTCGCGCGCCGCCAGCGGCAATGTGCCAAACGCCTTGATGGCCGAGTACTACGCGCAGCGTGCCAGCGCCGGCCTGATCGTGACCGAAGGCACGCAGATCAGTCAGCAGGGCCAGGGCTATGCGTGGACGCCGGGTATTCACAGTCCCGAGCAAGTGGCTGGCTGGCGTCGCGTCACCGATGCCGTGCACACGGCGGGGGGCCGCATCGTTGCCCAGTTGTGGCATGTCGGCCGGGTATCGCATGTCGCATTGCAGCCGGATGGCGCAGCGCCCGTTTCGTCATCGCCGTTGGTGGCCGAAGGCGTCAAGGTGTTCGTCGACCCCGAGGGCAAAGGGCCGCAGGCAGGTGCTGGGAAGATGGTGCAGCATTCCATACCGCGTGCTTTGTCCGGGGCCGAAATCAAGCAGGTTGTCCGAGATTTCGCAGCCGCCGCGCGCAACGCGCTGGATGCGGGTTTTGATGGTGTCGAACTGCATGGCGCGAACGGCTATCTCATCAACCAGTTCATCGACTCCCAGGCCAATACGCGCACAGATGGCTATGGTGGCTCGCTGTCCAACCGGTTGGGCTTCCTGCGTGAAGTCACCGAGGCCGTGATTGATGTGGTGGGCGCCGAACGCGTCGGCGTTCGACTGGCCCCGCTGACGACGCTGCAAGGCGCGGTTGATGACACGCCACAGGCGACCTATCTGGGTGCAGCCAAATTGCTCGATGACCTGGGCATCGCCTATATCCATATTGCAGAAGCCGATTGGGAAGACGCGCCCGACATGCCAGCCGCCTTCAAGGAAGCGCTGCGCCTGATCTACCGCGGCACCATGATCTATGCCGGCAAATACACGCTGGAACGCGCTGAGATTGCGCTGCGCAACGGCTGGGCCAATCTGATCGGCTTCGGTCGCCCATTCGTTGCCAACCCCGATTTGCCCGAGCGCCTGCGGCAAGGCTGGCCGCTGGCCGTACCTGATGGCAGCCGCTTCTTCGGCGGCTCAGCCGCCGGCTACACCGACTATCCGGCCTACGCTGCAGCAAGCGCGCCAATGCCGATGAAGATGACATGATGAATCAGCGCGGCTTCGTACACGCAGCGTCATGTGCACCGAGGAGCACCGCACACGCAGCTGCTTGCCGCTGCGCATGCAGTCTCATTGCAGTACCACGTCGCTTCACTCCGCAACAATCACGCCGCCGGATCTTCCTCGCTGCCATCTTCGGCGTATCTGGCAAAGCGACGGAAGCCCGGTCCGTGCATGGGCTCGCGGCCCGGCCAGGGCCAGCCGCCGAACCCGGTCTGCTGGAAGTCGAGCTTGGCTTGGCGCAGCTCGGCAATCGTGTTGGTCACATAGACCGTGGAGCGGATCGCAGGCTCCTGCAGTGGCACGCCCTGCATCAGTATCAACGTGTTTTCCTTGGTGCCACGGTTTTCCAGCAAGAGTGCTTGCTGCGCGACCACCCTGATGCGGTGGTTGCCGCCTACATCCTGCTCAGCGACAAACATGCCGCGCCCGGCAAGGGTGTAGAGGGTGCGTTGATTGGCCTGCAGCAGCGCCGGGGGCAAGGTGAGGCGGGCGCCGGGCTGAAGGGTGATCACCCAGATGGCAAGCTCGGAATCCGGATTGGCGGCCCAGGTGCTTTGCGTGGGTGGCAGTGGTTCAATAGGCGGAAGCCCCGGCGCTTCCATCGGCTGGTAGGCACCGGCGATGACCGTGACGTCCGCGCCTTCATGCACATGGTGGGGAATTTTTTCCGCCCACATCATCCGGTATTCCGGTGCGACGTACTTGCTGCGGCCCGGCATGTTCAGCCAGATCTGGAACAGTTCGAATTCGTTGACGCGATCGTCATGCAGCAGCGGAAACATCTCCGCATGCTGGATGCCGCCACCTGCGGTCATCCATTGCACATCGCCGGGGCCGTAGCGGCCGCTGTTGCCCAGTGAATCGGCGTGGTCCACATAGCCTTTGCGCAGGATCGATACGGTCTCCATGCCCAGGTGCGGGTGGCTTGGAAAGCCGGGCAGTCCGTCCTTGCCGAAGTAAAGGCTGTAGCCGTCGGCGTTGGCGAAATCATTGCCTGCGCGGTGGCCTTGCAGGTGCTCGGGGTCGAGCTTCTGCGCGGTGTTGCCGGGCGGGTAATGGTCAATTTGCGGCGCGCACAGCAGGAAGGGATCTATGGTTGCCCAAGGCCAGCTCAGTTCAATGGACTCGAGGATGGGATTGCCTTCGATCGGATGTATGGTTTCCATGGGTGCTCTGCAGGTGGCAATGGGAGTGAAGTTGCGCTCAGCCCTCACCGCCTGATGGCCTTCAATTGGCCGGTACGGCGCGATAAGAACCGATGGCGTTGGCATGGCTGCAACGGGTGGAACAGCGTTGCATCGAAGCGTGTATCTGCGGGACTAAGTTGGCTGCGACATGGCGGCACCGGTGTCGGGGCGGAATCACAGTCTATGACTCTCCCGATCCCATTCCTGGTAAACACTTTCCCAAGACTGTGGCAATCGGAAGGCACAGTTCGGATGTTTGTGCCGCTCAGCCGTATCGGCAGCTGACGCTGTTTGGGCTGGTGCTGTGTACCCGCCGGAGACGGCGGTTCCCAGCGTTTGATTCGTCATATTCCGCCGCAGAAGGCCCTGTGTGCTCGGCCGAATATGAGGAGCGCGAACGCAGTATCCGGCGGTCGTCAGCTTTGTGCTGCGACTGCCTGTGTGCTGCGCAGGCGTTCGCTGAGCGTCGGTTCCTTGGCCAGGCGCTCGGCCATGAAGCCAATGAAGGCTGTCAGCTTGGGCGGCAAATGCCGCGTCGGCGCATACAGCACCCAGGCCTGGCCGCCGTAGTTGCTTTGGAAATTCCAGTCGGGCAGGACCTGCACGATGCGCCCCTGCTGCAGTGCTTCCTTGGCGGTGAAGTAGGGCAGGCTGCCTATGCCCAGGTGGTTGAGCACGGCGTCCAACCGCGCGCCGGTGTGGTTGACGGCATAGCGGCCGCGCACATTGACGCTTACTGTCTTGCCTTGGCGCTGCAGTTTCCAGCGGGCGTCGCCGGGTTCCTCGCCCAGATAGATGCAGTCGTGCTCGCGCAGGTCCTGCGGCTGTGCGGGGGTTCCGCGTGTGGCCAGGTAGTGCGGCGATGCGCACAGCAGGTGATCGATGCTGATCAACGGGCGGCCCATCAGGCCCGGCGCTGGATGATCGGAAATGCGTATTGCCAGATCGATCTCGTCATCGATCAGATCCAGCTGGCGGTCTTCGAAGCGCAGCAATAGATCAACCTTGGGATAGCGCGCCAGGAAATCGGCCACATGCGGATGGATCAAGGCCCGTCCCACGGCTTTGGGTACGCTCACGCGCACCAGCCCCTGCGGCTCGGGACTGAGCTGGTGCGAGATCGACATCACCGATTGGGCAGCGCTGGAGACGTCGCTGCAGCGCTGGAAGACCTCCTGGCCAAGATCACTCAGGCGCAGCTTGCGTGTGGAGCGCTGCAGCAGGCGGATGCCCAGCGCCTTTTCCAGGCGCGCGACCGAGCGGCTGGTGGCCGAAGGCGTGGCACCGAGCTGGCGCGCGGCTTCGGAGAAGCTGCCGGTTTCCACCACCTTTACGAAGGTGACCATGTCGGCCATCAGGGCGACGGCTTTATTTGTGCTCATGGCGCAAAAATGATTTGGTTCTGCAGGTGATTACGCAAGTCTGATCTGCGGAATAGACTTTTTCCAGTGCGAAGCGCTCAGGTTGTGGCGCTCCGTCGGTTTCCGGCGGTCAGCGCAGTTCGCAATGTCCACCCTCCTGCGTCGTATCCGGCCCGAATAGGGTCAGTTGCTCAGCGGCAGACATGCGACCGGCGGCACATTTCACTGTGGTGAAGCGCGCACAACCGGCATCAGCGCCGAGCCGAGCAACCCGTTCACATGCCCCTCCCGCTACAACAGCCAATGCATCCTGGAAACCCGTCGTGACTGCCTACTACCCCGAATTCATTTCCCTGGCGCTGATCCACTTGCTGGCGGTCATCGCGCCGGGGCCGGACTTCGCCGTCACCGTGCAGCAAAGCGTGCGCAAGGGGCGGCTGGCCGGCATCTGGGTAGCCATCGGTATTGGCGCCGGCATCTCGGTCCATGTGCTGTACACCTTGCTGGGCGTTGGCGCCTTGTTGCATGCACACCCGTCATTGATGGCAGTGGCCAAGATTGCGGGAGCGGCGTATCTGCTCTACCTGGTGTTTTCTTTCCTGCGCAGTGCCAAGCGGGAGACGCCGGTTACGGAGATAGAGCCGGGCGCGGTGACCGATGGCAGTGCCTGGCGGTCGTTTGCGTTGGGCTTCATGACCAATGCCACCAATCCGAAGGCAACGCTGTTCTTCCTGGCGATCTTCACCACGGTGGTCAGTGCGAGCACACCGCTGAAAGTACAAGCGCTTTACGGCGCGTGGATGTGCTTCGTCAATGCTGCCTGGTTCGTGCTGGTCAGCCTGGTCTTCGCCCAGCCCGGTGTGCGGCAGAAGTTCCTGCGCATGGGCGGGCGGCTGGAGGCGTTCATGGCGCTGGTATTCCTGGGCTTCGCGCTGCGGCTGCTGTGGGATGTGGGTAGAACCTGGCTGTTTCCGGTTGCTGGATGAGGCGGTTGTTGCGCAGGAACGCCGCCAATGCGCTCATCAACTCAAGCAATGCAAACATGGCGGCAGCCTGTTTGCCAAAACAGCAGCACGCTGCAGCGGTGCCCTCGAGTGAAGTGGTGTGGCAGCAGTGCATGGGCAGCTGTTTCGCCGGTACAGTCAACATTCGCATTTGATAAGCACTTGAAAAAGCTCTTGCGCGCTCTGGACTATTTTGCGCAATTGGCGTTTCTTCGTTGGTGAGCATCGAATTTTTCCTGTTGGGATCGGCATCGCACAGGCTGAGGTAGCGGCTTTGTCTTGCGTCAAGGAACAAATCCAGTTCGCGCGAATCCGCGCGCGGCGCAGTGCTGAGTCCAGCCCGAAGTGCACGCATCTACAGTTGCGAAATTTTGTCAGAATCTCTGGATATCGCTATTTTCAAGGTACCGCGTCGCCTCCGGGCGTGAGCAATCGCTGTCGCATGCGCTACCTTAATGACTGCCTTCCGATCCCGGCATGCCTGCCTCGTGGTGTGTTCGCGCGGCGGATACCCCTTCGCCAAGTAATCCTGTTTATGGCGAATTAATCGCCATCCGCTTAAGTCTGTGGCCGATGCAATTGAGCTTGGCGTTGCAGCTGTGTCTCTGATTTCAGAGTCTTGGGTCAGCTGAATGATTGGACACGTCGCGGTGACAGCATTTTTGATTAGCTGCGTCGCGCGGCCGCTGCCTGCTTTCGGTCTGCGCTTGAGGAGTTGTGCGATGAGTAAGAGAGTCTTGGTGTCAGCTGTACTGCCGGCGGCAGTATTGAGTGTCTTTGGGTGTTTGGGTACGGGTAGCGCAATGGCCGCCGAGCAACAGGACGGGCCCTCGGCATGGATGCTGGGCAATTGGGGCGGCGCGCGGACGCGATTGCAGGAACGCGGTTACGATTTCAACATCGGCTACGTTGGTGAAGTTGCCGGTTTGCTCGATGGTGGATATCGCGACGATCACATCGGCCGCTACAGCCACCAGTTTGCAGCGGGCATGCACATGGACCTGGAGAAGGTTTTTGGCTGGCATGCGGCCGAGTTCCAGGTCTCGATCACCGAACGCGGCGGTCGTAATCTGTCGAATGTAGGCATCGCCGATCCGCGAGCGGGTCAACTCAGTTCGGTGCAGGAAGTGTGGGGGCGTGGCCAGCGCTGGCGGCTGACCCAGTTGTGGTTCAAGCAGAAGTACTTCGGCGATCGGCTTGACCTGAAACTGGGGCGGTTTGGTGAAGGTGAGGATTTCAACAGCTTTCCATGCGACTTCCAGAACCTGGTGCTGTGTGGCTCACAGATGGGCAACTGGGCCGGCTCGGTCTGGTACAACTGGCCGGTGAGCCAGTGGGCCATACGAGCGAAGGTCACGCTTGCACGCGATCTGGCGTTGCAGGTGGGGGCGTATGAGCAGAATCCATTGCTGCTGGATCCGCGGCGGGGATTCACCTTCAGTACCCGCGGCCGTGCTGGCACGCTTATGCCTGTGGAACTTGTCTGGAGTCCGCCGAAGTTGGTGGGTGGTTTACCGGGCGAATATCGGCTTGGCTACTTTCGTAGCACGGCGCGGGCGACGGATGTCTACCTGGATGTGGATGGATTGCCGCAGGCAATCACCGGCAATGCCTTCAGGCAACGGTCTGGCAAGCATGGTGCCTGGTTCACGGCACAGCAGCAGCTCACGCGTGTAGATGGCGATGCCTCGCGCGGCTTGAGCGTGTTTGGCAACCTCACCATCCATGACAAAGCCACCAACACGGTGGATGGGTTCCAGCAATTGGGCGTGGTGTACCGCGGGCCGTTCAATGCACGGCCGCGTGACGATATCGGTTTCGGCGTTGGCCGCATCCATGTCAATGATCGTCTGGCGCGGCAGCAGCGGTTGTTGAATACGGTCAACCAGGTCGATACATTTTCCGATCCGCTTTACCAACCGGTGCAGCGCACCGAATACAACGCTGAGGTGTATTACGGCGTGCACGTCAAAGATTGGCTGACGGTGCGGCCCAACCTGCAGTATGTGAAGGATCCCGGTGGCGTGGGCGAGGTGGACTCGGCACTGGTGCTGGGCATCAAACTGCAGGTGGTGCTGTAATCAGGCGGTAGGAACGGTCCAAGCCGCGAAGCTCGTAAACGATCAGCACAACGCATATAGCGCGCCTAGCGCATACCCGCTTCGCGGCTTACGCCGTTCCCACAGGCCTCAACGCACGCCGTGCATCATCCGCTTCAGCAGCGGCGAGACGATCAACGCCACCACCGCGCAGCCCAGGCCGATCCACATCAGCAGCCAGAACAGGTGTTCGTAGCGGCCAGCGGCTTCGGCGATGTTCATCACTTCGCCTTCGGGCACGTCGATGGCGGCCAGCTTGCCGAACAATGCCGCCAGGGTTTCGGAAAATGCGGTGGCCAGGAACCAGGTGCCCATCATCAGGCTGACCACGCGCGGTGCAGCCAGCTGGGTGACCGCCGACAGGCCAACCGGTGACAGGCACATCTCGCCGATCTCCAGGATCAGGTAAGCCAATACCAGCCACCAGACGCTGGCCATCTGCCCGGTTGCGCCTACCTGTTGCGCGGCCAGTGCCAAGGGCACGAAGGAGAGGGCGCCGAATACCAGGCCGAACGAAGACTTCAATGGCTTGGACGGGTCGAGCCGGCGCTTGTCCAGCCAGGCCCACAGCGCGGCAAACAGTGGCGCGAGCAGTACCAGGAACAGCGCGCCCAGATAGGTCAGCGAACCGGCGGTCTGCGGCAATACCAGGCAGTCGCGGACCAGCATCACCAGCATGGAGACCACGATCAGCGCAAACAGCAGGCGCGGGGCCTTTGAGGCAGGGTCGCGGTCGGACAGGCGTGCTGCCACCACGAAGCCCAACGGCGCCAGCAGCAGCGAGACGATGGACCACGGCAACGGCGTGCCTTCGCGGATGACCAATGCCGGCACCAGATCCTTGGTCAACAGGCGGTCGGTGAAGGTGACCCAGGAGCCGTAGGTCTGCTCGTACAAGGTGAAGAAGACCAAGGCCATGAAGATCAGCACCATCAGCGCGATCATCTGCTGGCGCTGGATGGGCGTGCATTGGCTGCCGGTGAACCAGGCAAACCACAGCAGCACACCACCGAGCACGACGATCATCAGCATCAGTGCCAGGCTGATCTCACCGCCCAGGGCAAAGGCGCCATTGGCGGCGGCCCACATCAGTGCGGCCACCGGAACCACGCCGACAATGGCGACTGCATAGATCAACCATTCGCGCGGCAGGCCAAGCACGCGCTCACGCAGGCTGGCAGGTTGCGCCGGCTCGGCGTGGCCTTGCAGGTACTTCTGGCCCCACAGGAACATCGCCAAGCCGACCAGCATGCCGATGCCGGCCGCGCCGAAGCCATATTTCCAGCCATAGGCTTCACCGAGGAAGCCGCAGACCAGCGAGGCGAACAGGGCGCCGAGGTTGATGCCGGCATAGAACAGGGAGAAACCGGAGTCGCGGCGCGGGTCGTTTTCCGGGTACAGCTTGCCGACGATGGTGGAGATATTGGGCTTGAGAAAGCCCACGCCCATGATGATCAGCGCCAGCGAAAGGTAGGTGATAGATAGCGCGGCCTCGTCGCGGACGACTTCGCCGGCTACCCGCTGCGCGGCATGGCCTTCAAACGCCATGCCGGCGTGGCCGAGCACCAGCAGGATGCCGCCGAACACCACCGCCTTGCGCATGCCCAGCCAACGGTCGGCCAGCAGCCCGCCAAACACCGGTATGCAATAGACCAGCCCGCCATAGGCGCCAAGCAGGTCCAGCCCGGCCTTGTCGCCGAACAGGTGGTACTTGGTGAGGTAGAGCAGCAGCAGGGCCTTCATGCCATAGAAGGAGAAGCGCTCCCACATCTCGGTGAAGAAGCAGACGTAGACGCCCTTGGGGTGGCCGAGGAAGTCGTCGGTGCCGGTGGCCGATAGGGTAGATGTGGACATGGGGAGCGTCTGGATCGAAGCCGGCGAGTATAGGTGGCTGCCTGCTTTGGTGTGGCCCGCGCTGCAGCATCGGCATAAACCCTTGATTGGCCGTGCCGAATTGGAGTGCTGGCTGTGCCGCATGCGGGGTGGTGCCGCGGCGCGGCTGGACTTGCTGTTAAGCGGGCGTTAGCGTGGCGAAGGTTTTTTTGCCATTCAAGGGCTTTCCATGAACAACGCTGCGCCTGCGCAGCTCACATTCCGCGCGGTGGTTCTTGCCATCGTGCTGGCTGTGGTGCTGTCTGCCGCCAATGCTTACCTGGGCCTGTTCGCAGGCCTGACCATCGCAACCGCCATCCCGGCGGCCGTCGTCTCGATGGGCGTGCTGCGCCTGCTCGGTGGCGGCACCATTCTTGAAAACAACATCGTCCAGACCGGTGCTTCGGCCGGTTCGTCGATTGCCGCCGGCGTGATCTTCACGATCCCGGCGCTGGTGATCATGGGCTACTGGCCGGACTTCAAGTACTGGTGGGTGCTGGGTATCGCCGGCCTGGGCGGCCTGCTGGGCGTGCTGTTCTCGGTGCCGCTGCGGCGCTCGATGATCGTCGAAGATCCGCTGCCCTTCCCGGAAGGCAAGGCCGCGGCCGAAGTGCTCAAGGCCGGTGAAAACCCCGGCCCGGGCATGAAGATCCTCGGTATTTCGGCGGCCATTGGTGGCCTGGTCAAGCTGGCTGCGGCCTCTGGCCTGCGCATCTTCCCGGATGCCTGGGCGCAGTCGGCCTATATCGGCAGCTCCAAGATCACCGCCTTCATCGGCACCAACCTGTCGCCGGCACTGCTGGGCGTGGGCTACATCGTCGGCCTGAACGTTGGCATCGTTGTGGTGTCCGGCTCGATCCTGTCCTGGCACATCGCCATCCCGCTGTACCAGGCCTTCTTCCTGGGCGGCAACCCGGAGCTGGCGGCTTCCCTGGCCAATGCCGGATCGGCCGAATCGGCGTTCGCCATCTGGGGCTCGCAGATCCGCTACCTCGGTGTTGGCGCGATGCTGATTGGCGGCGTCTGGACCCTGTTCTCGCTGCGCAAGTCGCTGTTCAACGGCGTCAAGAGCGGTTTTGCAGCCGCTCGCAAGAGCAGCGGCCCGGCCCTGGCCGAGACCGAGCGCGACCTGCCGATGAAGTGGATGCTGATCGCCCTGATCGCCTTCACCCTGCCGTTGCTGGGCCTGTACCAGGCCATCGTCGGCCAGTGGCACGTGTCGATCCCGATGACCATCATCATGATCGTCGCCGGCTTCCTGTTCGTGTCGGTATCGGCCTACCTGGCCGGTTTGATCGGTTCGTCCAACAACCCGGTCTCGGGCATCACCATTTCCACCATCCTGTTCGCCTCGGTGGTGCTGGTGCTGCTGCTGGGCAAGGACGGCCTGATTCCGGTTGGCGTGGGCGGTGCCCCGCTGGGTGCGGTGGCCGCGATCATGATCGGTGCGGTGGTCTGCTGTGCCGCCGCTGTCGGCGGTGACAACCTGCAGGACCTCAAGGCCGGTTATCTGGTTGGCGCAACCCCGTGGAAGCAGCAGCTGATGCTGGGCATTGGTGCATTCTCCTGCGCCCTGATCATGGCGCCGGTGCTGAATCTGCTGGCCCATGCCTACGGCATCGGTGCGCCTACGGCGGAACACCCCAATTCGCTGGCTGCACCGCAGGCCAACCTGATGGCGTCGGTGGCGCGTGGCCTGTTCGGCGGCCAGCTGCCGTGGACCATGATTGCCCTGGGTGCCGGCGTCGGCGCGGTGATCATCGCCATTGACGAGTGGCTGAAGAAGACCGGCAAGCGCTTCCGCGTGCCGGTGCTGGCTGCCGCCATCGGTATCTACCTGCCGCTGGAGCTGATGGTGCCGATCTTCCTGGGCGGCTTGCTGGCCCACCTGGTCGAGCGTTTCCACAAGCTGCGTGCCGACGACGAAGAAGGCCGTGACCGCGTGCACCGCCCGGGCGTGCTGTTTGCAGCTGGCCTGATTACCGGTGAAGCGCTGATGGGTATCGCCATTGCGGTGCCGATCGTGGTCAGCGGCAAGGGTGACGTGCTGGCCCTGCCGATGGGTGGTTTTGCCGACACCTGGGCAAGCCTGTCGGCCTGGGTAGGCCTGTTCGTGCTGTTCCTGGTTGGCCTGCTGATGTACCGCATAGGCAAGAAGGGCGAGCCGGCGGCGAAGAGCTGATTTTCCCTTCTCCCCTTGTGGGAGAAGGTGCCCGAAGGGCGGAAGAGGGGAGCTTTTGGTTTTGATCTGGCTGGGGCCTGGAGCCAAAGCCAAAGCCAAAGCCAAAGCCAAAGCCAAAGCCAAAGCCAAAGCACCCCTCCCCAACCCTCCCCTTGGCCTGCGGCCAAAGGGAGGGGGCTCAAGCCAAAGCGCTCAAGCCAAAGCGCTCAAGCCAAAGCGCTCAAGCCAAGGCGCTCAAGCCAAGGCGCTCAAGCCAAGGCGCCCTCACCCCAACCCCTCTCCCGTAAACGGGAGAGGGGCTTAGGCAGAAGTGAAGCAAAGCAACACCCACAAAGCCGCCCTTGGGCGGCTTTGCTGTTTCCGGCGGTTGCCCAGCCATGACTTCAAGCCTTTGCAGCCGGATGGCCTGGCCGCCTACCATCGGGGTTTGCCTTTGCCTGGGAGTTGCCCATGAAGCTTCGTCACGCCCTGTTGCCGCTATGCCTGTTGGCCGCCTTGCCGTCGCTGGCCAGTGCGCGCGGTTTTGAAGTCCGCGACATGGTCAAGCTGGACCGTGCGTCCGCACCGCTGCTCAGTGCCAATGGCGCGCAGGTGGTGTTCGCCAAGCGCATCGTCGATGCCGACCTCAAGGCCAGCAGCAGCCTGTGGATCCGCGACCTGCGTACCCGCGACATGGCCCCGCCGAAGCAGCTGACCCCGGCTGGCTGGAACGTCAATTCGGCCGCCATCGAAGGCCAGAACGTCTATTTCCTCAGCGCCAAGAACGGCAGCCAGCAGCTGTACGTGATGCCGCTGGCGGGTGGCGAGCCGCGCCAGCTCACCGATTTCGCGCTGGATGTGGACAGCTACCGCATCTCGCCGCAGGGCGACCGCGTGCTGTTCAGCGCCGGCGTGTTCCAGGACTGTGGCTCGGACCTGGCCTGCACCAGCAAGCGTCTGGAGAAGGACAAGGCCGACAAGAGCAGCGGCCAGGTCTACGACAGCATGTTTGTCCGCCATTGGGATACCTGGGCCGACGGCCGCCGCAATACCCTGTTTGTTGCACCGCTGCCGGCCTCTGGCGCGGCTGCGGTGAAGGGTGCATCGGCGATCAGTGCCACGCTGGCTGGCGACGCGCCGTCCAAGCCGTTTGGCGGCAACGAAGATTTCGCCTGGGCACCGGATGGCAAGACCGTCGTGGCCAGCATCCGCGTGCAGGGCAGCAAGGAGCCGTGGTCGACCAACTTCGACCTGTACAAGCTCGATGCTGCCGGCAAGCAGGCACCGGTCAACCTGACTGCGGCCAACCCCGCTTGGGACGCTGGCCCGGTGTTCAGCGCCGACGGCAAGACCCTGTTCTACCGCGCGATGAAGCGCCCGGGCTTCGAGGCTGACCGCTTCGGCCTGATGGCGATGGACGTGGCCAGCGGCAAGGTCAATGAGATCGCCGCGCAGTGGGATCGTTCGGCTGATGGCATCACCTTGTCGGCCGATGGCCAGACCATCTACACCACCGCCCAGGACATGGGCGAGCACCCGCTGTTCGCGGTGGCCATCGCCGATGGCACGCCGACCAAGCTGGTGGGCGAGGGCAGCATCTCCTCCTTCGATGTGGCTGGTGATGCGCTGGCCTTCACCCGCAACTCGCTGAAGAGTGGCGACCAGGTGTTCACCAGCAGCACCGCTGCCGGCGCACCGCAGCGCGCCATCACCCAGAGCGCCGGCGAAATGCTGGACGGGGTGAACTTCGGTGACTTCGAGCAGTTCTCGTTCAAGGGCTGGAACGACGAGACCGTGCACGGTTACGTGGTCAAGCCGCACAACTACCAGGAGGGCAAGAAGTACCCGGTGGCATTCCTGATTCACGGCGGCCCGCAGGGCAGCTTCGGCAATGGCTGGAGCTACCGCTGGAACCCGCAGACCTATGCCGGTCAGGGCTACGCGGTGGTGATGATCGATTTCCACGGTTCCACCGGTTACGGCCAGGCCTTCACCGATGCAATCAGCCAGCATTGGGGCGACCGCCCGCTGGAAGACCTGCAGAAGGGCTGGGCCGCGGCGCAGCAGAAGTACAGCTTCCTCAATGGCGACAAGGCCTGCGCACTGGGCGCCAGCTATGGCGGCTTCATGGTCAACTGGATCGCCGGTAACTGGAACGAGCCGTGGAAGTGCCTGGTGAACCACGACGGTGTGTTCGACCAGCGCGCCATGGGTTATGCCACCGAAGAACTGTGGTTCACCGAGTGGGAGCAGGGCGGTACCCCGTACGACGTGCCGCAGAACTACGAGAAGTTCAACCCGGTCAACCACATCGCCAACTGGAAGAAGCCGATGCTGGTGGTGCAGGGCCAGTTGGACTACCGCATCCCGGTGGAGCAGGGCCTGGCCACGTTCACCGCGCTGCAGCGCCAGGGTATCGAGTCCAAGTTCCTGTACTTCCCGGACGAGAACCATTGGGTGCTCAAGCCGCACAACAGCGTGCAGTGGCATGACACGGTCAATGGCTGGTTGAAGCAGCACATCGGCCAGTAACGCGATAGAAGGGGTGTGCCGATGGCATGCCCCTTTTTTTCAAGGCGATGACGCCGTTCGCGGGGCCATCGCCGCGGCAGTTGCGAGGGAGAGGCTGCGATGGGAATGTTCAGCATCTGGCATTGGTTGATTCTGCTGTTCGTGTTCGCACTTGCGGCCAGCGTGGTCGGCTTGATTGTCTGGCTGCTCGTGCGTGCCTCGCGCGCTCCCCGCAACCCGGTGGCCACGGCGCAACAACGCCTGCAGCAGCTGGAACAACTCAAGGCCCAGGGCCTGATCACCGATGAGGAATACGCGCAGCAACGTGCGGCGGTGGTGACCCGGCTTTGAATCGCGCCGGCGGAGCGGTGCTCCGGCGGCGTTGGAAGTGGTGTCAAACCAGGTCTGGATGGCCGGGGAAAGGCGAGGGACGCGCCATCGTATCCAGTCCTGCGCAATTGCTGTCTCCCTTTCGGTGCGGTGCGGCTGCAGGTTTCATCCTTGGGCAAGGGGCTTGCCCGCATACGCACAACAAGGGGATAGACGATGACGGCAGCCGCAACAGGCGCACTCATCAGCAATGACATCATCGTGTTCGGCCTGATCGCCGCCACGCTCGGCGTTATCTTCTGGACATCGGGCAGCAGCAACCGGCTGCTGAAGAAGTTCTACAGCTTCGTGCCGGCGTTGCTGCTGTGTTACTTCATTCCCGGTGTGTACAACACCTTCGGTCTGATCGACGGTGAAACCACCAAGCTCTACAACCCGATCGCGCGCGATGTATTCCTGCCGGCCGCTCTGGTGCTGCTGACCTTGTCGATCGACCTGAAAGGCATTCTTGGCCTGGGCTGGAAGATGCTGGCCATGTACGTGGCGGCGGTGTTGAGCATCATGCTCGGCGCGGTGGTCGCGTTCCAGTTGATGGCCTGGCTGCATCCGGAAACCGTTGCAGGTGCGACCTGGGGCGGGATGGCGGCACTGGCCGGCAGCTGGATCGGCGGCGGTGCCAACATGCTGGCGATGAAGGAGATCTTCGAAGTCGATGCCACCACTTTCGGCCAGTTTGCGGTGGTGGACGTCGGCGTGGGTTACGTATGGATGGCGGTGCTGATTTTCTTCGCCTCACGTGCGCCAGCCATGGACAAGCGCAGCGGCGCTGACACGCGCGCGCTGGATGACCTGCGTGACCGCGTGGCCAGCTACCAGGCCCAGCACGCGCGCATCCCCGCGCTGGGCGACATGATGGTGATGGCCGGTGTGGCGTTTGGTGCGGTGGCCTTGTCGCACGGCCTGGCCGCGCCGTTGGCGGACTGGTTTGCGGCCAATGTCAGCTGGTCCAGCGCGGTCAGCATGGACAAGCCCTTTGTCTGGGTGGTGTTGCTGGCGACCTTCATCGGCCTGGGCCTGAGTTTCACCCGCGCGCGTGAGCTGGAAGGTGTGGGTGCATCGAAGTGGGGTTCGATGTTCCTGTACTTCCTGATCGCCTGCATCGGCATGCAGATGGACCTGCTGGCGCTGCTTGAAAAGCCCTGGCTGTTCGCGCTGGGGGTGATCTGGATCGGCGTGCACATCGTGCTGCTGTGGCTGGCTGGGCGCCTGCTGCGGGTTCCGTTCTTCTATTTCGCCATTGCCTCGCAGAGCAATATCGGTGGCCCGGCCTCGGCGCCGGTATTGGCCACCGCCTTCCATCCGGCCTTGGCGCCGGTAGGTGTGCTGCTGGGTACCCTGGGTTATGCGGTGGGTACCGGTGCGGCCTATGTGGTGGGGATTACGTTGCGGGCGATGGCTGGGGCAGGGTGAGTTGCCACGCGCGCTGCGCGCGCTCCCTCTCCCCAACCCCCGCTCCGCGCCCCAGCCCTTGCGCCAGCGCAAGG
>NZ_LDJJ01000143.1 GCF_001431465.1 Stenotrophomonas terrae | reverse complement strand
TTAGGCTGATACTGTTCGGGGCGCGGCGAGGTTCCCGCAAGGAAATAGAGGCCAGCTTGCCGATGAATGTATGCAGGCCATGCAGCAGGCCAGCGACTCTCTGGAGTTCGAGCGCGCCGCGCGTTTGCGCGACTTGGTGGCCTCACTGCGCAGCATGCAGATTCGCCAATATGTGGATGGCCGCTCTGCCGATCTGGATGTGTTGGCCTGCGCGACGCAGGGCGCCAGCGCCTGCGTGATGCTGTTGGCGTTCCGCGACGGCCGCAATCTGGGTACGCGCGCGTTCTTCCCGCGCACCAATGGCGAGGACAGCGCCGAGGAAGTGCTGGCTGCATTTGTCTCGCAGTACTACGTCGAGCATGAGCCGCCGGCTGAAGTACTGCTGGATCGGCAGATTCCGGATGCGGAGATGATCGAGGCGGCGCTGAGCGCATCGGCCGAGCGCAAGGTGGCCTTGAAATGGAACGTGCGCGGCGAACGCGCGGGTTATGTGGAACTGGCCAGCCGCAACGCGCAGATCACCCTGGTTGCCGAGATGGACAGCGTTGGCGCGCAGCACGCACGCAGCGAAGCAGTGCGCGAGCTGCTGGGGCTGGCCGAGCCGGTCAAGCGCGTGGAGTGCTTTGATATCAGCCACACCATGGGCGAAGCCACAGTGGCCTCGTGCGTGGTGTTCGATGCGGCCGGCCCGGTACGCGCGCAGTAC
>NZ_LDJJ01000142.1 GCF_001431465.1 Stenotrophomonas terrae | reverse complement strand
GCGGTGTAGATGTCCTGCAGCACGGCTTTCTCCAGCTCAAGTTCGCTGAGCAGGTTCTTGACGATATCGCCCAGGCTGATGATGCCAACCAGCGAGGAGGTCTCGGTGACCATCAGGTGGCGGTGGTGCGAGTACGTCATCAATGCCATGGCCTGCTTGAGGCTTGCTTCGGGCGAGATTACTTCCAGACCGGTTGAGGGCAGGCTGGAGATGACCCGGCGTACCGCTTGCGGGCCGTCGTCGGCCACGCTGCGCACGATGTCCTTTTCGGACAGGATGCTGACCGGTGCGTCGTCCTTCATCACCACCAGTGCGGCGATCCTGTTCGCACTCATTTTGTGCGCGGCTGCGCCGATGGTGTCTTCACTGTCGATGGTGACTACGGTTTGCTTCTTGGACTGCAGGAGTTCGCGGACGTTCATTGATGTTTCCTGGTGCAGGTTGCTCAATCGGAAAAGTTCGCTTGGCCGCCAGCAAGGCTGGCTGCCGTGTTGCCGTGATGTCCTCGGCAGCTCGATTCTACGAGCCCGATGGCCGCTTGGAATTTGCGTGCTTGGGATGGTTCGTCATGCATTTGTAGGTGATTCGCAGCATCTCAGTTCCAGCAAAACCGGTGCTGAACAACGCATCGTTACCACCGGCATCTTGTGCTTGGGGCTACGCTGTGCGCACTCGCGCGACGCGGCCAAGGCGGGAGTTGATCAGCTGCCTGGGAGGCTGCGTGTTTCCCAGCCGATTGCGGATGCATCGCCCGGGTATTTGC
>NZ_LDJJ01000141.1 GCF_001431465.1 Stenotrophomonas terrae | reverse complement strand
GGCTCGAGTGGCCTCTGCGAGTCAGGTGGCCAGGCAAAAGCTGGCGCGGGAAATTGACGGAATCCGGCATCCGAAGAACAGAAAGTTAACGTTTTGCCTGAGCTTCCGCACGGTCACGCAGATTGAGCTGCGACGGATTAGGTCGGGGGCCAGCTGCGCCACGTGACAGTGCCGGGTTCAAGCGCAGCCGCCAGAGTCCGAGCTCAGTCGGCCAAGCCTGGTCATGCAGCCGTCTTGCGCGCGTCGGCACCTGCCCGGCGGGCATCACCTAAAATCTCGAAGGCTTCCTTGATCACATACAGGCCGATCAGGGCGCCGATCACGAAATCCGGGTACGGGCTGGCCAGCCACCACACCAACAGACCGGCCAGGATCACCCCAACATTGGCGACCACATCGGCCCGCGTGAGCAGCCACGTCGCTCGCAGATGCACTTCGCCGGACTTTAGCGGTGCCAGCATGCGCAGCACCGCCATATTGACCGCCAGCGACAGCAGGGCGGTGCTGCGCATGCTGGCACCGCTAAAGGCCGGCGAAGTGCATCTGCGAGCGACGTGGCTGTTCAC
>NZ_LDJJ01000140.1 GCF_001431465.1 Stenotrophomonas terrae | reverse complement strand
TCGGCGCAGCGCACCAGCAACAGGTCCACCGGCAGCGACTCGCCGAAACAGAACAGCTTGTCGCGGCTCTGCCGCCAGCTCAGACCACAGGCCGCCAGCAGGCTGCGCGCGGGGTCGGCCAAGCGGCCGCTTTTCTGGATGGCGATACGCAACCGGTCACGTGCCGGGGCGGTGGTTGAAGCACTCATGGGGTTATCTCAGTTGGATTCGGTTTTGCGCGTGGCGAGGCGTTCGATGGCGACGGCATAGCCGCCGGCACCATGCTCTAGCGAGCGCGCGACCCGGCCGATGGTGGTGACACTCACCCCGGTCAGGTCATAGATCTCACGGTAGGGCACGCCCTTGCGCAGCAGCGGCACAACCCGCCAGCGGTCGGCCATGGCTTCCAGCTCGGCCGGCGTGCACAGATCGCGCAGGAAAGCCTGCGCCTCCTGCGGCTTGTCGAGGGCAGCAAAAGCCCGGGCCAGCGCCTTCAGAGCGGCGTCGGCGG
This sequence comes from Stenotrophomonas terrae, assembly GCF_001431465.1. GTDB lineage: Bacteria > Pseudomonadota > Gammaproteobacteria > Xanthomonadales > Xanthomonadaceae > Stenotrophomonas > Stenotrophomonas terrae. The sequence goes on along the minus strand of NZ_LDJJ01000140.1, from coordinate 384 downwards.
CCTTGTCACGTTCGGTTTCCTGACGAGTTTTCATTTGTATCAATGTAATAGCGCGCTAATACATTAGTGCGTAATTACTGGAGAGTCAAACGAGCGCGCTGGTAGTGCCGAGCCATGCTCGGCAGGGGCATTACCGGGAAGGCCCTTGCCGAGCATGGCTCGGCACTACAGGGTTCGCTTGTGAGAGCGGCGTCAGCCGCCTGCTGCTTTCAGCGAAGCCCCCTCCCCAGCCCTCCCCTTCGCTGCGCGAAAGGGAGGGGGCAGAAGCCGTAGAGCCGAGCCATGCTCGGCTGGGGCATTAGCGGGAAGGTCTCTGCCGAGCATGGCTCGGCACTACTCTTCACACTGATCACCTTCATCGCGAAGGCATAAAAAAAACCCCGC
>NZ_LDJJ01000014.1 GCF_001431465.1 Stenotrophomonas terrae | reverse complement strand
TGGCCGGCGCCGGCCACGCCAATGATCACGCTCTGGCCCCAGCCACGGTGCGCGCACTCCAGCGCCGCCCGCATCACGTTGGTGTTGCCAATGCACTCGAAGCTGTGGTCCACACCCCAACCGGTCATTTCAACCACGACCTGCTGGATCGGCTTGTCGTGGTCCTTCGGATTGACACAATCGGTGGCGCCAAACTGCTTGGCCAGCTCGAATTTTGACGGATTGGTATCGATGGCGATGATGCGACCGGCCTTGGCCTGGCGCGCGCCTTGGATAACCGCCAGGCCAATACCGCCGAGACCAAACACCGCAACGCTGTCGCCCTCGGCCACCTTGGCGGTGTTGTGCACGGCGCCAATACCGGTAGTGACGCCACAACCCAGCAGGCAGACGTGTTCCGGGTTGGCTTCCGGGTTGACCTTTGCCAGCGAGACCTCAGCCACCACGGTGTACTCGGAGAAGGTCGAGCAGCCCATGTAGTGGTAAATCGGTTCGCCGTTGTACGAGAAGCGGCTGGTGCCGTCCGGCATCACGCCCTTGCCCTGGGTAGCGCGCACCGACGTACACAGATTGGTCTTGCCGCTCTTGCAGAACAGGCACTCGCCGCACTCGGCGGTATACAGCGGAATCACGTGATCGCCGGCCTTCACCGAGCTGACGCCCTCGCCCACTTCCACCACGATGCCGGCACCTTCATGGCCCAGCACGCACGGGAACAGGCCTTCCGGATCATCACCGGACAGGGTGAAGGCATCGGTATGGCAGACACCGGTATGGGTGATCTTGACCAGCACTTCGCCTGCCTTCGGCGGTGCGACATCGATCTCGACGATCTGCAAAGGCTGGCCCGGACCAAAGGCAACGGCGGCACGTGATTTCATGTGGTTTCTCCTGCGGGAATGACGAAGGACGGCGCAACGCGCCGACCGGAATTATTTGAGATAGGAACGGATCAGGCTGGACATCTCGGCAACGCGCGTGGCGCGCTGCGCGTCGGAGCGCGCGGGCTGGCCGAACTCCTCGCGCAGGTGGGCTTCCATCACCTCGGACATCAGCCCATTGACCGCGCCACGGATGGCCGCGATCTGCTGCAGCACCGGATTGCAATCGGCACCGGCCTCCAGGGCACGCTCCAGCGCATCGCACTGGCCACGGATGCGCTTGACCCGGGCCAGCACCTTCTTTTTCTCTTCGGGGGAGTGCGGCATGGCTGCGCCCGTATCCTGTACTGGGGGATAGTATATTTGCGGGCATCGGCATTTGCTATCCGTCGATGTGCTTTTGCGGACAACAAGTGGACATATGCCCCGCCAAAGCAGCCCGTTCGAAAGCTTTTGCTGATCCCAGCCAACGGGCCTGCGGATGACGCTTTCGTTCGAAAAAAGCCCTCTTCCAACTCCAGGATGTGAGCTGCCTGCGAATGATCGGGCGACTCAATCTGCCTGCATTTCGTGCCCCTCCTTTATGCATCTCGGTTGCCTGCCGGCCGATGCCTGAGCCAGGGCCCACTGCATGACTTTCGGCAGGGATGAATGGTGTTATACATAACTATAGTATCAACACACCAAGCAAAGACCGAACGGACCGGCGGTGACCGGCAGCGCGCCCTCCCAGCTCGGCCAGGCCAGGCAAACCACATCAGCATCCAAGGGAAACAAATGAGCGCAGGCAGATTGAAGGTGTGGGCCGTAGCTGGACTGTTGTTGTTGGCCGCTGCGGCTGTGCAGGCAGGCGATGCAGCGGTGAACCGGGGCGCTTATGTGCTGAACGCCGATCAGTCGGGAACGGGGCCGATCACCGTGGTTTTCGAGTCGGGCTTCGGCCAGGGCAAGGATGTCTGGAAGGACGTGATCGCAGCACTCGGTTCCGGCTATCGCAGCATCACCTATTCCCGCGCCGGGCTAGGCAAATCGAGCAGCGATGACAGGCCCAGGGATATCGACGCCCATCTCGTTGACCTCGGCGCGGTGATCGATGACCTGGCCAATGGACAGAAAGTGGTGCTGGTTGGACATTCGTACGGAGGGTTGCTTGCCACCGAATTCGCTCGACGCCGCCCTGAGCAGCTGCGAGCCTTGGTACTGGTCGACCCGGCCACGCTGGGCCAGCGGCACGCCTTCAAGCAAGCTGATGCAGCGCGTGTGCTTGCCGATGATGCTGCCTTGCTGGGCATGCTGCCGCCGTCGATGGCAGCCGACTATTAAATCTTGACCGCGCAGCTGGACGCGCCGGGCGCACAGACACCGCTCGCCATGCCGGACCTACCGGTTGCGCTGCTCACCGCAACACAGGTCGCCGCCGAACCCTTCGTCTTCGTGGAAACTGCTGCGGGCAAGGGCCTGTGGAAGGCGCAGCACGCGGCATTGTTCTCAGGCTTCAACCGCGGCTTCCACCGCAACTTTTCCAGCGGCCACAACATTCACCGCGACAACCCAGCCGTGGTAGCCGAGGCGATCAAGGAAATTGCGGATTGAAACCCCGAGTGCCGCGGGCGGGTTCGATACAAACCCAACCTGATCTCGGCTCTCCCGATCTTTGCCCTCGACTTCCAAGGCATCCCTGACGCTATGAAAAAAATGCTTGTCGCGCTGCTGCTTTTCCCAACGCTCGCCCTTTCGCAGGGGGTGATCTCTTCGCCACTGTCACCACAGGCAGTACCTGCGGAACAGCTTGATGGCTTGCTCGACCATGTCGAGAACGACAATGGTGGCATCGGCAGCGTCTCCATTTTCAAGGATGGCCACGAGGTCTATGCCAGAAGCTTCGGGCAGAACAACCTGCCCGGGGTTGCTCATGATGAAAACAGCAGATACCAGATCGCGTCAGTGACCAAGATGGTGACGGCGATTCTTGCGTTCAAACTGATCGAACAGGGTCGATTGCGCCTGGATGACAGCCTGTCCGAATTTTTCCCGGATATGCCCTCCGCGCGAAAGATAAGCATCGGCAACCTGCTTGGGCATTCAAGTGGCCTGGGAAACTTCGCGATCAGGAATGGCGATGTCTGGGTGGTTGATCCGGTAAGCCAGGATGAGATTCTGCAGGAGATCAGAAAGCAAGGTGTCGCATTCGAGCCTGGCGAACGGGTCGCCTACTCGAACTCGGCCTACTTCCTGCTGCGGATGATCATCGAGCAGATATATGGGCGTGACTACCATGACATCGTCGCGCAGGAGATTGCAGCACCGCTTGACCTGCAGAACTTTGCCTCCGCTCGCGCGCACCCCGCCAACACCTTCAAGTCCTATGCATTCACCGGGCAATGGCGGCAGATCAAGGATATCGAGTACACCAACGTGATCGGCGTTGGTGATATCGCAAGTACCACGCGGGATCTGAACACACTGATCACCGGCCTGTTCCAGTACAGGATTCTGCGCAGGGATACCGTGGAGCAGATGCAGCCGATCCTGGGAAAAGGCTGGGGCATGGGCCTTGCGGAGTTTACGTATGGGGAGGATCGCTTTATTGGCCATGGCGGAGACGTGCTAGGCTCCCATTCGCGGGTCATCTACAACCCGAAGGATGACCTGGCGATCGCGTACTCGACCAATGGCGAGCGCATCCCCACCAACGCTTTTCTGGAAGCCATCGTGGAGACTGTCTATGGACGTGATGTCACGTTGCCGGCAATAAAGTAGTCGTTGATTGGTCGCGCGGCGGCTGGTTTGGTGTACGTGTAACGCCTTTGCCGAGCATGGCTCGGCACTACCGTAGGCGGCAGCCCCGCCTGCTAATCTTGATCGCCTGTTAATCTTGGCCGCCTGCACACGTGCCGCCTGCTGCCACCGCTCCCATGCCCGATCCCCTCGACAGCACGCCCCTGCACTATCGTCTGGACGACCTGCGCATTGATGTGGCCCGGCAACGCGTGCTGCGCAACGACGGTCAGCTGCTGGATGTCGCCGGTCTCAGTTTCCGCCTGCTGCACTATCTGTTGACGCAGGGCACGCGGGTGGTCGGCTTTGATGCCTTGATCGCCAACGTCTGGGCACCGGCAATCGTCAACGAGGAAACCGTCACCCAACGGGTGCGGCTGTTGCGTCAGGCACTCGGCGACGACGGTCGCACGGCCCGCTACCTGCGCTCGGTGCGTGGCCAGGGCTACCAGCTCTGCAGTGAGCCGGTGGCTGATGATGCGCAGGCTGCCGCAGTGGCAACGTCCGGGTCTGCACGGGCAACTACCTCATGGCGACGCATTGCCCTGCCGCTGACAGCGGCGCTGCTGCTCGTCGCCGGTCTTGCATGGTGGCGTTGGCCCTCGGATGCACCGGCGCAGCCACCGCTGTTGCAGCGCGCGGACTACTACGCAGGCATCGGCCAGCGCGACAACAATGAGCGCGCCATTGCCTTGTACAAGCAATATCTGCAGCAGGCTCCGGACGATGTGCAGGCACAACTCGGTGTTGCTCGCGCACAGGCCGCCCGCGCCTGCCTGTACAACGGCACCGCCGAGGATGCCGCGCAGGCACAGGCCCTGGCCGAAGCAGTGATCGCGCGGCAACCACAGTCCGCTGCCGCCTATGGCGTGCTGGCTTACAGCCATGATTGCCGTGGCCAGATCGACGCAGCGCTTGCCGCGTATGAGCGCGCGGTGCAGCTGGATCCGGGCGCCGATGGCAGCCGCGCCTCGGCAGCCTATCTCTATGCAAGGCAAGGGCGCCTGGCCGACGCATTGGCTGCCAACCTGGCGGTACGCCATCCCCAGCAGGTTCGCTTCTGGGAATTGCAGGTTGCCTCCAATCTGGATCTGCTCGGCTACAGCACGGCCGCTGAAGCACGCTACCGGCGCAGCTTCCAGCTTTACCCGGACAACGTGTTCTCCAATATCGCCTGGCCGAATTTTCTCTACGAACACGGCCGCCCCGCTGAGGCACAGGCGGCGCTGGACGAAGCGCATGCGCGCGGCACCGAACACGCGCAGTTGTATCTGCTGGCCGCCGAGCTGGCGCTGCAACGTGGCGACACTGCTGCTGCACGCACGGCATCCCAACGCGCACGCACGTTGAGGCCCGATGCAAGCCTGCCCAGAACCGTCGCCTGGCTGGCGGGCGCAGAACCGGCGCCCGCCGCATCGCTACTGTTGCAGGATGCCGCCTCGCTGCGCACTGGGCTGGCACAAGGCAGCGATCCACTCGATGGTATCGACGCTGCATTGCTGGCCAACCTGGCCGGTGACAACAAGGCCGCGATGGCGGCATTGCAGGCAGCCGTCAGTGCCGGCTACCGCAACGCCGCTTATCTGCGGGTGTCGCCGCTGTTCGCCAAGCTGCGGGAAGAGCCCGGCTTCGCACCGCTGCTGCAGGCGATAGCAACAGCGGTGGCCAGCGAGCGCGCACGTGTCATCGCCTCCGGCCAGCTGCCGGCCGATGCGCAGGCCGTTACGGCAGCGCGCTGAGCACGTAGTCCTGCAGCAGCTTCTGGGTTTGCTGATGCATGCCGCGCTGGTTGAAGTGCGTGCGCGTCACCACCATCACCAGCTGCTTCTCCGGCACCACGAACACCGCGTTGCCGCCATTGCCGGACATCGCCCAGGCATGTACCGGCTTGCCACCTGCAGTGAACGGGAAGCGCCAGATCTGGTAGCCATAGTCGGCATCGAACGGCGTCTGCGCGTGCACCTGGGTCATCGCCCGCGTCCATGCGGCGGGCAGCACCTGGCGGCCATCCCAGCGTCCCTCGTCGATGATCAGCTGGCCCAGTTTGGCCAGGTCACGGCTGCGGTACTCCGTGCCGCCACCGCCCATGCCCACACCTTCGGACGAACGGTTCCAGACCGATGTCGCAATGCCCAGTGGCCGTTCCAGTACCTCGGCGGCAAAGCGCTTCAAGGGCATGCCGCTGACGCGCTCGACAATGGCGCCCAGCAGGAAGGCATTCGCCGTGCAGTAGGCAAAGCTGCGCCCATGCGGGCTGTCGGCCGGGCGTTTGACCCAGGGCGCATAGCCGCGCTCGGGCAGGTCCAGGGTGAAGCCGGTCCAGTCGGCACTGACATACATGCGCTCCTCGTGCCCGGCCGAGTACTCGTTGTTGTCGTCGCACTCCCACTGCGCGCTCATGGTCAGCAGGTCTTCGATGCTGATTGCGTCCTTGAAGCTGCCGGGGTGGGCCGGGTGGCGGTCCGGGAAGAAGCTCAGCACGCGCGCGTCGACGCCGCTGATCATGCCGCGGTCGATGGCCGCACCGACCAGCATCGCAGTCACGCTCTTGGTCAGCGAGCGGGTGTTGTGCAGGCTGCTGCGGTCGGCGCCATTGAAGTAGGCCTCGTGCACCAGCTGGTCGCGATGCACGACCAGCACACTGGTGGTGTCCGGCGCCTGCCCGCTGTTGATCGCGGCATCCAGGGCGCTGAACCTGGCCGCATCCAAGCCATGTGTGGCCGGATCGACAAGTGTCCAGTGATCGCGGGGAGGCGGCGGCGCGGCGGCCACGGATGCGGCAACCAACAGCAGGGCGGCAACTACGGGGAAACGAATCAGTGGTGTCATCAGGGTGCTCCAGGTAAGGAGCCTGCAGACAAACATGCAGACGGATGAAGCGCCTGATGTCCGTATGAAGATAAATGAAGCCATTTCCAATCAATTACTTGGCAGCTACCTCCGCTAATTGCGTGGATGGCCACTAGCGATGAAGCCGACCGCGACAGCCACAACACAGAACGTCGCCCGGGCTGGGCGACGCCTTGGAATCATGCCGACTGCGCCTGCCGGCAGCACCGTTTCATTGACGATGTCGCCCGGCTTGCCGGAGCGGCACGCTCGCTGCGCACCGCTCAGGCCACCATTGCCCGCCCGTGCTTACAGCTCGGTCCGGCTGGCAATGAATACCGGCAACGGCACATCCAGTACCTCATCGCGCAGTGGGCGCCCAGCCAGGAAGCCGGCGATATTGCTGGCGATGGCGGGGTTGCCCAGCCACATCTCGTTGTCATGGCTGGCCCCACGCAGCAGCAGCTCCCTGCCCTTGCTGAAGCCCGGCAGCAGCGCCTGGGCATTGGCATGCGGGGTCCGGCCATCGAGCGTGCCGCTGATGAACAACACCGGCAGATCGCTGCGCAGCGGTGCACGGAATGCCTCGCCCAGTTCGAGCAGACCGCTGCCGTCGGCGACTTCCGGGAACGGGAAGTTCAGCGCGTCACCCAGCAAGCTTTGCCGCGCCTGTGCAGCAGCCAGCGCCCTGCGCTGCGGGCTCTGTCCGGACGCCACATCCATCGCCGTGGGCATGGCGCGGAACCCGCCCAGGCCCTCGCGCACCATCAAGGCGATGGCGCCAAGCAAGTCGTAATTGCCGGCCTCGGCCTCGCGCAGCGCCAGCGGCAGCATGCGCTGGGTGGAACGTCGGCCCAGCGCGATCGCAATCGCCAGCTGTGCATCGAAGGCGCCGATGGTCACCTTCCTGCCATCATGCATCGGGCTGCTGCCCTGCCCCGGCTGCTGGCGCAGCTTGGCCAGTACACGCTGTGCCGATCCCTGTAGGTCATCGAAGCCGTCTTTCGTGGCGACCACCGCCAGGTCGGCCAGCAAGGCATCGGCGGCCAGCGGCAGCTTGATCGTATCGTCAGGCCCTTCGCTGCCCATCAACACCACGCGCTCGAGACTGCCAGGGTGGCGGCGCACGGTGGCCAGGGCCAGATGCGTGCCATAGCTCATGCCCCACAGACTCAGCCGTGGCAGCTGCATCGCCTGCCGCAGGTATTCGATGTCGTCGGCACTTTCGGCCGTGGTATAGGCGCCCATATCGACGCCGGCGTTCTTCCAGAAGGCCATGCACTCGGCCAGGGTTGCCTTCAAGGCAACCAGCACCGCCTCGCGCTGCAGCGGCTGGGCGTCATCGAACTTCTGCTCGTGCGGGCATTCCGGCGGCATCTGCGAAAAATCGGTGCCACGTTGGTCGAGCAGCAATACATCGGTCTCGCGCCGCACCTGGTCGAACACCGGCCAACGCGGGCCAAGCGCGGTGCCGAAGCCGGAACCACCCGGGCCACCGGCCAGATAGACCACCGGCGCGGCGCGACCATCGCCCCCCGTCGCCGGCAACCGCACCACCCGCAGGCGGATGCGCGGCCCATTCGGTTCGCTGTGCCGGCGCGGCACTTCCAGGAAGGCCTCCTCGGTGGCGATGGTGCCATTGCCCTTGGTCTGCATCGCATACGGGGTGAACACCAGCGGCGCCGGTCCGTCACTGGCCAATACCGGCGAGGCGCAGGCCAGTGCAAGGCTGAGCGCCAGCAATCGGGCGGCGGCCGGAAGCAGCTGGCTCATGCCGCGCTTACGCGTCGCCGAAGCAGCGGTCGCCGCTTCGCGCTGCATACCTGCAAACGCTGCGTTTGAAGGTGCTGCCAGGGACTGCAGGCAGGTATGCGGAACGGAAAGAGAGTTGTTGGACATGGCCGGCTCCGATGGGCGGGAAGGTGGGTATTGCCGTGGCCTTGGCATTCCGGATGCTCCGGTTGCTTTCGCCACATCCACAGCATCTGCCGGCGCACGGCATTTGCGTGGCGAGCATCCGCCCAACAGCTCCAACGGACCGCCCAGCGTCTCCGTCCAGCCGATACGATAGCGCCATGCCGATCCTACGAACCTTGAGTGTGCTGGCCGTACTGGTCTTCGCGGTCGCCGCCTGGCTGGCCGTGCTGCTGCGCGATGCCACAACGCTGCACCTGCTCGACGGGGAAATGGCGCCGGCCAACATCACCGCTGCTGGCAGCCTGCCGACATCGCCACCACCCACACTCGACTGGCAGCCCATCGATCAGGGTGTGCTGGCCAGTTGGCGCGGCCCCTACTGGCTGCGCTGGCAATCCACTGCAGACACCGCAGCCGACGATGACGGCCGTGCACTGCGGCTTGCGCTGCGCGCCGCCAGCCAGTTGTACTGGAACGGCCAGCCGCTGGCAGGCAACGGCCGCGTCGGCATGACCGCCGCACAGGAACGCCCCGGCCAGGTCGACATCACCCGCGTGCTGCCACCTTCCGCGCCGGGTAGCGTCGACGAACTGCTGGTACTGGCCTCCAGCCACCACCAGCAATTTGGCCTGCACAGCGCCGATGCGCTGGTAGCAGTTGCGCCAGCACAGGTCCTGTACCAGCGTGGCCTGCTGCCGTGGCTGATCGCCGCCTTTGCCACTGGCGCACTTGCCGCCGCCTGCCTGTACTTCCTTGCGCTGCAGCGTGGCCGCCCGCAGATGCCGGGCGGGCGCCTGCTGCTCGCCCTGTGCGCGGTCGGCATCGCACTGCCGATGATAGAAGCCTGCCGCCCCCTGCTGGGCTATACCTATCCATGGCATGCGCCGCGCCTGTACGCCTTGCTGGTTCTGCATGTGGCGGCGGCGGTGCTGCTGCCTGCCTATCTTGCACAACGCTTCAACGTCAGCGTGCGTAGAGGCCTGCGCATCGGCTACCTGCTGGTGTTGCTGCTGGCCGTCATCGCGCTGCCCAGTTTCGATAGCCGCTCGGCGGTGGTGCTGTTGTTGAGCCTGCTTGCCTCGGCGGCCCTGCTGCTGCGTACCCAGGGCGAGCGCGAAGAACGCTGGCCGATCCTCGCCCTTCTGCTGGCCGGTGTACTGGCCTTGCTGGTCGCGCCTGGTGCCTTCCTCGACGGCCCGTACTTCCTGCTGCTTGCCGTGCTGATGGGCTTCCTGCTGCTCTGCCACGCTGCACAGGTGCGCGCCCTGGACCTGCACAACGCACGTCTGCGCGAAGAGCGCGCCAGCCTGTCGTTGCAGCTGTTGCAGCGGGGCATCCAACCGCATTGGCTGATGAACACCCTCACCTGCCTGCAGGAGCTGATCGAACAGGCACCGCCACGGGCGAGCCGGCTGGTTGAATCACTGGCCGAGCAGTTCGACCGCCTGCGCGACAGCAGCAGCCGCCGGAGCGTGCCTTTGGCCGAAGAACTGGCGCTGTGCCGCAACCATCTGGACATCGTCGGCCAGGCACTGGACCAGACGATAGCGCTGGACGTTGATGCCGATGACCTGCAGCTGTCGCTGCCGCCGGGCGTGCTGCACGCGCAGGTCGAGAACGCCCTGACCCATGCCGGAGCGGTGGCCTGCGCGCAGCACCCGTTCCGGCTGCGTGTGCAACGCGATGGCGAGCGCTGGATTCTGGAACTGCGCAGCGCCCGCGGCAGCGCGCCCCACCGTGGCCAGGGCACCGGCACCCGCTATATCGAGGCCAGCCTGGCCGCCTCCCACCCCAACTGCTGGCAGTACAGCCAAGGCGCCGACGGTGCCGACTGGTGCAGCCGAATCGAGCTGACATGCGCATCCTGATTGTCGAAGACGAACCGCTGGTTCAACAGCGCCTGCTGCGGCTGTGCGCTGAGCTGGCAGGAACCCGCGCGCGCTTCGATGCAGTCGCCGATCTGGACGCGGCCGGCGACCGGTTGCAACGCAGCGTCTACGACGGTCTGCTGCTGGACCTCAACCTTGGCGGCGAAGACGGCTTCGACCTGCTGCGCCGCGCCGTCGCCGGCCGCTACCATTGCGTGGTGGTTTCGGCCCATCGCGAGCGCGCACTGCAGGCATTCGAGCATGGCGTGCTGGATTTCGTACCGAAGCCATTTTCACGCGAACGCCTGGGCCAGGCCTTGGAGCGACTGCTGGACGTCGGCCGTTATAGTGCCGGCCGCGCCCGCTACCTCGGCATCTGGCGCGCACAGGGCACGGCCTTGGTGGAGCTGGCCGATGTGCAGTGGATCCGTGCAGATGGTGACTACAGCGAACTGCGCATGCGCGATGGCCGCAGCGAGCTGCACGACAAATCACTGGCCGGCCTGAGCGCGGTGCTGCCGCCGGATTTCGTGCGCTGCCATCGCTCCTACCTGGTCAACCTGCGCCATATCAGCAGCCTGCATGCCGGCACCGGCAGCCGTTACTGGGTGGTATTGAATGGCGGCGCCGAGCTGCCTGTCGGCCGCGCACATGTTGCCGGCCTGCGCCAGGCCTTGGCGCTGGAGTAAAGCGCCCCGCCCGCAGTCGAGCAAGCAAGCAGCCTGCGTAGCCCGGGTAAGCGCAGCGCACCCGGGGCTTTCCACACGAGTTGATTGTTGCCGGGTTTGCGACGCACATGATGCACTCGCGCTTGACGGGCTCCCGGGTGCGCTGCGCTTACCCGGGCTACGTCATGCCATCCGCACGTGATGATCAGCGGCGTGAATGAAGCGCAACGTCAAGACCTCAGCGCTTCTGTTCCGCCGCACTCGCCTCGCTCAAAGCCGCTTCGAAATCCGCCTTGGAGGTACTCACCAGGCGCGAAAGAAGGCCGGCATCCACAAACGCGTCCGCGTCACCGTCTTCCCGTCGCGCCTGCCGCTCGAGAACATCGGCAGTACCTGGATGGCCGGTCAACACGATGTCCGCGTGCATCGCAGCCAACTTGGCAAAGCTGGCACGGAAGTCATCGGCGATGGCGGGATAACTGCGATTGCCAATCAAGGTGTTGCCGGCAACGGTGAGGCTGCACAGGAACATCAACTCACGCGCCGATCCACGATCATTCACGGTCATGCTCCAACTGGTGCAACCGGGGCTGTGTCCCGGCGTCAGATGCGCGGTCAGCTCTACTTCGCCCAGCCTGATCTTCTGCCCATCAGCGACGACCTCATCCACCTTGATCGGCGCGAATGGCATCACGCCGTAGTTGTTGTCGCCCTGGTTCCTGCCATTCTCAAGCGCCCAACGATCCCCTGCACTGGCGAGATAGCGCGCACCGCTGTCGCGCTTGAGCGCAGCCATCGCGCCCACATGATCGGCATGGGCATGACTGCTGATCAGCAAGCGCACATCGCGCAACGGTACGCCCAGGCTTTCGATGTTGCGTTCGATCTGCTCAGCGTTGCTGGCCAGCGGTGCATCGAGCAGGATCGCCCCTTGCGGCGAGACAATCAGATACGCCGCCAAGCCCTCGGTGCCAACGTAGTAAACATTGTCGACGACGTGGAATGGCGCCGTGGCGGCTGTCCACTCCGGCGGGGCGCCGGCCGACGCAGATGCTGCAGCCATTCCCAAAGCGAGCACTGCAGATACGCGCAATCCCCGGCGGACTCTTTGCTTTTTCATCATCCCTGCACCTTGTTTGATATCTGCAGGAACTGTGCGCTGCGCAACGGCGCGCGACAAATGCGTAGAACTGCGCCGACGCATGAATTAATTGAGGGTCGCCGGGCCCTAGGCGGCAACTGCAGCGCCCCTTCACATCGGGTAGCTCCCGGCATGAAACGTGCCAAACACGCTGTTTTCATCGTGAAAACAACAGGCATGCGCATGGCACTGTAATTGCAGTTTCCCGATAGGCTTTTTTACGGCGATTTCATTGATCTCATATCGACGCTCGCTTGCCGCCAGCAGTATCTTCTGGCCCATCCGCCCCGAGAAGCCACAATGATCCGTCGATCCTTGTCCGTGCTGCTTCCATCCTTGCTGGCCACAGCGGTACTGGCCGGTTGCGATTCCTCAAACAAACAGAACGCGGCTTCCGCAACAACACCGACGGCGAGCCCTGCCGCGCTGCCATTGTTCGAAACCTTCGGCGACCTGCATCGCGATATCGGCAGCAGCGTGCCATTGGCGCAGCGCTATTTCGATCAGGGCCTGCGGCTGGCCTACGGATTCAACCACGAGGCTGCCGGGCGCGCGTTCGCCGAAGCAGCGCGCTTGGATCCGGCCTGCGCGATGTGCGTCTGGGGCCAGGCGCTGGTACTGGGGCCGAATATCAACCTGCCGATGGACCCGGCGGTGTCGAAGGATGCACACGCGCTTGCGGCGCGCGCCAACACATTGATCGCCGCTGCGCGCCCCGTCGATCAGGCCCTGATACTGGCCTTGCAGCAGCGCTATGCCGATCCGGCACCGGAAGATCGCAAACCACTGGACCGCGCCTATGCCGATGCAATGGCGGCGGTGGTCGCGCAGTATCCACACGACGATGATGCCGCCACGCTGTATGCCGAGGCCTTGATGGACCTCTCGCCCTGGGCCTATTGGCAGGACGGCAAGCCTGCCGAGTTCACCCAGAAACTGGTGGGCGAACTGGAACGCGTGCTGGCGCGCAATCCGCGCCACATCGGCGCGGTGCACTACTACATCCATGCAATGGAATCCTCGCCCGAGCCGAAGCGCGCCGAGCCACATGCCGATGCACTGGCGGCGTTGGCGCCCGGGTCGGGCCATCTGGTGCATATGCCGGCACATATCTATATCCGCGTTGGCCGCTACCACGATGCGACGATGACCAACCTGGCCGCAACCACCGCCGACAAGGATTTCCTTGCGGTATGCCGCGGCAGCAATGGCGTGTACCCGCTGGGCTACGTGCCACACAACTGGCACTTCGCGACCATGACCACCGGGCTGACCGGTTCGCGCACCTTGTCCATGCAGGCGGCAAGGCAGACCGCCGAACGCGCCGACCAGAAGACGATGGGGGAGGCGCCGATGCAGTTCATGCAGCAGTTCGTGGTGACGCCACTGCTCACCCAGGTCCGCTTTGGCGATTGGGATGCCATCCTTGCAGATACCAGCGCTGCCACCGAACTGCCCTATCCCACCGCCATCCGCCACTTTGCGCGTGGCATGGCGCACGCGCGCAACGCCAATCTTGAAGCCGCCGCCGTTGAAGCCGATGCGCTGCACGCTATCGCCACCGATCCGCAGATGGCGCAGATCAGCTTCTTCGACATCAACCACGCCGACGGCGTGCTGCAGGTTGCCGATGCACTGCTGCGCGGCGAGCTGCTGCGTGCACAGGGTAATACCAGGGAAGCCATCATTGCCCTGCGCCAGGCTGCTGCCGCCGAGGACGCGCTTGCCTACAACGAGCCCGCCGATTGGCCGCTGCCGGTGCGCCCCTATCTGGGCGCGGCGTTGCTTGAAGCAGGCGATGCCACGGCAGCGGCAGAGGCTTTCAATCAGGATCTGAAAACCTATCCGGCCAATGGCTGGGCGCTGTTCGGTCTGGCGCAGGCGCAACAGGCGCTGGGCGAAACCGAGGCTGCCGCCGAAAGCAGGCGCCAGCAGGCCGCGGCATGGCAATGGGCCGATGCACCACTGACTGCTGCGCGTTACTGAGCGTGCACGCGGCAGTGGCCAGCCTGGGGGCCAGCCGCGTTACCTTCAACCTGAAGCGGCCGCGTCCCTGATCAGGCGCGCGACGGAATCAGCGCGTCATCCAGTGCTGCGGCGCGCTGCCATGCCGGTCGTGCCCGCAGCTGTTCGCCATAGCAACTGAATGCATCGCGCTCGGGCAAGGTCTTGAACATCTGCCCCCACAGCACCTGGCTGCCCACATAGACGTCGGCGGCACTGAAGCGTTCGCCCAGCAACCAGGGAGAGGCGCCGGCAGCGGCCTGCTCCAAGGTATCGGTCATCTGTTCAAAACTGCCATAGCCGAGCGAGCCTGCTTTCTCCGGCGGCGGCAACGCACCGAAGGCCTTGGCGCTGATCGCCGCTTCCACCGGGCCTGCGGCGAAGAACAACCAACGCAGGTAGCTGCCCCGCAGCGGATCGTCCAATGCCGGCGCCAGCCCGGCAACAGGAAACGCATCGGCCAGATACGCACATATCGCCGCCGCCTCGGTCACCACCACGCCGCGATGGACGATGGTAGGCACCTTGCCCATCGGGTTGATGGCCAGAAATTCCGGCGCCTTCATGCTTTTGCCGAACTCCAGCACTTCGGTGCGGTACGGCTGCCCGAGTTCTTCCAGCATCCAGCGCACGATGCGGCCGCGCGACATCGGGTTGGTGTAGAAGACGATCTCTTCAGCCGTGCTGCCCATGCGTTTGACTCCCGGAAGGAGTCGGCAGTCTAGCAACTACGCGGCCCACGCCAACGACCATCAACGCCTGTTCAGCGCCCGCGCAGCAGCGTTGGAGTGGCCTGGGTCTATCGGTGGCGCACGCGGAGGTGCTGGACCATGGTGGCAGCCTGCGACTGCTCAACCGCGCCGAAGGTGGACTGCGCGCGGTACTCAGCCTGCCCTGTGGGTAACAGAGAACCTGCAGGCAGCCGGCGCAACCCGCGCAGGCTGATATCAGTACGCGAACTCGGCAAACAACGGATCCACGCTGCCATTCCAGCGGCCATGGAACAGCTCCAGCTTGCGCTCGGCGGCGGTCTTGCCCGAATCCACGATCTCCTGCAATACATCCAGGAAACGCGTTTCATCCTGGCCATCGGCATTGAGCGCGGCACGACGACGCAGGCCATCGCGCGAAATCGCCAAGGCCTCACGCGCCAGGTCACGTACCGTGCCATTGCGGAACGGCAGGTTCATCGCATGCTTCGGTACGCCATCACGCAGCACGTTGCGCTCGGCCAGACTGAAATCCTTGACCAGGTCCCAGGCAGCATTCAATGCGGTCTCGTCGTACAGCAGCCCCACCCAGAATGCCGGCAAGGCGCAGATCCGGCTCCACGGGCCACTGTCGGCGCCGCGCATTTCCAGGTACTTCTTCAGCCGCACTTCCGGGAATGCGGTGGTGGTGTGGTCCGACCAGTCACGCAGGGTCGGCATCGCACCCGGCAAGGCCGGCAGCTTGCCCTGCATGAAGTCACGGAAGCTCTGCCCGCTGGCGTCGTGGTAGATGCCATCGCGGTAGGAGAAGTACATCGGCACATCCAGCAGATAGTCGACGTAACGCTCGTAGCCGAAGCCATCCTCGAACACGAAATCAAGCATGCCGGTACGGTCCGGATCGGTATCGGTCCAGATGTGCGAGCGGTAGCTCAGGTAGCCATTGGGCTTGCCTTCGGTGAACGGCGAATCGGCGAACAGCGCGGTGGCAATGGGCTGCAGCGCCAGCGACACGCGGAACTTCTTCACCATGTCCGCTTCGCTGGCGTAATCCAGGTTGACCTGCACCGTGCAGGTGCGGGTCATCATGTCCAGGCCGAGCGAGCCGACCTTGGGCATGTAGTTCTTCATGATCTGGTAGCGGCCCTTGGGCATCCACGGCATGTCGGCACGCGTCCACTTGGGCTGGAAGCCCATGCCGAGGAAACCCAGCTGCAGTTCGCCGGCCACCTGCGCCACTTCATTGAGGTGGCTGCCGGTTTCCATGCAGGTGTCATGCAGGGTCAGCAAGGCACCGCCAGAAAGCTCCAGCTGCCCGGCCGGCTCCAGCGTCACCGAGGCGCCATCGCGCAGCAGGGCGATGGTGTTGCCATCTTCCTGCACTGGCTCCCAGCCGAAGCGGGTCAGCCCATTGAGCAGCGCATTGATGCCGCGCTCACCTTCAAAGGTGGGCGGGCGCAGGTCATCCAGACGGAAGCCGAACTTCTCGTGCTCCGTACCGATCCGCCATTGCGACTTGGGCTTTTCGCCCGAGGCAATGCTCTCGACCAACTGGTCGCGGTGGGAGATGGGGGTATCAGCGACGTGGCTCGGGCTCGACAAGGGCAGACTCGCAGAATTCTGTTCAGGGCGGGAAGGTGGGGGCCAGCCCCCGCCATCGCAAGGGCGCACTATATCGCGGCCTAGATTGCCATCGTGTCACGGCAACAGTTTTCAGCATCCTATAAAAGCAGACTTGACCGCCTGCGCGACTGCGCCTGCGAGTCATTCCGCGTTTGCCGGGGCGCCCGTCCTACACTGTGCACATGAGCCGCAACAGTCACCGTGAAACCCATCGTTCCGAGCGCATCGGCTGGCTGCGCGCCGCCGTGCTGGGCGCCAATGACGGCATTGTCTCGGTCGCCGGCCTGGTGGTTGGCGTCGCCGCCGGCGGTGCCAGCCCCTCGGCCATCCTGGCCACCGGCGTCGCCGGCACCGTCGCCGGGGCCATGTCGATGGCGGCCGGGGAATATGTCTCGGTGATGTCGCAGGCCGATGCCGAACGCGCCGAGCTGGCGCGGGAGCAGCGCGAACTGCACGAAGACCCGCACAGCGAGCTGGAAGAGCTGGCCGGCATCTATCGCCGGCGCGGGCTCAGCCCTGATCTGGCCTGGCAGGTCGCCGAACAACTCACCGACCACGATGCCCTCGCCGCCCATGCCCGCGATGAGCTCGGCATCACCGACCAACTGCGCGCCCGCCCCCTGCAGGCTGCGGCAGCGTCCGCCAGCGCCTTCATCGTTGGTGCCGCACTACCGGTACTGACCGCCTTGCTGGCAGCGCCCGCATGGGTGGCGGAAACCACCACCGCCGCCACCATTGTCGGGCTATGCATCACCGGTGCACTGGCGGCCCGCGCCGGTGGCGCGCAGCCCCTGCGCGGCGCGCTGCGGGTGGTGTTCTGGGGCGCGCTGGCGATGGCCGCGGCCTCGGCCATCGGTCACCTGTTCAAGATCACCGTGTAAGCGATGAACGCCGAAGCCGACGCCACACTCAGCGTATTGGCCCAGCTGTCCTCGCTGGTGGATTGCCAGCGTGCCGAAGGCTATGCCTGCATCACCGCACGCGCCGAGCACGGCGCCAGTTCGGTGGAAATCCCGCAGCCGCAGTTCGCCATCCTGCTGCAGGGGCGCAAACAGGTGCGTACCGCGCAGCAGACCCTGGAATTCGCGCCCGGCGACCTGTTCCTGATCAACCGCCGCTGCCGCATCGATGTAGTCAACATCCCGGACCCGCACAGCGGCCTGTATCTGACCGCCATCGTGCCCTTGTGCCCGGAAGTACTGGCCGCAGCCCGTGCCCTGTGGAGCGAGCCCCTGCCCGAGTCCGGCCCTGCGCTGGCGCGGTTGCGGCTGGCCGAGCACGCGGCCGCGCTGCTGCAATGGCGGCAGGCACTGCAGCACGGTCACTACGTTGAAGCACGGCTGGCGTTGGCGACGCTGGTGGTGGCGTTCTGCCGGCGCGGCCACGGCAGCCTGCTGATCGCACCCGAACCCGGGCTGGGCGATCGCATCCGTGACCTGGTGGCCGCGCAACCGGAGCGCGATTGGCAATCACGTGATTTCGAATCGCATCTGGGCATCAGCGGCGCCACCCTGCGGCGGCGCCTGGCCGGCGAACAGCTCAGCGTGCGCGGGCTGGTTGCCGACGCCCGCCTCGCCCATGCCATGCAGCTGCTCTACACCACCCGGCTGCCCTTGAAGACCGTAGCAGCGCGCGCCGGCTACCGCTCGCTGGGCAGTTTCAATAAACGTTTCAGCGCGCGCTATGGGCTGGAGCCGGCGGCCATCGGCAATAGTTGATCGCGCGGCGAGCAGTTCGCGCGTCATTGTGAGCGAATCGCGGCAGGCGAGCAGCGCAGCATGAAGGTCCCGCGGCAATGCCGCCCCCGCAGGAACCCCCATGCCCATCCGCCCCTCGCACACGATTGCCGCCGCCCTGCTGATGCTTGCACTCAGTTGCGGTGCCCAGGCGCGCAGCCCGCACGGCGCGCAGCAGCAGGTAGCCGGCGTGTATCACCAGCAGATCGGTGAGCTACAGATCACCGCCCTGTTCGACGGCACGGTGGCACTGGGCCGGCAGGAACTGGTGGGGGTTGATCCAACCGCGGTCACCCGCCTGCTCGATCACCGCTATGTGCCGGAAGACGCACAGGGCTTGCAGACCGCGGTCAACGCCTATCTGGTACAGCGCGGCGATCACCTGAGCCTGATCGACACCGGCACCGCGGCCTGCTTTGGACCCGGCCTGGGCCAGGTGCTGGGCAATCTGCGCGCTGCCGGCTACGACCCGGCCGAGGTCGATGACGTGCTGCTGACCCATGCCCACCCCGACCATATGTGTGGGCTGCTGGATGCGCAGGGCAAGGCCGCGTATCCCAATGCCACGGTATGGCTGTCGCAGGCCGACGCCAGCTACTGGCTGGACCCGGCCAGCGAAGCCACCGCCCCGCAACAGGTCCGCATGGCCTTCGGCATGGCACGCAACGCGGTGGCCCCGTATGTCGCCACCGGCAAGCTGCACAGGTTCACCCCTGCTGAGCGCCTGCCGACGGGCATCACCGCTCTGGACAGCCACGGCCATACCCCCGGCCATGTCTCCTACCTGCTGGACGGCGGCAACGGCCAGAAGTTGCTGGTGTGGGGCGACATCGTGCATTTCCACGCCGTCCAGTTCGCCCGCCCCGACGCCGCATACGAGGCCGACAGCGACCGCACCGCCGCGATTGCCAGCCGGCGGCGCTTGATGGCGGAAGCTTCCGATCAGGGCTGGTGGGTCGCCGGCGCGCACCTGCCATTCCCGGGCCTGGGGCATGTACGTCGCGAAGCTGAGGCGTTTGCGTGGGTGCCGGGCGAGTTTTCGCCGTTGAAGCGATAAGCAGGGCTGGGCTTGGCTATTGCTGTTGGCTTGGCTTCGCTGTTGCTGCTGGCTTGGCTTTTGATTTTGCTATTGCTGTCCCCTCTCCCGTTTACGGGAGAGGGGTAGGGGTGAGGGGAGCTTTGGCTTTGGCTTTGGCTTTGGCTTTGGCCCTGGATCTGGCTTCCGCTCTCACAACAACCAAACCAAAAACAAAACGCCGCCCTGATATGGCGGCGTTTTCTATGGCTAAGACCTGGGAGTTGGTCAGCTTCGCGGCTTACGCCGCTCCTACAATCCAGGCATTGCCAGCTTCGCGGCTTACGCCGCTCCTACAATCCAGGCATTGTCGGCTTCGCGGCTTACGCCGCTCCCACAAGCCGAGCATTGTCGGCTTCGCAGCTTACTGCGCTCCCGCAGCCCCTGCGTCATCTGCTGCCGGCGGGTTCAGGCCCAGCCAGCCGCCGATGATGCCGCGGGCTTCGTCCACCCCCTGGCGGGATTCGCCGGAGAAGGTCTGCACGCTGACCGTTTCGCCGAAAATCGAGTGCAGGTCACTGCGCACTTTCTTCAGGGTCTGCATCTGCTGGCCACGGCCCAGCTTGTCGGCCTTGGTCAGCAGCGCATGCGCGGGCAGACCGCGCTGTACCGCATAACCCAGCATCTGCCGGTCGTAGTCGCGCAGCGGGTGACGGATGTCCATCACCACCACCAGGCCCTTGAGGGCATTGCGGGTGCGGAAGTACTGGTCGATGAAGGCCTGCCAATGGGCCTGCAGGTCCAGCGGCACCTTGGCGTAGCCGTAGCCGGGCAGATCGACCAGGTGCGCCTCGGGCGTCACCTCGAAGAACACCAGCTGTTGGGTACGGCCGGGCGTCTTGGAGACACGGGCCAGGGCGTTCTGGCGGGTCAGCGCATTGAGCGCGCTGGACTTGCCGGCGTTGGAGCGACCGGCAAATGCCACTTCGGCCCCCAGATCCGGCGGCAGCTGCCGGGAATTGTGGGCGGAAAGGTGGTAACGGGCGCGTTCTATGAGCAATGACATGTGCATAGGATCGCATGTTGCGGCGCCGCGCGTCGGCTTCCGTACCCTTCCGGGCGGCCCTGCCGGCCGATTTTGCTGCACTGCTGCGTTGACCGTGCCGCGAAACGCCGTTGATAATCCGGTTGATGCCGGCGGAAAGCCCCGCCCGGCCCGGTCCACACGGAGCTTCAGCATGCGCCATGCTCGTGTTCTTGCCGTTGCTGCATTGGTAGTCCCTGTAATCGCCGCCGTCGCCTTTGCCCAGAGCTCGGTCACTCCCGTGCCGGACAATGCGCCCGTCCAGACCGCTTCGCTGGAGATCGACTTCAGCAAGACCAAGCCCGGTGACGCCAAGGCCGGCGAGGCCAAGGCCTCTACCTGTGCGGCCTGCCACGGTGCCGACGGCAACTCGGCGGTGGAGATCTACCCACGCCTGGCCGGCCAGAGCGAGCGCTATATCGCCAAGGAGCTGGCGCTGATCGCCAGCGGCCAGCGCAACGAAGGCGCGGTGGCGGCAATGCTGCCCTTCGTGCAGGGCATGACCCCGCAGGACATGCGCGATATAGGTGCCTTCTTCGCCACCCAGAAATCCGGGGCCGGTGTCGCCGATGACGCCGTCGTCAGCGAAGGCCCGTACCAGGGCATGAAGTTCTTCGAAGTGGGCCAGAAGCTCTACCGTGGCGGCGACAGCAGCCGCAACATTCCGGCCTGCATTGCCTGCCACGGCCCGACCGGTGCCGGCAACCCGGGTCCGGCCTATCCGCATATCGGCGGCCAGCATGCCGGCTATGTGGTGCAGCGCCTGCAGCGTTACCAGGCCGGGCAGACCGGTGAGGCCGATGCCGCCCAGTTCAAGATCATGGCCCAGATCAGCCACGCGCTGAGCGAACAGGAGATCCAGGCGCTGGCCAGTTATATCCAAGGTCTGCATGATCGAGCCAACGACGCCACGGTAGCCACCGCCGCCGCGCAACCCTGACACCCGCCGGTCGCTCCGGCGACCCGGCAACTGCCCACGCAGACACGCCGGCCGCAAGGTCGGCGTCTGTTTTTCCAACGGAGAATCACCACGATGAAGCTGTTCCCCCGACTGTTGCTGATGCTGCTGGCAACAGCCCCGCTGTTGGTCTGGGCCGCCCCCGCTGCCGCGCCCGTGGAAGGCCAGGACTATGAGCTGATCGCCGAGCCGGGCCCGTTTGCGCCGCTGGCGGGCAAGATCGAGGTAGTGGAGATATTCGGCTATACCTGCCCGCATTGCGCCCATTTCGAGCCGCAGCTGGCAGCCTGGGCAGCCAAGCTGCCGGCAGACGTGCGCTTCACCCCGGTGCCGGCGGCCTTTGGTGGTTACTGGGATTCCTACGCCCGTGCCTTCTATGCAGCCGAACAGGTAGGTGTGGCCAAGCGCAGCCATGCCGACGTGTTCAAGGCCCTGCACGAGCAGCACAGCCTGCCGGCACAGAACGTGTCACCAGACGAACTGGCCACCTTCTATTCCCAGTACGGTGTGCAGCCGCAGCGCTATGTCGAAGCGCTGCGCAGCCAGCAGGTGGATGACAAGGTCAAGAACGCCCGCGCCTTTGCCGTTCGCGTACGTCCGCCGGGCACCCCGGCGTTGATCATCAATGGCAAATACCTGGTCAAGGGCAAAACCTTTGACGACAACCTGCGCATCGCCGACGCCCTGGTGGCACGCGAACGCAGCAGTGGCAACCGCCGCTGAGTCGCCGGCTGAATCCGGGTTACCGGTTCAGCCGACAACGCCCATAATGCGTCCCTGCGCGCGCCGGCCGTGGCATCGCTGCCCGGCACCCCAACAAAACCCTGCTGGAGATCCCTCCCGATGAATATCCGCTTCGCCCTGGCCCTGACCGCCCTGCTGCCGCTGATGGTTGCCTGCAAAGCCCAGGATGGCACCGCTGACACCACCGCTCCGGCAGCCCCGGCCGCTACCGAATCCGCTCCGGCCGCAACTCCGGCACCGGCTGCCGACGCAGCAGCAAGCAGCGCACCGGCCGCCGCCGCAACCGATGCCCCCGTCGCTCCGCCGGTTCCGGCCCAGGCCCGCCTGGTCGGCCCGGACCCGGTTGCCGGCACCGACTTCGTTGTGATCGAAGGCGGCCAGCCGTTCCAGCCGGCCACCGGCAAGGTCGAAGTGGCCGAGATCTTCGGCTACGTCTGCCCGGCCTGCGCCCGCTTCCAGCCGCTGATCAGCTCGTGGAAGGCCGGCCTGCCCTCCGACGTGAGCTTCGTCTACGTGCCGGCCGCCTTTGGCGGTACCTGGGACAACTACGCACGTGCCTTCTACGCCGCTGAAACCCTGGGCGTGCAGGAAAAAACCCACGACGCGCTGTACTCGGCCATCCACATCGAGCAGACCCTGAAGGGTGAGCGCGGCAGCGATTCGGTCCAGGACATCGCCAACTTCTACGGCAAGTACGGCGTCGATCCCAAGACCTTCGCCGACACCATGGGCAGCTTCGGCGTCGCCGCCAAGGTCAACCGAGGCAAGCAGTTCGCCCAGCGCAGCAAGATCACCGGTACTCCGTCGCTGATCATCAACGGCAAGTACCTGGTCAAGGGCAAGGGCTATGAAGACATGCTCCGCATTGCCGACCACCTGATCGCGCGCGAACGCGCCGCCAACGCCAAGTGAGGTATCAAGGGCCTCGGTAACGAGGCCCTTGAGTTCGACCTGCCGTGAAATCCCCCACCCAGACATTGCGCTTGCTGACCGCCAACATCCAGGCCGGCTCCAGCACCCGCCGCTACAGCGACTACGTAACCCGTAGCTGGTCGCATGCCCTGCCTGCCGGGCAGAAGCGCTCCAGCCTGGACGCGATCGCCAAGCTTGCCAGCGGCCGCGATATCGTCGGCCTGCAGGAAGCCGACCCGGGCAGCCTGCGCTCGGGCTTCACCAACCAGACCCATTACCTGGCCGAACGTGCCGGCTTCAATTATTGGGCCCACCAGCCCAACCGCCGCATGGGCGGCGTGGCCTCCAGCGCCAATGGCCTGCTGAGCCGGCTGGAACCGGTGGAAGTACAGGATCACGCCCTGCCCGGCCGCATCGGCGGCCGTGGCCTGCTGGTGGCCCGCTACGGCGATGGCGACGAAGGCCTGACCGTGGCGGTGGCGCATCTGTCACTGGGCACCGGCTCACGGCTGTCGCAGCTGGATTTCATCTCCGACGTGCTGGCCGACTACCCCAACGCCGTGCTGATGGGCGACTTCAACTGCAAGGCCGACCGCCCGGAAATGCGCGTGCTGTACCACAAGACCCGCCTGCAGCCGCCCAGCTGCGTGGTGCCGACCTTCCCCAGCTGGGGCCCGGACCGCGCCATCGACCACATCCTGATCTCCGACACCATGAAGATGCTCGATACGCGCGCCGTTCCCGCCGCGCATTCGGACCATCTGGCGGTGGAAATGGAAGTCGAAGTACCCGCCAACAGCCTGCGCTGAGCGCGGGGCTCAGCTTGCAGCAATTGCCGGCGGCGGCCGGCGCCGCGCGGTCAAGGTACTGCCCGCCGATGCCAACACCGTGCAACCGATCGCCAGCCATTGCAGGCCGGTCAGGTGCTCGTGCAGCAACAGCAGCGCCCACAGCGCCGCCACCGCAGGTTCCATGCTGATCAGGATGCCGAAGGTCTCCTTGGGCAGGCGCTTGAGCGCCATCATTTCCAGCGACATCGGAATGGCGCTGGACACCACCGCCACCACGAACCCGGCCAGCAGGATCTTCGGCTCCAGCAGTGCCATGCCAGCGTGCGCCACACCTACCGGCACAACCACCAGCGACGCCGCCAGCAAACCCAATGACACGCTGTGGCCGGCATGCAGGTGCCCTGCCCGCTTGCCGAAGATGATGTACAGCGCCCAGCAGAAGGCCGCGCCCAAGGCATACAGCACGCCAACCGGGTCCAGCGCCTGGCCGCCATCCAGTGGCAGCAACAGCACCAGCCCGACCAGCGCGCAGCCCACCCAGACAAAATCAATCGGCCGCCGCGAGGAGAACATCGCCACCGCCAGCGGACCGGTGAACTCGATGGCCACCGCTATCCCGAACGGGATCGTGCGCAGCGCCATATAGAACAGCAGGTTCATCAGGCCCAGCGTCAAGCCGTAACGCAGGATCGCCGCGCCATCGGCACGGCTGGTATGCCAGCGCCATGGCCGCCACAGCAGCAACAGGAACAGCGCCGAGAAACCCACGCGCAACGCGCTGGTGCCCTGCGCGCCAATGATGGGAAACAGGTTTTTGGCGTAGGAGGTACCGATCGACAACGAGGTCACCGAGCCGAGCACCGCCAGCACCGGCAACAGCGATGCGAATCGGGAATTTTGCATGCCGCTAGTGTATTCGGCCGACCGCGCGAACGCTTGCACCGAAACAGTTTCCGCATCCGATCCGCCACCGCGACAAGCCACGCCGCCGCTGCAGCATCAGCCACCACATCGGGTGGCCGATGCCATCGCAGCCAGTGCGTTACTGGATGAAGGCGATGCGTTCCATCTTCGCGTTATTGGCGGCTGCCAGCACCTTGGCCATTACCTGGTACTGCGCGTCGGGCGAGGCATCAATGCGCAGTTCCGGCAGGTTGCCCACATGCAGATCGGCCTGTGCCTGCAACCGCGTCTGCAGGTCAGCCATCGCCAGCACTTCGCCATTCCAATAGAGCTGGTCGGCCGCATCCACCCGCAACTCGATCGGCGGTGGCGGCTCGATTCTGGGCAGGACCTTTTCGCTGCGCTGGGGCAGATCCACCGGGATCGGCACCGATACCATCGGTGCGGTAACGATGAAGATGATCAACAACACCAGCATCACATCGACCAGCGGAGTGACGTTGATATCGGCCAAGGGACGTCCGCTATTGCCTGCTGCACTGAATGCCATTCCAGTTCCCCCAGGGCGAGGCCGGCTGCCTCAAGGCCGACGCTACGCCAGCCCAGGCCGCTTGCCAGCTAGCGCATGAAGGCTCGTTCAGCTTTGGTTGATACGCACGCAGCGTACGCGCCCGTTCATGTGCGGGTTGGGCTGTCGCTCGGCCATTGACGCCGTGGCCGTTATCCTTCGGCCATGAACAAATTCCTCCTGCTGCCCTTGGCCGCCGTTGCCGCGCTGCTCAGCGCCAGCGCCCCTGCCCAGAACCTGGACGCGCAGCGCACCGCGATGCGCACGGCCATCGACAATGCCGAGCGCGGGCAGTTCGATGCCAACGCTGCCACCGCACTGCGCAACCACCCGTTGTACGGCTGGTTGGAGTTCAGCGCCCTGCGCCGCAACATCGACACCCTGCCCACCGCGCAGGCACAGGATTTCCTCAAGCGCTATCAGGGCCAAGCCGTGGCTGAAAGCTTCCGCTCGGCGTGGTTGCCGGCGCTGGCCCGCCGCCAGGATTGGCCGACCTTCCAGGCCAACTGGAAGGCCAGCAATGATCCGGGCCTGCGCTGCGCCGAACTCAACGCCCGCCAAGCCACCGGCAAGGCCGACGCGCAATGGACCAGCGACGCACAGGCCTTGTGGCGCAGCGCCGGCAAGTCGCTGCCCGATGGCTGCGACCCGGTATTCGCGGTACTCGCCAGCCGTGGCGGTCTGCCACCGGCGCTGCGCTGGGAACGCATCGACGCGGCCGCCGACGCGCAACAGGCAGCGGTGATGCGTGCCGCCGCACGCGGCCTGCCTGCAGCCGAACAAGCACAGGCCAATGATTACGCCGCCTTTGTCGACAAACCCGACGCCCGCGCCCTGAACTGGCCGAAGAACGACCGCAGCCGCCGCATCGCCGTCGATGGCCTGCAGAAGCTGGCCAAGGCCGACCCGGGCGCCGCCGAGCTGCAGTTGCCGCAATACGCACAGAGCCTGGGCCTGAGCGCAGACCAGCAAGGCCAGGTGCTGTACGAAATCGCGCTGTGGACCGTTGCCTCCTACCTGCCCGATTCCGCACGCCGGCTGGCGGCCGTACCCGAGTCGGCCTACGACGAACGCCTGCACGAATGGCGCACCCGCGAGGCGATGGCACGCGGCGACTGGCCGGCGGCACTGGTCGCCATCCGCAAGATGCCGGCCAGCCAGCGCAACGATTCGCGCTGGCGCTGGTTCGAGGGCCGCCTGCTGGAAAAGACCGGCAAGCCGACGGAGGCCACCGCGCTGTATCGCGCTGCCTCCACCGAACCCACCTTCCATGGCTTCCTGGCCGCGGACAAGCTCAAGCAGCCCTATACCTTGTGCCCGTGGAATCCGGGCGACAGCGCCAGCGCAAAAAGCGCAGTTGCCAGAGAGCCGGCACTGGTGCGGGCGATCGAGCTGTTCAAGATCGAGCGCCCGAGTTGGGCTGCACGCGAATGGGCCGATGCGCTGACGCGTTTCGACGACAGCCAGCGTCGCCTGGCGGTGGAAGTTGCCAGCAACAACGGCTGGTTTGATCGCGCCGTGTTCGCATTGAAGGGCCCGCAGGAAATGCGCCTGTACAACCTGCGCTTCCCCCTGCACCACGACGACAGCATCCGCCGCGAAGCCGCACGCAACGCATTGGATCCGGCCTGGATTGCCGCCGAGATCCGCGCCGAGAGCATTTTCAATCCGAACGCGCGCTCGCCGGCCAACGCCATGGGCCTGATGCAGGTATTGCCGGCCACCGGTGCCAGCGTCGCCAAGAGCATTGGTTTGAGCGGCTATGGCGGTGCTGCCAGCCTGTACGACTCGGACACCAATATCGCCATTGGCACCGCGTACCTGCGCCAGCTGATGGACAAGTACAACGGCCTGCCCTACGTCACCATCGCCGCCTACAACGCCGGCCCGACGCCGACCGCACGCTGGCAGAGTCAGCGCCCGGAATACGACCCGGATTTCTGGATCGAGACCATCAGCTACAAGGAAACCCGCGAGTACGTGGCACGGGTACTGGCCTTCAGCGTGATCTACGACTGGCGCCTCAACGGCAACGCCCTGACCCTGAGCGACCGCATGATCGGCAAGACCCAGGGCGCCCGCAAAGCCTTCAGCTGCCAACAAAGCCCTTAAACGCAGCACCGTAGTGCCGAGCCATGCTCGGCAGCGGCCTTACCAATGTAGTGCCGAGCCATGCTCGGCATTAGCCCCCTCCCTTTGGCCAAAGGCCAAGGGGAGGGCTGGGGAGGGGTAAGCTTTTTGCTTCTGATCCATTGCCAGCTTCGCGGCTTACGCCGCTCCCACACCCAGCGGCAACAGATGTAGAGCCGAGCCATGCTCGGCTGAGGCCTTACCGGTAAAGCCCCTGCCGAGCATGGCTCGGCACTACAGGTAGCACACGTCTTCCGCCTTATCATGGCTGCATGAAGACTTATCTCGTCGGCGGCGCTGTCCGCGATTCCCTGCTCGGCCAACAACCCGGCGATCGTGACTGGGTGGTCGTTGGTGCCACCCAGGCGGAAATGGAATCACTCGGCTTCAAGGCCGTAGGCAAGGATTTCCCGGTATTCCTGCACCCGGACAGCGGTGAGGAATACGCCCTGGCACGCACCGAACGAAAATCCGGCCGCGGCTACCGCGGCTTCGTTGTCGATGCCGATCCTTCGGTGACGCTGGAAGAAGACCTGCAGCGCCGCGACTTCACCATCAACGCCATTGCCCGCGACGAGGAAACCGGCGAACTGGTGGACCCCTGGGGCGGCGGGCGCGATATCGAACAGCGCGTGCTACGCCATGTCGGCCCGGCCTTCGTCGAAGATCCCCTGCGGGTGCTGCGCGCGGCGCGCTTCATGGCGCGCTTCGCACCCTTGGGCTTCACCCTCGCCCCGGAAACAGCTGAATTGATGCGGCAGATGGCCGCCAGCGGCGAACTGGACGCCTTGGTCCCGGAACGCATCTGGCAGGAACTGCGCCGCAGCCTGACCATGAAGCAACCATCAGCCTTCCTGCGTTGCCTGCACGATACCGGCGCGCTGGCTGCGATCCTGCCGGAAGTGGATGCCCTGTACGGCGTGCCACAACGCGCCGAGTTCCACCCGGAGGTGGATACCGGCGTGCACCAGGAAATGGTCAGCGACATGGCCGCACAGTTGGCGCCGGGCAATGACCTGATCGGCTTCGCCGCGCTCACCCACGACCTCGGCAAGGCGCTGACGCCGGCCGACGAACTGCCCCGCCACATCATGCATGAGCAGCGCGGCCTGGAGCCGCTGGCCAAACTGTGCGAACGCCTGAAGATTCCAGTCGATCATCGGCTGCTGGCTGAGGCGGTCTGCCGTGAACACCTCAACGTGCATCGCCTCGACGAACTGCGCGACGCCACCGTGCTGGAACTGATCCAACGCTGCGACGGCTTCCGCCGCCCCGAACGCATCGCGCAGATGGCGCTGGTCTGCGAATGCGACAAACGCGGCCGGCTGGGCTTTGAGGACAGCGACTACCCGCAGCGGGCAAGCCTGCAACGCCTGCATGCCGCTGCACTGGCGATCAACGCACGCGACATCGCCACCGAAGGCCTGCAAGGCCCCGCCATCGGCGAGGCATTGAAGAAGGCGCGCATCAAGGCGATCAGCGCAGCGCGCTGATTGCCCGTCGGCGTCGCGGCCTTTGGATGTTGTAGGAGCGGCGTAAGCCGCGAAGCCAACGATGCAAAAGGCACCGTTGGATTGTGCAATTGCAGCTGCTGCGGTTGGCGATGAATCACCGGCTTCGCGGCTTACGCCGCTCCTACAACCAGCAGCCTCAGATTTTCAGATAGATCCTGCGCCGGTCCATCCACGCCATCGGCAGCCACCATAGGGCGAGGAAGCTCAGCGCCATCGCCAGCGAGGCGAACTGCGCGCCACCCAGCGGGGTGAGCCAGCGGTTGAACAGGTGTTCCCACAGCCAGTTCCAACTGCCGGTGGCCATCATCGCCAGCACCATCGCCGACGAGCCCGCATATGCAGTGATCGCGTTGACGCCGAAGCGGCGACCCAAGGCTGGCCACTGCCGGCAATCGATCAGGATGTGCGCCAGCCACAACCCTGCGAGCGCCCAGCCGCCGGTCCACAGCACGTAGGACGGGGTCCACAGGTTCTTGTTCAAGGGCAGCCATTGCGCCCATACGCCACCGGCCAGCAACAGCAGCGCTGCAGTGGGTAACAGCCGCCATGGGCGCTGGCGCAGCATTGCGCCCGCACGCAAACCCAGCAGCGTTGAGGCCAGTGCGCCCAGCGTGGAGACCATGCCTTCAGGATCATGGCCATGCCCGCTGACCGGGTCGTACTGGTATAGCAGCGACCCAAACAGCGTCGTATCCACCCGACTGACCAGATTGAGCCAAGGCTCCAGGCTGCCACCGGCCGCCAGCAATGCGGCGTAGCCAAGCAACAACACGCCCAGGCATAGGGTCTGCGCCTTGGGCTTCAACCAGATCGCAACCGCACCGGCAAACGCAAAGCACAGGCCGATACGTTGCAGCACGCCCCATGGCCGGTAATGCGGCAGCTCCAGCCACCACCAGGCCAGGAAATGCAGCAGCAGGCCCAAACCGAGAATGCGTGCGGCGCGGATCAATACCGTACGCGTCAATGCACCACGATCAGCGCCCTGCTCCACCCGCGGCACCACGCCCAGCGCGATGGATACGCCGACAATCACCAGGAAGAACGGGAACACCAGGTCCGTCGGCGTGCAGCCATGCCATTCCGAATGCCGTAGCGGCGCAAAGACATAACTCCAGCTGCCGGGATTGTTGACCAGCAGCATGGCGGCCACGGTGATGCCACGCAGGGCATCCACCGAGGCATATCGAATGGCTTTGTTCATTGCCTGAAACTCAGTCGCGCTGACCGGCAATCCAGGTGCTCTGCACCTGCAGGTCGGTATCCAGCAATACAAAATCAGCCTGGTAGCCGGCTGCAATCTGCCCGTAGCGGTCATCCAGACCCAGGAACTGCGCCGGATACGTCGATGCCATGCGCGAAGCTTCGGCCAGCGACAAACCCAGCAGCCCAACCGTATTGCGCACGGCAGTGATCATGTCCAAAGCCGAACCCGCCAAGGCACCGGCAGCGTTGCGTACCACACCGTCAACGGCAGTGATCACTTCGCCATACAGCTCGAAAGCCGGGTTGTCCGAGCCCACCATCGGCATCGCATCAGTCACCAGGAACACCTTGCCGCGCGGCTTGGCTGCCAGCGCAACGCGCAGGCTGGCCGGGTGCACGTGCACGCCATCGACGATCACGCCACACCAGCTGTCGGCGTCTTCCAGGGCCGCGCCCACCGCGCCGGGATCACGCCCCTGCAGCGGCGACATGGCGTTGTACAGATGGGTGAAGCCGGTGATGCCGGCATCCAGCCCGGCACGGATTTCGTCATAGCTGCCGGCGGTATGGCCGGCGGCAACGATTGCGCCATTGGCCACCATCTGCTGGATCGTTGCCAGCGGCACGCGTTCGGGCGCCAGCGTGATCAGGGTGACGCCGTTGTCCAGGGAGGTGGCCATGCGCACTTCATCGGCATCGGGCACGCGGAACTTGCCGGCATCGTGCGTGCCCTTGCGGGCCGGTGCGATGTACGGGCCCTCCAAATGAATGCCGAGCACACCCGGCACCTTGGCCGCGATGGCCTCGCGCGTGGCCTGTACCGCGCGCGCCATCACCTCGGCATCGTCGCTGATCAGGGTCGGCAGCATGCCGGTGGTGCCGTAGCGGCGATGCCCAGCCACCATCGTGCGCAATGCATCGACGTCGGTCTGGTTGTTGAACAGCGCACCGCCACCGCCATTGACCTGGGCGTCGATGAAACCGGGCAGCAGCCAGCCGCCGCCCAGGTCCACCTGCGCATCGGCCGCGGCAACGGTCGGGTCGTCGCTGGCGACGACCGCAGTGATGCGGCCGTCTTCGATCAGTACCGCGACATCGTCACGGAAGTTCTCGCCGGCAAGTACCCGGCCATTGCGCAGCACGGTTTTCATCAGACGGTTTCCGTCACCTTGTTGAGGTGCGGCGGCAGATCCGGGTTGTTGCCACGGCGCAGCGCCAGCGCGTTGATCGCGCGGTAGAAACTCTGGATGGTCAGCAGCGGTGCGCACAGCGGGTGCGGTGCGGTGGCGGTCGGCAGGTTGCCGCCTTCACCGGTCAGCCACACCTGCGCGCCGCGTGCGGCGAACTCTTCGGCCACGGCACGGGTGCCGGCGCCGGTTTCATCGGGCTGAGCAAAGGCCAGCACCGGGAAGTCGCGGCCTACCAGCGCCATCGGGCCATGCTTCACTTCGGCCGAGCTGTAGCCTTCGGCATGCAGGCCGCAGGTTTCCTTGAACTTCAATGCCGCTTCCTGCGCGGCGGCCAGGCCGGGACCACGGCCGAGCACGAACAGGTTGTGCGCGTCGACCAGACCGTCGGTCACCGCGCTCCAGTCGCAGGCCCAGGCTTCGCTCATCGCGGCCGGCAAGGCATCCAACGCGGCAATCAGGGCCGGATCATTCTTCCAATACGCGCCCAGTTGCAGGATCGCTGCCAGCGAGGCGAGATAGCTCTTGGTTGCCGCAACGCTGCGCTCGGCACCGGCACCCAGCGGAATGACGGTTTCAGCCAGCAGTGCCAGCGGCGAGTCTTCCACATTGACCAGCGCCACCACGCGCGCGCCGGCGGCCTTGGCGGCCTCGGCGTTGCGCAGCAGGTCCGGGCTCTTGCCCGACTGCGAGATCACGATGTACAGCGCGCCGCGCAGCTGCAGCGGCGCTTCATAGACCGAGCCCACCGACGGCGATGCCGAAGCGGTCACCAGGCCGAGCTGGGTCTCGAACAGATACTTGGCATAGGTTGCCGCGTGATCGGAACTGCCACGTGCACAGGTAACAACGAAGGGCGGCGGGTTCTGGCGCAGGTCTGCGGCCAGTGCCTGGACCACGTCGCGGTTGCGTGCGAACTGGGCGGCGATGACAGAGGCGCTTTGTGCCGCCTCGTTGAACATCAGGGTTTCGGTTTCACTAGGCAGTGCCATGGATCGTTACTCGGAGAGGTCGGGGGGAGATGAAGGAGGTCGCGACGGTTGCTGACGCAGCGGCGCGGTCGAGCCGCGTACCACCAACTGCGGTACGAAACCCTGGTTCTGCAGCTGTGCCGGGCTGTCTTCGTAGGCATCGGTGCGCAGCTGGCTGATCAGCAAGCGCGCGGCATGCCGGGCGATGTCGCCGGTGGCCTGCTTGGCGGTGGTCAGCGCCGGCCACGACTGGCGCGAGAACGGGCTGTCCTCGAATCCTGCAATGGACAGGTCGTACGGCACGTTCAAACCAGCCGAATTGGCCGCCGCCAGCACGCCGGCAGCGATTTCGTCGTTGGAGCCAAAGATGGCGGTAGGCGGCTCGCGCAGCGCCAGCAGGCGGCGCGCACCACGGAAACCATCATCAAAGGTGTAATCGCCGGGGATCACCAGGTGCTTGTCCAGCGGGATGCCGTAGTCCTTCAGCGCCGCTTCGTAGCCGGCATAACGCTCGCCGCTGGAACGGTGCGAGGTGCCGCCCCACAGGAAGCCGATGCGCTGGTGGCCCAGCTGGATCAGGTGCTCGGTGATTTCATAAGCGGCATCACGGTCATCGACGAACACGCAGGGGCCATCGCCCGGGTCTTCGGTGGCGGCAATGATGCGCACGGTCTTGATGCCACGCGCATTGAGCGCGGCCACCAGTTCCGGCCGCTCGGACATCGGCGCGGTCAGCACCAAACCGGCCAGGCGCGAACGCTGTACCCAGTCAGCCAGCTCCTCGGCCAGCATCGGCGAGGTCGAGTCACAGGGATGGATCTGCAGGCCGAAGCCGGTCTCGCGGCAGGCCGACAGCACACCGTTCTGTACCCCGATGATGTGGTACGGATTGGGGTTGTCGTAGACCAGCCCGATCACGAAGGTGGTGTTGCTGCGCAGGTTGCGGGCCGAAGGATCGGGCTCGTAGTCCAGCTCGGCCACCGCCCGCAGCACGCGCGCGCGGGTGGCCTGCATCACCGAAGGCTCGTTGTTGATCACCCGCGAGACGGTCTTCAAAGAGACCTTGGCACGCTCGGCGACATCCTTGATGGTGGGTCTACGCATTACCGGTTCCCGCGTTGGCTCGATTGCCGCCATGATGCTTGATTCAGGCGCCACGTGCCTTGCCCGCGTTATGACCTACGGTGCCGAAGTACAGGATGTACAGGTAGCAGGGGATCATCAGCGCGGCGAACACCAGCTGGAAGTGCTCCGGGTAGGCATGCTTGAGCAGGGCGAAGGCCTGCGGGATGATCGCGCCACCGGCAATACCCATCACCAGCAGGGCCGAACCGATCTGGGTGAAGCGGCCCAGGCCACGGATCGCCAGCGGGAAGATCGCCGGCCACATCATGGCGTTGGCAAAGCCCAGGGCGGCGACGAAGCCCACCGACACATAGCCGTGGGTGAAATAGGCGCCCAGGGTGAACACCACGCCCAGCACCGCCGACACCGCCAGGTACTTTTCCTGCGAGATGAAGCGCGGGATCACCAGCAGGCCGATCACGTAACCCACCAGCATCGCGAACAGGGTGTAAGAGGTGAACAGCTTGGTCTGGTCCAGCGGCAGGCCGAAGGCATTGCCGTAGGTGCCGATGGCGTCGCCGGCCATCACTTCCACGCCGACGTAGACGAACAGACACATCACGCCCAGCCACAGGTGCGGGAACTGGAAGATGCTGCGCTTGGCGGCCTTGCCGTCATTGGCCACAGCATTGGCCTGGTCAGGCTGCACTTCCGGCAACGGTGAGAACAGCACGCCGACTGCAACCAGCAGCAGCACACCGGCAATCACCATGTAAGGGGTGTGGATCTTGGCGGCAAAGGTATTGAGCAGGTCGGCCTTGGTGGCGGCGTCCGCGGCCTGAACCTGGGCTTCCAGGTCACCAATGCCGTGCAGCACGAA
This sequence comes from Stenotrophomonas terrae, assembly GCF_001431465.1. Lineage (GTDB taxonomy): Bacteria > Pseudomonadota > Gammaproteobacteria > Xanthomonadales > Xanthomonadaceae > Stenotrophomonas > Stenotrophomonas terrae. The sequence goes on along the minus strand of NZ_LDJJ01000014.1, from coordinate 38,965 downwards.
GGTACCGATGATCACCGGTGCGAGAATGCCGGCAATCTTGTTGCAGATGCCCATCAGCGCGATGCGCTGGGCGGCACCTTCGATCGGGCCGAGGATGCTGATATAGGGATTTACCGCAGTCTGCAGCAGGGCCATGCCGCCGCCGATGACGAACAGGCCGGCAAGCGCGCCGCCAAACCAGCGCTGGGTGGCGAACTCGCCGAACGCCATCGCGCCGACCGCCATCACTGCCAGGCTCAGCGCCAGGCCCTTCTTCATGCCGGTGCGGCCGAGGATCCACGAGGCCGGCAAGGCCAGGAAGAAGTAGGACAGGTAGAACACCATCAGCACCAGGAACGCCGACACCTCGTTTACGTCGAAGGCCAGCTTGACGAAGGTGATCAACGGGCCGTTGATCCAGGTACAGAAACCGATGATGAAGAAGAGTACGCCGACGATGGCGATGGACGACGCCATGCTGGTACGCGGCGTCGAGTCGGGAACAGCAGACATGGGCAAAGCTCCTGCGGATGCGGGAGACGGATCGAGCCGTCCGGCGATTACGTGGGAACAACGTTGTCACATTTATTGTTTGCGGTGGACAGGTTTGTCAACAACGCAAGCTCAGCGAGCTATTCCGTTGGAACATCAGGAATGCCCTACAAGCCCGGAAGAATCAGGCTTTCTGCGAAAAACCCCATAAGTTAAGCCACTACACGCTATCGGATGCAACAAATGAAAGCGCCGTAGGGTTTGCGCAGACGCGCTGCAATGCAACATCGAAAGTTTCAATTATTCATTGACATCGTTGTCAGAACGATTACAGACTCGCCCCCGAATGGTGCCCCTCCGGGCGCTCCGCCTCGCCATAGGGAACCCGAGTGACTGCTGTCGTCCCCCCACTACAGACCACCCGCCTTGACCCCGCCAGTCGGCCGTTTTTTGCTGCTGACGTGGGCGGCACCCATGTCCGCGTCGGTCTGATCCAGGCGGCAGCAGCAAACGATCCGGCCATCGACGTACTGTCCTATCGCAAGTACCGGTGTGCGGACTACCCCAGCCTCAGCGCGATCCTGTCCGACTTCGCCAGCCACAACCCGCCGGTGGAGCATTGCGTCATCGCCACCGCCGGCTATGCGTTGGCCGACGGCACGGTGATCTCGGCCAACCTGCCGTGGCCGCTGTCGTCCAGCCACATCCGCGAGGAACTCGGTTTCGCCGGCGTGCACCTGGTCAATGATTTCGAGGCCGTGGCGCATGCCGCCGGCCACATCAACGCCAGCCAGGTATTGCAGCTGACCGGCCCGGCCGAAGCCGAACGTGGGCCGACCCTGGTGATCGGCCCTGGCACCGGCCTGGGCGCGGCGGTATGGATCCCGGTCGGCAACCGTTCGGTGGTATTGGCCACCGAAGCCGGCCAGGCCTCGCTGGCCGCCACCACCGAACTGGAAATGGCCGTACTGCAGCAGATGCTGCACGAGCGCCCGCATGTTTCCATCGAACAGGCCCTGTCCGGCCCCGGCCTGCTCAATCTGTACAACGCATTGTGTGCGGTGCGCGGCGTCGCGCCGGTGCACACCACGCCCGATGCGGTGAGCGCGGCGGCCTGCGATGGCAGCGACCCGCTGGCCGTGGAAACCCTGCAGCTGTTCTGCGGAATCCTCGGCTCGACCATCGGTGACATGGCCCTGCTCTACGGCGTGCAGGGCGGCATCTATCTGGCTGGCGGCATCCTGCCGAAGATCAGCCAATTTCTTTTGAACAGCACCTTCGTCGAACGCTTCCTCAACAAGGGGCCGATGCGCAAGGCGTTGCAAAGCATTCCCGTGAAGCTGGTAGAGCACGGGCAACTGGGCGTCATCGGCGCCGCCAGTTGGTATCTGGAAAAGTCGGCCACGTAGCCGTCAGCAGCATAAGCAACAGATCCACCAGCAGGACCGTAGTCAAGCGGCACTTTGTGCCAAACCATCAGATGTTGAGGAGAGACAACATGCATCGCAAGACAATGCTTTCGGCAGCCATCGTCAGCTGCCTCGCCTTCAGCGCACACGCGCAGGAAGCCGCAAAAACCGCCACCGACCTGGACACCGTGACCGTTACCGGCATCCGTGGCTCGATGGAAAAATCGCTGGACACCAAGCGCGAAGCCAATGCCCGCGTTGAAGTGGTCACCGCTGAAGACGTCGGCAAGCTGCCGGCGCACAACGTTGCCGACACCCTGCAGCGCCTGCCGGGCGTCAACATCAGCTCGTCCTCGGCCGATGAAGGCGGCTTCGACGAAGCCGACCGCGTCAGCATGCGCGGCACCAGCCCGAGCCTGACCCAGACCCTGATCAACGGCCACAGCGTCGGTTCGGCCGACTGGTTCGTGCTCAGCCAGGGCAGCAACGTCGGCCGCAGCGTCAGCTACACCCTGCTGCCGTCCGAGCTGGTCAGCTCGGTGGAAGTAAACAAGTCCTCGCAGGCTAAACTGCAGGATGGCGGCACCACCGGTACCGTCAACATCATCACCCGCAAGCCGCTGGAATTCGCGAACCAGATCACCGCTGAAGCCTCGATCGGTGCAGTGCGCTCTGATTCGGCCAAATCCAACGACCCGCAACTGTCGGGCCTGTTCAACTACAAGAACGACGACAACACCTTTGCAGTGATGGTGCAGGCGTTCAGCCAGAAGCGCGAGCTGCGTCGTGAAGCCCAGGAAATTCCGTCCGGCTTCTTCCAGATCGACCCGAAGGGCACGGTTGCCCAGAGCAACCCGGATCTGGCCGGCGTCTATGCCCCCAGCCTGCTGGGTTCGACCCTGTTCGAACAGACCCGCGAGCGCAAGGGCGGCCTGATCGGCCTGCAGTTCAAGCCGATGGATAACCTGACGCTGGGCCTGGAAGGCTTCAGCTCGAAGATGGATGCCAACAACTACAACCGCAACTTCATGTTGTGGGGTTCCTCGATCCTCAGCGACGTCAAGGACGATGATGGCAACGTCACCCGTCCCGGCCAGGCGCCCGATGCCGGTTACGTAGTCAAGGATGGCGTGCTGACCAACGTCAACTTCACCGGTCAGCCTGGTCGTGATTACGCGGTGTACGACATGATCTACCGCGAAGCCACCGCCAAGAGCAGCTACATCACTGCCGATGCCGATTGGCAGATCAATGACAAGCTCAATGCCAAGTTCCAGGCCGGCAGCACCAAGGGCACCGGCTCGACCCCGCGCCAGTTCATTGCCGAAGTAACCGCGGCCAATGGCGGCGGCGCGAACTGGACCACGCACGGCGCGGGCAAGCCGATCGACTGGAATGTCGGCGGCGACATCAGCCCCGCCGGCGTCACCAGCTTCGGCACCTGGGGCAACCAGGAAGTGACCGCCGAAGACAAGGAGAAGTGGTTCACCGCCGACTTCAGCCAGTACTTCGATACCGGCACCCTGAACTCGATCGACTTCGGCGTCCGTTACGCCGACCACAAGCGCGAAGCACAGTCGCCGGAAGGCGCCAGCCCGGGTGACATCTGGTCGACCCTGAAGAACGGCGCCACCGCCAACTTCCCGAGTGGCTTCGCCAGCGGCGTGGGCGGCAGCTTCCCGCGCAACCTGTGGTACTTCACCCCGGGTGCACTGAAGGACGCCATCCTCAGCAACTCCGACTGGCTGTCCAACAACGATGGCCCGACCGGCCGCCACAACTACGGTGGCGAGTGGAAGGTTGCCGAGAAGAATTTTGCCGGCTATATCCAGGCCAACTTCACGGGTGATCGCTGGAGCGGCAACGTCGGCCTGCGTTACGTCAACATCGACCAGGACATCAACACCTACCAGGCCGTCGATGACATCGCCAATGCCGACGTCAGCAGCCTGTTCGGCAAGTGGAAGGCCCTGGCCTACAACAACAAGCACGACCGCATCCTGCCGAGCGCCAACCTGAAGTTCGACATGAGCGATGACCTCGTGTTCCGCTTCGCCGCGTCGCAGACCCAGACCCTGCCCGACTTCTCGGCATTGGGTGCTTCCTCGTGGGGCTCTGACCTGAGCCGCACCGGTGGCGGTGGCAATCCGAAGTTGAACCCGGTGTTGTCGACCAACTTCGACGCCAACCTCGAGTGGTACTTCATGCCGCGCGGCCTGTTGTCGGTGGGCGCTTACTCGATGAACCTGAAGGACTATGTTGCCTTCGGCACCGAAACGCAGATGCTGTTCAGTGAACTGACCAACCAGCTCGAGGCCTATCAGGTCGCCGTGCCGGTCAACTCCAACGGCAAGGTCACCGGCGCGGAAGTGGCGTATGAGCAGCCGATCGGCGACAACTTCGGTATCAATGCCAACTACACTTATGCCGATGGCAGCACCTCGCACACCTGGGCGGACGGCACCAACAACCTGTTGGGCACCTCGAAGAACACCTACAACGTGGGTGGCTACTTCGAGAACGACACCTTCGGTGCACGCGTCAGCTACACCTACCGTTCGTCGTTCCTGATCGGCCTGAAGGGCGCCAGCCCGTACTACCAGGATGACTTCGGTACCTTGTCACTGTCGCTCAGCTACAAGGCAACGGATTGGCTGAGCGTCAGCTTCGATGCGCTGAACCTCAACAACCCGACCCTGAAGTACTACCAGAGCTCGGTGATTCCGAGTGCGTTCTACGAGAACGGTCGCCAGTACTACCTGAACTTCCGTTTCAAGTACTGATCCATCCCGGCAAGCAACATCGCCGGATAGCGTGACCCGCCGGGCCTGGATCATTCCGGGCCCGGCTTTTTTTGCGACACGTGGTGGCGAACCATGCTCGGCATGGGTTTTGCTCCACGCTTCCTGTAGTGCCGAGCCATGCTCGGCATTTGATTCGCTCCATGCTTCCTGTAGTGCCGAGCCATGCTCGGCAGGGTTTCTTTCGGCATTGCGTGATTGCCGAGCATGGCTCGGCACTACAAAGGCAGAGCATTGCCGAGCATGGCTCGGCACTACAAAAGCAAGACATTGCCGAGCATGGCTCGGCACTACAAAAGCAAGACATTGCCGAGCATGGCTCGGCACTACAAAAGCAAGACATTGCCGAGCATGGCTCGGCACTACAGCAGCAATAGCTTGCCGGGCTTGGCTCGGCACTACACAAGATCGATGCGGCACTACACACTGCCGCCCAAGCACAAACAGGAGCTCCGCCCATGACGAAGTCCTTCCACAAGCGCAGCCGCGCGCCGTGGCTCAGCAGTTGCGTATTGCTGGGCATGTCCGCCCTGCAGGTACAGGCCGCCGACACCACCTCCGCCCCTTCGCTTGTCCCCCTGCCCGCCAGCTACCAGGCTGACGGCGGCAAGGACTTCGTGTTGAGCAGCTCCGCCCGCGTCGGCGGCAACGACGAGGCCGCGCGCCGCGCCGCCGCGCAGTTCGTGACCCTGCTCAAGCAGAATGGCGGCCCGACCCTGGCCGTTGCCGACAATGCAGGCAAGGCACAGATCCGCTTCCGCCTTGATCCTTCCGCGACCAACACCGCCGAAGGCTATGCACTCAAGGTGTCCAACACCGGCATCGATATCAGCGCCGGTGATGACGTCGGCCTGTTCTATGGTGCGGTCACCGCCGCGCAGCTGCTGACCGGCAATACGCCCGGCCATGTTGCCGCTGCCACCATCGCCGATACCCCGCGCTTCCCGTGGCGTGGCTTCATGCTGGACTCGGCGCGCCACTTCCAGAGCATGGACGAGATCAAGAAGCTGCTTGATGCGATGGCGCAGCACAAGCTCAATACCTTCCACTGGCATCTCACCGATGACCAGGGTTGGCGCATGGAGATCAAGCGCTACCCGAAGCTTACCGAAGCGGGCAGCTGCCGCGTGCCGCTGGGTGATGCCGGCCGCAACGCCGCTACCGGCGAAGCGCGCCAGTACTGCGGCTACTACACGCAGGAGCAGATCCGCGAAATCATCGCCTACGCTGCCGAGCGCCATATCCAGGTGATCCCGGAAATCGACGTGCCCGGCCATGCCACCGCCGCCATCGTCGCCTATCCGGAACTGGGCACCACTGACCAGAAGCTGGTCATCGACAACCAGTGGGGCGTATTCCCGAACCTGTTCAACACCGAGGAAAGCACCTTCCAGTTCCTGGAAAACGTGCTGGAAGAAGTGATTGAAATGTTCCCGTCCAAGTACGTGCATGTTGGCGGCGATGAAGCGGTCAAGGACCAGTGGATCGCCTCCAAGCGCGTGCAGGAGCGCATGCGCGAGCTGGGCGCCAAGGACGAGATGGAAATGCAGAGCCATATCATCAAGCGCCTGGAGAAATTCCTGGAGCAGCATGATCGTCGCCTGATCGGCTGGGATGAAATCCTCGAAGGCGGCCTGCCGCCGGAAGCGACGGTGATGTCCTGGCGCGGCACCGAAGGCGGGCTCAAGGCCGCCAGCGAAGGCCACGACGTGGTGATGTCGCCGGTCACCCACATGTATATGGACTACCTGCAGACCGAGTCGCCGAACGAGCCGCCGGGCCGCCCGACTACCATTACCCTGCAGAAGGCCTACGAATTCGAGCCGGTGCCGGCCGAACTGGCCGCGGACAAGCGCGCGCACATCCTTGGCCTGCAGGCCAATATGTTCAACGAGCACACCCGCAACGACCAGAACCTGGAGCACAACCTGTTCCCGCGCCTGGCCGCAGTGGCCGAAACCGGCTGGAGCCCGCAGGACAAGCGCGACTTCAGCAACTTCCTGCAGCGTCTGCCGCGCCAGTTGCAGCGCTACCAGGCGATGAACATTGCCTATGCAAAGACGCCGTTCCAGGTGGACATGCAGGACAAAGGCGAGCACCGCACTGGTGCAGTGCAGGTGAGCCTGAACAATCCGCTGGGCTACCCTGTGCATTACACCGTGGACGGCAGCGCCGTTACCGCCAGCTCGCCGCTGTACGCGCAGCCGCTGCAGCTGAAAGTGCCGGTGCAGGTACAGACCGCTGCGTTCTTCGACGGCAAGCCGTTGGACGCAGCCAAGACCTTCAAGCTGGACGCCGCCTCGCTGCTGGTCCGCGAGGATACCCAGCTCGGCCTGTGCCCGAACGGCGGCAAGCTGCTGCTGCGCCTGGAAGATGACGGCCCGGCCGAAGGCGAGCGCGAAGTATTCAACGTCAACATCTTCAACCCGTGCTGGTTGTGGAGTGATGTTGATCTGTCGGATATCGCCCGCATCAAGGTGCGCGCAGGGCGCATTCCCTACAACTTCCAGCTGGCGCACGACGAGCCCTCGCGCAAGTTCGCCCCGGCGCGTACCGCCCACGGTGAAATGGAAATCCTCGCCAACTGCGAAGGCAAGCCGCTGGCCTCGGTGCCGCTGCCAGCCGAACCGGGTGCCGATGGCTTCCTGGAGCTGGATGCCGCCATCACCGCCCCGGCGAAACGCGGCGACCTGTGCGTGCGCTTCACCGGCGACACCCGCCCCACCATGTGGACGCTGGACTGGATCAAGCTCGAGCCGGCCAAGTAATCCACACGGCTGCAGTTGATGTACCCGGAAGGCCACCGCATGCGGTGGCCTTCTGCTATTTGGTGTTTGTGGCCGCTGTGTGGGCTTTGGGGCTCGTTGGGGCTGTGGAGTGGTGGCGCTGTGAGGCTGTGAGGTTGTGGGGTTGTGGGGCTGTGGATTTGTGGGAGCGGTGTAAACCGCGAAGCCAGGGATGCAACAGCCGACAAGATTCCCAGCTCGAAATCGGGTCCGAATATCAGCCTTGGCTGCTAGCACGAAAGGAGCGCCGCACAGCGTCATTGCTATCAGCTTCGCGGCTCGCGCCGCTCCTACAAGGCTGGCTTGCTTGCGCCGGCGCGGTGGCTTTGAGATCTGTAGGAGCGGCGTGAGCCGCGAAGCCAGGGATGCAGCAGCTGACGCGATGTTCGGCCCGCGATCTGATCCGAATGTCGGCCTTGGCTGTTGGCATGGATAGCGAGCCGCGCAGCTTCATTGCTATCAGCTTCGCGGCTTACGCCGCTCCCACAAACGCTGGTTTGCTTGCGCCGCGCCCTGACCGGCTCCGGATCTGGTCCGAATGCCGGCCTTGGCTGTTGGGTACGGCTTGAGAGCCCTGAAGCGTCATTGCTGTTGGCTTCGCGGCTTACGCCGCTCCTACAGGCCACCGCCGCGAGGCGGCCTGCTGTGGCTGGGCCAGGGCATGCCAAAAAATTTCACAGGACAGATCTCAACGGCTCGGATACCAGCAAATTCCCCCGTTGAATTTCATACGAAACCAAAATAACCCGCCAAATCATCGGCATATCGACTTATCCAGGCTTCGACATTGCGTGAAAATTTTTTGCAATGCGTCTTGACATCGTTGTCACGAAGCCACGACACTCCGCATGCCGCAACGCCATACAGGTGTCGCGCCATACCCAGGGGACGTACGTGGTTGCCAGCCTGTATCCAAAATCCAAGCTGGCCACCTCCGCATCGGCGGCGCCGCTGCTGGCCGCCGATGTGGGCGGCACCCATGTCCGCATTGGCCTGGTGCAGCCCGGCGCCCACCCTGCCGCACCGCTGCAGTTGCTGGCCTATCGCCAGTACCGCTGCGCCGACTACCCGGACCTGAGCACCATCCTTGCCCAGTTCCCGATCGACCGCAGTGAAGTGCGCGAATGCGCCATTGCCAGTGCCGGCTACGCGCTGCCCGACGGCACCGTTATTTCCGCCAACCTGCCATGGCCCCTGTCCTGCAACCGCATCCGCGATGACCTCGGCTTTGAGGCCGTGCATCTGGTCAATGATTTCGAGGCCGTGGCACATGCCGCCGCACACATCGATGCCGGCCAGTCGCTGCTGCTGAGCGGCCCTGCCGATGCCGCGGAAGGCCCGGTGCTGATCGTCGGCCCCGGCACCGGCCTGGGCGCTGCACTGTGGATCCCCAACGGCTCGCGCTCGATGGTGCTGGCTACCGAGGCCGGACAGGCTTCGCTCAGCGCCAGCACCGCACTGGAAATGGCCGTGCTGCAGCAGATGCTGCAAGGCCGCAGCCATGTCGCCATTGAACATGCACTGTCAGGCCCCGGCCTGCTCAATCTTTACAATGCCCTGTGCGTGGTCCGCGATCGCGCCGCAGTACACCGCTCACCCGATGCGATCAGTGCCGCCGCCTGCGATGGCAGCGACCCGCTGGCGGTGGAAACGCTGCAGCTGTTCTGCGCGATCCTCGGCTCCACCATCGGCGACATGGCACTGCTGTACGGCGCGCAGGGTGGCATCTACCTGGCTGGCGGCATCCTGCCGAAAATCAGCCAATTCGTTTTGAACAGCAACTTCGCCGAGCGCTTCCTCAACAAGGGGCCGATGCGCGAGGCGCTGCAGCGCATTCCCGTGAAGCTGGTAGAGCACGGGCAACTGGGCGTCATCGGCGCCGCCAGTTGGTATCTGGGACGCAGGGAAATTGAACCCGTCGCGTCGAATTCGGCAGTACCGCAGGTGCATGGGGATGTCTGCTCGTGCACGGGTTCCCACTGAAGAAAAAACCGGCCAAGTCCGCCGGCATCCAACAATGATGAGGAGAGACATCATGAGGTATCGCAAGTCCGTACTATCCGCCGCCATCGTCACCTGCCTGAGCTTCTCGGCGCACGCACAGGATGCTGGCACGCAGGCCACCGAACTGGACACCGTGGTTGTCACCGGCATCCGCGCCAGCTTGAAGCAGGCACTGGATTCCAAGCGTGATTCGGACGCCATCGTCGACGTGGTCACCGCCGAGGACGTGGGCAAGTTCCCGGCCACCAACGTTGCCGAAGCCATCACCATCATCCCCGGCGTGACCATCGACAAGGCCTTCGGCCAGGGCGAAAAGGTCTCGATCCTGGGCACCGACCCCGCTTTGAACCGCACCCTGCTCAATGGCCAGACCATTGCCTCGGCCGACTGGTTCATCTCGGACCAGCCGGGCCGTACCTTCAACTACTCGCTGCTGGCACCGCAGCTGGTGAGCAAGGTCGAAGTCTACAAGTCGCCGGAAGCGTGGCTTGAGGAAGGCTCCATCGGCGGTACCGTCAACGTCTCCACGCGCAAGCCGCTGGACCTGAGCGGCACCACCATTTCCGGTGCGGTTGGCTACCTGTACAACGACCGCGTCGAAGCCGGCGATCCGTCGGTATCGGCCATGTTCGGCTGGAAGAACCAGGCCGACAACTTCGGCGTGATCGTCTCGGCGCAGCGTTCGATCGAGAACATCCGTCGCGACGGCATCGAGTCCTACGGCACGGTCAGCGGCAAGGACTACATCAACGGCAAGGGCGGCTCGCCGAACTCGATCACCACCACCACCACCGACTGGTCGACCGACCCGGCTACCACCATGCCGCCGAGCTGCGTGGGCAGCTGCGCCGAAACCCTGCTGGCGAACCCGAACGCAGTGGCACCGAACGCGATCAGCGCGCACTACTTCGAACAGGAGCGCAAGCGCGACACCCTGTCCGTGGCCCTGCAGTTCAAGCCCACCGACGAGCTGGACATCGAGTTCAACGCGCTCAATGTGAAGGCCAAGTACGACAACATGACCCACTCCATGTTTGCCTTCAACGGCAATCCATGGAACTCGCTGGCCAGCATGACCGACGTCACCGTCGATGGCGGCGTGATGACCAAGGCATCGTTCCGCAACGCACTGACCGTGTATGACCTGCTCAACCGCCAGGCCACGGTGGACACCGATTCCTACGATCTTAAGATGACCTGGAAGGACGAGCGCTGGTTCGCCTCGGCCCACGCCGGCACCTCCAAGGCCAGCGGCGGCACCGGCAAGCAGGTATTCGGCGAGTTCCTCAACAAGGCCGACTACAGCTATGACCTGAGCGGCAAGACCCCGACCCTGAACTTCCACGGGTACCAGACCGATCCGATCACCGACGTCGCCAACCACATGAAGCCGGGCCATGCCGGCAGCCCGTTCACCGATCCGTCCGCCTATCGCTTTGACGGCGGCGGCCCGGCCGGCGGCTGGCACACCAATCCGCCCAATGCCACCAACTGGGGCGCAGGCTGGGGCGGCAACATTGTCACCAAGCCGACCGAGGACAAGGAAAAGTACATCCAGGCCGACTTCGGCATCACCCTGGATTCGCCGATCTACCAACTCCGCTTTGGCGTGAAGCGTCGCGAGCATGAAACCTCGCAGTCGATGGCCGGTGTTTCGCTGGCCTCGATCAAGGGCTATGGCGACCTGACCGCCGATCAGTTCAACCCGAAGGAAGTGCCGGACAGCTACCTCAGCGGTTTCGGCAACGTCGGCGACCTAAGCAACCGCTTCATGATCGACGGCTGGGCACTGGCCGACTACATCAACAGCGGCAAGTGGCTGGCACCGTGGCAGACCATGCCGACGCCGAGCACCTTCAGCGATCCGTCTTATGCCGCCAACACCTGGACGGTGAAGGAAAACATCAACGCTGCCTACGTGCAGGCTGATTTCAGCTATGACCGCCTGCGCGGCAACTTCGGCGTGCGCCTGGTGCAGACCGAGTCGGAAAGCACCGGCTATGCCTGCTCCTCGCTGCAGAGCCCGTGCCCGGCTGACGGCTACGTGCTCAACACCATCAAGAAGAAGTACAACAACGTCCTGCCCAACATCAACGTTGCCTACGACCTCAACGACAGCGTGGTGCTGCGTGGCTCGGCAGCGAAGGTGATCTCGCGCCCGAACTACGGCGACATGTCCAGCTACCTGTGGATCGGCGACCAGACCCTGACCGGCGGCGGCGGCAACCCGAACCTGGACCCGTACGAATCCACCAACCTGGACTTCTCGGCTGAGTGGTACTTCGCCGAGAACGCCATCCTGGCCGGTACCGCCTTCTACAAGAAGGTCGACAACTACGTGCTGGTCACCACCCAGAAGGAAACCCACTACAACCAGTCGCAGCAGACTGACACGGTGTACGACATCTCGCGTCCGAACAACGCCGGTGGCGCGAAGATCCAGGGCTTCTCGGCTGCGTTCCAGACCAGCCTGGACAACGGCCTTGGCCTGCTTGCTAACTACACCTACGCCGATGCCAAGGCTGACGCCGGCAACCGCCTGCCGTTCAACTCCAAGAACCAGGTCAACTTCAGCCCGTTCTACGAGAGCGAGCGCTGGAGCGCACGTGTCACCTACTCGTGGCGTTCGAAGTACTACACGCAGGCTGACCGCGGCAACTTCCTGGTCACCGATGACTACGACTCGCTGGATGCCAACATCAACCTCAAGCTGACCGACAACCTGACCCTGGGCCTGGACGGCATGAACCTGCTCGACAGCGAGTACCGCTCCTACGCCGAAGTCCCCGGCGTGGCCAACACCGAGAAGGTCATCCGTGGCCTGTATCGCACCGGCCGTCGCTACATGGCTACGCTGCGCTTTGCCTTCTAAGGCGTAGCCAAACGCTTTAATTGTTCTGCGGTCTTTTTCTCCAGCGGGCTTGGGTATTCCAGGCCCGCTTTTTTTTGCCCGTCTTGACCAGCACGCAGGCACTGCATAAGCCACGCCGATCAGCGCACACGCGCAGCGCGGCAATCAACCGGCGGCCGACGGCAGCCACACAGAAAACAGCACCGCAATGCGCGCCGACAACGGCGAAGCGGAATGTGGATTACCAATGAATTGAATATAAACATAATTTTCAAAAGAACAGGAAATCATCAACAACAAGTTTCAACAGGAATGAATGGATATTCTTTTTCATGCGCTTTATCCTTTAAAAATAGGGATTATTGCTTGAAAAAAATATTTCAAAGCGTCCTTTTTTCGTGAAAATTATTTTTGCAAATCAAAAACAAATACACGCACACTCCACCCCGAGCTGAACGACGGTAGTCACCCGCCCCAACCACCCATCGAGGCATGACGTGGACAAGCAAGGCCGGCAGTACATCCGATCCACTCCCCATCGCGCCGCTTGCGGAGCGCTCTGGGCCCTTGCTGCAACCGGCCCGTTTTGACCTGACACCGCGTTCGACGCGGCCGACCACTACGGCGCCCGCGATGTTTCTCCGCACACCCGAAGGGATGCGGGAATCACTGGACGGCACCACCTGCCGGCCATCCATCAGCAAAGGGAGAGAGACCTTTGAAACACCGCAAGTCACCGTTAACCGCCGCCATCGTCAGCTGTCTGGCGATCAGCTTTGCGGCCAGCGCACAGGAAGCGCAACCGGATGCAACCGAACTGGATCGTGTCGTTGTCACCGGCATCCGCGCCAGCCTGCAGCAGTCACTTGAAACCAAGCGCAATGCTGACAGCATCGTCGACGTAATCACCGCCGAGGATGTAGGCAAGTTCCCGGCCACAAACGTTGCCGAGGCGATGACCATCATCCCCGGCGTCACCATCGACCGTGCCTACGGCCAGGGCGAGCGCGTCAGCATCCTCGGTGTTGATCCGGCCTTGAACCGCACCTTGCTCAACGGCCAGTCCATCGCCTCCGGCGACTGGAACATGTCCGACTTCCCGACCCGCACCTTCAACTACTCGCTGCTGGCCCCAGAACTGGTTGGCAAGGTGGAAGTGTTCAAGTCGCCGGAAGCGCGCATGGACGAAGGCTCCATCGGTGGCACGGTGAATGTCTCCACCCGCAAGCCCCTGGACATGCCCGAGCGGATCAGCATCACCGGGCGAGTGAGCTATTCGCGCAATGATCGCGTCGAAAAAACCGACCCCAGCGCATCGGCCGCTTTCGGCTGGAAGAATGTGGATGACACCTTCGGCTTCATCCTGTCCGCGCAATCTACCAACGAAAGCATCCGCCGCGATGGCATCGAATCCTTCGGCACCGTGCTGGCCAAGCACTACCGTGATGGCCTGGATGGTGCGGCCGGATCCATCGCCACAGGCAACTGCGTCGATGCCTGCGCCGATGCGATCCGCAACAATCCCAACGCCGTTGGCCCCAGCTCGGTCAGCGCACATTTCTTCGAACAGGAGCGCAAGCGCAATACCTATTCCGCCTCGTTGCAGTTCAAGCCGGTTGAGAAATTGAACGTCGAACTCAACGCAATCAAGATCGATGCAAACTTCGACCACATGGCCCAGGCCATGTTTGCCTGGCAGGGCAACACCTACGGCAGCCTTGGCTCGCTGACCGACATAACCATCGAAGACGGGTTGATCACCGCGGCCAAGCACAAGGGCGCACGGATGGTGTTCGACATGCAGAACCGCCGCGCCAAGATCGAGTCGGAAACCTACGACATCAAGGCGGACTGGAATGACGAGCGCTGGTTTGCCTCCACCCATATCGGCTCAACCAAGGCCGAGGGCGGCCCGGAGCAGGTGTTCGGTGAGTTCCTGGCAAGCGCCGACTACGACTGGTCAATCCAGAACGGACCCGGCACTCCTGCAACGCTGAACATCACCGGCCCCAATCCGTTCACCACGCCTGAGCTGTTCCGCATGGACGGCGGTTACGGGAGCACCAACTGCGCCACCACCAACAACTGGTGCTCGGGCTGGGGCGGCAACCTGGTGGAGAAACCCACCCTGGACAAGGAAACCTATGGCCAGGTGGACTTCGGCATCAAGCTGGATTCCCCCGTCTACCTGCTGCGCTTCGGCTACAAGCAGCGCGCCCATGAGACCGGCCAGATTCAACGTGGTGTCACCCTGCCATCGGTACAGGGTTGGGGCGACGCCACTGCCGACATGTTCAACCCGCGCGACCTGCCGGACAACTACCTGAGCGGTTTCAGTGGTTATGGCGACCTCAACAATCGCTTCACCATCGATGGCTGGGCGCTGGCCGACTACATCCGTGGCAACACCTGGCTTGCCCCTTACCAGACGGCACCGATCCCCACCACCAAGGGCAACTCGGAGTTCATCCGCAACACCTGGACCATCGAGGAAGACATCCAGGCCGCCTACGTGCAGGCCGACTTCAGCTATGAGCGACTGCGCGGCAACATCGGCCTGCGTTATGTCAACACCAAGCTCGATTCAAGCGCCTACGCCTGCAACACCGGACTGAATGGCTGCACCAGCAGCAGCATGACGCCCGAACAGGTGGAAGCGTCGTATGACTACGTGACCCGCAGCAGCAAGTACAGCAACGTCCTGCCCAATCTGAACCTGGTCTACGACGTTGCCGACGATGTGGTACTGCGTTTCTCCGCCGCCAAGACCATGGCCCGCCCCAACTATGCGGACGTGTCCAGCTACCTGTTCCTGTCCGACCAGTCGCTGACCGGTGGCGGTGGCAACCCCAACCTCAAGCCCTACCGCTCGACCAATCTGGATTTCTCCGGCGAATGGTATTTCGCGCCGGAGGCGATCCTGGCAGCGTCGATCTTCTACCGTGATGTCAGCGACTACGTGCTGCGCATCTCGCAGGAAGAAACCCACTACAACATCAACCAGCTGCGTGATGCGGTGTTCCTGGTGGATCGCCCGCAGAACGCCGGCGATGCCAAGGTCAAGGGTTACTCGCTGGCCTGGCAGCAGAACATCGGCGCAGGTTTCGGCATCATCGCCAACTACACCTATTCGGACGGCCAGGCCAGCAATGGCAAACCCCTGCCCTTCAACTCGAAGAACCAATACAACCTGAGCCCGTTCTTCGAGAACGACAAGTGGAACGCCCGCATCACCTACAACTGGCGCGACAAGTATTTCACCCGCGTCAGCGGCGGACGCGATGTGTGGACGATGGAATACCGCTCGCTGGATGCGTCGGTGGCTTACAAGGTCACCGACAACCTCAGCATCGGGCTTGAAGGCATGAACTTGCTGGACGAGGAGTACCACAGCTACTACGGCACCGAGAAGCTGCTCAACGGCGCCTACAAGAGTGGCCGTCGTTACATGGCTTCATTGCGCTTCGCCTTCTAAACCGTAGTGCAACATCACCTGGCGGGAGCCCAGTGCTCCCGCCAGGTTCCTGCCACCCAACCAGCACGCATCGGGCATCACTGCATGGAACAGCCGAAAGCCAACCTCCTTCACCGCCACCTACCGCTCCTGGCGGTACTGGCTTGCCTGCTGTTGCTGCCTGCCCGCGCTGCACGCGCCGCCGACGACCTCTCCGGCTACTGGCTCGGCGAGATCGGCAGCCCGCGCGAGAAGGTCAGCATTGGCCTGAACCTGCAGGCCGATGCCAACGGCCGCTACGACATGCAACTGGATCTACCCATCGCCCACCTGCGCTCATTGCCCCTGCATGGCAAGGCAGATATCGACGACAACAACACCCTGGTTCATCGCAGCCTGCACATGGCGCTGCGGCTGCAGGACAAGGAATTGACGGGCACGTTGTTGGGCAGCGGCGAACGCCTGCGCCTGCGGCGCGGCGACCGCGACTCTCTGCCCAGCACAAACCCAGGCAACACTTCCCCCCAGGCCTTGTCCGGCCCGCGCTGGAAAACCCATCTTGGTGGCCAGATTTTTGCCTCGCCGGTGATTACAGACGGCACTGCCTATATCGGCACCACCGCAGGCACCCTGTTTGCCGTCAACCTTGCCGATGGCAGCCTGCGCTGGGGCAGCGCCTTGGGTTACCCGATCTATGCCACCGCGCTGGTCACCGACGATGCCGTGTTCGTCAACAGCGATGGCGGCTACCTGCACCGGCTTGAGCGCAAGACCGGCCGCGAGCAATGGCGCTCCTCGATCCAGGACGCGCGCAGCAGCCGCGAGCCTCCGCAACCACAATCAGCGGCCTGGGAATGGCAGGGCCCGCGCCCACTGCTCGGCGACGGCCTGCTCTATGTCGGCGGCAGTGACGGCAGCGTACAGGCGCTGGACATGCGCACCGGCGCCAGCCGTTGGAAGCGGCAGCTTGCTGGTCGCATTCAGCACGGCCTGGCCAGCGACGGCACTCAGTTGTTCGCCGTCACCGAAGCAGGTGTGGTGCAGGCACTCAATGCGCGCACCGGCACTCCGCTATGGCAGTACCGTCTTGCCTCGCGACCCGGCGCAGCGCCGGTGGTGCATCGCGGCCGCGTGTTCTGCAATGACCGCAGCGGCGTGCTGCACGCAATCGACGCACGCACCGGCAACGCGCTGTGGATGACGCAGTTCTGGACGTCGTGGATCGAATCCGAACCTTCGTTCGAAGGCAATACGCTGTACATAGGCTCATCCGACCTGCGCAAGGTAAGCGCCATCGACATCAACAACGGCCGCGTACTGTGGCGCACCGATGTTGGCGGTTGGAGTTGGGGCACGCCACTGGCACTGGGTGACCAGCTGCTGGTCGGCATGGCCGCTGGCCATCCCTATTTTATTGATCACGCCGCTGGCATAGGTGTACTTGATCGCCGCGATGGACGCCTGCTCGCTACCCATGCGTTACCAACGGGACGTGGCTTCCAGTGGGGCGTCGCCGGTACGCTCGCCCATCATGCCGACGTACTTGTCGCTGCCGATATCGAAGGCGTGCTGATGGGCTTTGCACTTGATGCGATGATCCAATCCAGCACCAACACTACGCAGGCCAATGCCCTGCGCCCCACCCCAACTTCTCTCCCCCCACGGATTGCAGCAACCGTTACATCAACCGCAAACGCAACAGCGGCTGGCCGCATGCCAACCGTCAACAACAAGGATCCACGATGACCCGACACCGACTCACCACCCACGCTCTGCATGCTGCGCTGTCGCTTGCACTTGCCTCTGCCAGCGGCCATGCATTGGCCGCTTCCACTGTCGCGCCCGCACAGCAGCTGCCAGTGGAAGTAACCGGTGCCAGCATCATTCCCCGGCCGGTATCGGTGCAGCCTGGCAATGGCCGCTTCGTGGCGGACGCCTCCACCCGCGTAATCGCCGCTGAAGGCGCTGGCGAGGTCGCCGCACAGTTCACCCAGCTGCTGGCACGCACCACGCCGTTGCAGCTGCAGGCAACGAGCAGCGGCAATGCCAAGGGTGCAATCCAGTTCCGCCTCGGCAAGCCCAGCGCCGACGCATCGGCGGAGAGCTATTCACTTCGCATCAATGGCGATGGCGTGCTGGTGGAAGCCGGTGACGCGCGCGGCCTGTTCTATGGCGCCATGTCGCTATGGCAGCTGCTTGCCGGCGCACCCGCGAACGGCATCACCTTGCCGGCCATGCAGGTCGAGGATGCACCGCGCTTCAACTGGCGTGGCTTCATGCTCGACTCGGCACGCCATTTCCAGAGCATCGAGGACATCAAGTTGATCCTCGACGCGATGGCCACGCACAAGCTCAACACCTTCCATTGGCATCTCACCGATGACCAGGGCTGGCGCATGGAAATCAAGCGCTACCCGAAGCTGACCGAAGTGGGCAGCTGCCGTTCTGCCGCTGGCGAAGCCGGCGTTGGCGCTGACGGCAAGCCGCACCTGTATTGCGGTTACTACACGCAGGAGCAGATCCGCGATGTGGTGGCCTATGCCGCCGCACGCCACATCACCGTCGTGCCCGAGATCGATGTGCCCGGCCATGCACAGGCCGCGGTTGCGGCCTATCCGGAACACGGCGTGGTCGATGGTCCGACCCTGCCATCGGCCAACTGGGGCGTGAACCCCTACCTGTTCAATCCGCGCGAGGAAACCCTGCAGTTCCTGGAGAACATCCTGGCCGAAGTACTGGAAATGTTCCCCGGCCAGTACATCCACATCGGCGGCGACGAAGCGGTGAAGTACCAGTGGCAGGATTCGCCGCAGGTGCAGGCCTATATCCGCGAGCTGGGCCTGAAGGACGAGGAAGCCCTGCAGTCGCATATGCTCAAGCGGCTTGAGAAGTACCTGGAAGACCACGACCGCAAGCTGATCGGCTGGGACGAAATCATCGAAGGTGGTTTGCCGCCGCAGGCCACGGTGATGTCCTGGCGCGGCATCGAAGGCGGCATCGAGGCCGCCACGCACGGCCACGATGTGGTGATGACCCCGGGCAATACCCTGTACCTGGATTTCCTGCAGACCAATCTGCCGGAAGAACCCACCGGACGCCCCAAGTTCACCTCGATGCAGCGTGTCTACGCGTTCGACCCGGTACCGGCCGAGCTGACACCTGCGCAGCGCAAGCACGTGATCGGCGTGCAGGCCAATATGTGGACCGAGCACACCCGCACCGGCAAGGATCTCAAACACAACGTGTTCCCGCGCCTGGCAGCGTTGTCCGAGATCGCCTGGACCCCGCTGCAGAACAAGAGCTACGACGACTTCCTCGCCCGCTTGCCGGCGCAGCTGCAGCGCTACAAGGCATTGGGCATTGATTACGGCCAGACCGCCTTGTCGGTGGCGATGAAGCGTCAGGATGACCGTGCCACTGAAAAGGTGACGGTCGAGCTGTCCAACCCGCTGAGCTACCGCGATATCCGTTACACCACCGATGGCAGCACCCCCACCGCGCAATCGGCCGCCTATCCTGGCGCACTGACCTTGCCGGTACCGACCGTGCTGACCGCATTGACCTTCTTCAACGGCAAGCCGGTGGCCGACAAGCCCAGCCAGTGGAATTTCGACGCGCAGTCACTGCTGACCCGCAACGACAAGACCCTGGCGCAATGCCCGCAGGGCGGCCGCCTGCTGCTGCGCCTGGTCGACGACAACCCGCTGCACGGCGAGCGCGACAACTTCGACGTCACCATCTTCAACCCGTGCTGGTTGTGGGAAGACGCGCAGCTGCAGGACATCGCCTCCATCCAGGTCCGTGCTGGCCGCATCCCCTACAACTTCGGCCTGCTGCGCCCGGAGGAAGCCAAGCGCGGCTTCCGCAAGCCGGTGAGCCAGTACGGCGAGTTTGAAGTACGTGCCGGCTGCGAAGGCCGCGTGCTGGCCACGGTGCCGCTGCCGCAGCAGCCGGGCAAGGACGGTTTCATTGAACTGGAAGCACCGCTGCGCGCGGGTGCCGAGCAGATCACCGATCTGTGCATGACCTTCAGCGGCGATACCCGTCCGCAGATGTGGGTGCTGGACCAGGTGCGTCTGCAGCCGAAGAAGTAAGGCTTGGGGAGAACCCCCGGGAAGGCGCGGTGCGGTACGTGAGTCCTCTCCACCCACGTCCCGCACCGCGCCAACTTTGCAAAATCACCGGCGCCATGACGGCGCCCGTGATGACCCCAACGTAGCAGCCAAGGCGCTGCCAGCGTAAGTGCCATTGCATCGGAAATGGCTGATTTTTCTATGAAATTAAGTTGCAGGCGCAACCACGGCAGACGCCTTGCAGCACCGTGGCCGCTGCGGGCTCAGCGCCGTTGCAGCCTGAGCAGCAGATCGCGCAGCGGGGTCAGTGCGGTCAGCATGCCGATCAGCACGCCACCGCTGTTGGCCAGCGCATCCATCGGATCGGCCATGCGGGTGCTGGTCAGCGCGCCCTGCGCCCACTCGATGCCTACGCCCAAGGCGACTAGGCCCAGTGCCGCCCAGCACAGCGCGCGGCGGCTGCCGAACAGCTGCACCGCACTGGCAGACAGCATGAAGTACGCCAGCAGATGCTCAAGCTTGTCGCTGTTCTGGGGCAGGTCCAGCGGCGGCGGCGGGATCAGGCAGACCACGATCACCGCCACTACCGCCGCACACCACAAGCCCAGCCAGAAACGCGGATGACGCAGCGGCTTCAGCGCCGTGATTACAGCCGCCACGTCAGGTCGCCGAGCAGGAACGACGCCGACATGTCCACGTCGCGACTGAAACCCATCACCTGGAAGCGCTCACCCATTTCGGTCGGCAAGGTCAGCCGCTTGAGCTGGTCACGCAAGCGCAGCTGGCCCACTTCGTCGGTACGTGCCTCGGCCTGCAGCAGCAGGTCGGTGATGCCATTGCCGAGCAGGAAGTTGGCCTGGTTGCTGTAACCGGCCAGCTCGAAGCCGGCGTTGGTGCCGGCCTCGGCCAGCGCGGTGAAATCCACCGAGGCGGTGATGTCCTGCAGGCCCGGCCACAGGAAGACATCGTTGTGCACACGGTGCCGGTAGAACGCACGCATCGTGCCGTCGGTGCGATCGTGCTGGTAGAACTCGCTGCGCGAGTAACCATAGTCGACGAACAACATCGCCCCGCGCTGCATGCCACCGGCCACCGCCTGGATCCAGTACGGCAGCTGCGGCAGCACCTCGGAGCGATAGCCGTGCGCGAACGGGCGCTCCAGGTAGCGCTCCACATGCCGCACCGCCCCCATCAACAGCGGATCGGCCGGCTGCGCGCCACGCACGAAGCGGCCTTCGCCATCGAGCTCGACGGTTTCTTCGTAGATCTCACCTTCGTCGGCAAGAAAGCGCGGTGTCGGCAGCGCATCGATCACCTCGTTGGCGAACAGCACGCCGTCCCAGTCGTCATCGAACGGCCGGTCCAGCCATTCCACCAGGGCGAACACGGGCGGAATCAGCGCGCGCTCCAGGCGCTCGCGCTGGCGTTCACGCAGATCGGCGCTGGGCTCGAGGATGGCGTAGCGCTCCGGCAGGGCATCGAGTTCCAGCAGGCGCTTGAGCATGATTTCGGCAAACGCACCGCTGCCACCGCCCAGTTCCAGCATGCGTGCCGCCGGACCCAGCTGCTTCAGTACCGGCACCACTGCATTGGCGGTGGTGGCGGCAAACAGCGCGCCAATCTCCGGCGAGGTGACAAAGTCACCTGCGGCGCCAAACTTGCTGGCGCCGGCACTGTAATAGCCCCAGCCCGGGGCATACAGTGCCAGCTCCATGAAGCGTGAAAACGGCACCGCACCGCCTTGGGCAAGGATTTCCGCGCGCAGATGCGCGGCCAGCTGCTCGCTGTGTGCAAGCGCGTCTGAATCGGGGGTTGGCAGGTCGGAATGCATGATGCGGTGGTTTGCGAGGACAATGCACAGGATAGCTGAGTAAGGAAATCCCAGATGACAGAATCCCAACGGGTGGCCCTGGTCACCGGCAGCGCGCGCCGGATCGGCGCCGGCATTGCCCGTCACCTGCATGCCCATGGCTACCGCATCGCCCTGCACGCGCACCAATCCAGCGAGGAGCTGCAGTCGCTGGCCTTCGACCTGGAGAGCGAGCGTCCGGGCAGCGTCTTGGCACTGGAGGCGGACCTGCGCGACGTGGACGCTTTGCCGGATCTGGTGGAACAGGCGGTCAGCCAGTTCGGCCGGCTGGATGCGCTGGTCAACAACGCCTCCAACTTCTTCCCCACCCCGTTCGGGCAGGTACAGCCCGGGCAATGGGATGAGTTGTTCGCAGTGAATGCGCGGGCACCGTTCTTCCTGGCGCAGGCCGCCGCGCCGCACCTGATCAAGCAGCGCGGCGCCATCGTCAACCTGACCGACCTGCACGCCACTCAGCCGCTGCGCGAACACCCGGCGTACAGCTCGGCCAAGGCTGCGCTGGAGATGGTGACCCGCTCGCTGGCACTGGAAATGGCCCCGCACGTGCGGGTCAATGCCATCGCACCGGGCGCCATCCTGTGGCCGGAACAGGGCAAGAGCGAGGCCGCCAAGCAGAAGCTGATGGAGCGCACACCACTGGACCGGCTCGGTACCCCGCACGAGATCGCCTCGGCGGTGCGCTGGCTGCTGGACGATGCCGGCTACATCACCGGCCAGACCCTGCGCCTGGACGGCGGCCGCCTGCTGACGTGATCTGCATGCACCAACTGTAGTGCCGAGCCATGCTCGGCAGGGGCTTTACCGGTAACGCTTCTGCCGAGCATGGCTCGGCACTACAGGTGCAGCCTTACGTCGGGGGCTACAACGCCACCGTATCCCTCAGCAAGCGAAAGCCAACCCCTCCCCAGCCCTCCCCTTGCCTGCGGCAAAGGGAGGGGGCGTAGTGCCGAGCCATGCTCGGCAGAGGCTTTACCGGGAATACCCAATGCCGAGCATGGCTCGGTAACACAGGTGCAGCCTTACAACGCCACCGTATCGAAGGCCTGCCCGTACTGCGGATGCTGCTGCCACATCTGCTGCAGGCTCAAGCCGCGTACCGGGTCGATGAAATCCGGGGCGATGTCCGCCAATGGCTTCAGCACGAAGGCGTGTTTCAACTCGGGCCGCGGGATGCGCAGATGGCCGGGGCCTTCCACCACCAGGTCGCCGTAATACACCACGTCGATGTCCAGGGTACGGTCGCTGAAACGCGGGCCGGAACGGTCACGGCCATGCGCGTCTTCCACCGCGTGCAACCAATCATCCAACTCGGCCAGCGGCAGCTCGGTATCCAGCATCACCGCGTTGTTGAGGAAGTCCGGGCCGTCGAAACCCACCGCGGGCGTGCGGTAGGCCGGCGAGACGCTGATAGCGCCAAAACGTTCGCGCAATACGGCAACCGCCGCTTGCAGATAGTGCTGCGGTTGCAGGTTGCTGCCCAGGCTGAGAAGCACAGTGGTCATGAGTTGGTTTGCCTGCGGGCCAGCCCGCGCCACGGTGGACGAGCTTGAGCACCGCAACGTAGGGGGGCGCACATGATAGGCCAGCCACCGCCGGCCCGCCTATGCCACGCCACCTGTTTCAGCCCACCCCGAGGGCGTCGGCAACGGCGCGGAACACCCGCTGCATCTCCAGCGGCTTGGGCAGCACATGCACGCTGATGCCCGATGGCGCCTCACCGTCGGCGAAAGCCGGTGCGTTGGCGTCCTCCAGCACGATCGCCGGGCCGCGGTAGCCCATGGCCTGCATCTCGGCCAGCAACTGGCCCGCCGACAGCAAGGGGATGCCACTGTCCACCAGCACCACGTCCGGCAACCCGGCCTCCTGCAGATGCCGCATCGCCACCGCGCCATCGCTGGCCAGGCGCATGCGATACCCCTGGCTGGACAGCGCATTGCCCAGCAGCGACAAGCGCGTGGCTTCGTCGTCCACCACCAGCAGGCGCTCGCCGTGGCCGACCCGGTTGCTTTCCACCGGCTCGGCATCTTCATCGCCACTGCATTCGAACATCGGCAGCAGCAGTTCGAAGGTGGTGCCCTCGCCCAGTTGGCTCTGCACCTGGATCTGCCCACCGATGCTTTCAACGATGCGATGGCAGGACACCAGGCCCAGCCCGGTGCCGTCGGACTTGGTGGTGAAGAACGGGGTGAACAGGCGCTTCACCGTGGCCTCGTCCATGCCGATGCCGTCATCACTGACGCGGATGCGCACCTTGTCCTCCTCGCCGGCAACACGTTCGGCGATCAGGCTCAAGGTGCCGCCATCCGGCATCGCCTGGATGGCGTTGAGCGCAAGGTTCAACAACACCTGCTGCAGCTCGGTGTAGTTCGCCTCGATCGCAATACGATCGTCGGATACTTCCAGGTGCAGCTCGGCATTGCGCGGCAGGCTGCTCTTGAGCAGCATGCCCACGGCCTGGAACAGGCGCTGCAGCACGATGCGTTCGCTGGGCTGGCGCGAGCCACGGACGAAGGACAGCATCGACTCGACCATCTCATGGCCGCGACGCCCGCATTCGGCGATGACATCAGCCAGACGGATGATCTTGGGGTCGTCGCTGCGGTCGCGGATCAGATCCGGAATGATCAGCAGCGGCTGCAGGATGTTGCGCAGGTCATGGCTCAGCCCGGCGGCAAGCAGGGCCAGGCTTTCCAGCCGCTGCGCGCGCATAAGCTCATCTTCCACCCGCAGGCGTTCGCGCTCGCTGCGGGTTTCGCGTACCAACCGCGCTACCGCCGAGGGCAGCCGTGCCGGCTGGTGCTTGATGATGTAATCGTTGGCGCCGTGCTGCAGTGCCTCCACCGCCGTCTCCTCACCCATCGTGCCGGAGACGAAGATGAAGGGCACGCTGGGATGCAGCTCGCGCAGGATATGCAGCGCGTAGTAGCCGGAAAAGCCCGGCATGCTGAGGTCGGACAGCACGATATCCGGCATCCAGGCCTCCAGTGCGCCGCGCATCGCCGGCTCATTGTCGACCCGCTCGAATTCGATCTGCAGGCCAGCCTCGAGCAACTGGTCGACAACCAGCTCGGCATCTTCGGGCGAATCCTCCACCAGCAGGATGCGCAACGGCCCCAATGGCGTTCCCTTGTTCGGCATCTGCGCTTACTCGCTGTCCGCGGCCTGGTTGATCAACGCCCAGAACGTACCAATCGTTTTCACTGCCTGGAAAAACTGTTCAAGGTCGACCGGCTTGACCACATAGGCATTGACGCCCAGGTCCCAGCTGCGGGCCAGGTCGCTCTCCTCGCGCGAAGACGACAGGATCACCACCGGCAGCCGCTTGAGGTCTTCGTCGGCGCGGATCAGCCGCAGCACTTCCAGGCCATCCATGCGCGGCATCTTGATATCCAGCAGCAGCACCGCCGGCAAACCTTCCTCGCGCTGTGCGAACGCCCCCCGTCGCAGCAGGAAGTCCATCGCTTCCACCCCGTCCTCCACATGCACGATGGGATTGGCCAGGGGTGCATCACGCAGCGCGTCGATCGCCATCTCGGCATCGGCTTGGCTGTCTTCGGCAATCAGGATGGTGCGCAGGGGACTCATTCCACGGTGTCCTTGTAGGATGTTTCAGGTGTTTGAGGAACAACGAAGCTGAAGGTGGCGCCCTTGTCCACCTGTGCGTCCGCCCAGATGCGGCCACCATGGCGGGTCAGCACGCGGCGCACGCTGGCCAGGCCAATACCGGTGCCGGGGTATTCGGATGCCTTGTGCAGGCGCTGGAACACACCAAACAGCTTGGAGGCGTACTGCATGTCGAAGCCGGCACCGTTGTCGCCGACACTGAACTGGTGGCTGCCGTCAGGCAGCTGCTTGGCCGACACCTCGATCACCGCCCGGTCGCGGCAGGCGCTGTACTTGACCGCATTGCCAAGCAGGTTCAACCAGACCTGGCGCAACATGTTTTCATCGCCGATCAGCACCGGCAAGCGGCCGATCTTCCACTCCACCTCACGGATCTTGCCGTCCGCCCCCGCCTCGGTCTTGAGGTTGGAGTCCAGCAGCGCGCGGGTATCGGCCACCAGCGATTGCATGTCCACCCGCTGCAGGCGCATCGCGCCGCGGCCCAGCCGCGAGTACACCAGCAGGTCATCGATCAAGGCCGCCATCAGCTGCGCGGAGCTGCTGATCACGTCCAGATAGTGCTGGGTCTTGCTATCGATCGCCTCGCCCAGGTGCCGCCCCAGTTTGTCGGAGAAGCCGGCCACATGCCGCAGTGGCGCGCGCAGGTCGTGCGAGACCGAGTAACTGAAGGCTTCCAGCTCACGATTGACGTCAGCCATCTGCTCGACCTTGCCTTCCAGCTGCCGGTTCAGCTCTTCCACATGCTGCTGTACGGCGCGCTGCAGGGTGATGTCGCTGATCGTCATCAACACCACTTCGTCGTTGGCATCAGGCAAGGCCATGCGCCGGGCATTGATCAGCATGGTGCGGTTGATGCCATCCACGCTGCGTTGCTGGTGTTCGAAATCCCATAGTTCGCGCCCACGCAACAGCACGTCGGCCAGCCGCTGGCGTACCAGCGGATCGTCCCACGCGCCGTCGCCGATATCCTGCAACTGGCGCTGGCTGATATCGGCCTCCTCGACGCCGTACATCTCGGCGAAGGCGGTGTTGTGCAACAGGATGCGCAGCTGCCCATCCAGCAGCACGATAGGCTCACGCACGGTCTGCAGCACCGCGCTGGCGCGGGCACTGGCCTTGCTCAGGCGCAATTCGATATCGGCGCGGCTGCCGATCTGCCGCTGCAACAGCCACAACACCAGCCCCAACAACAGCAACTGCACCGCCAGTGCGGTCCAGGTCACCATCGACGCCATCCGCTGCTGGCTCCTGGCCTCGGCAGCGCGCGCGACCAGCAAGGTGTCCTCGTGCTGCTGCAGTTCCTGCACCAGCTGCCGGATCGGGTACTGGAACGTCATTTCCTCGATCAACTCGCGCTGCCGCGGCGAGTCGGTGCTGGCCGCGATCTCCTTGGCCAGGGCCATGCGCCGTTCGAGCATCGACTCCATCTTGCCGATGCGCACAAGCTGCTCGGGGCTGTCACTGACCAGCCGTGCCAGCTCACGCAGGTTGTCGCCGATGCCATCAGCGGTATGCAGCCGCTGCTGCAATGCCTGCGAGTCGATCCCCTTGGACAAGGTCAAGGCCGCCGACTCCACATCGCGGATGTCGGCCTGCAGGTTGTACAGGCGCGCGCCCACCGCCTGGGTATGTGCCACCCAGTTGGCGGCGTTGACGCTGTCGGCGGTCATGCGTTGCAGGGTCAAGGCCGGCACCACGATGATCAACAACGCGGCCAGCCCCAGCCCCAGCAGGCGCCAGCGGCTCCAGTCATCGTCGGTCAATCGTGTCGCCATCCCTTGCCCTGCATGCTGACGGGCCGCCGCGTTTGGCGACGGCCCGGTGTTCGTCGACCGAGTCGACCCCGGGTCAATCGATGGCTGCGTGACCAGCACGACAACATCGCTGACTGTCGGCCAAGGATTGCACGAATAGGTGTGCCCGTGCACTCCCCATTAACATGACCTGTGCAACCCACCGCGCACCCGCCGTGACGCCTCAGCCCGCCTCCCCCGCTGGCTTGATCGCATGCCCGCCGAACTCGTTGCGCATCGCCGCCAGCATGCGGTCACTGAATGAATTGGCCTGCCGCGAACGAAGCCGTTCCAGCAGCGACAAGGTGATGACCGGCGCCGGCACATCCAGTTCGATGGCCTCGGCAACCGTCCAGCGGCCCTCGCCGGAGTCCTCCACATACGGGGCGATGCCATCCAGCGCAGGATTGGCCTGCAGGGCATCGGCACTGAGGTCCAGCAACCACGAGCGCACCACGCTGCCATGCCGCCAGACCTCGGCCACCTTGGCCAGGTCCAGATCGAACTCGGCCTTCTTGTCCATCAGCGCGAAGCCTTCGGCATAGGCCTGCATCATTCCGTACTCGATGCCGTTGTGGACCATCTTGCTGAAGTGCCCCGCACCCACCGGGCCAACATGTGCCCAGCCGCGGTCGGCGGCCGGTGCCAGCGCCTTGAACAACGGCGACAGCCGGGCAACCGTGTCCTTTTCGCCACCTATCATCAGGCAATAGCCTTCCTGCAGGCCCCATACGCCGCCACTGGTGCCGCAATCGACAAAGCCCACCCCGGCGGCGGCACAGCGCGCGGCGCGCTGCTGCGATTCCCGGTACCAGGAGTTACCGCCGTCGATCACCACGTCACCCGCCGCCAGCAATGGCAGCAGGCTGTCGAGGGTGGCATCCACCACCTTGGAAGGCACCATCAGCCACAGCGTGCGCGGCGCAGGCAGCGCCTGCACCAGCGCCTGCAAGGCATCGACCGTGGCGATACCGTGCCCAGCCACCGCCACCCGCGCCTGCTCGCCCGGGTCAAAGCCGGTGACCGCAATCCCGGCAAGCTGCAGACGTTGCGCCATGTTGGCGCCCATGCGGCCCAGGCCAATCATTCCCAATTCCATGCTCAAACTCCTCCGGCGGTAGATAAGGATGCGCTGGGGCAGGCGCGCAGGCGTGCCTGCAACCAGCGTTGGTAAATCGTGGTGTGCAGGTTGTGCAGCACCAGTTCGATGACAAACGGCGTGCGCGGATTGCGGTCCAGCAGGCGCACGATGTGATACCCCAAAGGGCGCACGCCCTGGTGATGCACGTACAGCATCAGCTCGCGGTAGACCGGCTCGGCCAGCAGCGTATCCATCTGCGCCAGCACCGCCTGTTGCGCCTCGGGCAGCGCCGCACGCAGCTCCGGCTCACGCAGGTACAGCAGCCGCTCGAACCGCCGCCACCCGTGGCCCGGCAATTGCTGGGCCAGCTCCCACAACTGTTTGTTGAGTGCATCGTAGTGGGCAAAGCCGCCCGCTCGCGCCAGCGCTTCGGCCGCGTCGGCACTGATATCGGTGATCACGAAGTTCTCGGCCTGGTTGTTGATGTCATCCAGGTAGGCGGCATCGAAGGCGTGCACGATGTACCCCGGCACGCCCATGAAGGCCTGCCGTCCAAGTGCCGAGGTACGCACGGCCTTGCCGTCGGCGAACATCTCGCCAGCGCTGCTGCCGAGCAGGATGCTTTCGGTGTCATGCAGGCTCAGAAAGGTGCCGATGGAAAGCTCGCCGGCGGTGAAGTCGCTATCGAACGCCGCATCGCCAAACAGTTCACGCAGCGTCGCCAGCTGCGCCACCTGCCGCCCCACACCGCATTCGGATCGCACCCGGCCCGAGTAGAACGCCTCCAGCGCCACCGAATTGGCCCCACGCGGCGCGTAGCCACGGCCAAAGCTGCGGAAGCGCTGCCAGCCCTGGGCAGCGGCGCCGCGCGCGCCGAAACCAATCCAGCCCAGCTGCAAGGCGGTGAAGCGGTAGCCCGGATTTTCCTGCAGCCGCGTGCTGGCGGTGCGCGCCGCCTCGCCCAGTTTGAAGGCATAGGCGCAGATGCTGGCCGGCTGCTGCAGCATGTCCGCGGCCAACTGCTCGCGCTGCGCTTCGTTGTAAGCGTCGGGCAGCTGCAGGCGCAGGTCGCCATGTGCCTGTGCATCGGCAAGCGATGCGCGCCGGCAGGGTTCACCTGCGTCGATCTGCGGCGCGGGCTGTGGTCCTGGACTCACCTGCCAGCCCAGTTGTTGCAGCAAGGCCATGTTGCAGCCGGCCTCGGCCAGCAGCGGCGTGCTCAGCCACACCGCCAGCAGCAGCGCGCATCGCCCAATCCACGGACCCGCGCGCCAGCCATGCGTCATCGAGCAGGATCCGCCGCCGCTGCGGGTGCGTCCTGCTCCACGTAGTACTGCAGACGGCCGAAGAAGTTGCGATAGAACTGCGGGTCCTGCACGGTGCGGCTGGCAACCCGTACCAGCGAATCGTCATTGCTGCCGAACGGCAGCGATACCGAGCCCAGCGCGCCCACGCCGACACTGGCCGAGGTTGGTGACTTCTTCAGGGCATAGCGGTCCTGCACCGCACTGACGAACACCTGCGCCTTGCCAGCGCCCTGCGCGGCACAGGACACACGCAGCACCAGCTGCTCGTGCACCTCGTCCTTGGGCTGGAAATTCTTGTTGCCTTCGACATTGCCGGCGTCGGCCCGGCTGATCGCATAACCCTGGCCCAGCAGCGCGCGGCGTGCGGCCTCGCAGGCCTGCGCCGGGGTGGTGTCGAGGCTGCGGGTATAGGTATCGCCGGAATCGAATGACTCGCGCAGCAGGCTGCTGTCGGCAACCTTGCCGCCGCAACCGGCCAACAACAGGCTCAAGCTGGCAAACGCAGGCAGCGGATATCGGCGCATGGGCGTCTCCACGGTGAGCGAAGGCGCACAGCAT
Source organism: Stenotrophomonas terrae (assembly GCF_001431465.1). Classification (GTDB taxonomy): domain Bacteria; phylum Pseudomonadota; class Gammaproteobacteria; order Xanthomonadales; family Xanthomonadaceae; genus Stenotrophomonas; species Stenotrophomonas terrae. Next base: position 8,883 of record NZ_LDJJ01000014.1, on the reverse strand, counting down.
AACGCCGCCAACGTAACGCTACGCTGACGGCGTTGAATGCGGGCCGTGCCCTGTTGGCGCTGCGCTCAGCTGGGCTGTGCGCAGCGCTGGTGGCGCGTGCCGATCAGTCTGCCCAACGGCCGGGACCGGTGGACTGCGGCAACACCTGTGCCGACAGCGGGCGGTCCTTTTCCAGCACGTTCACGGCATCGGCCAGGATCGAGGCCGACTCCTTCAACAGCGGGTCCGGGCGCTTCTCGGCGGCCTTCTCGCGGGCGGCATCCTTGACGATGTCACGCTCGTTGCCGGTCAGGCCGTCGTCGGTGCTGTCCTCGGCCAGCGGATCCAGCGGCAGGCCCAGTTCCTTGCGGATCTGCTGACGCTGCTTGCGCTGTGCTTCCTGCTTGTCACGCTCGGCACGGCGCTCGGCTTCGTTGAGCGAGACGTACTTCTTGGCGGCCTCGGTGCGGAACTGCTGCACGTCCTCTTCCCACCACTGGAACTCGCGGTCGGCGCGGATGCGGGTGTCGTGCAGCGTCTCCAGACGCGGCACGATCGGCGCGAAGTTGCCGTACTGGGTATGCGGCACGGCAGCGATGCGGGTCCACGGCAGCGCATTGTCGTAGGTGCTCTCACCAAACTCGCTGGCGTCGACGCTGGCCGGGAAGGCCAGGTCCGGCACCACACCCTTGTGCTGGGTGCTGGAGCCGCTGACGCGGAAGAACTGGGCGATGGTCAGCTTGACCTGGCCAAAGCGTTCCTTCTCGCTGGCCGGCCAACGATCCAGCGGCACCACATTCTGCACGGTGCCCTTGCCGAAGGTGGTTTCACCGATCACCAGGCCACGACCGTAATCCTGGATGGCGCCGGCGAAGATTTCCGAGGCCGAGGCCGAACCGCGATTGATCAGCACGGCCAGTGGGCCGTCCCAGGCCACGGCCGGGTTGCGGTCGCTGTTGACGGTGACGCGGCCGCCGGATTCGCGCACCTGCACCACCGGCCCCTGCTCGATGAACAGGCCGGTCAGTTCGATTGCCTCATCCAGCGAACCACCGCCGTTGTTGCGCAGGTCCAGCACCACGCCGTCCAGCTTGTCGGCCTTGAAGCCAGCCAGCAGCTTGGCCACGTCGCGGGTGGCCGAGGCATAGTCGGCGGCGTTGCGGCGGCGGCCTTCGAAATCCTGATAGAAAGTGGGCAGCTTGACCACGCCGATGCGGCGCTCCGGTTGGCCAGCGGCCGCGGGAATGGTGATGGTCTCGCCCTTGGCGGCCTGCTCGGACAGACGGATCTTCTGCCGGGTCAGGGTCAGCATGCGGTGCTTGCCATCCACGCCTTCGGCGGCCGGGATGTATTCCAGGCGCACCTGGGTGTCCTTGGCGCCACGGATCTTGGCCACCACATCGTCGATGCGCCAGCCGATCACGTCTTCAACCGGGCCGGAGCGGCCCTGGCCGACACCGACGATGCGGTCGCCGGCCTTGAGCGTGCCGTCCATCGCCACCGGACCACCGGGCACCACCTCACGGATCACCACCATGTCGTCCTGGCGCTGCAGCTGGGCACCAATGCCCTCCAGCGACAGCGACATGGCCTGGTTGAAGTTCTCGGCCGTGCGCGGGGTGAAGTAATCGGTATGCGGGTCAACGGCGCTGGTGTAGGCGTTCATGTAGAACGAAAACACGTCCTCACCCTTGAGCTCGTTGATGGTCTTGAGCAGGGTGTCGTAACGCTTGTCCAGGGTCTTGCGGATGTCGGCGGCCGGCTTGCCGGCCAGTTTCAGCCGCAGCCAGTCGTTCTTGACCGACTTGCGCCACAGGTCGTCCAGCTCGGCGTTGGTCGCCCACGGCACGTCCTTGCGGTCGTAGTTGAAGCGTTCTTCAATGGTGAAATCCGGCTCCTGCTTGAGCAGACGGCGGGCGTAGGCCACGCGCTCACCCACCCGCTGCCGGTACACCGCGAACACCTGGTAGGCCGGGTCCAGTTCGCCCGAACGAATCGCCTCACCGGTCTGCGCAGCCAGCGGCGCGAAACGGTCGACGTCCTCCTTGGTGAAGAACTGCTTGCCGCTGTCCAGCGACTCCAGGTAACGCTTGAACACGTCCTGCGAGGTCGCCGCATCGAGCTGACGCGGACGGTAGGCGTAGCGGCTGTCCGACAGCAGGCCGTACACCAGCTTGGAAGTGGTGGCCTGGTCGACTGTCGCTGCCGAGGGCAGCGCCGAATCGGCGCGCGCCAGCAGGGCGACAGGAGCGGTCAGCGCGAAAGCCAGCAGGAAAACGGGAACTCGGTAGTTCATCAAAGTACTCGTGGCACCGAACGTTGGGGGGAGACTGCGGGCAAGTACGACATGCCGACAGTGCCGAAAGTTTCGGCACTTGTCACCTTGCTCAGTGCCAGAGTAGCCGCCGGCCCGTAGCAGTTTGTGAATCGCTGCAGAGGCACCGCCGCTACGGCCATCGGTTTGGACGCGATCCCGGCTGCGGCAGTGCGCCGCAGCGGGATGCTGTTGCTTGGTTCAGGCGCCGACGCCGGCACCGGCCGCCTGCTGGTCGGCGTGGTAGGACGAGCGCACCATCGGCCCGGAGGCGACGTGGCTGAAGCCCAGTTCGTAGCCGTAATCCTCGAACGCCTTGTATTCCTCCGGCGTCCAGTAACGCAGCACCGGGTGGTGGTGGGCGGTCGGCTGCAGGTACTGGCCGATGGTCACCATTTCCACGTCGTGCGCGCGCAGGTCACGCAGGGTTGCCTGCACCTGTTCCAGGGTTTCGCCCAGGCCCAGCATGATGCCGGACTTGGTCGGCACGTCCGGGTGCTGTGCCTTGAAGTTCTTCAACAGGGTCAGCGACCACTGGTAGTCCGCGCCCGGGCGGACGTTGCGGTACAGGTCCGGCACGGTTTCGATGTTGTGGTTGAACACGTCCGGCGGGTTCTGCGCCAGGATTTCCAGCGCGCGCTCCATGCGGCCCTTGCCACGGAAGTCCGGGGTCAGCACTTCGATGCGGGTGTTCGGCGACTTTTCGCGGATGGCGGTGATGCAGTCGACGAAGTGCTGGGCACCGCCGTCACGCAGGTCATCGCGGTCTACGCTGGTCACCACCACGTACTTCAGGCCCATGTCGGCCACGGTCTGGCCCAGGCTGGCCGGCTCGTTGGCGTCCGGCGGCTTGGGCCGGCCGTGGGCCACGTCGCAGAACGAGCAGCGACGGGTGCAGACTTCACCCAGGATCATGAAGGTGGCGGTGCCGTGGCCGAAGCACTCGTGGATGTTCGGGCAGCTGGCTTCTTCACACACCGTGACCAGACGGTTCTCGCGCAGCTTGGCCTTCAGGTTGGCCACGGCATTGCCCGAAGGAATGCGCACGCGGATCCAGGAAGGCTTGCGCAGCACCGGCGCGTCGGCGAACTGCACCGGCGAGCGGTTGATCTTGTCACCGCCAAGCTGTTTGACACCGGCCTGCAACGGCGCGGACGGGACGTCGCCCTGCACGACCTGCAGGGGAATGGAGCGCGTGGTGGTTTCAGTCATGGCGTTATCAGCGGTCTCAGAGCCGCGTAGTCAGATCGGGCAGTTCGGGCGTCGGCTGCAAGGCCAGGCCGAACTGCTGGGCCAGATGGGACAGCAGCACCGCTTTGACCGCTTCGATACCCGAAGGACCGCCCAAGTCTAGCACCGAGGTCACCTGCATCCCGGCGTAGCCGCAGGGGTTGATGCGGTGGAAGGGTTCAAGATCCAGCGACACATTGAACGCCAGGCCATGGAAGCTGCAGCCGCGGCGCACGCGGATGCCGAGCGCGGCGATCTTGGCGCCGCCCACGTAGACACCGGGCGCGCCGTCCAGGCGTTCAGCGCCGATGTTCCATTCGTCCAGGGTGTCGATGATGGCCTGCTCGATGCGGCACACGTAATCGCGCACACCGATGCCGAGCCGGCGCAGGTCCAGCAGCGGATAAACCACGATCTGGCCCGGCCCGTGATAGGTCACCTGGCCGCCGCGGTCGACGTGCAGCACCGGGATATCGCCCGGCGCCAGCACATGTTCATCCTTGCCGGCCTGGCCCAGGGTGAATACCGGGTCGTGCTCGACCACCCACAGCTCGTCGGTGGTCGCGTCGCCACGGCTGTCGGTGAACTGCTGCATGGCGTGCCAGACAGGTTCATAGCCCTGCCGGCCCAGGTCCCGCAGCAGCGCCGGACGCGTGGTGTTGGCCGGCGTTGCTGCAGTGCAAGCGGTTACAGCGTCCACTTCACTTCCGGGTGGTCACGCATCACCGCGTGGGCGGCATCGTACTGCTCGCGGCTATCGGCCTTGAAGGCGATGCGCACAGAGACGTACTTGCCGTTGGAGGATTCTTTCCAGCTGATGCGCTCTTCGAGCACCTCGATACCGGCGCCTTGCAGCAACTTGGGCAGCTCAGCCTCCAGACCGATGTTGGCCGCGCCCATGGCGCTGAGCTCAAAGGTGCCGGGGAACTGGAAGCCGTGTTCAGGGTTGTCGGACTTGATTTCCATGCCGCCATTATCGGGGCGAACGCCGACAAACCCAAGGCCAAGACCGATTCACAGCCTTCCATGAACGCAGCCAAGCCAAGCCCTGTAGTGCCGAGCCATGCTCGGCAGAGGCTTTCCCGGTAACGCCCCTTGCCGAGCATGGCTCGGCACTACAGGTTGGTCTGCTGGTAAGGCCCCTTGCCGAGCATGGCTCGGCACTACAGGTTGGTTTGCTGGTAAGGCCCCTTGCCGAGCATGGCTCGGCACTACGGTTTTCTGACCCTGCGTCCACAAAATCAAACACGCAGAAACCAGAAAGGCCGCTTGCGCGGCCTTTCTGCGGGGCAAACCCAGGCTTACTTGGACAGCTGCAGCAGGGTGGACGACACCCAACCGCGGTTACCCAGTTCGTCCTCGACTTCCCACATCACGCCTTCCTTGGTGCCGGTCGGGTACAGCATCATGCCCGGGTCCAGGGTACGGACCGGCGCGCCGGTGCCGCGGGCGTTGGCAAGCAGACGGCCAGCACGGGTCACCGTCACCGCCTGCTGCGCATTGGCCGCAGACGCGTTGTCCGGCAGGCCGCCGAGCTGGGCGATGATGTCGGTATAGGCCTGCAGATAGGCCATGGTGATGACCTGGCCGATTTCGGTATTGGCATAACCGCCAACGCCGGCTGCGCCCAGGCCGCTGCCGCCGAACAGGCCGCCGCCAGCACCGAAGCCCATGTCGCTCTTGCGCGCCGAACCTTCCGAGATGGCAACCTGCTCCGACGAACGCACGTCGGTCACGGTCAGCACCACGTCGGCGGTCTTGCTGGTGAAGTTCAGGCCACCAACCAATGCACCGGCGCGGCCACCGATCAAACCACCCAGCAGGCCACCAATGGCATTGCCACCGGCATTGCTGTTCTGCGAGACCAGGTCCGGGATCATCACGTAGTCGGCGGCCTTGATCTGGCCCTTGCCGACGTTGGAACGACCACGCAGGTCGCCACTGGCTGCCAGCTCACGCTCGAACTGGCCTGCGGCCATACCGGCGCCACGGTCGACCAGGGTGAAGCAACGCGAACGGTTGACGAAGGCCTTGATCAGACGCGACGGGGCCGGCAACTGTTGGCCGGTCCACCAGTTGGTGGAGTCTTCCGGCTCGATCACCGACAAGGTGCCGATCGGACGCTGACAGGTTGGAATCTGTGCGGCAGCCTGTTGGCGCTGTTCCTGCGCCTGGGTGCCCTTGGCCTTGAATGCTGCCTGGGCCGGCTGGCTACTGACAGCCGCAGCGATACCCAGGGTGATGACCGCTGCAGTGAGCGGCGAAAAAACGTTACGCATCTGATGCTTCCCCATTAACCTGCACCTTACGAGGTGCGTTCCATTGGCTTAGAGACCTTGCGGTAAGACTCTGTCCCTGATGTTACCTAGCAGACGAGCACGGTCCGGTCCGCCGGAATCCTAACCCAGACAGGCGTCAGAATGCATGACGTTTTTGTGAGGTGGTTCCCTTTACGGGGGCCAAACGCCGTCCCCGGGGCACTCAGAACCGTCCCGAAAAGGCCGCAGGGCACCCCTGCGGCCCTTCACGCGGCGCTTACTGCGCGGTTTCCACCGCCGCCGCCGGCACCCAGCCCTTGTTGCCCATCTCGTCCTCGACGTTGAGCATGCTGCCCTCGGCGCTGCCGGTGGGGAACAGCAACATGCCGGCCTTCAACTCGGCCACCACCGCGGCCTGGTTGCTGGCACCGGACAACAGCCGCGCCATGCGCCGCAGGACCAGTGTTCCACCGCTGGCCAACTGCTGTGCAGCAGCGCCCGGCTCAACGGCAGCAACCGCAGTTTCCACGCCGCTCGCCACCATCGGTGCGGCGGCTACCAGCGCTGCCTGCACAACCGGTGCAACCAACGACGGCGCGATCTCCTGCAACGCCGACTGTACCGGTGCGGCCTGCTGCAACGCAGCCTGCATCGGCGCAACCTGCTGGAGTGCCGCCTGTACCGGCGCGACCTGTTGCAACGCTGCCTGTACCGGCGCGGCCTGCTGCAGCGCTGCCTGCACCGGCGCAACGTGCTGGAGTGCCGCCTGCTGCGTTGCGGCCATCAACGAGGCCGGCTGCCCCTGGATTTCATCCTTGCGGCGATTGATCTGGGTGACCATGCGCGAGAACGCTTCCTCGTAGGCCTCCTTGATCACCTTGCCGATCTCGGTGTTTTCCCAGCTGCCAACATTCACTCGGGCGGCGCCCTGCACATTGGAAGCGGCCACTGCCGCAGCCCACGCCTTGTCGGTGATCTTGGCTTCGCCGCTGACGCTGATCAGCTGTTCGGAGGTACGCACGTTCACCAACGTCAGTACCACTTCGGCGGTCTGCTTCTGGGTGGACAACTTGCCCGATATACCCAAGGTGGCGATGTTGAGCATTCCGCCCATCAAGCCGCGCTTGGATCCGCCGCTCGAAGCGCTGCCACCGATGTTCATGCCACCGGCGTTGGGGTTCTGCGAGACGATATCGGGAATCAGCACGAAATCAGCGCCGCGCATCTGCCCGGCGCCAATATTCTGGCCTTCCTGCAGATGACCACCGAATGCCAGATCACGCTCCGCCTGTGCGGCGGCAAAGCCGACACCACGATCAAGCACGGTGAAGCACTTGGAGTCATTGACCAGCACGCGCAACATGCGCGTGGGTGCCGGCAAGCCGTAGGTTGCCCATGCGCCGAGGCCGTCGTCAGGTTCAACAATGCGCAGCGAACCGGCATTGTCCTGACACTTGCCAAACATGCTGCTGAGGAAGGCGTGGCTGGGCGCGCTATAGCCTGCTGATGCAATAGCCAACGCACCTGCGGCCCAAAGCTCGGGCCGACGGATCAAGTACTTCATGTTTTCCCCCTGTATCGCTTCCATGCTGGTAGCGGCGTTGCTGATGGTGAGTGCGCTACGCACTGCAAGACACCACAATTCACGTAGATGTCACACTCATGAATACGCAAGCCTAGCTACTGATACACAGTGCTTGCAAGTATCAAAGTGCTTTCGTCACAACTCTTACGTTTGCTCAGTGCGCACCTGCGAAAAAAAATCCACATTCGCACCTACAACAATCTGTCCGTTCGGTAGCGATATGCCTACCACCATCACGCTACTAAGCTGCACGCCAATTTGTTGGCGTTGAGGCTTGCATATGAAATCCGGTGTCGGACTGCTGTTGCTGATGGCAGGAGGAGTAGGCGCTGTCCCTGCATTTGCAGCAGAACAGTGCGCACAAAGTGCCTTGCGTGATCATCCGCCGGCAATCAATATCCGCATCGACAATGACATGTTGGGCGGCGCGCAGCAGGACCAGGGTTACACCAACGGCGCGATGTTCACGCTGGTATCACCCAACCTGCAGGACTACACCGATGACCCCTGCCTGCCGCGCTTGGCACGCTGGATGAACCGTCACCTGGAACACCTGCATCCGGGCGAATTCCAGCAGCAGAACATGATTTTCAGTTTCGGCCAGGCGCTGTATACGCCTACCGACAACACCCGACGCGACCTGATCAGGGACGACCGGCCCTATGCGGCGGCGCTGATAGTCAACTTCGGCTACAACGCACGCAATGAAAATCACCTGCGCACCACGCAATTGGCGCTGGGCATGATTGGCCCCTCGGCGCAGGGCAAGCAGGTGCAGGACGCCGTCCACGATGCACTGGGTGACGACAAGTTCTTGGGCTGGCACAACCAGCTGCACGATGAACCGGTGTTCAAGCTTCTGCATGAGCGCATGCAACGCTGGCCGGCCGAAGCCAACAGCAGTGGCTGGGGTTGGGATGCGATCAGTCATTGGGGTGGTGCGATCGGCAACCTGGCGACCTATGCCAATGCCGGTGGCGAGGTGCGTTTCGGCTGGAAGCTGCCGGATGATTTCGGCAGCTCACCGATGCGGCCAGCCGGCGAAAACACCGCCCCCACCCGTCACGGACGCGCGGAAGGCTGGTCCAGCCATGTATTCGTGACCAGCGACGCACGCTGGGTGGTGCGTGACATCACCCTGGACGGCAACACTTTCCGCAGCAGCCACAGCGTCGACAAACGTTCCTTCGTCGGTGATATCGGCTTCGGTGTAGCGGTGATGCGCGGCAAATGGAAGTTCGCCCTGGCCCGCTACCACCGCAGCCGTGAATTCGACGGACAGAAAGAAACTCCGGTATTCGGCAGCTTCACCATCAGCCGCACGCTGTGATCGCACTGGCCCGGCAATGCACGAGTGAACATGTTGAGAGCGCAAGCAAAAGCGCCCTCACCCCAACCCCTCTCCCCTAAACGGGAGAGGGGCTCGGATTGCGTCGACTGCAGGTGCATTAGCCATCTCCCGTGTGCGGGAGAGGGGCTCACATCGCGTCGGCTGCAAGTGCATTAGCCCCTCTCCC
>NZ_LDJJ01000139.1 GCF_001431465.1 Stenotrophomonas terrae | reverse complement strand
CGCAGCGCAGGGGAGGTGCAACTGTTTGCACCCCAAAAGCTGAACATGCCCCTCCCCCACATTGCATCCGGGCCTGACCGGCCCCATGATCTTCACAGGGTCGCCTACGGCCCGTTTCACCAGCACAATAGAAACCCGGGCGGCGCCGACCAAGCGTCGCCTTTTGCTTGCTCTTCATACAGATAAGGAATTCCCATGACCAGCCACAGCGGTCTGCCGCCATCCATCGTTGTTTCCACCCGTGACATGGCCCGTCTTGAGGCCCTGCTTGACTCCCCGGCGCTGAGCCGGCACCCGGCTGCTGTTGCCCTTGCGCAGGAACTTGAGCGCGCGCAGGTGCTGCCGCCGGAAGAAATCCCCGAAGGCATCGTCACCATGCATTCCCGTGTGGACTGCGAAGACGAACTGCACAACGAAAAACATTCCCTGACCCTGGTCTATCCGCACGAAGCGGATTTCGACAAGGGCCGCGTGTCGATCCTGGCGCCGGTTGGCAGTGCCCTGTTGGGCTTGTCGGTTGGCCAGACCATCGATTGGACCGCACCCGGCGGCCGCCAGCTGCGCCTGCGCGTCACCGCCGTCCACTACCAGCCTGAAGCGGCTGGTGATTTCCACCGCTGAGCGCATCGCGCCGCCACTGCAACAGGAAACCGTAATGACCCAGGCCCACTCCAAGCTCGCCCAGCTGCGTGAACTGTCCGT
>NZ_LDJJ01000138.1 GCF_001431465.1 Stenotrophomonas terrae | reverse complement strand
GCCCAGCTGGAACTGGACATTGTCGTTCAATGCGTAGGCCGCACCGACGTTGAACGGATGGCGTTGGCGCTGCTGGTTGCGCTGCGGCTCGTTGCGATAGTCGTTGCCCTCGTATTCGAGCTTGATCTGCAACGGGTCCCACGGTGTTTGGTACGCAATGCCCGCGAATACACCGACCGGGCCACGGAACATGCCGGCGGTGTTGAGCTCGCCAGTGTGGGTGGTGTTGTTGGGGCGGTTTTCAAAACGATCATCGATGTGCTTCAGCGGATTGCTGAAATCGCCTCGATTGCCGATGTAGCCGGTGGCCAGACCGAGGCTGGCGTCGAACGGGCCAAATCGTTTATTGGCCACCAGGTATTCGCTGGAGAACAAGCCGGTGCCGCCGATATCGCGCGCGCCCAGTGCCAGCTCAGGCAGCCAACGGCTTTCCTGCAGCAGACGCAGCTTCAGGTCGATGGATTTGTCCTTGTAGTTCTGGCGGCCACTGAGCTCAGCTGGGCCATACCGGCGATTGGCGATGGAAATGTAGCGGAACGACCCTTCCAACCACGGCAACGGCTGCAGGG
>NZ_LDJJ01000137.1 GCF_001431465.1 Stenotrophomonas terrae | reverse complement strand
CTGCGCACCAGCCTGCATTTCGCAATGATGGAGGCCAAGAACAATATTCTGGTGGTGTCGGGCCCGCGGCCCGGGATCGGCAAGACCTTCATCGCGGCCAATCTTGCGGCGGTGATCGCCCAAGCTGGGCAGAAGGTGATAGTTGTGGATGCCGATATGCGCAGAGGCACCTTGCACAAGGTGCTGGGTGCGGCGCATTCGGCTGGCCTGTCGGACGTACTGGCTGGCAAGGTCGAGCTGAACGCTGCAATCAGTACTGCACCGGGGTTGGATGGCATGCATTACATCGGGCGTGGCGAAGTTCCGCCCAGCCCTTCGGAGTTGCTGATGCACCCGCGCTTCGCCCAGATACTGGAAGAGCTTGAGCGCAACTACGATCTGGTCATCATCGATACGCCGCCCGTGTTGGCAGTGACAGATGCGGTGATTGTTGCCAAGCACGCCGGCTCGACGCTGATGGTGACCCGCTTTGGCGTCAATCATCCCAAGGAGATTCGCTTGGCGATGAAGCGCTTCGAGCAGAATGGGGTGCAGGTAAAGGGCGCCATCTTCAACGCAGTGGAGAAGCGCAAGACCGGCTACCACAGCTACGCTTACTACGAGTACGCCTCTGACACGCCTTGATGTGGTTTGGCGCGCCACC
>NZ_LDJJ01000136.1 GCF_001431465.1 Stenotrophomonas terrae | reverse complement strand
CGGCCCGGGCGGCCCGGGCACCGGCACCGAGATCACCGGTGGCAACGGCGGCGACGCCGGCATGATCGCACCGGTTCCGGCTGCGTATTTCCACCTGCCGTTCGGCGAGAACGACAACATGCATTTCGGTGTGTCGCTGACCGCGCCGTTTGGCTTCAAGACCGATTACGACAAGAACTGGGTGGGCCGTTACAGCGGCGTGACCACCGACCTGAAGGCGATCGATCTTGGCTTTGCCGCCTCGTATGACGTCAACCCGTATGTGTCCTTCGGCGCCTCGGTGTTCGTTGAGCACCTGACCATCGAACTGTCCAACGCCCTGGACATGGGCGCTGTGGTCAATGGTGCTGCCCAGCAGAAGGCTGCAGCTTCCGTGCTGGCCGCTGGTGGCACCGCGGCGCAGGCGAAGATCGCCGCCGGCCAGGCTGCACAGCAGATGGCATTGATGGGCTTCTCGCCGGGCAGCGCTGATGGCTTCGTCACCATCGAAGGCGACAACAATGCCGTTGGTTACGTGCTGGGCACCACCTTAAGCCCGACTGAAAACACCAACATCGCCTTCAGCTACCGCTCCAAGGTCGAGCACAAGATCACCGGCGGCAAGGCAAACTTCACCGTGACCCCGGAAACCGCAGCGCTGCTGGCACAGACCGCTCCGGGCACCTTCATCGACAGCTCGGGCAAGGCCACCGTGACCCTGCCGGCCTCGCTCACGATGAGTGTCACCCACCGCATCAACGACCGTTGGACCGTGATGGGCGACGTGTCGCGCACCGCATGGAAGACCGCGTTCGACCAGGTGACCGTCGACTTCGCCTCGAACCAGCCGGACAACACCCTGGGCTTCCATTACAACGACACCACCTTTGGCTCGATCGGTACCGAGTACAAGCTGTCCGACACCATCACCCTGCGTGGCGGTGTGGCCTATGACGAGTCCCCGACCAGCATCGAGCACCGTGACGTGCGCGTGCCGGACGTGACCCGCAAGTGGCTGTCGCTTGGCCTGGGCTGGACCCCGTCGGAGAAGACCGAGTTCAACTTCGGTTACACCCACCTGTTCACCAATGAGCCGGGCATCAATGTCACCTCGGCCACGGGCAATGTGGTCAAGGGCAAGTACGACGTGGGCGGTGACATCCTCGCTGCTTCGATCAACTACAAGTTCTAATCGAACCAGTAGCTGATGCATGCAGAAAGCCCCGCGCAAGCGGGGCTTTTTG
>NZ_LDJJ01000135.1 GCF_001431465.1 Stenotrophomonas terrae | reverse complement strand
TGCAGGCGCTGTGGGCCATTGGTCTGGCGCGCGGCGATACGGCATCGATCATGGATGTCACCCGCCTGCATGTCGCCGTCGATCCGGCATTGTCCATGCGGCCCGACCCGCAACGAAGCCAGGCTTACGCCGCGGCATACACACGTTTCCTGCGATATCTCGACGCCATCACGCCGCTGCAGCGCGGCTGATGTCCCTCTCCGCAACACCCCGCACAACCACAGGAATACGCAGCATGAGCACGCAGCCCTTCATCGGCGCCAAGGAATACTTCCCCGGCATCGGCCGCATCCCGTTCGAGGGCCGCGGTTCGGACAACCCACTCGCATTCAAGGTCTACGACGCCAACAAGGTCGTCGGTGGCAAGACCATGCAGGAACACCTGCGCTTCGCAGTCTGTTACTGGCATACCTTCTGCAATGCCGGCCACGATCCGTTCGGCCCGGGCACCCGTCATTTCCCGTGGGAAGCCGGTTCGCCGATGGCGACCGCCGAGGCCAAGGTGGATGCGGCGTTCGAGTTCTTCACCAAGCTGGGCGTGCCGTATTGGTGCTTCCACGATATCGACCTGGCACCCGATGCCGATGACATCGGCCAGTACGAGAAGAACCTCAATCACATGGTTGGCCTGGCAAAGGCGCGGCAGGACGCCACCGGCATGAAGCGACTATGGG
>NZ_LDJJ01000134.1 GCF_001431465.1 Stenotrophomonas terrae | reverse complement strand
CCCTGTTGCCAGGGAGGTTTGTGGGTGTCACGCAGCCTGTATCAAACCGTCGGCATCAAGCTTCCGGCTTGGCGTCGCGCAGTTCGCGGCGCAGGATCTTGCCGACGTTGGTCTTGGGCAGTTCCTTGCGGAACTCGACGATGCGCGGGTGCTTGTAGCCGGTGAGGTTGGCGCGGGCGAATTCCTTGACCTGCTCCTCGGTGAGGCTGGGGTCCTTCTTGACGATGACAACCTTCACCACTTCGCCCGACTTCTCGCTGGGTGCGCCGACTGCTGCCACTTCCAGCACGCCCGGCATCATCGCGATCACGTCTTCGATTTCGTTCGGATAGACGTTGAAGCCGGACACCAGGATCATGTCCTTCTTGCGGTCGACGATATAGAAGAAGCCGTTCTCGTCCATGCGCGCCATGTCGCCGGTATGCAGCCAGCCATCGGCGTCCATGACCTTTTCGGTCTCGTCGGGGCGGTGCCAATAACCCTTCATCACCTGCGGGCCGCGGATGCACAGCTCGCCTACTTCGCCCATCGCCACCATCTGGCCGTCGTCGTTCTTGACGCAGGCATCGGTGGAGGGGATCGGCAGGCCGATGGCGCCGTTGTATTCCTTCAGGTCCAGCGGGTTGATGCAGGCCGCCGGCGAGGTCTCGGTCAGGCCGTAAGCTTCCACCAGAGTGACGCCGGTGACCTTCTTCCACTTCTCGGCC
>NZ_LDJJ01000133.1 GCF_001431465.1 Stenotrophomonas terrae | reverse complement strand
CTTCCAGGCTTCAGCGCACAGGATGAAACCTCCCCGCCCGGCCCTCCCAAACGCCAAACCGGCTTGGCGCCTACAATAGGCATCGTTTTCCACTAGCCGAATCTCATGTCCAAGCTCTCCAAAGCCAAGCGCGACAAGCGCAAGAAGCAGGCCCCGCGCCGTCCATTCGCCCGTCTCAACGGCCAGCAGCAGGTGCAGAACCACGCTGTGCTGGTGAATGAAGAAGGCCAGGTTGTTGCCGCGATCGGCATGCAGGGCAATGAATGGCTGCTGGCCATCGGTGGCCAGACCATGGGCAATGCCGACAACCCGGTGCCGATGCTGGCCATGCTCAAGCACCTGGCCAATGTGCAGGAGAAGGAAGGCCGCAAGGTCACCCTGGAGTACTCCGCAGCGCTGCAGCAGATGATCGACGACCTGGCCGCCGACGAAGGCAAGACCGCCGACGACTATCTGGCCGGGCTGGTTGCCGAGTTTGAAGGCATTGAAGGTGAAGAGGCCACTGACGTGGCTGACGACGCCGTCGCCATTGCCGAAGAAGTGCCGGCCGCTGAAGTCGACGCTGACGACAAGCCCAAGGCCTGAGTCCAGGGCCGAACGTGACGGTCTATATCGACGATGCGGTACACCCCTGGCGCGGCGAGCGCTGGGCGCATCTGATGGCCGACACCTTGCCCGAGCTGCATGCGCTGGCGCAGCAGCTCGGGATTCCCCGCAGAGCGTTCCAGAACCGCCCCAGCGGCGTGCACTACGACTGTCCCTTATCCACATCTGACGCCGCCGAGGCTATAACAGATTTAGATTCCGGTGGTCGACGTCACACTAAACACAAACAAATAAA
>NZ_LDJJ01000132.1 GCF_001431465.1 Stenotrophomonas terrae | reverse complement strand
CATCTGCTCGGCGCGGGCCGGATCGCTGCGGGTCAGCACCTGCGCATTGGCCAGCGTGTTGTAGAGGAAGTGCGGCTCTACCTGCGCATGCAGCAGGTTCAGGCGGGCCACGCTGAGTTCCTTTTCGGCCTCGGTGCGTGCAGCGTGTTCGCGTTCTTCGCGACGCTGCTGGGCGACCTTTCCGCTCAGCGCATGGGTGACGGCTTCGGCGTTCTCGTAGTTGCTGCCTTCATCGAGCAGCAGCAGGTCGACCCAGGCGCCGGCATCGGGTTCGAAGAACAGGGTGACGCTGCTGGTATCGGCGCCGGGAATGACCCGGGCGGTGATCTGGTTGTGCTTGATGGCCAGCCGCGCCATCGGGTTCCAGCGGGACGGCGGGCGTTCGCCATAGGGATCGGCGCGGCGCTGGGTAGCGCGCAGCTGCAGGGTGCCGACCGAACGCTCCAGCTGTTCGATCCGCGGCATCTGCCCGATCACCTGTTCCAGCAATGCAAACGCGGTGGAGGCGTCCAGCGGCAGCTCGACCTGGCGGCGATGACGATTGGCCAGGGTCTGCGAGTCGAGCCGGTCGGCGATCAGGGTGACCCGGCGGATATGGCCGACCACGGCGGTCAATGCGAACACCATCAAGGCCATTGCGGCCAGGCCAA
>NZ_LDJJ01000131.1 GCF_001431465.1 Stenotrophomonas terrae | reverse complement strand
AGTAGTGTATAAGAGACAGGTAGCAGACAGCATGCGGCCTGCCGGACCCTCACCCCAACCCCTCTCCCGGAGGGAGAGGGGCTTTCAGAATCAGTAGTGCGCGCCGTCGTTCTTGCCGTAGCTGTGCAGCACCGCGCGGGCGTCGTCGCGGTTGATGCCCTGTACGACCTCGATGCCGCGCTTGTTCAGTTCACCGGCCCAGTCTGCCGGCAGCGGGCCTTCGTCGAACGGGGTGAGTTCTTCCACGTCGGCGGCGCTGGCGCCGATCAGCAGGCGGTCGATACCGGCCCAGACGGTGGCGCCGTAGCACTGGCAGCAGGGCTGCGAGGACGTGGCCAGGGTGATCGGCGACAGCAGCGCGTTCAGACGCGGCGTGTTGAGCTTCTGCTGGGCCAGCATATAGGCCATGTTCTCGGCGTGGGCCAAGGAAGTGGCATGCGGCACCACGCGATTCACCGCAGCAGCAATCACCTTGTGATCCGGGCCGAACACCACCGCACCGAACGGGCCGCCGCTGGCGTGTTCAACGTTCAGGCGCGACAGCTCGATCGCCAGCGCTACCTTGTCCGCATCGCTGGTATAGGCGCGGTCGGCGTCGACGGCATCGTGGATCCAGACGGGGAGGGTGAGGTGAACCTGGGCGTGCAGCATGATGATGACCGGCGTTGTGGCAAAAAACGGCGGTCAGTTTAGCGGACTGGGGCGCTGGGGCGGGTTTGCCG
>NZ_LDJJ01000130.1 GCF_001431465.1 Stenotrophomonas terrae | reverse complement strand
CGCGCGCTTCGCGCCAGGCGTCGAACTGCTGCAGGGCGGCGTCTTCGTCACCCGGATTGATCAGCCAAAGCAGGTTCCAGACCCGCGCCGGATGGTCGTCTTCGTCGAAGTCCGGCTGCAGTTCGTCAGAATCTTCGTAATCGGCGCTGTTGTCAGGCATGAGACGGTTTCCACTACGTAATGCCGCGCATTCTGCGGCCAGCGGCGCGCCAGCGAAAGCCTTGCCGCGTCACAGCGGTTATCCTTGCGCCCCGAAGAGGGCCATGGTGGCCTTCACTGAAGCACTGATATGAGCGATACCCCTCCCGATCATCTGGCGATCAACCCGCAGAGCCCGTTCCACAATGCTGAAGCCCTGCAGCGTGGTGTTGGCGTCCGTTTCAACGGCGTCGAGCGCGATGACGTGGAAGAGTATTCCGTGCAGGAAGGCTGGATCCGCGTACAGGCCGGCAAGGCCCGCGACCGCCGTGGCAACCCGATGACGCTGAAGATCAAGGGTACGGTTGAGCCGTATTTTCTTGAGTTGAAGAACGCTTAAAGCTTGCATTGCTAGCTAGGAGCCTCCCCTCACCCCAACC
>NZ_LDJJ01000013.1 GCF_001431465.1 Stenotrophomonas terrae | reverse complement strand
CCGCAGGCAAGGGGAGGGCTGGGGAGGGGTAGCTCTGTGCTTTTGAGAGCTACAGCTTCGCGGCTTACGCCGCTCCCACATCTGCGGTGTTGGCTGCCGCAGCCAGCGCAAGACCCTGCACCACGCCGAACGAGGGGTCGCCGTGCACCAGCCTGGCATTCGGGAACGCCGCCGCAGCTGCCTGCTGGATGTAACCGGCACGTGACATGCCGCCGGTCAGGAACACCGCTGCCGGATCGTGGCCGATATCAGCACGCACCTGCTGCAGCAAGGTTTCCAGTTCGGACAGATAGCCACCGGCCGCCGCCGTCAGATGCGGCGCGTCGATGTCGACCGACAGGCCCGGCTCAATGAAGTCCAACCCACTGTTGTGGTTGGGCTGGCTGCTCAATGCGATCTTGCAGTGTTCCACCGCGCGGTACAGGCGCGCGGTGTTGCCGGTGTCCTGCAGTGCCTGCAGGCGGGGGCCGTAGGGCAGTTCCACCGCATCGTAGTTGTGCTGGCGGAAATCGCGCTGGCGGGTCATGTCCTGCACCATCGCCGCTTCCACGTAGTGATGCGCCGGCACGCGGGTGATACCGCGGCCGAACAGCGGCATGTAGCCGGCCAGGCTCAGGGCCAGATCGATATCGGTACCGCCGCGGGCGATACCCCAGGCGCGATGGATCTGTGGCGCGGCACTGCCGCCTACGCTGGCGTGGGCGATGTCGGTGGTACCACCGCCAACGTCGACGATCACCGCCTCATGGCGTTCGCTGCTGACCGCGTGGTAGTGCATTGCGGCGGCGGCGGGTTCTTCAAGGAAATCCACTTCGTCAAAGCCGGCTGCCATCGCTGCGCTGCGCAGGATGTCCAGCGCCTGGTCGTTGCCGGCGGCACCAATCGAGCTGCGGAACTGCACCGGACGGCCAAGCAGGGCGCTGCGCACATTGCGCTGCAGCTGGCGCGAGGCGGTCAGGCGGATGTGTTCGAGGATGTGGGTGGCGATGCCGGTGATGGTCTGCTTGGCCCGTGGGTGCAGGTTGTAGCCCAGCATCGATTTCGGGCTCTGCACTAGGTTGCCTTCGTTCTCCTCGAAGTAGGCTTCCAACGCGTCGTCGCCGTAGACCGCATTCTGCAGCAGCGCGGTGGAGCTGCGTGGCTCGCGGATGCGCTCTTCCATCCATTGGCGGCGAACCACACGGATCGCGTCGCTGCGCAGCTGCTCCTGGCTGCGGGTGGCGCCGGCGGCGCGCGCGCTGCGGCGGCCGGATTCGATCAGCTCGTCGACCTGCTGTTCCAGTGCAGGGGTCAGCTCGAAGTCGTTGGGGTCGCGCATCACCTCGGGGAAGTACACCGTGGTGCGGAACTGCTGGGCGTCACCAAAACTGACCGGTACCACCTTGCCGTCGATATGGGCGGCGGCGGCCGAGTTGCTGGTGCCAAAGTCGATGCCGAGTTTCATGATGCCTGCACGTCTTGCTGCTGAATCGGCCGCGCACTTTACTACGCGGCCGCGCCGCTGGCTTCACATGGCGTTGGTCTGTTCCGGTTTCGATCCGGGTTCCAGTGCGTCCAGCCGGGCCTGCCAGGCCTGTGGGGTCTCGGGTTTGACGAACAGCGCGACGATTTCCGGGTGGTGCTGGCGCGCGGCCTGCTCGATGCGGGCCACGCAGGCCTCGATCTGCACGGTGGTGCAGCGGTCGTCAAAGGCCGCGCTGAGCGTGGCCAGCACCTGGTTCGGGCCAATCTGGATGGTCAGCACGCCGTTCGCGCTTTCAATGTCGGGATCGGCATTGGCCCGCTGCAGCAGGGCCTGGCCCAATTCAGGATGGGCCGGCTCGCCGATCAGCAGGCCCTTGGTTTCGCGTGCCAGCAGGAAGGCCGCCACCGCCAGTACCGCCGCAATGCCAATCGACGCCAGTGCATCGAGTTCAGGTATGCCCAGCCATTGCGCGCCCACTAGGCCGGCCAGGGCGATCAGCAGGCCGAGCATCGCCGCGCTGTCCTCCAGCAGCACGGTGAAGGTGCTGGGGTCCTTGCTGCGCCGGAACGCCTCGAAGTAGCCATAGCGGCCCTTGCTGGCGCGGAACTCGCGCAGCGCGACCCACCATGAGGTGCCCTCGAACAGCAATGACACGGCCAGCACGATGTAGGCGATGGTGGGATTGTCGACCGGCTCGGGGTCGCGCAGATGGACGATGCCCTGGTACAGCGAGATGCCCGCGCCCATCGCAAATACCAGCACCGCCACGATGAAACTCCAGAAGTACAGCTCGCGGCCACGGCCGAACGGATGGGTCCGGTCCGGTGGTTGGCTGGCACGGTTGAGGCCGTGCAGCAACAGCACTTCATTGGTGGTGTCCACCAGCGAATGCACGCCTTCACTGAACATCGCCGAGCTGCCGGAAACCGCTGCGGCAATGAACTTGGCCACGGCAATGCCGAGATTGCCGGCTAGGGCCACGTAGATGACGAATCGCGAGCCGCTGTTTTTTGCCACTTGTTGTCCTGCCAGCGCGGCGCAGGCTGCCGCCCAGCCACTTTCCCGCCCCCTGCGTGGCGGCGGCGTGAGCGACTGTGACCCCAGCGGCTAGAATAGGCGGCTATTCAATGTCCGGGAGTCCCCCATGTCTGTTACTTCCTGCCCGCAGTGTTCGCTGGAAAACGTCTATGCCGATGGCGCCTTGTGGATCTGCGCCGATTGCGGCCACGAATGGACCGCAGGTGAAGCAGCCGAATCGAGCCTGGTGGTACGCGACAGCAACGGCAATGTGCTGGTGGCTGGCGACACCGTCACCGTGATCAAGGACCTGAAGGTCAAGGGCTCGTCGATCCCGCTCAAGCAGGGCACGGTGATCCGCAACATCCGTCTGGTCGAGGACGATGCCGAACACATCGAAGGCAACTCGGAAAAGATCAAGGGCCTGGTGTTGAAGACCTGCTTCCTGCGCAAGGCCTGAGCCAGCTTGACGCGGCGCAGGCACACTGCGCTGCGCAGTGGCATGTGTCAGCGCGCCGCGTGGCGCGCTTCCAGCCGGCGGATGCCATCGAGCTTGCTCTGGTACACGGCCCGCAGGGGATCGCCGCCCAGGTCGCGGGCGTGTTTCATTTCGCGTTCGGCCAGCCGGTTGTTGCCGCTAAGGAAGTAGGCGCGGGCCAGGCCGAAATGGAACTGATGGGCATTGCCGTACAGCCGCACGGCTTCGCGGTAGTAATGCACTGCAAGGGCATAGTCGCCGGCAGTTTCGGCAGTATTGCCCTGCATGTACTGATAGAACGGATCACGCTTGCGCACCTGTTCCAGCCGCGTCTGCAGCTGCGCGACACGGCGTGTATCGCCCATGCGCTGGTAGAGCTTGGTGGCGTTGTGCAGGGCAGGGGCGTGTGAGGGGTTGATCGACAGTGCGGTTTCAAGATCCCTGGATGCGGCGCCCACATCGTTCTCGCGCGATTCGAGTACGCCCAGGTTGCTCCATGCCGGGACGAAGCGCGGGTCCATCCGCAGGGCCGTTTCAAAGTAGGCGCGGGCGCTGGCGTAATCGTGCGCGGCCAACTGCTCGGCGCCGCGGTTGTTGTAGAAATGGGCCAGGGCGCGGCTGTCATTGATCGGCTGTGGCCCGCGGCGGTCGTACAGCACATTGCTGTCCAGGTCCAAGGTGGCGCTGCGGCCCTCCAAGCGCATGCCGACATTGACGTGGCCGGCATTGAAGATCAGGCCCTGGTCCTGGTACCAGGACACCACTTGCCCCACTTCCTGCATGCGTGCGTCCAGGCCGATTTCGCGGGCCAGGGCGACAAACAACAGGGTGAAGGACAGGCAGTTGGCACGGCGCTGCTGCCAGGTCTCGGCCACCGTCAAGGTCGCCTCGGTGTCGTATTCCAGCCCCAGCCCCTCCGGGCGGAAGACCAGCTCAACCAGCAGGTGCAGGCGTTGTTCGGGAGAGTTGGCGACCTTGATCACCCGCTCCTGCAGCTGCGCGCGTACTTCCGGCGGGATCGCCATTACCTGCTCCGGCGCCGGAACCGATGCGGAGACAGGGATTGGTACGTGGATCGGGGAGGGCGCGGGCGGTGGCGCGGCCAAGGCCACGCTGCTGGCGGCGAGCAGGACTAACGCATTCCAACCGATCATGGCGATCACCCGGAGTTTGCTGCGGCCAGCCCAGTGTAGGCCTGTTGCGGGTGGATGGCAGCCAGCGGGGTACAAATCCACAGCGGGTGTGGACCAGCCCTGTGCAAACATGTGGATAACTGCCGGCAGCCCTTGTGCGGCGTGGCTCGGCAAGTGGTGGTGAAATTTTCACCATGGCCGGGCCGCGGCCGGCGCGGTCTGCTAGTATCCGCGGCCCCAGACAGTATTGGCCGCCGCAACGGAGCGGGTACGGCGGCCGGCTTTCGATAGCAGACCATGACGAAGCAGCTTTCCTCCACCGAGGCCCAGATGACGCTGGGCCTGGGCAGCGACATTCCAACCGAGCGCCTGTTCTTTGCCGTGATGCCGGACCCGATGACGGCCGAGCGCGTGGCCGAGCTGGCCGATGGCTTGCGCGAGGAACATGGCCTGCTCGGGCAGCCGTTGGCGCCTGAACGCCTGCATGTGACCCTGCATCACCTGGGTGACTATGCCGGCCTGCCGCCGAGCCTGCTGCCCAAGGTCAGGCAGGCTGCAGCGCGGGTGCGCATGCCCGAGTTCGAGGTCTGCTTCGATCAGGTGGGCAGCTTTGCCGGTGCCCGGCAGAACCCCTTCGTGCTGCGCAGTGAATACGGCGCCGAGCTGTTGAATGGCCTGCACGAGGAACTGGCGCGCTGCCTGCACGGCGTGGGCGGCAAGCTGGACCCGCGCTTCACCCCGCATATGACCCTGCTGTACGACCGCCGGCGCCTGCCGATCCAGCCGGTGCAGCCGTTCCGCTGGTTCGTGCGCGAATTCATCCTGGTGCGAAGTTTCCTCGGCCAGGGGCGTTACCAGATTGAAGGCCGTTGGCAGCTGGGTTGAGCGCCCGCGGTTGATGGCGTGCGGCGTGGTCCCGGCGTTCGTCAGCCCTCGCGGATCCTGTTTGGTGGCTACGGCTTCATGCCAAGATGCCGCCATGAACGACTTGCTGCAGACCTTGCCACCGCCGCTGCTGGCCGAGCTGAAAACCGCTTACGCGCAGCCGCCACGTGCGTATCACAACTTCGGCCACGTGCAGGCCTTGTTGCACCACTACCGCGATGTCGCCGCCGGCCCCGGTTGGCAGCAGCCGTTGGAGGTGCTGCTGGCCGTGCTGTACCACGACGCGATCTATGAAGCCGGACGTGGCGACAACGAGGCGCGCTCAGCACAGCTGGCAGCGGCAGGTATCGAGCGTTGGTTGCCGGATACCGCGGTGGATGCGGCGCGGGTGACGGCGTTGATCGAACTCACCGCACGCCACGGCAGCCTGGACGGGAGCACGCTGGATGCCGATGCCGCCCTGTTCCTGGACAGCGACATGGCCATCCTCGGTGCCCCGGATGCGGTGTTCGACGCCTATGACCGCGGCATCGCCGAGGAATACCAGGGCAAGGTGCCGGGCTTCCTGTTCCGCCTCAACCGGCGTCGCTTCCTGCGCAAGGTATTGGCGCAGCCACGGATCTTTTTCAGCGACTTCTTCCATGAACGTTACGATGCCCAGGCGCGGGCAAATCTGCGCCGGGTTGCGGGCTGAGCGCGGCGCTTGGCTAAACTAGCGGCTGTCCCACCGTTGATAGGGCCGTGCTGGCCGCTGTGATGAACGAACTGCCCGTACCCGCCGCCGCCGGCCCAGATCCCGATCCGCGCCCGCAACCGCCTGAAGCACCGGGGCCGAACGAATGCTGCGAAAGTGGCTGCCCCATCTGCGTGATGGACCTGTATGCCGACGAAATGGCTGCCTACCGGCAACGCCTGGCCGAGTGGACCGCGCGGCATCCCGAAGCGCAGGCCTGAGCCACGCTTTCGACATCTTTCTGCCAACAGCAGGCGTAGGCTAGGCCGGATCGAAACCGGGACCGATGGATGGCGCGTGTGATCTGGGGAAGAAGTGTGCTGGCGCTGAGCCTGCTGGTGGCACCCGTGGTGGCGGCATTGGCGGCCGAACAGGTCAGCCATGGACGTTTTGAACATGTACCGGTGTTGTTGCCCAGCACGCCTGCCCAGCGGGTGGTGCTGTGGTTTGGCGATGGCCACGCGCCGGCGGCGCAGCATCAGGCGCGGTTGCAGTCGCTGCGCGATGACGGCGCCATGGTGGTCGATATCGACACCCGCCATCTGTACCAGGTACTGGCCAAGGAGGGCGGCAGTTGCGGTTTTTCGGCTGGCGACGTGGAGAACTTCTCGCGCTACGTACAGGCCTACTACCGTGTGCCCACCTACCGTCTGCCAATACTTGGCGGCGACGGTGCGGGCGCGGCCTTGGCGTATGCGGTGGCAACCCAGGCCGATGCGGACGTGTTTGCCGGCTTGTTGACCGAGGATTTCTGCCCGCAGCTGCATAACGCGACGATGATCTGCGGTGATGCCATCAAGGGCCGCAGCCTGCAGCCGCAGGCGTTGCGTTTCCCCTGGTTGAATGCTGCTGCCGGCACCGCGCAGGCGTGCCCGGCGACGACAGTCAATGCCTTCACCGCCGCAGTGCCGTGGGCGCGGCCGTTTGCGCGCACCCGTGCGGGCAGCGCCTTGCCCGGTGAGCTTGCCGCCGCGCGGGTGCTGGGTGCGCAACGCGGCGTGAGCCTGCCTGCGGTGCCCGCGGACCTGGACGGTTTGCCGTTGGTGGAAGTGCCGGCCAGTGGGCCGGGCGATACCTTCGCGGTGTTCGTGTCCGGCGATGGTGGCTGGGCGGGATTGGACAAAGAGGTCGCGGGCGCCTTGGCGCAGGCGAGCATTCCGGTTGTGGGCGTGGATTCGCTGCGTTACTTCTGGAGCGAACGCACACCGGCCGGGTTTGCCACTGATCTGGATCGCATCGCGCGCTACTACGCCAACCACTGGCAACGGCCGAAATTGCTGCTGGTCGGTTTCTCGCAGGGCGCCGACGTATTGCCTGCTGCCATCAACAAGCTGCCGCCGGCCAGCGCGCAGATGCTGAGCATGACCGCGCTGATGTCGGTGGGCGAGCGCGCGGACTACGAGTTCCATGTCAGCAACTGGATTTCCAGCGGCGGCGATGATGGCCTGCCGATCGCGCCGGAAATGCGCAAGCTGGCCGCCGACCGCACCTTGTGCATCTATGGCGAAGAGGACGACGACGCGCTGTGCCCGAAGCTGCCGGCCGGCAGCGCGCAGCTGGTCAAGCTGCCCGGCGATCACCATTTTGAAGGCGACTACGCCGGCCTGGCCAAGGTGATCCTGCAGCACGTGCAGGGTCGGTGATGCCTGGCCGCTGTGGGAGCGGCGTGCTTGTGGGAGCGGCGTAAGCCGCGAAGCTGACGTCGTTTCAGTTCACTGGCTTCGCGGCTTACGCCGCTCCCACAAACCAGCAAACCCAAACGCCTACTTTCTGCTTGGATCCAGCGAAATCAGCCGGGTCACATCCAGCAGCGCCGCCGGCAGGTGTACACCGCCAGGCGCGGCCAAATAGCGCGGCCGCCATTCCGGCGCGAACTTGGATTTGAAGCGGCGCAAGCCGCTGAAGCCATAGAAGCGCTCGCCATGGCGCGCGACCAGATTGGCGAAACGGTTCCAGCGGCCGGCCAGGCGGTGCTGGGCCAGGCCGGTCAGCGGTGCCATGCCCAGCGAGAAACGGGTATAGCCATTGGCCGCGCCCCACAGGAACAGCTCGATGAACAGGAAATCCATCGTGCCTTTGGGCGCATCCGGGCGGTGTCGCATCAGGTCGACGGATAGTTCTTTTCCGGCTGGTGCCTGCCAGATATTGGCGAAGGCGACGATGCGTCCTTCGGCCTCGACCAACGCCACCGGGAAGCGGCTCAGATACGCCGGCTCGAAACTGCCCAGCGAGAAGCCTTTTTCTTCGCCGGCTTTTTCGTCCAGCCAGGCATCGGAGATCTCTGCCAGCTCGCCCAGCAACGCAGGCACCTCGCTGGCCGCTGCCAGCCTGAAGCTCAAACCGGCCCGTTTGCCCTTGTTCCAGGCCTGGCGCAGATCCGCGCGTTCGCTGCCGGCCAGGCTGAAATCCGTCAGCGGCACCATTGCTTCCTCGCCCAGTTTCACCAGGGTCAGGCCAAGGTCCAGATAGTTTTGCCAATACTTGCCGCTGGTTTGGTAGAACACCGGGCGCAGACCGAGGCGGTCGGCTTCTTCGCGGAATTTCCAGATCAGGGCCGTGGCTACCGGCGCGGGCCCGACCGGGTCGCCCATGGCCACCAACGAGCCGCCATAGCGCTGCAGCATCACGAAGCCATCGCCGGCCTCGCTGCGCAGGATCGCCTTGTCGCCGGTCATGGCCACGCAGGCCTGGGTGTCCTCGGCCTGCGCCAGGATTGGCCGCAGCTGTTCCAGCGTTGCGTCATCAGGCAGGGGTAGTGGGCTGCGGGTGCTGTGCAGCAACCGCGCCAGGCCGAATATGATCAGGGCGATACATACCAGCAGCAGGGCGCGTAGCGCGCGCGGGGCATTGCCCGAGGTGGCGAACTGCCACCACAGCTCGTTCTGGTATTCGACGTGGCTGTAGACGAAGAACAACAGCCAGACCGTGGCCACCAGTACCAGCGCCACATTGCGCAGCCACGGCCAGGACCAGGCTTCATCCAGCAACGCACCTTCGCGGTAGAACTCGCGCCGTGCCGCCCACAAGGCCATCGCCACCAGCGGCAGGGTCAGTGCCACGGTGACATGGCCGCCGCGCAACCAGGCCGGTAACGGCAGCGCGATGCACAGCGCGAATGCCAGCATCCATGCGGCATGACTGCGCCGCTGCAGGCCCTGGCCGATCAACAACAACAGCACGCCACCGAGACTGCCGAGCAGGTGCGAGGTTTCCACGATTGGCAGCGGTGCCGGCAGCACCCGCTGATGCGGTACCGGCAAGGTGCCATCGATCAACAACAGCGCGCCGGCGGCGAACACCGCCAGTGCGATCAGCTGCGGCAGCCAAGGCCGCAGCACCGTCCAGGCGGTGCCGGCGCCACTGCGCAACGGGCGGCGCACACTGGCCAGCGCCGCCAGCAATGCCGACAGGAACAACGGCAGCAGGTAGTAGGTGACCCGGTAGGCCACGGCGGCGGCCAGCAGGGCGGCCGGTGCGACATGCGGCAACAGCTTGAGCAGGCTCCACTCGAATACGCCCAGCCCGGCCGGCACGGTGGAAACCAGGCCGGCCACCACCGCCACCAGGTAAAGGCCAACAAAGCCGACAAAACCGACGTCGCCCTGTGCCGGCAGCAGCACATAGAACGCCGCCGAAGCCAGGCACAGCTCGACCACGCTCAAGGCGGTGACTTCCAGTACCGTGCGCCGGTCCGGGATCCACATGCGGTGTTGGCCCCAGCCAATACTGCGGCCCTGGCGTCCGACCAGCAGCAACATCGCGGCGAAGCCGACGAGCATGGCCACACCCACGCCATGCACCGCCATTGCCGGGATCGGCAGGGCCAACGCGGCCGCGCTCGGCTCCAGCAACAAGGCAAGGCCCAGCAGCAGCCAGGCGCCGAATACAAAGCCCAGTGTGCTCATCAGCACCACCTGGCCGATTTCGGCCAGGCTGAGCCCGGCGCGGCCATAGCTGCGTACGCGCACGGCACCACCGGTCAGTGCCGCGAATCCCAGCGTCTGCCCGGCGGCGTGGGCGAGGAAGGCGGTGATGCCGACGCGGGCGGCCGGCAATGGGTGTTTGGCGCGGCGCAGGCCGATGGCGTCAAACCCGATCAGGCAGACGTAGCTGGCCATGCCCAGCAGCGTCGCCAGCCCCAACTGCGACCACGACAGCCCGCGCACCGCCGCGCGGATCTGGTGGTAGCCGTGGTCGCTGAACTCCCCGGCCAAGGCATGCAGCGCCATTGCCATGATGGCCAGGGTTACCAGGATGGCGGCAATACGTCGCCAGCCCGGTGCGGACGGTTGCGAAGGCGTGGCAGACGCGGTCATGCAGGTTCGGGCTGGCTGGGCGCTGGGGCGGCGCGGAGTCATAAGACTAGCGGTAGTGCGTGACTGTGGCTGCATGCCGCCGGCATGGCGTTTCCATCGGCTTCAGTCGGCGTGGCGTTGGCAGGCACACTAGACTGGGTGGCTCAGACGCCGGGGAGTGGGCATGGGTGGTGGTTCGCAAGGGGCCGTGTTGCCACGGCCAGCACTGGCCTTGGCGGTGGTGCTGGCATTGCTGGCGTTTTCGCTGATCGCCATCGCGCTGCAGTTTGCCCGTGATGATCTGGACTGGGTGCGCGCCACCCTCAGCCTTTATCTGCATGGCCCATACGGCTTGCTGCTGCGCGTGGCCTATTGCCTGCTGGCAACGGCCATCGCCGTGCTCGGCGTGATGTTGTACCGGCAGGCGAGTGGGCCGGCGCGGCGGGGCTTGCCGGCAGTGCTGTTCGCGGTCGCGGGCGTGGCACTGGCCACGGTGGCGATTGGTGACAGCTGGCTGCCGCAGCATGCGCCGCTACTGGCGCCCTTGCTGCACGGGCTTGCGGCGCAGACCGCGTTCCTGTGTGTGACCGTGGCAATGCTGCTGCAGGCCTGGTGCTTCAGCCGCGATCCGAACTGGCAGCATCTGCAGCGCCTGGCCTGGTGGTGGGCCTGGGTTGCCTTTGCCGGGCTGTGGCTGCACGTGTTGTGGCGTGACAGCCCGCGAGGGCTGGGCCAGAAGCTGGTGATTGCGACGGTGGTGGGCTGGCTGCTGCTCGTTGCGTTAGCGTCATGGCGACGTTCACGCAAAGAAACGCCTGAAACTTCCACTTGAGGGCACAATGATGGGTACATTCACAACAGCGAGTCAGCCATGATCCAACGCTTCGATACCGGTCCGCGCATGTCGGAAATGACCATCCACCATGGCGTGGCCTATCTGGCCGGGCAGGTGCCGGAAGACACCAGCGCCGATATCGTTGGCCAGACCCAGCAGGTATTGCAGGCCATCGACGATCTGTTGCGTCTGGCGCCGACCGACAAGAGCAACATCCTGCGTGCGGAGATCTTCATCGCCGACATGGCCGACTTCGCGGGCATGAACGAAGCCTGGGACAAGTGGGTACCGCAGGGTGCGACGCCGGCGCGCGCCACCGTGCAGGCCAAGCTGGCCAACCCGGCGTGGAAGATCGAGATCGTGATCACTGCCGCGGTGCCGTAAGCAGCTGCTGCGATAGCGGTTGTCTGCCCTGGAGGCTACGGTGTCCGGGGCAGGCAGCGGTTTGATCTGATTGGTTTCTTTGCAGGGAGGCAGGGATAGAAATGATGCGTTACCTGTTGTTCGCAGCCGTGGCAGGCAGCGGCGTGCTGCATGCTGCGGCACCGGCGCAAGCCGCGCTGACCAAACTGATCTACAAGCAGGCACCGTTGCAGCGCATCGAGCCGCTGGACTACCCGCAGTTCAAGCTGATCGAAGCGGAGCTGCGCAACACGGTGCGACGCCATGGCGACCGCAACGTGCCCAATCGATTCTGTGCGGTGGCGTACCAGTTGGGGAGTGGCCAGCTGGAGACGGTGCTGCTGTGGGACAACGCACAGTGGTTGATCCGTTGGTGGGGCGGTGATGCGCTGGCCACGTCGGAGGAACGGTATGCAGTGTCGGCCTCGTTCTCACCGGTCACCGACCTGCGCACGGATCTGGTCGAGGATGATCGCTACCCACTGGGCACGCGTGCAGTAGTGCGGGCGGATGCGGAGGCCTTGATCGCCGATTGCCACGCGCACGGCCGCCAGTACACGGTGCCGCCGTTGCCGCCGAAAACGGAAGACGATGAGTATTGAGCGGACGTGCTGCTTTGCTGTTTTGCTTTTTGTAGGAGCGGCGTAAGCCGCGAAGCCGATTGCCAGTGGATTGCAGTGTTCAACATGATCCCGGGCAGCCAAGGCATCGCCAGATGCATGTCTGCGATTGGAATCTTCGTCAGCTGGATTTTCATCAGCTTCGCGGCTTACGCCGCTCCCACATTCACTCGCTGACGGAGCCGGCTCCTGCCCTTTTGTAGGAGCGGCGTAAGCCGCGAAGCCGGTAGCGATTGGATTGCAGTGTTCAACAGGATCCCGGGCAGCCATGGCTCGGCCGATGCATGCCTGCGATTGGAATCTTCGTCAACTGCATTTCCATCAGCTTCGCGGCTTACGCCGCTCCTACACGAGGGGCTGCAAAAGCAGCTACACGCGCGGCTGCTGGGCTGTTGCTATCAGCTCGATACAGTCGACCGGGCAGGGCGGGATGCACAGCTCGCAGCCGGTGCACAGGTCGGCCAGCACGGTGTGCATGTATTTGGCGCCGCCGACGATGGCGTCGACCGGGCAGGCCTGGATGCACTTGGTGCAGCCGATGCAGTCGGCTTCGATGATCACTGCAACCTGTGCAGGCTTGTGCTCGCCACGGCTGCGGTCGTAGGGCAGGGCGGGAACACCGAGAACATGGGCAAGCGCACGTGCGCCGGCATCGCCTCCGGGCGGGCAGTGATCAGTGCCCGCGCTACCGGCCGCCATCGCCTCGGCATACGGGCGGCAGCCGTCATAGCCGCACTGCCCGCACTGGGTCTGCGGCAGCACCCGGTCCAGGCGTTCGACCAGCGCAGCTGTTCCTTCTCCCTGCGGGAGAAGGTGGCGCGCAGCGTCGGATGAGGGTTGGGTAATCATTGGAGAGTCCTGCCGTTCGCCCTCACCCCAACCCCTCTCCCGGAGGGAGAGAGGCTCAGGTCAAGCATTTACCGCGATACCAGCGTTCGTGTGCCAGCGCCAGCATCGGCTTGTCTTCGCTGCTGTCGCCATAGGCGTGAATGCGAGGGAATGTGTTCAGGTCAAAATGCTTGCGGATCAAGGCCACCTTGCGTGGGCCGCAATCGCCTTCGGCGTAGCGGCCGGTCAAACGATTGTCCTGCACTTCCAGCCGGTTGCAGATCACCTGCAGGCCCAGCGCGTCACACCATTGCTGCAGATACAGATCGATCGAGGCGGAAACCACGGCGACAGTGTGGCCCTGCGCCTTGTGCCAGAGGATCTGCTCGAGCATCTCCGGGCGCACCATGCCCGGGATGTGCTCACGCGCATAGTCACGCGCCATCTGGCTGATTTCACCGGCATGGCGGCCGGTGAATACCTGCGAGGTGACGCGGCGGCGGATGCGTTCGGCCGAGATCAGCTTCAGCCGGTAGGCCAGCAACCATGGCCCCACCCGCCACCACGCCTGCGCGCGCTGCTCCGGCGTGGCCACACGACGCAGGAACCGGCTGTAGGTGTCACAGACGGTGATGGTGTGGTCGAAGTCGAACAGGGCTAGATGCATGGGCTCAAGGCGGAGATTGGAGGTTGGCGGCTGACACCTGCAGAGCGGGACGCGACATGCGATGCAGCGCCCGTCGCTGCGCATCAGCAGTGGTCGGGAATCAGGGATTCAACACATTCCCGATTCCCGGCCCTCGGTTTCAGCGAACCGGCATGCCCGGCAATGCCGCCGCGTCAGCGTCCAGCAGCGCCAGCGCGCCGCCGTCGAAGCCGGCCGACAGGATCATGCCCTCGCTCAGGCCGAAGCGCATCTTGCGCGGGGCCAGGTTGGCGATGAACACCACCTTGCGGCCGACCAGCGCTTCCGGCTCGGCATAGCTGCCGCGGATGCCGGAGAAGATCTGCCGCTGGCCCAGGTCACCGGCGTCCAGCAGGAAGCGCAGCAGCTTGTCCGAGCCTTCAACGAAGCCGCACTCCAGCACCTTGCCGATGCGCAGGTCGAGCTTGGCGAAATCATCGATGCCGATGTAGGCGGAGGCTTCACCTTCTGCCTTGGCCTCGGCCTTCACTTCGACCTTGGCGGGCTTTTCAGCCTTGGCCGGCTTGGCGTCGGTGGCGGGCTGGGCGGAGAGGGTGTCCTTGGAGGCGTCGGTCATTGCGTCAATCATCTTCGGGTCGATACGGGTGAACAGCGCCACATAGGCGGCGATGGTGTGTGCGGTAAGCGGCTTGCTGATGTCGTCCCAGCCCTGCACCGGGGCATTGAGGAAGCCCTCGGCCTGCAGCGCGGTGGCCGGCAACACCGGCTTCAGTGCGGTGACCAGCACGCGGAACAGGTTCAGGCCCTGCGTGCAGACTGCCTGCAGTTCGGCGTCGGCACCCTCTTGCTTGGCGATGACCCAGGGCTTGGTGTCGTCGATGTACTTGTTGGCTTCGTCGGCCAGCGCCATGGTCAGGCGGATGGCGGCAGCTGCATCGTTGCGCTCATAGGCCTCGCGCACGGCAGCCAATGCGGCGACGAAACGGTCGTACTGGGCCGGGTCCGGCAGCACGTCGGCCAGCTTGCCGTCGAAGCGCTTGGCGATGAAGCCGGCGCAGCGGCTGGCCAGGTTGACGAACTTGCCCACCAGATCGGCATTCACGCGGGCGGTGAAGTCGGTCAGGTTGAGATCGAGGTCGTCGACACCGCCGGAGGACTTGGCGGCGAAGTAGTAGCGCAGCGCTTCCGGTGCCAGGCCGGCATCCAGGTAGGTGCGGGCCATGATGAAGGTGCCGCGCGACTTGCTCATCTTGGCGCCGTCCACGGTCAGGTAGCCGTTGACGTGCAGCTTGGTCGGGGTGCGCAGGCCACTGCCCTTCAGCACCGCCGGCCAGAACAGACCGTGGAAATTGACGATGTCCTTGCCGATGAAGTGGTGCAGCTCGGTGTTGCTGTCGGCGGCCAGCACGGCGTCGAAGTCGTCACCGGTCCTGGCGCACAGGTTCTTGAAGCTGGACAGGTAGCCGATCGGCGCATCCAGCCACACGTAGAAGTACTTGCCCGGCGCACCCGGGATCTCAAAACCGAAGTAGGGCGCATCACGCGAGATGTCCCACGCGCGCAGGCCACCTTCGGCATCCAGCCACTCGGCCAGCTTTGCCTTGACGCCGGGCAGGGCCACGTCGCCAGCCAACCATTCGCGCAGGAAGTCCTGGAAGCGGCCGACTTCGAAGAAGTAATGCTCGGAGTCGCGCATTTCCGGAGTGGCACCGGAGACCACCGACTTCGGCTCGATCAGGTCGGTGGGGCCATAGGTGGCACCGCAGACCTCGCAGTTGTCGCCGTACTGGTCGGGCGACTTGCAGTTGGGGCAGGTGCCCTTGATATAGCGATCCGGCAGGAACATACCCTTGGCCGGGTCATAGAACTGCGCTACCGAGCGACGGCTGATATGGCCGGCGGCGTCGAGCTTGGCGTACAGCGCCTCGGTCAGCTCGCGGTTGCTTGCCGAGTTGGTCGAGTCGTAATGGTCGAAATCCACGCCAAAGGCAGTGAAATCGCGCTCATGGCTGGCCTGGATGTTGGCGATGAAGGTTTCCGGGGTAACCCCGGCCTTCTCCGCGGCCAGCATGATCGGCGTACCGTGGGTGTCGTCGGCGCAGACGTACCAGACCTTTTCGCCCATCATTCGCCGCGCACGCACCCAGATGTCGGCTTGGATGTAACCCACCAGGTGGCCGAGATGCAGCGGGCCGTTGGCGTAGGGCAGGGCGTTGGTGACTAGGGCGTTGCGGGTCATGGCCATCATTTGCAGCGAGGGAACGCAGGATTATCGCATGGCTGAAAAGCCCCAGCCCCGGGGAGGCCGGGGCTGCTTGTTTCCTTCTCCCTGCGGGAGAAGGTGCCCCGTAGGGGCGGATGAGGGTGCGGGGCCAAGGCAGGCCATTGAACGGGTAGCGACTTCGTCGCCTTACCCTCACCCCAACCCCTCTCCCGGAGGGAGAGGGGCTTCAAGCAAAGGCTTCAAACGGCTTACTGGTCGCGCAGCCAGGTCTGGGTGCGACAGATGAAGGCGATGCAGCCGGAGACGTCCAGCTTGCGGCCGTTGTCCACCAGGGCCACCTTGGAGCTGTAGGTCTTGCCCTTGGCCGGGTCCAGGATGGTGCCGTTGGCCCACTTGTTGGCGCCGTCCGGACGTACGTTCCAGAGGATGGTCATGCCCTCGATCGGCTTGCCCTTGTTGGCACCTTCACACTTGTTGCAGAGCGGGTGCGGGCCGTGCTCGGACTGCAGGACCTGCAGAACCTTGCCGCTGAGGGTGCCGTTGGCGGCCTGGCTGATCTCGACGATGGACTTCACCCGGCCGGTTTCGTCATCGATGGTGCGCCAGCGGCCGGCAGCGCTGTCGCTGGCACTGGCGGAGAAGCCGGCGGCCAGCAGCGGCAGGGCCAGCAACAGGGTCTTGAAAGTGGTGCGCATGTTTCCCCTCCCAGGGTGGGTTTGATCAGCCGCCGACGGCGCTGTTACGGGGCGAATGTAACCGCATTCGGTCCCGTACGGAATCCGCAGTGCAGCAGATTTGCGGTGGACGGGAGAGGGGCTTGTAGTGCCGAGCCATGCTCGGCAGGGGCTTTGCCGGTAATGCCCCAGAAGCTGCCCTCACCCCAACCCCTCTCCCGGAGGGAGAGGGGTTTGTAGTGCCGAGCCATGCTCGGCAGGGGCTTTGCCGGTAATGCCCCAGAAGCTGCCCTCACCCCAACCACCGCTCCGCGCCCCGGCCCTTGTGCCAGCGCAAGGTCGTTCGAGGAGCAGCGAACCATGGTTTGCAAGCTGCTCCTCTCACCCCGCAGGGGAGGGGCTGTAGTGCCGAGCCATGCTTGGCAAGGGCTTTACCGGTAAACCGCCAAAAGCTGCCCTCACCCCAACCCCTCTCCCGCAGACGGGAGAGGGGCTTTGAGCAAAAGCGGGGCGCACACCGCGCTGCCTACTGCACCGTCACCCGCTTGCGGTTGTCGGCTGAGACCCGGTCAATCAACTTGTTGTACGGGTCGAAACCGGCTTCGTCGGGCTTCTGGTCTACCGTGACCGTGATGCTGGGGGCGGCTGCGGTGATGTGGTGGCGCTGCAGGTACAGCACCTTCTCATCGCGCTCCTTGCCGGAAGCGCCCTTGGCGAATACCCCCACTTCAATCCAGTCATCCAGCGTGCCGGGCGTTTCCTTGCCAACACCGTCGGCGTAACGCTTGTCAGCATGCAGCTGCAGGGTCACGTCATAGCGGCCATCGGCGCGCTTCTTGGCATTGGCCTCGACCACGCGGTTGTCATAGAAGCTGATCTTCTCGAACAGGTCGGTGATCAAAGCCTGCTGCTCGGGCTTGGCTTCGGCACGGATGAACTGCAGCAGCTCGGCCGAGGTGGTGTAGGGCGGTTGCTGGAAGGCCTTGGCCTGGATGAAACGGGACAGGGCACGGTTCAAGGCTTCCTCGCCCATTTCCTCGCGCAGGCGGTAGAACACCACCGAGCCCTTGCGGTAGTGGATGTATTGCTGGTTCTCCACCCGATACAGCGGCAGTTCTTCCACGTCTTCACCACCACGGCCCGACAGGTAGTTGTCCAGCTCGTCCTTCAGGAACTGACGCATATGGCCGCGTCCGTATTCCTTTTCCATCACCATCAGCGCCGAGTACTGCGACAGCGACTCGGACAGCACGGTCGCGCCCTGCACATTGGCGCCGATGACCTGGTGCGCCCACCATTGGTGCGCCACTTCGTGCGCGGTCACATAGAACACGTAGTCGACATCATCCTTGTCGCGCAGGTCGGCGATGAAGCCGATCGACTCTGAGTACGGAATGGTGTTGGCAAAGCTTTGCGCGAACGATTGATAACCCGGGAACTCGATGATGCGTACCTGCTTGTGCTGGTACGGGCTGAAGTTGGCTTCGTAATAGGCAAGGGACTTCTGTACGCCTTCAATCATCCGATCGACGTTGTAAGGATGCTTGGCGTCGTAATAGATCTCGATCGGGATGTCTTTGTAAGTAGCCTTCTTCACCTGCCAGCGCGCCGACAGATAGGCGTAAAAGTTCAGCATCGGCCGGTCCATGGCGTAGCTGAAGCAGCGGCGGCCATCGCGTTCGAACTCCTTCTGCAGGTAGCCCGGTGCCAAGGCGATCTGGTCCGGCGCGGTGCAGACGGTGCTACGGAAATCCAACCAATCCGAATCGTTGGAGATGTAGGTATTGGCACGTGCGGCTTCATCCTCCAGCTTCGGCATGCGCGTCGGTTCGCCCAGGTCACGCTTGCGGCGTTCGTTGCGGTCGCTTATCTCGGCACCGGTGTCGTAGCCGAAGGCCGGTAGCACGCGGCTGTTGAAGAAGCTGCCGTTGTCGACGATCTGGGTCTGTGCCTGGTCGGCGGTGATGCCGTTGGGATGGATGTCCACGGTGAAGCTGATATCACGTTCCTCGCCCGGCGCCATCGGCGTATCCAGATGGTAGATGCGGTAACCCAGTTCCCCATCGTGGGTGGTCAGTTTGGCGCCGCCCAGTTCGATGTTGACCAGCGTGCTGTCATCGCCCATCGCGACATGAATGTCGGGAATGGCCGCCGGATGCGTATTGCGCACGCGGTAGACGCCATCAATGCGCACCGACTGCGTCTCGGGATGCAGATCGACCATGTTGTCGATGGCGACGATGCGCGGCTGTGGCAGGTCCTTGTACTTGCGGTACTCACGCTCATAGCGGGCCTGGCGGTCCAGCATCTGGTCCGGCGAGACGAACTCGTTGCGGATGTTGGTGCTCCAGTACAGCCAGCCACCGCAGGCGATGAAGGCCAGCGTGGCTACGGCCAGTCCGGCACCCAACGGTCCGCGCAGGCGCTGTTTGGCCAGGCGCAGGCGCTGACGCCAGCCCGAATCCACACCGCGCACCCACAAGGCTGCACACAGCAACAACAAGGCCAACAGGAACAGCGCCCAGTAGCCCTGGAAGGCCAACTGACCGCTCAGGAAATGGCCGTAGCCATTCATGTCCGAATACGGTGCAATCGGCCAGCTGCCGAAGTTGTACAGGTTCTGGGTGTAGTCGAGCATGCCCAGTACCGACTGCCCGATCAGCAACAGGATCAGCAGGGCATAGCCCATGAACTTGTTGTTGCTCAGCACCTGCAGCACCAGCGCCATGCCGCCCATCAAGATGTAGACCACCGAATCCAGCGCCAACGTCTTCAGGTACAGCAGCGGCTCGATCTGGGTATAACCCTTGCTCAGCTGGATAGCGATTGCGGTCAACCCACCCACGGCCTGGAAGGCGAATACGACCGCAACCAGGGTGAGGAACTTGCCCAGCAGCGGTACCCAGTTCGGTACCGGCATGGCATCGCTGATGCCGGCGATGCGGGCGCTGCGCTCACGCCAGACCAGTTCGCCGGCGTAGAACAATACGATGATGATCAGCAGGAAGCTGAAACTGCCCTGCAGTGCTTCCAGCATCTGCGAGGTCACCGGCCAGCTGGGCGTGCCGTACATGGTGCGGCGGTGCAGGGCGCTGGGGATGAAGTTGGCCATGCCCAGCACCAGCAACACCAGGAACGGCGCACTGCGGAATACGCCCAGCGCGTCGAAACCCACCTGGCGCAGCAGCTGCCGCCAGCCGGTCGCGGCGGTGAAGCTCGGCGTGACCTTGGGCGCAACCACATTGCTGCGCTTGCCATCGGTGGTGGCAACGCTGACGGCCTTCTTGCCGCGCTTGCGGCCAGTGCCGCTGCGTTCGGTGCGGAACAGGGCAAAGGTCGCCGTGAACAGTGCAGCGGTCACCGCCAGCCACAGCAGCCGGTTTTCCAGCAGATAGCCGGTGAAGGCGGGCAGGCCGGTGTTGCGCTCTTCGGCGGACCAGTAGCGCATGGCCTGGCTCATCGCACGCATGCCGAGCGGATCGAGCAGCGAGGAGATCCGCATATTGTCGATATCGGCCAGCAGGGCGCGGCTGACGCCGTACAGCACGAAGAACACGATGACGCCGATGTACACCCACAGGATGTTGCGGGTGGTCACTGCCAGCAGCGACAGCAAGGCGGTGGTGAACAGCACATTCGGCACCACCATGAACGCGAACGACCACAGGTAGGGTTTCAGCGATACCGGGCCGAGACGAGCGGCATCGATCCATGGCATGAACTGGGCGATGAACAGCCCCACGGCGATGATCACGTACATCAGCAGGCTGGCCAGCAAGGCAGCACCCAGCCGGCCCAGCAGGTAATCACGACGTTTGATCGGGCTGGAGAACACCAGCTCCGCGGTGCCGAGTTCAAAGTCACGCAGCAAGGCATTGCTGACGAACAAGGTGACCACCAGCAGACCGATCAGGGTGAAGGAGGTCATGAGGGTGGTGATCACCGACGGTGCATTGCGGTGCACATTGCCGATGCCGCCACCGATCTGGATGGCATCGCTGGCGCCGGCGCCGAACGCGATCAGCGCGAACAGTACTGCAAGCAGCCACAGCAAAGGGGAACGCAGCTGCTCACGCAGCTCGAAGCGCAGGAAGGCGAAGGTCATGGTCGTCTCCGTCAGGCGGCCTGCGCCTGCAGGCGCAGGCGCTGGAAGTAGACGTCCTCGAGCCCGGGTGCGACCGGCTCAAAACCCGCTTCCGGGCAGTTGTCGGCGAATACATGGATCACCGGATGACCGCCAACCAGTCGCGTCGACAGAACGGTGAAGCGGCTTTCGTAGTCAGGCAGCGCGGCCTTGGCCACCTGCTTGCGCCATACCTGTGCCTGCAGCGCGTTGATCGCCTCGGCCGGTCGTCCGGTCAGCAGTACTTCGCCCTTGTTCATGATGGCCATGGTCGGGCACAGGTCGGTGACATCCTCGACGATGTGGGTGGAAAGGATCACCGCCACGTTCTCGCCGATCTCGGCCAGCAGATTGAGAAAGCGATTGCGTTCTTCCGGGTCCAGGCCGGCGGTGGGCTCATCGACGATCACCAGCTGCGGGTTGCCGAGCAGCGCCTGGGCAATGCCGAAGCGCTGGCGCATGCCGCCGGAATAGGTGCCGAGCTTGCGCTTGCGCGCGTCCCACAGGTTGACCTGTTGCAGCAGGCCCTCGACCACTTCCTTGCGCTGCTTGCG
This sequence comes from Stenotrophomonas terrae, assembly GCF_001431465.1. Classification (GTDB taxonomy): domain Bacteria; phylum Pseudomonadota; class Gammaproteobacteria; order Xanthomonadales; family Xanthomonadaceae; genus Stenotrophomonas; species Stenotrophomonas terrae. Next base: position 90,245 of record NZ_LDJJ01000013.1, on the reverse strand, counting down.
CGCGGTCAGGCCCTTGAGCACGGCGAAATGATCGAGCAGATCCAGTGCGCTGACCTTGGGATAGACACCGAAATCCTGCGGCAGATAGCCGAGCTTGCGGCGCAGCGCGTCCTTGTCGCGCAGGATATCGATGCTGGCGCCGTCGGCGGTGGTCAGGGTGGCGCTGCCCGCATCGGCTTCCTGCAGGGTGGCCAGGGTGCGCATCAGGGAGGACTTGCCGGCGCCATTGGGGCCAAGCAGGCCGAACATGCCGCGCGGAATGTCGAGATCGACGTTTTTCAGTGCATGTACGCCATTGGCGTAGGTTTTCGACAAACCACGGATCTGCAGCATGGGACCGGACCTCTCCTTGGATGATGACCGCAACAGTGTGCTTCGGCCGGGCTTACGGCAATGCGCCGGAAGTCATTAGGTCCAGGGACTGCGGTAGATCCGAAATGTGACCAGTGGGAGCAGTTGTGGGAGCGGCGTCAGCCGCGAAGCTGGCGATGTTGGGCAAGAGGGTTTGGCGCAATCTGCTGGTGTGGGAGCTTCGCGGCTGACGCCGCTCCCACAAGGCAAAGGCAAGGCAGTGGCCTTTGCCCCCTCCCTTTTGCGCAGCAAAGGGGAGGGTTGGGGAGGGGTAGGCTTTGCGTTGTTGGATGTGTGGCTTCGCGGCTTGCTCTGTTACTAAAGCCCTTGGCGCTGATGTGTTGCGGGGAACGCCTCTGCCGAGCATGGCTCGGCACTACGGTTACGGTGCAGGCGTTTCGTAGAGTTCCAGCGGCAGATCGTCGGGGTCGGCGAAGAAGGTGAAGCGGCGGCCGGTGAATTCGTCAACGCGGATCGGCTCGCAGGCCACGCCTTCGCGCTGCAGGTGGGCGACCACATCGTCCAGCTGCGCGACCCGGAAGGCCAGATGGCGCAGGCCGGAGGCTTCCGGCCGGCTGGGCCGCGCGGGCGGGTTGGGAAAGGAAAACAATTCCAGCTGGCTGCCATCGGCCAGGCGCAGGTCCAGCTTCCATGAATCACGCGCGCCGCGGTGGTTCTCGGCAATGACCTCAAGCCCAAGAATACGGACATAGAAATCGCGCGACCGCGCATAGTTCGATGCAATCACCGCCACATGATGGATGCCGCCCAGCAGGTTCATCGCGCGGCATCCAGCCAGCGGCGGGCGATATCGATGGCCAGCGCATAGGGTTCGGGCTCGTTGCGGTTGCTCAGCACGATGACCGTCAGTTTCTGCTTGGGGTAACGCACGATCACGTTGCGGAAGCCAATGCTCTCGCCGCTATGCCATAGCGCGTCGCCGTTGATGCGCCAACCAAAGCCATAGAACGGTACGTCGGCTTCCTTGGTGGCGGTTGCCGGGCTGAAGGCGAGCTGCAGCGAGCTGGCCTTCAACAGGCGCTGGTCATACAGCGCCGCGTCCCACTTGGCCAGGTCATCAATCGAGGAGTAGATGCCGCCATCGCCAAGTACCGCGCTGGTGGTGCTTTGATCGGTGCGCTGCCAGCGGCCATCAATCTGGCTGTAGCCATAGGCGCGGTTGGGCACCTCATCCACGCCATCCTGATGAGCGTAAGTGTTGTTCATGCCCAGCGGCAGGAAGATGCGTTGCCGCAGGAAGCTGGCAAAGTCGGTGCCCGAGGCTTTGCCAACGATCAGCGCGAGCAAGGCATAACCACCATTGCTGTAACGGTAGTCGCTGCCCGGTGCGAAATAGCTGCGGTCCTGCTTCTCCAGCAGGTGCAGCACGTCGATGTCATGCACCTGGCGGCTGTCGGCGGGGTCCATCAGGTCTTCGTAATCGATCAGGCCGCTGCTATGGCTGAGCAGCTGGCGCAGGGTCATGCTGTCGGCGACGGCCGGCAGGCTGGGTAGCCACCTCTTCAACGGGTCGTCGATGCCCAGCTTGCCGTCCTCGGCCAACAGCAGGATGGCCGCGGCGGTGAACTGCTTGCTGACCGAAGCCAGGCGGAAATTGGTAGCCGGGGTGACCGGTGTGCCGTCTTCCAGCACTGCCAGCCCGTAGCTGCGACGGAATGCGGGCTGGCCGTCCTTGATCACCAGTAGCGAGGCGCCGGGGACCTGACCGTCATAACGCTGCATCAATGCATCGATGCCGGGATCGGGCGGTGCCAGTGGCACCGCCGCAGCCAGGCTGGAGCACACCAGGCTGGAGCACGCGAACAGGCACAGCAGGGCGAGTCGGGGATTCCAGCGACGCATGGTGGCTCCTAGTCAGGTGGTCAGGCTTTCTTGCTGGCGATCCAACGGTCGATCTTGGCTTCCAGGATGTCCAGCGGCATGGAGCCATCCTTGAGGATCTCATGATGGAATTCGCGCGGATCGAAGCGGTCGCCGAGTTCGGCCTTGGCCTTTTCGCGCAGCAGCCGGATCTTGATCTCGCCGACACGATACGCCAAGGCCTGGCCAGGCAAGGCCATGAAGCGCTCGACCTCCGAGGCGGCGTCGGCAGCCGGGATGTCGGCGTTCTTGACCATGTAATCGGTGGCCTGCTGGCGGCTCCAGCCGGCGGCATTGAGGCCGGTGTCGGCCACCAGCCGCACGGTGCGTAGCAAGGTGGTCTGCAGATAGCCGAGCTGGTCGTAGGGGTCGCTGTACAGGCCCAGTTCCTGGCCCAGCGATTCGGCGTACAGGCCCCAGCCTTCGACATAGGCGACATCGCCGCCGAGGCGACGGAAGCGCGGCAGCGCGGTCAGCTCCTGCTGTGCGCCCAACTGGTAGTGATGGCCGGGAATGGCCTCATGCAGGTATTGCATGGTCACCGCCCAGCGCTTGCGCGAGGGCAAGTCACTGGTGTTGACGTAAAGCACGCCCGGTTGCTGGCCATCGGCGCTGCCGGGCTGGTAGCTGGCGGCGCTGGAGGTGGCGGCGCGCTCGGCTTCGACGGCCTTGATTTCCAGGCGGGCCTTGGGCTGCTCGTTGAACAATGCCGGGACCGCGGCATTCACCCGGCGGCCTGCATCGGCGTAACTGGCCAGCAGCGCATTGGCGTCGCGGAACGCGAACTGGCGGTCATTGCGCATCGCATTGAAGGCTTTCTGCTGCGAGCCACGGATCCTGGCCTGCTTCATCACCGCATCGATGCGGGCCTGCAGGTCTTTCACCTCCTGCTCGCCCAGGGCATGGATTTCCGCCGGCGAGCGGGCCGGCGAGGTGCTGCTGGCAACATTGTGCGCGTACCAGGCGCGACCATTGGGCAGCGCGGCCATGCCGTCGGTGCTGCGGGCGGCGGCCATGTATTCGGTGGCGATGAAACCGCGCAGCGAGCGGTACGCCGGCATGATCCGGTTCTCGATCATGCGCTTGTACTCGGCGCTGATCCTGGCCTTGTCCTCGGCGGAAAAATCCGCCGGCATGTTGCGGATCGGGCCCCAGAACAGGCTTTCCTCGGCGCTGGGCTTGATTACCGCATCAAGCTGCGGCAGTACTTTTTCCATCAGTGCGCGCGGCTGCACCACGCCGGCGGCCTTGCCTTCGCGCATATTGGCGATGGCCTGCTCGAACAACGGCGGGATGCCGAGCGAGCGCCTGGACCAGTTTTCGTAGTCCTTGACCGTGCGGAAGGGCTGCGCACCGGCACCGGAGCCGAGCACGGCAATGATGCTGGACAGGTTGTAGTACTGGTTGATCGGCAGCATCCAGGTCGGGTACTGCTCGCCAGCCAGCGAGACATGCGCATCGCGCACGAAGATCTCGTAGCTGAGCAGGTCCTGGCCCTGCAGGCCGGTGGCGCCGACGGCTTCGACCTTGCCCAGCCATTCGACCATGAAGTCGTGCGATTGCTGGCGCGAGGCCGCGGACAGGAAGTTGGGCAGCTGGTCGTTGTAGCGCGGGTCGCCCTGGAAGGTGGCCTGCAGCGGGTTCAGCCGCATCGAGGCATCCCAGTATTCGTCATAGATGCGGTTGAGCTTGGCGGCGTTGTCCTGCTTTATCGGCAGCGGCACCGCGGCCGGTCGGCGCGGCGCGGCGCGCGGTGTGCTGCGGGCTTTTGCCGCGCGGCTCTGCGGCGCGGACTGGCGCTGGGTTTTCTTCTTGGCAGCCTCGGCAGGCGCTGCAACGGACAGCGTCATGATCGAGGCAATGGCGAGCGCAAGCAGGCGCAACGGGCTGGAAGACATCAGGTGTTCCGCAAATACATCGACCCGGGAGCTTGCCCGATATCGGCGGTGACGACCAGCCGTGGCGCGGATGAACACGCGCAGCTTATACAGCCAGGGTTGTGTCCCATGCCCTGCAGCGTTGCCTGCAGGGCACGAGCAGGACTCAACGGTCGGCGGAGCGGGTGAACGGAACGCTGTCCGGGGCCACCGCGCCACCGGAAATGATGAAGCTCATGGCCTGGTCCACGGTCCAGTCGGTGGGAGTGAGCAGCTCTACCGGGACGATTTCCAGATAGCCGGAGGTCGGGTTGGGGGTGGTGGGCACATACACGGCAGCCAGTTCGCGGCCGGTGCCCTGTTCCTTGAGGACCCGGGTGACCAGACCGATGGACTTCATGTCGCGGTGCGGGAAGTCGATCAGCACCACGCGTTGGGTGCTGCCGGGCTTGGTCTGCAGGATGTCCAGCAGTTTCTTGGCGCTGTCATAGATGATGCTGGCCAATGGAATGCGGCGGATCACCGCACCGAACCAGCGCAGCAGCTGCTGGCCGATGACCCGACGGCTGAGGATGCCGACCAACAGGATCACCAGCAGGGTCGCCAGCAGGGCGGTGATGTCCTGCATCCATTCGACCTTGATCCAGCCCAGATAATCCGGGAACGAGGCGGCAATACGCTCGGACAACGGCACGATCAACGGGCTGCTGATGCCCGAGAGCAGGACGAACACGAACTTGACGACCACCCAGGTCAACCAGATCGGCAGCAGGGTCAGCAGGCCGGTGAGGAAAAGACGTTGCAGGGAGGGGCGGGGGGCGGGGGAGACGGCTTCGGGCGACATCCGGCAATTGTAGCGGTCGGCTGTCAGCCGCATACGCGCGGCCAACGCCCAGAACAGCTGCGTTCAGAGAAATCTGTGTTGCCGCAGTGACTCAGTCCGTCTTGCGGGCATCCGGCTTGAGCCGCACGTAGACCTGCTTGCGCACCCGCGCCACCACTTCACCCTTGGCGTCGAGCACGTCGTTCTGGAACCAGTGCAGGTATTTCTCGCCGTTGGCAGTGGCCGCCCGCACCTCATCCAGGGTGGCATCGTCCAGGCGGAACTCGGTCCACACCACGCCCCGGCCTGGCTTGAGGAACTCGATGGTGCCGGCCTTGTCCCAGACGAAATAGCGGCTGCCCATGTTCTGCAGCAGGCACAACATCCAGAACGGATCGGTCATCGCGAACAGGCTGCCGCCAAAATGGGTGCGCACATAGTTCACGTTCCACGGCCGCTGGCGCAGCTCGACCCGTACATAGCGGTAGTCGGCGCTGATGTCGGTGACATGGATGCCGGCAAACAGAAATGGCGGCCACAGGTTGATGCCGCGGCGGAACAGGCTGGCTTTCATCGTGAAGGCGGATGCTCGTGGGAGCCGGAGTCTAACATCCGCAGGCGTATGGAAAGGCTAGTTGGGCCAGGGCGGGGCGACCCGGTAGCCGTCACGGCCGGCTTGTTTGGCCTGGTAGAGGGCGGTGTCGGCCGCTTCAAACAGCCGCGCCGGGCCGTCCTCCAGGCCCGGCAACACCGTGCACAGGCCGATGGTGACCGAGGTTTTGATCTTGCTGTGATGGGCTTTGTCCACCGGAATACTGAGCTGTCGCACCTGGCTGATCAGTGCCTGCACCAACTGCTCGGCGCCCGCAGGCGGTGTGTCGGGCAGGATCAGCGCGAACTCATCACCACCAAAACGCGCGGCCAGGTCACGCGGGCGCCGCGCTACTTCCTCGATGGTGCGGCCCAGGTGACGCAACAGGCGGTCGCCGACCTGGTGGCCATAGGTGTCGTTGCAGGCCTTGAAGTGATCCACATCGATCAGCAGCAGGGTGAGCGGGCGTCCGCTGCGCCGCGCCGCATCGTTTTCGCGACGCAGGGTTTCCTCGAAGCGCATGCGGTTGGCCAGTCCGGTCAGTGTGTCGCGGTTGGCTTGCCGGCGCCAATAACGCATCTGCCACAGTGTCCAGATCACCATCATGGCGGCAAAGCCCATTGTCGCCGAGACCGGAGCGAACCACAGGTTGGCGCCGTGCAGCAGGCCCAGGCTCAGCAGCAGCGGAACCGGTATGGCCAGCACGCCCAGCAGCCAGCGCCAACGAAAGCGGGAGGTGATGCCGAACGCGGCAAACGCCACCAGCAATGCGCTGATCAAGATCTGTGCGCCGGCCGGCAAGGTGGTGATGGCATTGCCGGCCAGCAACATCGAGGCGACATTGGCCTGGTACTCGCTACCGCTCATCCAACTGTCGCGGGAGGTCGGTGTCAGCAGGCGCGGGGCGATGCCATTGGCGGTCATGCCGACGATCAGCAACCGCCCCTGCAACAGACTGGCCGGTACCCGGCCCTCCAGCACGTCGACATAGGACAGCTGTGGAAAGCTGCCAGGCGGCCCGGCGTAGCGCAGCCGCACGTAGTTGTCGCGGTGCCATTGGTAAGGGGAGCGGGTGCTGGCGCCAGGATTGGTCGAGCCGGGCAGCGGTTCCTGCACGCCAGCCAGGGCCGCTCCGAGGGCCAACCAATGCGGTGAGCCGATACCGGCTTTCAGGTAGAGGCCGCGGGCGACGCCGTCGGCATCAATCTCGATATCGCTATGGGCCAGGCTTGCCGCGGCCTTGGCAATGACGGGCACCGGCAGCAGTTCTTCAGGCACGGCTTCATCGCTGGGCGGCGCTGCCAGGACCGGCAGCACCACGCGTCCGTTGCGGCTGATGGCCGCCGCCAATGCCGCGTCCTGGGCGGGGTCGTTGCGGTCGGCCTCCGGCAACATCAGGTCCAGTGCGACGCGCTCCGCCCCGGCTTGATGCAACTTGTCGAGCAGGCGCGCGTGGGTGCTGCGCGGCCACGGCCATTGGCCCAGTTGCTGCAGGCTGCGGTCGTCGATGGCAATGATCGCCAGGCGCGGATCGGGTGGGTATTCCCAGTCGCCGGTCAGCAGGTCGTAGCTGGCGACATCCTGCTGCCAGAACACGCGGCTATGGCTGGCCCAGGCCGCCAGCAGGCTGCAGCCGAGCACGAACAGCAGGCGGAAGTGCCAGCGTGGCCGCAGCGGTCTCACAGCGCGAGCAACAACAAGGCGCCAGCGCCGAGGCCATAACAAAGCCGGCAGGGCAGCTGGATCTGTTGCGGTGTCGAGAACATGCCGGCATAGCCGTCGTCGGCGATGCTCTGTACGCGGACGTACAGGTTGCCGCCGCGCCATGGGCGCTTGAATGAGACCTCGGGGGTATCGGTCTGCTGATCCAGCAGCAGGTGCGAGAAACCGGCATCGCGTGCGATCTGCACGCGGTAGTGGCGGGCGTCGCCGTCGGCTGGCCAACGCAGGGTGAGTTGGCCTTTGTGCACCTTGTCCGACTGCAGTGGTGTCGCCAGCGGCGCATCACTGAGCTGCAGTGGCAAGGCCTGGCCGTAGCGGCCGGGCGCACCCTGCGCATCCAGCGAGGCCACGCGCCAGAAATAATCACCCGCCGGCAGCGGGCGGGGAATGCGCAACTGCTGGCTGCGGCTTGCCTGCTCGATCAGCGGCTGCACGAAGCTGGCGTTGTCGGCGATCTGCAGCACCGTGCCGGTGGCATCGGCGACCTTGGCCCACTCAAAACGTGGCTGCAGCTGTTGCAGGGTCTGGCCGTGCGTGGGCGCAAGCGTCAATGGTGCTGGCAGACCTTCGGGGACGGAAAAATCGCGCGCGGCATCCAGGCCTTCGACGCCATCGGCATCGACCGCACGTACCAGCAGGCGCAGCTGGCCTGGCGGCAGGGTGTCGATCTGGATCTGTGGCGCGCTGACCTCGCGGGCAAACAGTTGCACGTCGGGTGTGGCGGCCAGCACGACTTCCACCCGGTAACGTGTCGCGCCATCTACCGGCTGCCATGCCGCCAGCAAGGGCAGCGGTTGCAGGCGCAGCTGGGAATCCAGCAGCGCTGGCGCCGGCGGCAGTGCCTGCGGCTGCGAGGGGGCCGTGCCTGCCGCACGCACCAAGCTGGCATGGCCAGCGTCGATCACCCGCTGGCCGCCTTGATTGCCGACCTGCACGTGACCCTCGACGACTTCGGTGCTTGCCGGACGGCTGCCGCCACCGGCGTTGACCCTGAACAGGGTGCCGCGCACGCTGCTGGTCGCGGTGGGGGCGGTAATGATGTAGCGCGATGCAGGCCCGCGTGCCGGTGTCACCTGGCTGCTGCTGCGCCCGCGCTGCAGGCGGATGCGGGTGTCGACCATGCCGGTTGCACCATAGCTGCTGAGCTGATCCAGCAGCAGCTGCGAGTTCTCGCGCAGCTGCAGGCGGGAATCATCGGCAAACCCCAGCGTGACACTGGCATCGTCGCCGGTCTGCACTCCGCTGCCGATGGTCAACAGCATGCCCAGCTGCAGCGGCCGGGTGCCATTGACCGGGTCGCTTACCTCGGCGTGGCCGCGCAGCGCCAACACCCGCGCTGGCGCTGGCTGCACACGCAACCAGCTGATCGGGAAACGCAGGTCCTGGCCGGGGGCAAGCCGATACGGGTCATCTATCCGGTTGTGTGCCTGCAGCCGTTGCCACGGCACATTGGCCTTGAGGTAGCGCGCGCCCAGATCCCACAGGGTATCGCCGGGGCGTGCGCGGTAAGTCCAGTCCTGTGCGCTGGCGACCGTCGCCCAGCAGAGCAGCAAGGCAGCCAACAGCAGCTGCAACAACGAGGGGCGAACGTCGGTATTTCTCACGGCGACTTTGATTCCGAAAGCGCGTGTCCGTTACGCTGACATCGTGCAGGCTGCAGACTCATACACATCCTATCCCGCTAGCCGTGGCAAGCACCACGGCGGGATCATCCTTGTATGAGTCATCCATTTCCGTGCGATTGACACACAAATTGAGCTGTCTGGTAACAACTCAGAACAGCAGCGAGGACATCTTGCGGCGGTAGCGGCCTACCAGGTCTTCGTCCTCGATCACGCGGAAGGCGTCGATCAAGGCTTTCTTCGGCAGGCTGTCACGGAAGCTGCGATCGATCCGCAGCATCTCGATGAACTGCTCCAGCGCGGCCTCATCTTCGCCGGCCAGCAGGTGCTGGATGCCCAGCAGGTAACGGGCTTCCAGATCATTGCCGTCCGCCCGTACACGCCCAGCCAGCACATCGGCAGCCGGTGCGTCCTGCAGCGCCGCGGCAAAATCCAGACGTGCACGCGCGCGGATGGCGCGGTCGTCGGTGGCGAGGTTGGCGGGCAGGCCATCCAGCAGCGGCCCGGCTTCGCCGGTGGCGCCGATCTTGAGCAGGGCCAGGGCAAGGTCGAGTTTGAGTTCGGCCTTGTCCGGCTCGGCGCTGATTGCCTCACGCAGTGCGGCTACTTCGGCCTGCGGATCCAGCGGCAGGGCCTGGATTTCTTCTTCCACAGCCGCGGCCTCGGCCGGCACCACGCCGTGTTGGGTAAGAAATTCGCGGAGCTGGCCCTCGGGCATGGCGCCGGGGAAGCCATCAACGATCTGCCCGTCCTTGATCAGAAAGACGGTCGGCACCGAGCGGATCTGGAAGGCGGCAGCAATCTGCTGCTCCTTGTCCACGTCGACCTTGGCCAGCTCGAACGCGCCGTTGTATTCACCGGCGAGCTTTTCCAGGATGGGCCCCAGGCTCTTGCACGGCCCGCACCAGGTTGCCCAGAAATCAACCAGCACGGGGGTCTGCGACGATTTCTGCAGGACCTCGGCTTCGAAGGTTTCGGTGGTGGCCTCGAAAACGTGGGGAAGATCGCTCATGGCTGACTACGTTGCTGACAGGAACCCCCTTTATGGCGACACCGGGGCAGATTCTCAACCGCCAGAGGTACTGGAGTGGGGTTTTGGCCGGCGGGAGCTGCGCGGGAGGCTTGTGCTGGCTGGCTTTGCGGGGTTGGCGGCGGCGGCTTGGCTTTTTTTTGAGGGGCTACGGGGAAGGCCTTTGCCGAGCATGGCTCGGCACTACCGCTTCTGCTCCCTCCCTTTGGCCGGCGGCCAAGGGGAGAGTTGGGGAGGGGTAGGTCTTGCGTTTGCTGATGGCCTTCGGGCTTCGCGGCTTATGCCGCTCCCAAAGGTGTTGCGGGGCGGAGGGATTGCTGGGCAGGCCCTGCCGAGCATGGCTCGGCACTACAGTGAAAAACGCCGCTTCTGCGAGAGAAGCGGCGTTCGGGTGAGTTCAGCGCTGCGCCATCGCGGCCGGCTCAGGGGTGGCTGGCCGGTTCCTGTGCCGGTGCCAGCGGGATCGTGGTGGTGGCCGGGGCCACGCTGGGAGCGGCCGGCAGGCTCAGCTCGGGGTTGATCTGCTGCGCCTGCAAGGCCTTGATCTGCTGGTTCAGGGCTTCCAGCTGGGAGTTGGTGGCACGCAGGTCCGTGCTCAGGGCAACCGCCTGCTGCTTGCGTTCCTGCAGGGCATTGCTGACCTGCAGCGACTGCTGGCGCTGCTGTTCCACTTCCTGCTGCAGGCCGCGCAGGCGCCGCTCGTTCATGGCAACCAGCTTCTCGCTATAGGCCTTGCCGGCCTGCAGGCGGACGGTGTCCAGGTAGACCTGGGCCAGCTGCTTGGTCTGGTCGGCGAAGGTCAGGTAGAGGCTCTCGGCGTTGTCCACCGACTCGGTACGGATCACCCGCCAGAATTCCTTTTCATGGAACAGGGCCACGTAGTAATTCAAAGAGTCGGCATGGAACAGCAGGCTGGCGCCGTAGTTGCCGTTGTAGGTGGTACGCAGCTCGGTGAGGGCGTTGTTGCCCATCAGCCGTTGCAGTTCGGCCACCGTATTGCCGACGGAACTGTCTTCGCTGTTGGCGGGGGCGGCCGGTACCTCGGCCTCACCGCGCTGCCAGCGCCCGGCCATCGCAGCGGGGGCCGTGAGCAGGCCGACAACAAGCAACAGCGCGCAGCCAAGCCGGCTCGGAAGCATCTCGATCCTTCTCATAAGTCCTCGTAATTCCCCCGAACTGCGATGGTCGTCGCATTTAATGAATGCGCCGGTTTCTGACCCGAGCATAGCACGCGATTTGGTGGCGAAAAGGCCGGTGGTGTGGGCGTTTGCCTTGTTTGGGAGGGTACTCATTCGACCAGCTGGCTGCGGCCACATTGGATCGACTGCATATGCACGTCGGTGCGGCCCAGCTGCAGCCCCAAGACGTCGGACAGCAGGTTCGACAACAGCTTGCCGACGCCGTCGAGCAGGGGCCGCAGCAGGTTGTCCACCACTGGCTTGAGCAGCAGGCACAGCACGCTGCTGCAGGTGCCGCTGCCGGTGACCGGGTTGTAGCTGCCGTTGCCGCTGAGCCCCCCCGGTTTGGTCTGCAGGTATTTGGCCAGCGAATTGCTCACGCAGTCATTGAAGCCCAGCCCGGCAATCAAACCCTGGCAGGAGGTCAGCCCGAGCACGTCGAGCAGGCCGCCGATCAGGTTGGGCTTGCTCAGTGTGGTTTCGTAGAGAAACCCCTGCCAGACCTCGCCCTGTACTTTTTTTGGCGTGCAGCCCAGTACCCAGCTCTCGCAGGTAGGGATCTCGGTGACCCAACTGCCCAGCGCCGGCAGGTTGGCCGCGGTGTTGCCATTCTGCAGCGCCTGCACCACCGCGGCGGGCTGATACAGGCCGTTCTTCTGGGTGGCTTCCAGATACTGCACGGCCAGGTCCTTGGCGGCGGTGCTGCTGTTGCCCTGTGGAGTGAACAGGGATTGCACCGTGCCGAGCAGCACATCGACCAGGTCCGAGACCAGCTTGCCGACTTTCAGGTCGTTGGGCTTGACCGTGCCGGTCTGTCCTTCACTGAGCACCAGCTGGTCGCGTTGTGACAGCGCCTCGAGGATGATTTTCTTGGTGAGCACGTCGCGGCCGAGCAGGCTGACCAGTGATTCATCCGCCAGCCCGGTGCGGCATAGCTCGCGGGTCGAGTTCCATGGCGTGGTGGCCTTGCCGATGCAGACGTTGGCAATGGCGCTGGTGACGTCGACGGTGGCTGTTGCTGGTTGGCTGCTGCAGTCGATCGCGGTGAGTTGCCCGTAGCCATCGATCACGTCGATATAGGTAGGCAACTTGATACGCGTGCCCAGCCAGTTCAGCACCGCGCCGAGTGCGGGGATCCGTTGCGAGTCGATATCCAGAAACAGCCGCACCTGGCTGTTGTAGGCAGTGCTGCCTACCGGGCCGATTGCGATCGAGGCCGGTTCGACGATGCTGGCCTTGGCCTTGAGCAGGCCGAGCAGGTCCAGTTGCGGGACTTCAACGGCATGTTTGGAGTTGGCGATGGAAATGCTGGTGCCGAGCAGATCCAAAGCATTCAAATCTAAATCCAGGGCGCCGCTGGCCGCTTCGCTGCCGCCGGCAACCTTGGCGAACAGACCGCTGCTGCTGCCATTGGAACCCAGTTGCACGAGTACGTCGCTGATGCCGGCGCCCAGCAGTTTCTGCTGCAGCAGGCGCAGGTCAACACCGGCGACGCCTTGCTGGCCGGCCAGCGTGGCCATCACCTCCAGCAGCTTGCCGACCGAAACCTGTTTGGCGGCCAGCAGGTTGTTGAAATCACCGACGTTGATGTCGGTGGCGACTGGGATGCCCAAGGCCTGCAGCAGGCCGCGCGGGGTGATCTTGACGTTGGCCAGGCCCTGGTAGCTGGCGATCTGGGTCTGGGTAAGGTCGACCCCGACCAGTCGCAGAATTCCCTGCAGTGGCGCATTGCTGTTGGTGTTGAGCAGGCGCGAACCCACGCTGAAGGCGGCCTGTGGTGGCATGCGGCGGGCGACGGCGGTCGCGCTGATGCGGGGCAGGGAGGTGAGCTGGCCCAGCATCGGCACCGATTGCCGCGAAGCGGTGACCTGCACCGCGTTCAAGGGCCGGCTGCTGGCGACGCCGACAAAGCGCGTACCCGGCGCCAGTTCGGCGCCCCAGTAGCCGCAGCTGATCGCCAATTGACCGCCAAATTTGTTGTCGACCAGGGCATTGCTGCGCGCGGCCAGATTGTCCTTGTAATCGGTGGTGCACTGCTCCAGCCGTTGGGCGCCGGCCAGTGCGGCCAGGTCGGCGGTTTTCTGCACTTCACGCTTGCTCCAGTACAGATAGCCCACTTCGATCAGGCCCAGTATCACCACCAGCCCGAGCAGCAACAGCAGCATCGGCAGACCGGCGCCGCCGCGTTGACGTGCGCTGTGCGGAAGATCGCGGAGCGCGCGTGACAGGGAGAGCGATGACGGGCGCGGGCTGTGCATGGTGGGCCTCAGCGGCTGCCGCCGCCTTGCTTGGAATTGGGGAGTGCGGCTTCGAAGTACTCGGGAATGGGGTGGTCGAAGCTGTTGAGGTAGCGCTGATAACTGCGGCTGGCCGCTTCGCCGAGCATCGGCAAGGCGTTGCCGGCGCGGCTGCCATCGGCCTGCATGCGCAGCAGGTCGCGGGTGGTGTCGCCGATCTGCGAACGTGGCAGGTCCGCAACGGTGCTGCTTGTTGCCATGACCGCCGCAGCGTTGCCGTTGGAGTCGCTGGCAGTTGCCGTGGGCGCGGTGCCATCGGCCATGCGTTCGATCAGGGGCGCGTGCTGCGCCGCTGCGGGTGTCGCGCTGAACGCGGTAATCAGCACGGCAACGGCAACGGCAAGGGATGCGGATCGGATCATGGTGTTGCCTCCTGCGCGGTGGACGAGGAAGGACTGAAACGGTCCAGCATCGAACCGGGAGGGCGTGAGGCGGAGGCGGCATCCGTGCGTTGCTGTGCGGCCAGGGTGGTGCTGTTGGCCAGCGGCGCCGGCGCCGCGTTGGACGCCGCCACGGCTTGCCGCAGGGTCTGCGACAGCCGGTAGATTTCCGCGCGGGTGGGCGGCGGCAGGTTGGCGCGCTGGATCATGCTTTCCGCCGTTGCCGGTTGCCCGGACAGCAATGCCCACAAGGCAAGATTGGAAATGGCGCGGATATTGTCCGGGCCGAGTTCGGCGGCCTTGGCCAGCGGCGCACGTGCCTGATCTATCTGCCCAGCCTGCAACAAGGCAAAACCCAGGTCGCCCAGATAGGCGACATTGAGCGGGTCGGCGCGTACCGCATTGTCCAGGGCCAGCCGTGCGCCATCGAGGTCGCCGCTGGCGGCTGCGACCAGTCCCAGGCCGTGCCAGGCCGGTGCCGCCTGCGGGCCCTTGGTCAGGCCGCGGTAGATCGTGCTGGCGGCACTGCTGTCGCTGGTTTCGCGCAGGGCATTGGCCTGCAGGATGCGCAGCTCCGGGCTGTCGCCGAAGCGCTGCCGGAATGCGTCGATATGCGCCAGCGAGGCGTAGTGCGCGCCTTGTGCCTGCATCTGCTTGAGCAGGCCAAGGTACATGCCGCGATCATCCTGCGCGGCTTCCACCAGCGAAGGCTCAACTTGCGGTTGCCGGTAAGCATTGCGGTTGCCGGCACAGCCGGCCAGCAAGGCGGCGATCATCACGCTCAACAGCGCGGTCTTCGTGTTCATTACATTCCCTTGATCGCGGCGGCCAGCGAAATGATCGCCGGCCCGGCCAGTACCAGCATCAAGGCCGGCAGCAAGGTGATCATCATCACCACGGTCATCTTCACCGAGAGCTTGCCGACCTTCTCTTTCATCTTCATGCGCCGCTGTTCGCGCAGGCGCATGCCAAATTGCTTGAGCGGCTCCTGTACCGCGCCACCGTGCTGGTGCACCTGCAGCACCATCTGCATCAGGCTGCGCAGGTCATCGTTGTCGAACGACTCGGACAGCCGCCGCAGCGACTGTGCGCGGCTGCGGCCCCGGCTGTAGCCGGCATTGGCCAGCTGCAGCTCCTTGCCCAGCACCGGGATGGCGATATGCAATTTTTCGCCGACCATCTGCAGGCTCTGGTCGATGCTGAAACCCACGCCCTGCAGCAGGCGCAGCAGGTCGATCAGCAGCGGCAGTTCTTCATCCACTTTCCGGCGCAGCCGCGCCGCCCAGCTGCGCAGCAGCAGTTTGGGCAGCAGGATGCCCAGGGCGAAGCCGACCAGTACGATGATCAGGGTGTCGCTGCCGTGCGGGCGCATCAGCATTACCGCCAGTAGGGGCAGCAGCAGGGCAAGCAGCAGGCGCGTGGCCAGGAACGCGGCGGTGCCGCTTTGCTGGCTCCAGCCAACCTGTTCCAGCAGTAGCCTGTCTTCCGGCGCCAGCAGCGCTTTCTGCACGCGGCTACCATCGAAGTGCTGGCCGATGGCAGCCAGGTCGGCGAGCCGACGGCGCCACCACACCGCCTTGGGTGCCTTGTCCTGTTCAAGATGCTGGGCGCTGTCCAGCGCGCTCTGCAGCGCTGCGCCAGCTTGCTGGCTGCGCCGCCCGCGATACAGCAGGCCGCCGGCGGCCAGCACCAGGGCGAGCACGACCAGCAACATGGCGAGGGTGTACAGCAGGTTCATGCTGCGCTCCAGGCGGAAGAAACCGTGCGTGTGTTCATAGCGATTTCGCCAGCCGGTACAGCAGGAAACCGCCGCATAGCTCCAGCAGCACCGCGATCAGCAGGATCTTCTTGCCCAGCGGGTCGTGGAACATGGGCTGGAAGAAATCCGGGCTCATCAGTGCCATCGACAAGGCCGCACCCACCGGCAGCAACGCCAGTACCCAGGCCGACATGCGGGTTTCGGAGGTGGTGGCCTGCAGCTCGCGCTGCACTTCTTCCAGGTCACGCATGAAGTCGCTCATGCGTTGCAGGATCTGGTCGCTGCGGCCGCCGATGCGGATGCTGGTACCCAGGATCACCGCCAGCATTTCCAGTGGCCGCAGCCGGTAGGCCTGTGCGGCGTGTTGCAGGGCACGGTCCAGATCCATGCCGGCGCGGGTATAGGTCAAGGCGTTGTCGAGGATGGGTCGCAGCGGTGGATCGACATTCTGGGTGGCGCTCTGGAAGGCCATCGACAAGCTGTTGCCGATGCCGGCCATGCGCACCATGTTCTCGAGGAAATCCGGCATCTGCGCGACAAGCCGCTGCTGGATCTTGTCGATGCGGCGGTACAGCCACAGTGCCACGCCCAGCAGATAGAGCAGCAGCACGAACGCGCCAAACCAGGCGCTGCCAAGACGCAGGCCGGCGCCGATGGTGACGGCGATGCCGGGCAGGGCGATCAGCAGCAGGGTGCGCGCTGAGTCCTTCAGTCCTGCGCGACGCAATAGTTCGGCCCAGCGCTGGCTCGGCGGCCGTTGGTTGCGGGCTTCCTCGGCGGCGCGCAGCGGATCGGGGCGTGACAGCCGGGTGTCGGCATGGCTGGCAGCGGCGCGTTGCTGCACGCGGGTGGCCAGCCCCCACCACAGGCCCATGGCTACCGCTACCAGCAGCACGGCAAGGCTCCCGAGCAGCAGCGGCATCATCATGAGGGGAAGCTCCCCATGTTGGCCTCGCGCAGCTCCTGCCGGAACGGTTCGAGCTTGTAGCAGTGCGGGTGGAAGCCCAGGCCGACCCAGCGGTCGCGCTCACGGCTTTCCTGGTCGACCCAGACCTCGTGCTTGAACAGTTCCTGGCTGGTGATGACGTTGTCGCTGACGCCGGTGATCTCGGTGATGGAGGTGATGACGCGGCGGCCACTGCCCAGTCGCGAGATCTGCACGATGAAGTCGATGGCGCTGGCAATCTGCCGGCGCAGGCTGTCTTCGCTGCCCTGGAAGCCGGCAAAGCCGGCCAGCATCTCCAGCCGGTACAGGCAGTCACGCGCGTTGTTGGCATGCACGGTGGCCATCGAGCCGTCATGGCCGGTATTCATCGCCTGCAGCATTTCCAGTACTTCCGCGCCGCGTACCTCGCCGACCACGATGCGGTCAGGGCGCATGCGCAGGCTGTTGCGGACCAGGTCGCGGATGCTGACCGCGCCGCTGCCATCGAAGCCGCCCATGCGCGATTCAAGGCGCACCACATGCGGATGATTCAGCGCCAGCTCGGCGGTGTCCTCGACGGTGATGACGCGTTCGTTGTGCGGGATGAAGGTAGCCAACGCGTTCAACAGCGAGGTCTTGCCCGAGCTGGTGCCGCCGGAAATAAGGATGTTGCAGCGCCCGCGCACCATCGCGTTGAGCAGCGCATACATCGGTTTGTCGAAGGCGCCACGGCCGAGCAGTTCATCGGGAGTGAACGGGTCCTTGCGGAACTTGCGGATCGACACCATCGGCCCGTCGACAGCCAGCGGCGAGATGATGGCGTTGAGGCGGCCGCCATTGGGCAGGCGCGCATCGACCATCGGGTTGGAGTCGTCCAGGCGCCGGCCGAGCGGGGCGATGATGCGGCGCAGGATGCGCAGCAGGTGGCGGTCGTCGCTGAAGCGCTGGGTAGAGCGGCGCAGCATGCCGCCGGCCGAGACATGCACATCCTTGTAGCCGTTGATCAGGATGTCTTCGATCTCCGGATCGCGCAGCAGGTCATCCAGCGGGCCGAAGCCGGTGAGTTCCTTCTGCAGCGCGCTGGCGACGGCTTCCATTTCCTGCGCATTGACCGGGATCTTCCATTCCTTGACGAAGGCCGCGGTCTGCGATTGCACGTATTTGCCGATGGTTTCCGGCGACCAGGAATCGATGTCCACGCGCTGGTCTTCGACATGGTTGAGCAGGTATTCGTGGGCGGCGGAGAGCACGCTCTGGAACTGCTCGGTCTGTTCGAACGGAACACAGGGTGCCGGTTCGGGAGACAGGGCTGCCACGGCAAGACGCGGGGACAAGGGAGTGACTTTGTCTTCCATGGTTATCTACCCAGCAAGGTGGCGAGACGTGCCAGCGGTGAGGCCGGTGCGTTGGACGAAGGTGCAGCGGCGCGACGGCGGTCCAGCCGCTGCTGCAAGGGCAACAGTGCTTTCAGATACGCATCACGCGGTGCCGCGTCGGTGAGCAGGCGGCCGAGGCCGGCGTTGGAACGCAGCACCCGCGCGCGGTCGGGGAGGGTCGCAAGCAGCGGCAGGTTGAAGCGTTGGGCAATCTGCGTATCGGCCAGGCCGCCATTGGGGTCGAAGCGGTTGACGATCAGTTGCAGGCGCTCATCGCGCAGGCCACGGCTTTCGAGCTCGCGCATGGTCTGGTCCAGCGACACCAGCGAGCCTATCGCCTGGTCGGTCACCAGCCACACTTCCGATGCGCTCTTGAGCAGGGTGATGGGTAGCAGCTGCAGGGGCAGCCCGCCGACATCGCACAGGCTCAACGGAAACACGCTGCGCAGGCGGTCGAGCAGGGCGATCGGCTCATGTTTCTTCAACAAGGTACCGCTGCTGATGCCCAGCAATGCCAGGCCGCTGGGGTGATGGGCAAAGGCGGTGCCGGCAAAGGTGCGGTCCATGCGTTCGACATTGCGCAGCGCTTCTTCATAGCCGAAGTGGCTTTCCATGCCCAGGTATAGCGCGGCATCGGCGGAAGGTTGGCCCAGGTCGATCAGCAGCAGCCAGCCCTGCAGGCCGGCGACGTCGGGGGAGGTTGGGTTCTGCTCGGCCAGGCTTACCCCCAGATGGGTAGCCAAGGTGCTGGTGCCGACGCCGGGGCGGACGCCGAGCAATACGATCAGGCGGCCATCGGCGCGGACTTCGGGTACCGCGGCGGCACGCGCCGGGGCGGGAACCGCAGCCACCCGTTCAAACACTTCCAGCATCTGCGCTGAGCTGTTGTCGACATCGATGAAGTCACAGACGCCGGCGCGCATGGCTGCCAATAGATGGGCCGCCTGTTCCGGGCCGGTGGTGCCCAGGCCGATCAGTGCCGGGCAGCCCGGCAGGGCATGCAGCTGGCGGGCGACATCGGTGGAGTAGGCGGCATTGCCACCGCAGTAATCGAGCAGCACGAATGCCGGGCCGTTGGCGCCCTCCAGCAATTGCCGTGGATGGATTTCGCGGCTGTCTACCCAGCGCAGGTTGGCGTGCCCGGCCAGTGCCGCGCCAAGACGCGCCATATGGCGGTTATCCGGCGCGTACAGCAGCAGGTTCAGTTCGGGATGGCTTTGGGTCTGGGGCAAGGGCATCACCGGGGGCATGGCAGCGCTTCAGCGAGAAAAGCCGGGGAGTTGATCGGGACTGGCCGGGTGTAGCAGCCATGCACCCCAAACCGGCAGTTTGGGTTGCGCTTCGCGTTGGCCGGGCAGGGGGATCTCGGTACCGCGCGCCAAAGGTTTGACCAAACGTGGCGTCACCACGATGACCAGTTCCTTGTCCTCGCGCTTGTAACTGAGGTTCCGGAAAAACGAGCCGAGTATCGGGATGTCACCCAGCAAAGGGATCTTGTTGACGTTGGAGGACAGCTGGCTGCTGACCAGCCCGCCGATGACGAAACTCTCGCCATCGCCGAGCTCAACGGTGGTGTCGGCGCGACGGGTGGAGATGGCCGGGATCTGGGTGCCATCCAGGGTGATGCCGCGGCTGTAGTCCAGATCGCTGGCTTCGGGGGCCACCTTCAGGGCGATGCGGTCGGCTGACAGCACGGTGGGGGTGACCGTCAGGCCGATGCCGAAGGGTTTGAAGCTGACCGTGGTGGTGCCAAGGCCTTGCGGCTCGAGGATGGGCAGCTCGCCACCGGCCAGGAAGCTGGCGCTTTGCCCGGACAGCGCCACCAGGGTGGGCTCGGCCAATACGCGGGCCATGCCATTGGCCTGCAGCAGGTCGATGTTGGCGCTCCAGGCACCGGGCAGCGAGCTTGCCACCAGCTTGAATGCCGACGACAACGCGCCGCCACTGTCGCTGCTGCCACTGGGCGAGGTGATGCCGTAGCTGAAGCCGCCGTTGATGTTCTTGAAGCTGATGCCGACCTGGCGCAGCACGCTGCGGTTGAACTCGACCACCTTGACCTCGACCTGCACCACGCCGCCGTTGGCAATGGTGGCCGCATCGCTGATCACGCCCTTGTCGCCAATGGCCGAGGCAGCCGCCTTGCGGCTGGCCTCATGCTCCAGCAGCGAGGCCGCGCTGCCTGACAACAGCGCCTGGCCACCTTGCACGGTGAGCTGGCTACCGCTGCCATCCAGCAAACCGCCTTGCACGGCGTTGCGCACTTCAACGCGGATGCGTGACGGTGCCGCCTGTTTCTGCAGCCACAGCAACAACGTGGTGCTGCCGGCGGATTTGCCGACCAGCAGTGCTTCGCTGTTGCGGCCGATGCGGGTGATGTCGGCGATGGAGGGATCGGCGATGGCGATGCGTTCCACCCCGGCCGGCAGATTCCATGGGCGCTGCTCATTGAGTTCAAGCACAACGGTATTGGCCAGGCTCTGTGCCTGTGCAGCGGGCGTGAGCGGTGGCGCAAAGCCACCCAGGCCCAGCAGCGTCAAGCCGAGCAATACGGATGCGGTGATGGAAGAACGCTGGTGCAAGAGAGAGCCCCCGGTCATGGCGAAGACAGACGGTTGGATGGGGTTGTACCGCGGATGATTTCGATACCCTGGCGCGATGCCGGACGTGCGGCGCGACGCCGCTGTGGCTCGGCGCCGTTGGCGGCAGCGGCCGGCGCGCGGGTGGTGTTGTCGCCGGCCAGCGCATTCAGATCAATGCCGGCGTAGGCGCGGTTTTCCGGGCGCGCGGCGGCTTCGGCAGCGCCTTCCAGATTGCTGCGCACGGCCAGTACCGGCGCCGGTGTGGCGAAGATCGCCTCGTCGGCAAGTCCAGTGTCGCCGGGGTTGCGCAGGGCCAGGAACAGCTTGCCGCTGTGTGCGGCCAGCAGCAGCCGCCCGGCATCCTGCACCGGCACCGCCAGGATTGCGCTGCGTGCCTGCGCGGCATCGCCATTCGACGAGGTGGAGCCGCGGTTGTCGCGGGAGGCGATGGTTTCGGCCCGGCTGCCCGGTTCCGGTGCGGTGGCGCCGACGGCGTTGTCCTGCTCGCCGCTGGCAGGGCGTGCCTGGCCGACGTCGGCGTTGCCGTAGCCCAGTACCTGCAGGCGCGAGAGCAGAAGCCGCGCCTGCGGATTGGCCTGGCCACTGCCACTTGCGGCGGGGCTCTGCAGGCTCATGAAGACATCGACATAGTCGCCAGGGCTGACCCGGTTGCTGACCCCGGCAAGCTCGTCGACCGGCACGGCGACCGCGCGTTCGCCGGGTTTGATGCCGACGGCGATGCCCTGCAACAGCTGTTCGGCACTGATCATCGCACCGGCGGCGATGTTCATTGCCGGCGTGCGCCCGTCCACATCGGCGATGGCGGTATAGCCGTTGGCGGGCGGCAGCGCCATTTCAGCGATGGACAGGTCGGCTGCGCTGATGGGGTGGCCGGCTGGCAGATCCTTGTTGGCCACCACAAGCATGCGCTTGGGCACGCCGGTCGATGCCGGCTTGTTGGCCATATCTTCCGGCGCGGGCGTGGCCCTGCGGCCCAGTCCAAAGGCCAGCACCATCAACAGCGCCGCCAGTACCAGCAGCAGGATTGCAGCTATGCGTATTGCCTTTGGCATCGTGAAGCTCCTTCCCCTTGGAGTCCCTGGTCAGCGGTCGCCCAGATCCAGTTGAACAACAGCGGTACTGCTCAGTGATTTGCCCATGCTCCAGCCCATCAACGCGCCGGTACCCGGCATGAAAGGGTGGGCGTCATGGTTGTAATACGTGGTCACTTTGATGCACTTGACCGAGCTATCGGCAGCGCAGGCATAAGGTTGAGAGACGGCAATCGGTGCGGCGTTGGCGCTGCTGCAGCCAGCGGCGGTATTGGAGTAGTTCAACAGCCATTGCATGGAGCGTGCGGCGGCCTGACAGGCATTGCTGCGCCGCTCGGCGGTGCTGCCATAGCGCAAGGATGCGCGTGCGCCTTCACCGGCGGCCAGGGCCAGGGATTGCTGGGCGGCGAAAATCATCACCCCGGTGAAGGTGATCAACAGCAGCGGTAGCACGCCGAACAACATCATCAGTGCGAACTCGATGGTGACCACACCACGTGCGCGCCGCCTGCCTGGATGTGCCTGCCTAGACATTCGCTGCCCCCTGCACGACGGTGCCGATCATCGCCAAACCCATGTATGCCGCATACGGGATGCCGCGCCGCCCGCGCCGCGCCGAGCGCAGATCCATCTGCCAATCCATCAACCGGCTTGAGCCCTGCAGCGACTGCACCATCCGCTGTAGTGGCAGTGGGGCGCAGCGCGTCGCTGGTGCCCAGGCGATGACGATCAGCGCGTGCGCACCGGCGGCCAGGCTGGCAATCACCCAGATCGGCAGCAGAGCACTGCCGCCCAGCAGGAAGCCGATGACCGAAAACAACTTCACATCGCCTGCGCCCATCCAACCGATGGCATAGAACGGCAGCAGTGCAGCCAGCCCCACTACGCCGCCGAGCAGGCAGTTGCCCAGCGATGGCGAGCCGCCGAGCTGCAGCAGCTGCATTGCCAGCACGCAGGCCATCACAGCCAGCAGCACCCGGTTGGAGACGCGCCTGGCGAACAGGTCGCTGATGGCGACCTGCGCACCGAGCAGCAGCGCTGTCAGATGGACGGCGGTCATGGCAGCGGCCTGGGCTCAGCCGGTCGATGTGCCGCCGCCGGCGCCGACCAGGGCGGTGAGCTTATCCAGTACAGCTTTGAAGATTGTCTTCAGGCCATCTTGTGCGAAGAAAATGATCAAGCCGGCCACGACTGCGGCCAGCAACCCGTACTCAAGTGCGGTGACACCGTCTTCTTCCCGGAAAAACCTGCGCAGCTGTGCGTTCATGATGTTCTCCCTGATGACCCGGTGTCGGTGTTGCACCGACGGTAGCCGGGTGCTGGGCATTGCTGCCCGATTGAGGTCATTGGGATACGCATGACACCGGCAAGAGTGTGCCGACGGTTGCTCGGGCCGCTGGGCGTGCCAGCAGTTTCCTACCCTAACTTCCGTTGTCCCCTGTCGGCACGCAGCGCATGCCCGGAAACATCATTGCAATCGCCCCGCTGGCCGCATGCGCATATTCGGCAAGATTCAATTGTTTTTCATATATGTGACCGACTTGGCTAATCCGGGATGGCGGAGTCGGCGTGAAGACTTGTTTTCTTTGTCAGTATCTATTGCGAGGGAAGGCGCCCATTGTTCCCATGGGTGGTACTCCGGAAGTACGGGTTTCAGGCTGTGCGGCAGGGGATTGCAGGTTGGGTGGATGACCTGCAGCGGATGGTCAGGCTTCTGAAGCGCGTCCTTGTCCAGGATGCGCAAAGGCTTTCACATGGATGCGGTTGTCGGCGGAAATGGTTTGAAGTCTTTTGATCTTGCGTCGCTGAGCGGCACGCTGCGCGTGTGCCACGTTGAGCTCGTGCTGCTTGATGACCAGCCGCCCTCGGCTTCGATTACCTCTTTCGTCCATGACCAGGCGCTGCTGTGCACGTTCGAGGTCGGCGCGCGTACGCGCGGCCGCTTCATGCTGCCGCTGGATTGGTGCCTGCTGGGTTGGCTGCAATCGGTGGACCCGCAAAGCAGCTGGTGCCATGGCGTACCCCTGCAGTCGGGCAATATCGTGTCGGTGATGCCCGAGGGCGTTACCGAGTTCGCCTTGGGTGCGGGCAGCCGTGTCACCTTCGTACTGGTGCCGGTGAAGCGCTTCCAGGAACGTGCCGCTGCACAGCGGCTGGGTGGCCTGGGCGATGAAGCGGCGGCGGTGCCGCTGCTGAGCGCGCGCCCGCATGTGCCCTTGCAGGATTACTACAAGGGCTTGCATGAGCGCATCCAGCAGGGCGAAGTGGGCGCCGAAGAAATAGACGCGATGCTTGATGCCCACGTCAAAGAGGTTGTCACCAACGGACCGCCCGAACGTGGCGGCTGCAATCGCAGTCGGCGCGTCAGATACCTTATCTTCCGCCGCGCCGAAGACATGATGTATGCCAACCTGCGCCGGCATATCTATATGCATGAGCTATGCGATGCAGCCGGTGTCAGCGAGCGCGCGCTGCGCTATGCGTTCGAGGAGCTGGTGGGCATTTCGCCCGTGCGCTATCTGTCGATGCTGCGCCTGTGCGAAGCCTGTCGCAGCCTGTCCAGCGCCGATGCCGGGCGCAAGTCGGTCAAGTCGATCGCACTGAGTTGTGGCCTGTGGGATCTATCGCGCTTTGCCGACAATTACCGCAAGGTGTTCGGCGAGTTGCCGAGCGAGACCTTGATGCGCGGCACCTACAGCCCGGCTTGATCCCTGCGGAGTGTGATGGGCATCAAACGCCGGTGGCTGCTTGCCGATTACGTGCATCGGCGTGCCGTTAACGGGCAACGGTTTGCCAAATCAACGTATTGCTGTGCCGGATGCGGGTAAGTAGCGGCGCGCTGCAGCGCTGTACTGGACTCACAGAGAGAACCCCTCCACGCCTGGTGGGGTTGAGCTGGAGGCCCCAAATGAACCGCATCTATCGGCTGGTATGGAACCGCACCCTGAATGCATTTGTGGTGGGGTCGGAATTGGCCAGCGCTCAAGGCAAAAGCTCGGGTCCGGACAAGCTGTCGCCGGTGGTGTCGTGGCGTCTGGCCGGGCTGGGCAGCGCGATTGCGCTGGCCATGGCCGGGCCCGCGGCGGCAACCGACGCCAAGCTGGCCGACCTGCAGGATCTGGTCGCCAAATACAGCAACACCGACGCTCAGCAGATTGTTGCTACCCAACTGCCCGCCGTGAATGCAGGTGTGTCGCTCAATACAGCGCTGAACCTGCCGGCGGTGCTGCAGGTGGATGCAGCGGCGGCCGTGTCGCTCAAGCCGCGGACCGCAGCAGCGCCAGCCGCAGTGCGTGCCCAGCTCGGTGTACGCGCGGCATTGCCGCAGCTGCGCCCGCACGGTTCGACCGCCGCACCCGCGGCGGCGTTGGCCGTGGTTGCCGATGCCGCATTGGCGGTAAAGCCGCTGGCCGCATCGACCAATGCAACAGTGACCGCGACGGTCGGTCCGCTTACCGGCACCGGCGCAGGCCTGCAAGGTCTCGCCGCGGTGCTGCTGCCGGGCAAGGAAGAAGGCGGAAGCCCCTTGCACGGCACGCTGGTTTCAACGGCAGGTGCGGTCAAGGAACTGACCGGTGAAGTAGTGACCGGCAAGCCGCTGGCCGCAGTGCAGACACTTACCTCGCACGCCGGTACCACCGTGGCATCGCTGACCCAGCATGTGGGCGGCAGCGTCGCCGGCCTGACCGGCGCGTTGTTGCCGGGCAGCCAGCAGGGCGGCAGTCCGTTGCAGGGCACGCTGGTTTCAACGGCCGGCGCGGTCAAGGAGCTCACCGGCGAAGTGCTGACGGGCCAGCCGGTAGCGGCAGTGCAGACGCTTACCTCGCATGCGGGTAGCACGGTGGCATCGCTCACCCAGCACGTGGGCGGCGAGGTTGCCGGCCTGACCGGCGCGTTGTTGCCGGGCAGCCAGCCGGGCGGCAGTCCGTTGCAGGGCACGCTGGTTTCAACCGCCGGCGCGGTCAAGGAGCTGACCGATGAAGTACTGACTGGCCAGCCGGTGGCGGCAGTGCAGACGCTTGCCTCACATGCGGGTACGACGGTGACATCGCTGACCGGGCACGTGGGCGGCGGTGTCGCGGGCGTGACGGGGCTGTTGTTGCCGGGCAGCCAGGAAGGCGGCAACCCGGTGCGCGGAACCCTGACCGGGGCGCTGGGTGCGGTCGAGGATTTGACCGGCGGGGTCGCCAAGGGCACCGGCCTGGGTGGATTGGTGAATGGCTTGGTCAACGGTGTGGCGCCGGTGCTGGATGGCGTTGGTGGCCTGCTGGGTGCGGTGGTGGGCGGTGTGACCGGATCGAGCACCTTGGGTACCGGCATCACCGGCACGGTGGGCGCGCTGACCGGCGGGCTGAAGGACACCACCGGTGCGCTTGCCAATGGTGACGTCGCCGGCACCGTGCAGAACCTGCTGGGCACGGTGGATACCACCGCATCGACCCTGCTTGGCGCTACCGGCAACACGCTCGGTGGTATTACCGGGTCCGGTTCCGGTGTGGGCGGGCTGACAGGTACCTTGAGCGGCGTTGTCGGTGGCGTGACCGGCGGGCTGTCGAACGTGGTGGGTGGCCTGACCGGCAACCCGGTCATACCCAGTGCGGCGCCACCCGCAGCGCCCGGTCCGTCGGGCCTGATTGTCGGCAACGGTGGACTGGTGGGTTCGGTGAACCAGCTGGTGGATGCGCCGCTGACCTCGCTGCTCGGGGGCAATCCCTACATCCAGAGCGGCAGCCTGAAGGTCAACAGCACCAATGTGATGCAGACCTATTCGTCGTTGGAGCTGCTGAACACCTTGCCGCTGGTGAATCTCAGTCCGGTCGGTGAAGTGTTGGATGGCCTGGGAGGCCTGGCCACCGGCAGCAACTCGCACCTGACCCTGATCGGCGGTGTCACTTCCGACAGCTACATCACCAACATCAATAACGGCGACCCGGGCGGCCTGCTGGGACTGGTGCTGCCCGACGGCGCGCCGGCCTGGGCTTCGGACTGCCTGGACCTGCTCGGTGTGGCCCAGGTCAAATGCTGGGCAGTGCCGGCTGCGCAGGACTATCAGGTGTTGATCGGCGATGGCGCCTTTGCCAATGGGTCCAAGGAAGTGGTGATCGGCAGCAATGCCGAGCATCGGTTGGCCGCACAGACCGCCGACCAGGTGTTCGTCGACGCCACCGGCGGCAAGACCGGCGTTCCCACTGCCGATTACGACGCGCGCCAAGGTCACTCGGTGGTGGTGGGGGACAGTGCCAAGGGCACGGCCAATGCGCAGACCCTGCTCGGTGCCGGGGCAACCTCGGACAAGGCCAACAGCGTTGCCCTGGGCTACAAGTCCGATGCCGCGCGCGGTGGCCAGGACAATTACGCCGCCTTCGGCCTGACCACCGCACAGACCTCGATCGGCGAAGTGGCGGTGGGCTCGACCGGACGCGAACGCCAGATCACCCATGTCGCCGCCGGCAGCCTGGACACCGATGCGGTGAACGTCAAACAGCTGCGCGGCGCATTGGATCAGATCGATGATCTCGGGTTGGCCGCAGTGGTTTATGACGAGGATGCCAATGGCGTCGTCAACTACAGCAAGGTCACGCTCGGTGGCGGCCAGGCGGCCAATGGCACCGTGCTGGCCAATGTTGCTGCCGGCGCGGTCGCGGCGGGCGGCATGGAGGCGGTCAATGGGGGGCAGCTGTTCGCACTGGGTAGCTCGATGGCGACCACTCTGGGGGGCGGCGCAAGCTTCACTGGCGGCGTGCTCGCTGCGCCGAATTACCAGATCAACAGCATTGGCGTACTGGGCACGGCAACGCTGCAGCCGTATGCAAACATCGGCAACGCTTTCAGCTCGATCAGTGATTCGCTGCTGAATCTGAGCAACCTGTTGCCGCGCAGCGTCCCCGGCGGAAGTGATCCCTTGGCGGTGCTGTACACCGCAGATGGCGCGGGTAATCCCACCAACCAGGTCCGCCTGAGCGGCGATGGCAGTGGCGCAGCGGTGGCCTTGGGCAATGTTGCCAATGGCAGTGTTGTCAGCGGCAGCCTCGATGCGATCAACGGCGGCCAGCTGGCAACCACCAACGCCGCGCTGGCCTCGACCATCGGCGGCACCCTGCAATACAACAGCAGCACCGGGCAGTGGAGCGCAGCCAGCTTCAACATCACCTCGATCAACAGTGGCGGCGCTGCCACCCAGCAGACGTTCGGCAATGTCACCGACGCTTTTGCGGCAATGGATAGCTCCATCGTCAACGTCAACAACCGCATCGACAACATCCAGAACGGCGGCGCCGGCAACGCCTACTTCGCGGTCAATTCGACCAAGCCGGCGGCCTCGGCTACCGGCCAGGACAGCGTGGCTGCGGGCCCGCAGGCAACCGCCAGTGGCAACCAGGCAGTGGCCATCGGTGATGGCGCCAATGCGTCGGCAGCCGGCAGCGTGGCCCTGGGTGCCGGCTCGGTGGCCAACCGTGCCAACACCGTGTCGGTCGGTGCGGCCGGTGCCGAGCGCCAGATCAGCAATGTCGGCGACGGCAGCGAGGCCACCGATGCGGTGAACCTGCGCCAGTTGCAGGCCTCGCAGCAGGGCACGGTGCGCTATGACCAGAACACCGATGGCAGCACCAACTACAGCAGCGTGACGATGGGCCGCCCGGGCACCAGCACCGTGATCCACAACGTGGGTGCCGGCGTGGCACCGACCGATGCGGTCAACGTGGCGCAACTCAACAAGGGCATGGGGGATGTCATGGACTGGTCGAAGAACTACACCGATCAACGTTTCAACGACGTCAGCCGCGACATGAAGCGGATCGATGACCGCGCTTCGGCCGGTGTCGCTTCGGCGATGGCCATGGCTGGCCTGCCGCAGCCGACCGAGGCAGGTCGGCGCATGGCCTCGATGGCGGCCAGCACCTTCCACGGCGAGTCGAGCATGGCGGTGGGTGTGTCTGGTGTCACCGATGGCGGCCGCTGGATCTACAAGCTCAGCGGTTCGGCCAATACCCGCGGCGACGGCGGGGTGACCGTGGGGGCTGGCTTCCAGTGGTGATCACGGGCAGCAGCAAGTAGCAGCTGGGCAACCATGGTTATGCATCGAGGACGCTATGAACACCAAATGGACCGTGCTGGCTTTGCTGGCAACCCTGACCGCCTGTGGCAAGGGCCAGGTACGCGAAGAATTTCCGAACCCGGCGCACGCCTACCCGGCCGGGGGCACCTACGTGAACCTGGACAACCTGCGGCAGTACGCGCCGGGCATGAACAAGCGCCAGATCCAGACCCTGTTGGGGACACCGCAGTTCAATGAAGGTTTGTGGGGGGTGCGGGAGTGGAACTACGTATTCAATTTTCGGCGTTCGGTTGGGGCCGAGCCGATTCGATGCCAGTTCCAGGTCCGGTTTGACGCGGACGGCGTTGCCAACGGCCAGGCGTGGCAACCAGCAAGCTGTGCCGCTTTGCTGGAGCCGGCTCCCGCTCCCCCCGCGCCACCACCGCCTCCGCCGCCGGCAGAGGTAGTCGCGCCGTTGCGGATTTCGGCCGATGCCCTGTTCGCTTTCGACAGCGCCAATCTGTCGGCTGCTGGCCGCGCTCGACTGGACGAGCTTCTGCAGCAGCTCACAGACCGTGCCGCGCAGGCCTCGCTCACCATCATCGGTTACACCGATCGCATCGGCAGCGATGCCTACAACCTGGAGCTGTCGCGGCGCCGCGCGCAGAGCGTACGCAACTACCTGGTCGAGCGCGGTATTCCGGCAGCGTCGCTGCACGCCGAGGGCCGCGGCAACAGCGCTGCACTGGTGGCTTGTGAGCAGGTCAGCGGGGCAGCGCTGGTGGACTGCCTGGCACCGAACCGGCGGGTGGAGATTGCCGCAATGGGCGGCTGAACCGCGAGGAGGTTCGCGGGGAATGCGAATGTCGCCCGCTGCCCTCACAATGGCCGCCGGTAGTCGTGGCAGTTGTGCCCCGGCCAAAGCGGGGCAGGGTGTGCGGTGTTGAAACAGAACAAGCTGACAAGCTGGGCCGGGCCGCTGGCGGCCGTGGTTTTCATCGTGGCGGTGGTGGTGTTCGGCGCACGGCTGCACGGCTATGACCAGTTGCTGCATCCGGTGTCATTGCTGGGTGCGCGCGGTATTTCCGGCGGCATGGCATTCAGCCTGCTGGGCTTCGTCTTGCCGGGCCTGCTGGCGGCGATTGCTGCACTGGATCTGATCCTGCGCATGCCGGCGGCAGCGCCGCGCCCGTTGCGGGTCGGCGGGCAGATGTTGTTGCTGGCGGCCATCGCCTTTGCCGCGATGGGCTTGTTCCCGCTGGATGTGGACGATATCGAGAACCGCGCCAGCCAGTTCCATGCCAGTGCCTGGCTGTTGTGGTTGTTGGCGTTCAGCGCGGCCGCCATCGCCCTGCGTTTCGGTGCCAGCAAGGCGAGTGCGTGGCGGCCCCTGTCGACGCTGACCCTGGTCTGTGCGCTGTGGGTGGTCTGTAGTGCTTTCCTGTTCGAAGTCGCCATGCCGGTGGCAATGGCACAGCGTTTGGCTTTCCTGGCCTGGCTGATATGGCTGGCGGGCGCGGCCCGGTTGGCGCCGCCGCGCAGCTGAGTTGCGCGGGTGCAACCGCGGCAATTGCAGGGCAGGGCACGCGCAAGCAAGCCGGGTAATGGTGTTTCGGGAAACGTCTGTTTTTTTAAAAGCTCTATATTTCAATAACCTGCGGGGGTTGCTGGGTGCTGGTCTGCGGCCGGATTGGAGTGCAATGATGCACTGCGGTACCCTTTGCCGCTTTGCCGTTGCCCAGCGTTGACATGTCCAGCGTCGAACCGAATATCTACGATCCCCAGCAGGTTGAAGCCGCCGCCCAGAAATTCTGGGAGGCCGAGAAAGCATTCGAGGTGAACGAAACCTCGGACAAGCCCAAGTACTACTGCTTGTCGATGCTTCCGTACCCGTCCGGTGCGCTGCACATGGGCCATGTGCGCAACTACACCATTGGCGACGTCATCAGCCGCTACAAGCGCATGACCGGCTTCAACGTGCTGCAGCCGATGGGCTGGGATGCGTTCGGCCTGCCGGCCGAAAATGCCGCGATCAAGAACAAGACCGCGCCGGCCAAGTGGACCTACGCCAACATTGCGCACATGCGTGGCCAGTTCAAGGCCATGGGCTATGCGATCGACTGGTCGCGCGAGTTCGCCACCTGCACGCCCGAGTACTACGTGCACGAACAGCGCATGTTCACCCGGCTGATGCGCAAGGGCCTGGCTTACCGCCGCAACTCGGTGGTGAACTGGGACCCGGTCGACAACACCGTGCTGGCCAACGAGCAGGTCATCGACGGCCGCGGCTGGCGTTCCGGCGCCCTGGTCGAGAAGCGCGAGATCCCGCAGTGGTTCCTGCGCATCACCGACTATGCCCAGGAATTGCTGGATGGCCTGGATGAACTGCCGGGCTGGCCGGATTCGGTCAAGACCATGCAGCGCAACTGGATCGGCCGCTCCGAAGGCCTGGAAATCCAGTTCGACGTGCGTGACCTGGACGGCGCTGCATTGGATCCGCTGCGCGTGTTCACCACCCGTCCGGACACCGTGATGGGCGTGAGCTTCGTCTCCATTGCCGGCGAACACCCGCTGGCCGTGCACGCGGCAAAGAACAATCCGCAGCTGGCTGCACTGCTGGCCGAGCTGAAGCAGGGCGGTGTCTCCGAGGCGGAACTGGAAACCCAGGAAAAGCGCGGCATGGACACCGGCCTGCGTGCCATCCATCCGGTCAGCGGCGAGCAGGTGCCGATCTGGGTCGCCAACTTCGTGTTGATGGGCTACGGCACCGGCGCGGTGATGGCTGTCCCCGGCCACGATCAGCGCGATTTCGAATTCGCTACCAAGTACGCGCTGCCCAAGAAGCAGGTCATCGCGCTGAAGTCGCCGAAGAACGACGACGAACGCAACTACGACGACACGCGTTGGCAGGATTGGTACGGCGACAAGAGCCGCGAAACCGAGCTGGTCAATTCGGCCGAGTTCGATGGCCTGGATTTCCAGGGCGCGTTCGAGGCATTGGCCGAGCGTTTTGAACGCAAGGCGCAGGGCCAGCGCCGGGTCAACTACCGCCTGCGCGACTGGGGCGTCAGCCGCCAGCGCTACTGGGGCTGCCCGATCCCGGTGATCTACTGCGACAAGTGTGGCGCGGTGCCGGTGCCGGAAGACCAGTTGCCGGTGATCCTGCCCGAAGACGTGACGCTCAACGGTACCGGTTCGCCGATCAAGGCCGATCTGGAATGGCGCAAGACTACCTGCCCGGACTGCGGCGGCGCGGCCGAGCGCGAAACCGACACCTTCGACACCTTCATGGAGTCGAGCTGGTATTACGCCCGTTACACCTCGCCGGGTGCTCGCGAGGCCGTCGACAAGCGTGGCAACTACTGGCTGCCGGTGGACCAGTACATCGGTGGCATCGAGCACGCCATCCTGCACCTGATGTACTTCCGTTTCTTCCACAAGCTGCTGCGTGATGCGCGCATGGTGGACAGCAACGAGCCGGCGCAGAACCTGCTGTGCCAGGGCATGGTGATTGCCGAAACCTTCTACCGCCAGAACAGCGACGGTTCCAAGGATTGGTTCAACCCGGCCGACGTGGACACGGTGCGCGATGAGCGTGGTCGCATCATCGGTGCAACCCTGCGGACCGACGGCCAGCCGGTGGTGATCGGTGGCACCGAGAAGATGTCCAAGTCCAAGAACAACGGCGTCGATCCGCAGACCATGGTGGCCAAGTACGGCGCCGACACGGTGCGCCTGTTCTCGATGTTCGCCGCACCGCCGGAACAGTCGCTGGAGTGGAACGAGGCCGGCGTCGACGGTATGGCGCGCTTCCTGCGCCGGCTGTGGGCGATGGTGCACAAGCACGTTGCCGACGGTGTTGCGCCGGCGCTGGATACTGCAGCACTGAGCGCCGAGCAGAAGGCGATGCGCCGCAAGACCCACGAAACCATCGGCAAGGTCAGCGACGATTACGGCCGGCGCCACTCCTTCAACACCGCCATTGCGGCGGTGATGGAGCTGCTGAACGCATTGGCCAAGTTCGACGATGCCAGCGTGCAGGGCCGTGCGGTCCGCCAGGAAGCCCTGCAGGCGGCCGTGTTGCTGCTGAACCCGATTACCCCGCACGCCTGTCACGGCATGTGGCAGCTGTTGGGTCACGCGGAAACGCTGCTCGAAGACCAGCCGTTCCCGCAGGTGGACGCGGCGGCGCTGGTCAAGGACTCGCTGACCCTGGCCGTGCAGGTCAACGGCAAGCTGCGTGGCACCATCGACGTGGCTGCCGATACTTCGCGCGAGCAGATCGAAGTCCTTGCCAAGGAAGAGCCGAATACGGCCAAGTTCCTTGATGGCTTGACCATCCGCAAGGTCATCATCGTGCCGGGCAAGATCGTCAATATCGTTGCGGCGTAAGCCGCAGCGGGTATCTCAAGCGCTGTTCACGCGGCATCAGGCAGGCTTGCTGCCTGTTGCCGCCCCCGGCCGGCTCCTCCAGACTGTGTGCATGACTCGATACCTGACTGCCCTGATTCTCGCCGCCAGCCTCACCGGTTGCGGCTTCCATCTGCGTAACAAGCTCGCGCTGCCTGCCGATATGCCGGCGGTGCAGGTGGATTCAGCGGTGCGTTACAGCGAGTTGGTCAAATTCCTCAACCGTGGCCTGCGCGCCTCCGGCGCGACGGTGCTTGAAGATGGCGACACCCTGGCTGCCGCCGGCGAGCCGTCCGGTGCTGCGCGCCTGCAGATCCGTTCCGAGCGCTGGGGTGACCTGCCCATCGCCATCGACGCCCAGGGCCGTGCCCAGGAATACAGCCTGCGCTACGCAGTGGTGTTCATGTTCACCCGCCCCGATGGCAGCGTGATCGTGCCGGAACAGGCGGTGGAGCTGTCGCGTGACTACGTGTCGCCGCCGCAGGACGCCACCGGCACCACCACCGAGCGCGAAATCCTGGCTGATGAACTGCGCCGCGAAATGTCGGCATCGATCCTGCGCCGCATCGACAGCGTGGTCCGCGCCGATCTGGAGAAAGCCCTGCACGCCCCGGTGCCGGCGGAGGGTGCTGCCGCGCCCGAGCCCAAGCCCGATGCTGCAGGCGGAGTGCGCTGAGTTGGCGCCGCTGGGTGCTGCGCAGCCGCAGCAGGCCTGAACGATGGAACTGCGACCGGAACAGCTGGCCAGCCAGATAAGCGCCCAGCCCTTGGCGCCGGTGTACCTGATTGCCGGTCCCGAACTGTTGCGGGTGATTGAAGCCGCCGACGCGGTGCGTGCCAAGGCGCGTGCCGACGGGATTGGTGAGCGCGAAGTATTCGATGCCGATGGCCGCGATTTCGACTGGGGGCAGCTGTCCTCCAGCTTCAATGCGCCCAGCCTGTTCAGCGCCCGCCGTCTGGTCGAGGTGCGCCTGCCCAATGGCAAGCCGGGCAAGGAAGGTGCCGAGGTGATCAGCGACTTCTGTGCGCGGCCGGCGCCGGACGTGGTGCTGCTGATCACCGCCGGCGAATGGAGCAAGGCACACCAGGGCAAGTGGGCCGAAGCGGTCAACAAGGCCGGTGTGCTGTCGGTGGCCTGGGCAATCAAGCCGCACGAGCTGGCCGACTGGATCGAACGGCGCCTGCGCAGCAAGGGCTTGCGCGCCGATCCGGCTGCCGTGCAGCGGTTGAGTGAGCGGGTCGAAGGCAATCTGCTGGCCGCCGCACAGGAGATCGACAAGCTGGCGCTGCTGGCCGACGGCCAACCGCTGGATGTCGCCAAGATGGAATCGCTGGTGGCCGATGCCGCCCGTTACGATGTTTTCAGGCTCAGCGATGCCGCGTTCTCCGGGCAGGCGCAGGCCGTGCTGCGGATGTTGGCGGGCCTGCGCGCCGAAGGCGAGGCGGTGGCCGCCTTGATGCCGATCCTGATCCGCGAGCTGCTGATCACCGCCGGGCTGGCGCGGGTACAGGCCAGTGGCGGCAACCTGGGCGCGGAAATGAAATCCAAGGGCATCTGGGAATCACGCCAGGCGCCGTTCAAGCGGGCGCTGCAGCGACACCCCGATCCGCGCCGCTGGGAGCGCTTCGTCGCCGAGGCCTCGCAGGTGGACCGCATGGCCAAGGGGCGCGCCGAGGGTGATCCCTGGCTGGCCCTGGAGCGTTTGCTGGTCGCCTTGGCCGAAGCCCGCGCGGTGCGCCTGCTTGTCCGTGGCGTGCGCTGACGTGGCCGGGCCGCCGCTGGCGGCCGCTGCCGGGCAGCAGGGCCTGTGGCTGCTATACGGCGGCACCTTCGACCCCGTGCACAACGGCCACCTGGCCATCGCCCGCTGCGCGGCCGCCGAGCTGCAGGTGCCGGTACACCTGATGCCTGCTGCCGATCCGCCGCATCGTGCGCCGCCTGGTGCCAATGCCGCCCAACGCGCGCGCATGCTGGAGCTGGCGGTCGCTGGCGAGGCCATGCTGCAGGTGGATACCCGGGAGCTGCAGCGTGCCGTGCGGCAGCCGGGCGTACCGTCCTGGACGGTCGACACCCTGCGCGAGATCCGCGCCCAGATCGGCCCGCAGCGTCCGCTGGCAATGCTGATGGGGGCCGACAGCCTGCTCGGCCTGCCGAGCTGGCATGAATGGGAACACCTGCTCGATCTTGCGCATATCGTGGTGGCTGAACGCCCCGGCAGCGGCCTGGATGGCCCCCTGCCGGAAGCGCTGGCACTGCGCCTGCAGGGCGCCTGGGCGCAATCGGTGCACACCCTGGCCGATGCCCCGGCGGGGCGGGTCTGGCGGCTGCGGCAGCCGCTGCATGCCGAATCGGCCACCGCATTGCGCGCGCTGATCGCCAATGGCGGCCAATGGCGCGATTTGTTGCCTTCGGCGGTGGCGGAGTACATCCTTGCGCAAGGCCTTTATGGCAGCGCTGCGGCAGTGTGAATGCCGGCGGCGGCCAGGTTCTCTATAATCGTTCCCCTTAATTCATCGAGTTCTGCTGCTTTGACCACCGAAGCCCAAGTCATCAAGACCCAAATGCCCAACCCGGCACCCTCCGTACCGGCCCTGTTGGCGTCCGTCCACTCCGCCCTTGAAGAGATCAAGGCCCGGGATGCCGTCGAGCTCGATGTCCGTGG
The DNA here is from genome assembly GCF_001431465.1 of Stenotrophomonas terrae. Classification (GTDB taxonomy): domain Bacteria; phylum Pseudomonadota; class Gammaproteobacteria; order Xanthomonadales; family Xanthomonadaceae; genus Stenotrophomonas; species Stenotrophomonas terrae. The sequence continues at coordinate 54,692 of NZ_LDJJ01000013.1, read as the reverse complement.
CAAGTCCAGCGTCGCTGATTACATGGTTGTGGTCTCCGGTACCTCCACCCGCCACGTCAAGTCGATCGGCGAGGAAGTCGTGCGCTTTGCCAAGAACCTGGGCGTGATGCCGCTGGGTGTGGAAGGCGAGCGCGAAGCCGAGTGGGTGCTGGTGGACCTGGGCGACGTCATCGTCCACGTCATGCTGCCGCGCGTGCGTGAGCTGTATGCACTGGAGCGTCTGTGGACCGTTGGCGACCAGCCGCGCTCTGCCTATGACGACGAAGACGAGCAGGATGCGGGCTGAGTCCCGGCGTTGCTGATTCTGTGACGGCGCCGCAGGGCGCCGTCTTCGTCTGTGCCGGCTGACAGGAGGCCACGCATGAAAGCCAGATTGATCGCCACCGGCGAACGCGCACCGGCCTGGGTGGCGCAGGGCTTTGCCGAATACCAGAAGCGCCTGTCGCACTGGCTGCCGCTGGAACTGGTGGAAATCGAGCCGGGCCTGCGTGGCAAGGGCCGCGATCCCAAGCGCGCGATCGAGGACGAAGGCAAGCGGGTGCTGGCCGCGCTGCCCAAGAATCCCTATGTGGTGGCGCTGGACGTGCCAGGCCGGCAACTCAGTTCCGAACAGTTGGCGCAACGGCTGGAACATTGGCGTACGCAGGGGCGCGACCTGGCGTTCCTGATTGGTGGTCCGGAAGGGCATGCCGCCGAAGTGTCAGCAGTGGCCGATGAGAAGTGGTCGATAGGCCCGCTGACCTTGCCGCATATGCTGGTTCGGCTGGTGGTTGCCGAGCAGTTGTATCGCGCAGCAGCGATGTTGGCCAATCACCCCTACCATCGCGCGTAATTAACGTATAGAATGCGCCTCCCCGCCCGAATAGCTCAGCCGGTTAGAGCACTTGACTGTTAATCAGGGGGTCGTTGGTTCGAGTCCAACTTCGGGCGCCAAGTTTTGATTGAAGACCCGCATCGCGAGATGCGGGTCTTTTTTTGTCCGCCGTTCAGCCTGGCGGTTACAAAGCCCTGGTTTGCTGCGACGCTGCGTTGTGCTCAGCCTCGGCCAATCTTGCCAATGCAAAACGGCCGCGCTCGGCAATAGCGGCCGATGGATCAGCTGCAAGTTTCGCGGCCAGTGCGCCTGCCGGCGCGTCAATACTTGAAATCTGTCTGATCAGAATTTCTGCCGCCACGCGGCGCACGGCGGGCGAGGGATCGCGCAGCGCCGATTCCAGCAATTCCTGCAGGGCGTAGTTCACCAGCAGCGGGCGTTCGCCGGTCACCGGCTCGAACTTGCCCTTGCACCACTTCAGGTCGGTCCATGTCCATGCGCGGCCTGCGAACCAGGTTGCGCGGCCTTCCAGCAGGAAGCGCAGCGCTCTTGCGCGCACGGCCGGTTGAATCGCGTCCTGGCTGATGGTCTGTAGCCAAGGGTCGAATATGGCCGTGCGCGTGATCTGTACGAGGATGGATGCAGCCGGCCCGGCGGTGGCTTCGCGGATGCGTTGGAGCAGGGCGAGGGCAACGGATTCCATGGCGATCAGTTCGTCGAGGGTTTGCCGTTCGCTGGCTTCGATCCTGCCCCAGGAGGCGAGGTTGGCCAGCACGGCCCACAGTGCCTGCGCGACATGCGACGGCGTTGAGGCACGTGCAATGCGCGGGAGGTGCTCGCGTGCCGCTGCGCGCACCTCGGGCACCCAGTCGTTGAGGCGACGAAGCGCAAAGGCCAGCGCCAGCGCGTTGGGCGCTGCCAACAGGCAGCGCAGCGTGCGTTCGCGGACATGGCCATCCGCATTGCATAGATCCAGCCAGGACAGGTGGCGGGCAGGACGGGTACGCGACCACAGCCTGTGCGTTGCAGGCATGGCGAGCCCGAGTTCGAACCGGATATGCCGTTCCAGCGTCTCCAGGCTGTCCAGTGGCACCGAAGCGGCAGCATCGTTTGCTGCTGCCAGCGCCTGCTCGACAGCAGCCGCGCTTGCGGTTTCAGCAAAGCGTCTGATCGCCAGCAGAAATATCTGCGTGGGCGGTGAGGTAGGCGGCACGCGCTGCTCCTGCGAGGGTGTCGATCCGGCAGTCTGTCATGGTCCGGGGACAGCGGGGCGGACACGGCTGACAGCCTTGCCTGCAGTTGGCTCAGGGCTGGTCGCCGACAGCCGCACGCCTGGGCCCGGCCTGGGTGGAGAACAGGAAGACCCGCGCTTGCGCGCGGGTCTTCCGTTTGCCGATCAAAGTGCCCCGGCGCTTGTCGCGGCGGGGCGGGGACATCAATTGAACGTGTACTTGGCACCGAGGGTGTAGTAACGGCCAACGGCACCGCTGTAGTGCAGCGGGTTGTAGTTGACTGCGCCGTAGGTCAGCGGATCCAACGGTGCGATGCGGTCGGTGACGTTCTGCACCGAACCGAAGATCTCGAACGCATCGGTTGCACGCCAGCGGCCGGACAGGTCGATGGTGTAGAACGAACGCAGCTCGCAACCACGTGGTGCATCGGAACCATCGGTGTAGTGATTGGCGCAGCTGTCACCTTCAAAGGCGACGTTGTCCATGCTGCCGATATAGTTGCCGATGGCGCTGATGCTGAAACGGTCCATGTCCCAGGTCAGGCCAAGATTGAGGCGATCCTTCGGCGTACCGATACAGTTGGTGACGTCGCAGTTGCCATGGGTGCCGGCGTACTGGTACACGGTGCCGGTGCCATCGTCGCGCTCGAACGAATTGATGCGGGTCCACTGCAGGTCCATCAGCAGTTTGCCGTAATTGCCCAGTTCCACCCGCTGGCGGATGTCGAAGTCAAATCCGCGGATGGTGGTGGAAGCGGAGTTGATGTAGTCAACACTGACCGCAAGCAGGCTGCCGCTGTTGGGAATGCCGGGCAGGTCATTGTCCGAACGGATGCCGCGTCCCGCAGCCAGGGCCAGATCGGTGTCGCCCTGGTTGATCTCGTTGGTGCGTTTGATCTGCCAGGCGTCGAAGGTCATCGTCGTGCTGGAGGTCGGGTCCAACACCAGGCCAACGGTATAGCTCTTGGATTTTTCCGGTTTCAGGTCGGGGTTGGCCGAGGTGATGATGGCCAGGTTGACCGCACAGTCCGCAGCGGTTGCGCCCGGGGCCGGGGTGCCGCCCGGGCAGCGGACTGGATCGCGGGCGGTACTGAAGGCGGCCAGCCCACCGTCACCGGCTTCTGCCGGGCCAGGTGCGCGGAAGCCTTCGGCGTAGGTCGCACGCAAGGCGATCCACTCGGCCGGGGTCCACTTCAGGCCGACTTTTGGCGTGGTTGCGGTGTCACCGTCCTTGTACTTGTCAACGCGCAGAGCGCCGGACAACTCCAGCGATTCCAGTACCGGTGCGACCATTTCCGTATAGAGCACGCCCACTTCCTGTGTGCCCTTGTAGGCCGAGTAGCCCAGGCCGATGATGTCGCCCAGGTCGGTATAGCTCTGCGGGTCGAGATTGGCTTTCTGGCGACGGTACTCGGCGCCGATTGCAAAGCCCAACGGGCCGCCAGCAAGATCGGCCAGGCTGCGCGAGGCTTTGAAGTCGATCATGTCCAGCGTGGTCGAGGCGTTGGCATGGATGGTCGGCGAGATGTAGTCGTACAACGCCTGCGAGTTCTGCCCGGCGTTGGCGCCAATACGCCACCAGCCCACCGGGCTGTTGGGATCGGTCAGCGCGGTGCGTACATGGCTGTAGCGCAGGAAGCCGGTGCGCTCGTTGACCAGTTGGGTCGCCGAATGCAAATAGGCGGTGTCGATATCCCAATCGCCAGCCGTGCCCTTCACGCCAACCAGGAAGCGGGTGAACTCGTTGGTGTTGGTGGTGACGCGCGGGCCGACGTCAAACGCGGCATAACGCAGGCGTGCATCCACGCCCAGCGGATTGTCCGGATGGGCGGCGCCCAGCACTGTAGCGCCTGGTCCGCTGCTGGCGTTGACCGGGCCACCCGGGTAACCCCATGAGCCAGAGACGCCGTTGGGGGTGTTGTAGAACACGTTCTTCTTCTTCGAGTAGCCGAATTCGCCGTACATCTCGAAGTTGTCCGACAGCACGAAGGTGCCGCGTGCGAACAGGTTGCCGAACTCTTCGCTGGGGCTCAGGCTGCGGAAATCCTGGGTCTGCCACAGGCAGCCGCCGCCGGCATCGACGGGGCTGATGTTGGAGAACTGCGAACAGCCAGGCAGCGATTGATACAGCCCGGTTGCCGGGTCGCGGATACTGCCGACCGGCGAGTTTCCGGCGACAGTGCCGTTGGCGGTGATAGCGCCATTGAGCGGGAAGAACTGGCCGCCCGAAACGCGATCAAAGCCATATCTGCCAAGGTCGCCATTGCCGATCCACTTGCGGTCGCGGCGGTCGGAGATGCGGATGTCGTCGGTTTTGCTGACGTCGATGCTGACGAAGGCATTGAAACCATCCTTGTCCAGGTCGCCCACACCTGCGGTCAACGAGGCCTTGCGGGCATTGCCGTCGCTGTCACCGGAGGTGCCATAGGAAGCCTTGAGCATGGCACCGGTGAAGTCCCGGCGCAGGATGATGTTGACCACGCCGGCGATGGCGTCGGAACCGTAGATGGCCGAAGCGCCATCCTTCAGCACCTCAACGCGTTCGACCGCATCCATCGGGATGACGCTCAGGTCGGTGAACACTTTCTGTCCGTCATCGGCCAGCCCGTACGGGGCCATGCGGCGGCCATTGAGCAGGACCAGGGTCGATGCCGCACCCAGGCCACGCAGGGAGATACCGGAGCCGCCGCCGGCAAAGCCGGTACCGAAGCTCTTGGGAATGGAGCCGGCGCCATCGCTGGTCAGGGTCTGCAGGTACTCGGCGATGGTGGCCTTGCCGGTACGATCAATTTCCTGCCGGGTGATGACCTGCACCGGCGACGCAGTTTCGGTGGTGGCGCGCGGGATGTTGGAGCCGGTGACGGTGATCCGGTCCAGGTTGGTGGCTTTCTCGTCCTGCGCCATCGCCAGCGGGGCCGCCGCTGCAAGGGTCAAGGGGACTAGGAGCAGTCGGGTGAGATTGCCTGTTATGGCGATGCTAAGACGGTTGCTGCGCGGGTAGGTCGGATGTTTCACGGTCTCTCTCCAGGGAACAGCGGCAAGAAGGCCGCAGGACGCGGCCAAAGAACATCGACGGCCGCGAATCTAGGTTTCCCATGGGTGACGACGCAGTGAAATAATCATTAATAGCCACAGACAGTTTGGCGGTTCTTATGGCAGCGTTTAGATAACGCTGCCATAAGGGGCGATTAGCCCTGTTCAGCCAAGTTTGAAGTCCACCGGGATCAGGCCGTAGGCCTGTACCGGGCGGCCGCCATCGGTAGCCGGTTGGAACTTCCAGCGACGCAGCACCTGATTGCGTGCGGCGGTGTCCAGACTGCGGTTGCCGCTGCTGTGTTCAACGCTGACTTCCAGCGGCGTGCCGTCCACATCGACCAATACCCGCAGGGTCACCGTGCCTTGCGCGCCGGCGAGCAGGGCGTCACGCGGATAACCCGGCGGTGGTGCTTTGAGGTAGCGCAGCTGCACGCCCTGCAGCGGCGTGGAGATCCCGGTCGAATCAATGGCCGGCAGGTTGTCGACGGCCGGGGACACGTCCACCGGTGCGGTGACTACCGCTTCGGTGGCGAAGACCGGCAGCACGGCAGTGTCGACCGGTGCGGCCAGTGCCGGTTGCCGTGGTGGCGACGGCGCGCGGGTCACCGGTGTTTCCTTGGGCGGCGTTGGCGGGTTGGGGACGATGGGTTTGACGTCGGGCACCTGCCAGCGTTCGCGCACCGCATCGCTGTGGATGGGCACCTGTGACAGCGGGATCAGCAGCAGCCCCAGGGCAAATGCGTGCAGGGCCAGGGCGGTGCTGTAGGCCAGGATGCGCGAGGGTTCTACGTGCAGGGACGGACTGCGGTGTTGTTGCGTGCGGACCATGTACCACCTCCATGCGTGGGCGTGTGACAGAGAACAACGCGCGATGACACGGGACGGGGTTGCCTACTGCGGTCCCGTAGCTGCAGTGCGCCTGCTATCTGCGCGCTCGACAAGCGGGGCGATCGTTTCCGGTCAGCTGGCGGACAGCTTGAGGGTGCCGGGGGAGGCAGGCAGGTAGGACCTTGTGGGAGCGGCGTCAGCCGCGAAGCAGGTGCGAGATCAGTTTGTGCGACTGCCATCGACTTCAGCGATATCAGTTTCGCGGCTGACGCCGCTTCCACAAATCTGCGGGGCGTTGTTGTTGTGCGCCAAAGGCCCCGGGTGCGCTGCGCTTACCCGGGCTACGGTCAGGTAGACAAGCGGGCAGGTAGGGCCGGTTGGGCCCTGTAGGAGCGGCGTCAGCCGCGAAGCAAGTACTGGATCAGTGGGCACTGCTGCCAGCGGCGTCAGCTTCGCGGCTGACGCCGCTCCTACAAACAAGCACAGGCGGCGTCGCCGGCAGCAAAAACGGCGCCCGAAGGCGCCGTTTTTGTTGCGGCTGCAGCTGGCTCAGCGGCCCAGTTCGAACACCACGTCCAGGCTGACCGACACGGTGGTTTCGCCCGGCGACACGGCGGTGTCCATTTCCGCCTTGGCGCTGCGGCCGGCGGACATGGCCATCATCGGCATCGGCCGGAAGCCGCCCTGGTTGCCCTCGGAAATGCTGACAATGCGGCGCACGCGCAGGCCCAGTGCCTTGGCATAGGTCTCGGCGCGGGCCTGGGACTTCTTCAGCGCGGCCAGGCGGGCTTCGTCATAGACCGGCTCGGGCTGGTCGATTTCAAAGCTCGGGCCATTGATCTGGTTGGCACCCTGGGCGGCCAGGCTGTCCAGCACCTTGCCCAGCTTGGTGATGTCGCGCACCTTCAGGCTGACGGTGTTGCTGGCCTGGTAGCCGGTGATCTTCGGCGGCTCGTTCTCGGCGTAGCGGTACTGCGGGCTGAGGTTGATGCCGCTGGTCTGGATATCGCGCTCGGCGATGCCGGCGGCCTTGATCGCGGCCATTACCTTGTCCATCTGCACGGCGTTGTCGCGCATGGCGGTATTGCCATCGACGGCCTGGGTGACCACCCCAGCCGACAGCGTGGCGATGTCTGGAACCCGGTGTGCCTCGGCCTGTGCCGAGACATTCAGCAAGGTGGCATCACTGGCAACGGCGGTGGGCACAGTTTGGGCGTGGGCGGTCATCGCGGCTCCCAGGGCAAGTGACAGGGACAACAACAGTGGAGCAAGGGCGGTACGGCGCATGAAGATCCTCCTTGGATGGATCGTGAAAGTGACTACAGGGCGATGAACGGGTGGTGAGCCGGCTCGGGGTTGCGATGACTTTGACGCCTTTGCCGATCATTCAGCCAGCCGCCGCAGGTTATGCTTCCGCGATGCTTTATCTTGCCTCCCGTTCCCCCCGCCGCAACGAACTCCTTTCCCGCCTCGACGTGCCATTCCGGACGTTGGATCTGGACGTGCCCGAAGTACGGGCGGAAGGTGAACCCGCTGAAGCCTACGTGCGGCGGGTGGCTTTGGACAAGGCGCAGGCCGGCCTGGCGCTGGTCGCCGACGACCCGCAGGCGGTGGTGCTGGGCTCGGACACCGAGGTGGTGCTGGGCGACCGGGTCTACGGCAAGCCGGCCGACGCCGCCGATGCGGCGGCGATGCTGGCCTCCCTGGCCGGGCGCACGCATAGGGTGATCACCGTGGTGGCCTTGGCCGCCGCCGGGCGCCACGCGCTGGAGACGGTGGTCTCGGAAGTGACGTTCGCGCCGATGAGCGCGGCGCAGATCCAGGCCTATGTCGCCACCGGTGAGCCGATGGGCAAGGCCGGCGGCTATGCCATCCAGGGCGGTGCGGAACGTTTCATCAGTCATTTGGCTGGCAGCTACTCAGGGGTGATGGGGCTGCCGCTGCAACAGACCGCTGCGCTGCTGGCGGCGTTTGCCGCCGGCGCCGCCGACGATTCCATGGACAAGGGGGAGTGAAGGACGTGTCCGAAGAAATTCTGGTCAATGTCACCCCGCGCGAAACCCGCGTGGCTGTGATTGAAAATGGCATGTTGCAGGAGCTGCACATCGAGCGCGGTTGGCGCCGGGGCGTGGTGGGCAACATCTACAAGGGCAAGGTGCAGCGGGTGATGCCCGGCATGCAGGCGGCCTTCGTCGAGGTGGGGTTGGACCGCGCTGCGTTCCTGCACGCCAACGACGTGGTGCGGCCGGCACCGGTCGCCGCCGATACCGATGAAACCGCGCCCAGCCTGCCGCTGCCGTCCTCGGTGCCGATCGTGGAGCTGCTGCGCGATGGTCAGGACGTGGTGGTGCAGGTGGTCAAGGACCCGATCAGCACCAAGGGCGCCCGCCTGACCACCCAGATCAGCATCCCGTCGCGCTACCTGGTGCTGCTGCCGCAGTCCAAGATGGTCGGCGTGTCGGCGCGGATCGAGGATGAGGGCGAGCGCGCCCGGCTGAAATCGCTGGTGACGGAGATTTCGGCCCAGCACGGCGGCTACGGCTACATCGTGCGCACCAATGCCGAGGGCCAGCCGGCCGAGGCCCTGGCCGAAGACATCTCCTATCTGTCGCGGGTCTGGGCAGTGGTGGAGCGGCGTGGTCGCGAAGCACCGCCTTGCAGCATCATCTATGAAGACCTGAGCCTGCCACTGCGTTCGGTGCGCGACCTTATCCGCAAGGACGTGGACAAGGTCAAGGTCGACTCCAAGGAAACCTTTGGCCAACTGCAGGCCTTCGTCGCCAAATACATGCCGGTGCTGGGCGAGAAGCTGGAGCTGTATACCGGCGACCGCCCGATCTTCGACATGTTCGGGGTCGAGGACGAGATCGTCCGCGCCTTGAACAAGCAGGTGCCGCTCAAGTCCGGCGGCTACCTGGTCATCGACCAGACCGAGGCGATGACCACCATCGACGTCAACACCGGTTCCTTCGTTGGCCAGCGCAACCTGGAAGAAACCGTGTTCCGCACCAATCTGGAGGCGGCGCAGACGGTGGCCCGGCAGCTGCGGCTGCGCAATCTGGGCGGCATCATCATCATCGACTTCATCGACATGGATGACGCCGAACACCGCCGCCAGGTACTGCGCACGCTGGAAAAAGCACTGGCCCGCGACCACGCCAAGACCACGGTGTACGACTTCTCGCCGCTGGGCCTGGTCGAAATGACCCGCAAGCGCACGGTCGAGAGCCTGGAACGGCAGCTGTCCGAAACCTGTCCGCAGTGCAGTGGCCGCGGCAGCATCAAGACCGCCGAAACCGTGACCTACGAGATCTTCCGCGAGATCACCCGCGCCGTGCGCCAGTTCGAGGCCGCGCGCCTGCTGGTGATCGCCTCCAGCAAAGTGGTCGCCCGCATCACCGATGAAGAGTCGGCGGCGGTCGCCGAGCTGGAAGAGTTCCTTGGCAAGAGCATCCGCTTCCAGGCCGATGATCAATACCTGCAGGAGCAGTTCGATGTCGTGCTGCTCTAAGCACGCTCACTTCGCGGCACGGAAGCACGAAGTGAGCTGATGACCACGCTGTTGCGCCACCGCCTACGCCGCTTCCGTCGCTACGCCTTGATGGCATTGGCGATCGCGTTGGTGTGCGTGGCACTGCTGGTCGGCACGGTCAGCCAGCTGCTGCCGGTGGTGGAGGCGCATCCGGACAAGGTGGCAGCCTGGCTCAGTGAGCGCGCCGGCCAGCCGGTGGCCTTCGACCGGCTGGATACGCGCTGGACCCGGCGTGGCCCGTTGCTGCAGCTCGATGGCCTGCGGGTTGGCCAGGGTGAAGGGGTACGCATCGGCCAGGCCGAAGTGCTGGTGGCGGTGTATTCGGGCCTGCTGCCCGGCGCTCCGCTGACCGAGCTGCGCCTGCGCGGGCTGGCATTGACCCTGCAACGTGACGATGACGGCCGCTGGTCGGTACGCGGCCTGCCCAGTTCCAGCGCCGGCGGCGATCCGCTGGAAACCCTGCGCAGGCTCGGCGAGCTGCAGGTGATTGGCGGCCAGCTGCAGGTGCAGGCACCGTCGATCGGGCTGCAGACCCGTATTCCGCGCATCGACCTGCGCCTGCGGGTGGACGGGCAACGGCTGCGAGTGGGGGCCAAGGGCTGGATCGATACCGGCGCCGCACCGGTCACTGTGGTATTGGATTTCCACCGCCAGCGCGGTGATGGGCAGGCCTGGTTTTCGGCCGATCCCGCCGAGCTCGGCGCGTGGGCGTCGCTGCTGAAGTTTGCCGGGCTGCAGATACGCCAGGGCAAGGGCGAGCTGCAGGGCTGGGTACAGCTGCGTGACAAACGCGTAGTGGCGGTGACCGCCGAAGGCGAGCTGCAAGCCGTGCAGTTGGCCGGTGCGCCGGTGCAGGCCGGTGATGCCGTACCGACCGTGGCATTCAACAACCTGCAATTGCGCGCGCGCTGGAAGGCCATCGACGGCGGCTGGCGGCTGGATGCGCCACGCCTGCGGATCGCCGCCAACGGTGCTACCCAGAGCCTGGACGGGCTGCTGCTGGCAGGTGGAAAACATTTTGCGGTGCAGGGCAAGCAACTCGATGCCGGCCCGCTGTTGCAGGTGGCAGCGCTCAGCGACCGGCTCGAACCCAGCCTGCGGCGTTGGCTGCAGCGCTCGCAGCCCTCGCTGCGCTTTGCCGACATCAATCTGCTGGGGACTGCCGATGGCGCGGTGCGTGGCAGTGGCGAGCTGCTCGATGCCAGTTTCGCGCCGGTCGGTGGCAGCCCGGGTATCAGTGGCCTGCGCGGCCATTTTGAGGGTGACGCGCAGGCGTTTTCACTGGCGCTGAAGCCCGATCACGTGGTGCGCTTTGATTGGCCCACCGGCTTCGGCGTGCTGCATGAATTGCAACTCTCCGGTGACCTGGTCGGTTGGCGCGAAGGTGCCGGCTGGCAGGTGGGGACGCCTGCGCTACGCATGCAGGGCCGCAACTATGCCGCCGACATACGCGGCGGCTTGTGGTTCCAGGGCGACGGCACCCGTCCGTGGATCAACCTGGCGGCCAAGATCGACGACGTGCCGATGACCGCCGCCAAGCAGTTCTGGGTGCGTTCGAACATGAGCGAGGCCGCCGTGAAGTGGCTGGATGCGGCGCTGGTGGATGGCACCCTGCGCGGCGGCACGGGCTTGGCGGTAGGCGATCTGGATGATTGGCCGTTCATCGGCAACAACGGCCGTTTCGAGGCCGGCGGCCACATCGATGACGGTGCCATCCGTTTCCAGGAGGACTGGCCGTTGATGCAGCACGTCAACGCCGATATCAGCTTCATCGGCGGCGGCTTCGATCTGAACGGTCGCGGCGATCTGGCCGGGGTCAAGGTCGATCAGCTGCGCGCGGGCATCGCCAGTTTCCGTGAATCCAAGCTGGTGGTGCAGGCCAGCACGGTGGATGAAAGCGCGCGCCTGCTGGCGATGTTGCGGCAGAGTCCGCTGCAGGCCAGCTATGGCGACACCCTGGACAATCTGACGGTGAGCGGGCCGGCGGCGGTCAATTTTGACCTGTTGCTGCCACTGCACCACGACAGCGCCGGCCACCTGAAGGGCGATATCGATCTGCGTGGCATGCGCATGGCCGACAAGCGCTGGGATCTGCAGTTCGAAGACGTACGCGGCAAGGCGCAGTACAGCAGCGAGGGCTTCGACGCACCTGCGCTGCAGGTGCGGCATCAGGAGCATGACGGTGTGCTGGCGCTGCGCGCGGGCAAGCCGGTGAAGGATCCGGCGCAGGCGTTCGAGGCCGAACTGAGCGCGGACCTGGATGCGGGCAAGCTGTTGGACCGCGCGCCGGAGTTGGCGTGGCTCAAGCCCTATGTGCATGGCACCTCGGCATGGACGGTCGGGGTCAGCCTGCCCAAGGTGGCGGCAGGCGCGCGCAGCGGTCCGCCGACCCTGCTGACCCTGCGCTCGGACCTGCAGGGCACCCGCCTGCAGTTGCCGGCGCCCTTGAACAAGCCCGCCGCCGATGCCCTGGCCACCACGGTGCAGGCTGCCTTGCCAATGGGCGCCGGTCGCATCGATGTCTCCTTCGGCAAATTGATGGCGCTGGCGGCACGTAGCCAGAACGGCAAGACCGGCGTGCAGGTCACCATGGGCAATGACCGCGTCGATCACGAGCCACCGGCCGATGGTCTGGTGGTCAATGGCCGCACGCCCTCGCTGGATGCGCTGGAATGGATCACCCTGGCGCGTGGCGGCGACAGCGATGGCAGCGACGGCGGCCTGGCGCTGAAACAGGTGGACGTGCTGGCCGACCAGCTGATGATGGTGGGCGGGCGTTTCGCGCAGACCCGGCTGCAGCTGCGCCCGGGTGCCGATGCGGTTGCGGTGCAGCTCGATGGCCCGGCACTTGCCGGCAACCTGCGCGTGCCAACTGCCGATGGCGGCACGGTCAGCGGGCAGCTGGCGCGGGTGCATTGGCAGCCTGCCGCGGCGGCAACGGCAGAGTCCAGCGATACCCCGGCAGCGCCCATCAACCCGGCCAACATCCCGCCGCTGGCGCTGGATATCGACGACCTGCAGTTTGCCGCGGTCAAGCTCGGCCAGACCCGTCTGCGCACGCGCCCGACCGGTGACGGCCTGCAGGTACAGGAATTGGCGATCCGCGCGCCCAAGCAGGTTATCGACGTGCACGGGCAGTGGCGTGGAATGGGCGCGCAGGCGCGCACCGAGGTAACGGCGGACGTACAGAGCGAAGACCTCGGCGATCTGTTGCAGCGGCTGGGCTACGCCGGCCAGCTGCGCGGCGGGCAGGGCAAGGCGCGCCTGCAGGCCGGCTGGCAGGGCGGACCGATGGCCTTCAACCTGGCCAGCCTGGAAGGCGGCTTGGATCTGGACCTGCGCAACGGCCAGCTGCTGGAAGTGGACCCGGGCGCCGGCCGCGTGCTCGGCCTGCTCAGCGTGGCGCAGCTGCCACGGCGCTTGCTGTTTGATTTCCGCGATCTGTTTTCCAAGGGCCTGGCGTTCAACCATGTGGAAGGCGCGATGCGCTTCGGCAATGGCCAGGCCAGCACCGACAAGATCGCCATCGAGGCGCCAGCGGCGGAAATCACCATCCGCGGCCAGGCAGATCTGGTCGCCCAGCAGTTCAACCAGACCATCGATGTGAACCCGCGCTCGGGCAACCTGCTGACTGTGGTGGGCGCGGTGGCAGGCGGCCCGGTGGGTGCTGCGGTGGGTGCCGCGGCCAATGCGGTGCTGGGCAAGCCGCTGGGCGAAATCGGCTCCAAGACCTATAAGGTGACCGGGCCCTGGAAAGATCCCAAGGTCGAAGTGCTGGACCGTGAGGCCGCGCGCATGCCGCCGCCGGCGGTCACCCCCGGGGCTGCGGGCAGCCCCTGAATCAGCGCAGGCTTGCATGAGGCGGGTCTGCCCCCATCTGGAATGACATGACCGAAAACGCTCTCACGCTCGCCGAAACCCGCCTGCTGCTGCCTTCAGGGCTGGATGCCAATCGCCTGGAACGCACCTTTGGCACCTTGCTGGGGCCGGGTATCGATTTTGGCGACCTGTACTTCCAGCATTCGCGCCGGGAGAGCTGGAGCGTGGAGGACGGCATCGTCAAGGACGGTGCCCATTCGATCGAACAAGGCGTGGGGGTACGCGCGATCGCCGGTGAAAAGACCGGTTTTGCGTATTCGGATGACATCCAGCCGGCGGCGCTGCTGGCGGCGGCGCAGTCGGCGCGGGCGATCTCCCGCGAGGGCGGCGAGCAGAACGTGCGCTCGCTGGTGCGCGGCAGCTCGCGCGCGCTGTACCCGGCGCTGGACCCGGTGGACAGCATCGGCAACGAGACCAAGGTGGAAGTGCTCAAGCGACTGGACCGTTACCTGCGCGCGGCGGACACGCGTGTGCAGCAGGTGATGGTGAGCCTGTCCGGCGGTGTCGACACGGTGCTGATCGCGCGCAGCGACGGCGTGCTGGCGGCGGACGTACGTCCGCTGGTTCGCCTCAATGTGCAGGTCATCGTCGAACAGAACGGTCGTCGCGAGTCCGGTTATGCCGGTGGCGGTGGCCGCTACAGCTATGAAGAACTGTTTGCCGGCGACCGCCCGGAAGCCTTTGCCCGCGAGGCACTGCGCCAGGCGCTGGTGAACCTGGAAGCCATTCCGGCGCCGGCCGGGGTGATGCCGGTGGTGCTCGGCCCAGGCTGGCCCGGCGTGCTGCTGCACGAAGCGGTCGGCCACGGTCTGGAAGGTGACTTCAACCGCAAGGGCACCAGTGTCTATGCCGGCCGGATCGGCGAGCGGGTGGCCTCACCGGGCGTGACCATCGTCGATGACGGCACCCTGGACGGGCGTCGCGGTTCCTTGAACATCGATGACGAAGGCACCCCGACCCAGTGCACCACCCTGATCGAGGACGGCATCCTGGTCGGCTACATGCAGGACACGCTCAACGCGCGTTTGATGGGCGTCGCGCCGACCGGCAATGGCCGCCGCGAATCCTTCGCGCACATGACCATGCCGCGCATGACCAATACCTATATGCGCGCCGGCAACCATGATCCGCAGGAGATGATCCGTTCGGTGAAGAAGGGACTGTACGCGGTCAATTTCGGTGGCGGCCAGGTCGACATCACCAGCGGCAAGTATGTGTTCTCGGCGACCGAGGCCTACCTGATCGAAGACGGCAAGATCACCGCGCCGGTGAAGGGCGCGACCCTGATCGGCAACGGTCCGGAGACCATGCAGAAGGTGCGCATGATCGGCAACGATCTGGCCTTGGATGAAGGCGTGGGCATCTGCGGCAAGGACGGGCAGAGCGTGCCGGTCGGTGTCGGCCAGCCGTCATTGCTGATTGATGGGCTGACGGTGGGTGGTACGCAGGCTTGAGGTCGCTTTAAGCGCTTCCCCTCATCCGCCCTCCGGGCACCTTCTCCCGCTCGCGGGAGAAGGGATTGCAAAGCTGCAGTCCGAGCTGACTCCGCAGCACCCTAAATGCCAGCATTCCCTTCTCCCGTTTACGGGAGAAGGTGCCCCGAAGGGGCGGATGAGGGCAGCTTTTCGCTACAGAACCAAACCGACGGTCCCCTCAACCCAGCTCAATCCTGCGCGTCGTCGCCATCCACATCATCAGCATCGTCATCACCGCCAACTTCCGCGGCTGCACTCAGTACCGGCACCAGCATCAGCTCGCGCAGTACCTGGTAGATCTCGCGGTAGGCGCGCGGCGGCTTGTTCTTGGCTTTCTCGGCCAGCGCATTGCGGACCAGCGTACGCAGCCCCTGGCGATCGGCTTCCGGGTGTTCGTCCAGCAGCTCGCCCAGGGCAACGTCGCCCTCGGCCAGCAAACGCTCACGCCAGCGCTCCATGCGGTTCATGATGGCCACTTCGCGGCGCGAGGTCTCGCTGTTGGCGTCCAAGGCGTTGCGGATCGCGTCCAGGGTTTCGTCTTCCTCGCGGCGCATCTGCTTGGCAAGGAATGCCAGCTGGCGCTTGCGGGCACCGTGCGAGGTGATGCGCTTGGTGTACTCGATGTGTTCCAGCATGCCTTCCGGAATAGGCAGGCGTGCCAGCTGGGCCGGGGTCAGCTCCACCAGGGTTTCGCCCAGCGCCAGCACTTCCAGCGCTTCGCGCCGGTTCTGGCTACGGCTTTCGCCCAAAAATTCACCGGTTTCTTGATCGCGTCCGCGCATCGCACTGCTACCTACTAAACTTCATGACAGGAAAGCCGGGCGCTCGCCGGGCTTCACGAGGGATCCCCGTCACACCGCCGCCAGTCAGGCAAGACCGGGCAGATGTGAAGGGATTCGGCCACCAAGGATAAAGCATTGAACGTCATTAGCACCCAAAACCCTGCCGTCGACGACAGCCAGCAGCGCCTGGAGCGCTTGACCGGCATCTCCCAGCGGCTGCTGGAGCGGGCCCGCGCGATGGGCGCCAGCCAGGCCGAGGTCAGCTGCAGCGAGGACCGCGGGCTGGATGTGAACGTGCGCCTGGGCGAGGTCGAGACGGTCGAGGCCACCCACGACCGCGGTATCGCGGTGACCGTGTATTTCGGCCAGCGCAAGGGCAGTGCCAGCACCGCCGACCTGCAGGAGTCCAGCCTGGAGGCCACCGTGGCGCAGGCCTGCGCGATCGCCCGGCATACCGAGGACGACCCGGCCGCTGGTCTTGCCGACCCGGCGCTGATGGCCACCGAGTTCCCGGACCTGGACAGTTGGCACCCTTGGGAGCTCAGTGCCGAGCAGGCGCTGGACCTGGCCCTGGCCTGTGAGTCGGCCGGCCGCCAGAGCGACAGCCGCATCAGCAATTCCGATGGCGCCTCGGCCTCCACCGCGCAGAGCGTATCGGTCTACGCCAACTCGCATGGCTTCATCGGCCGTGACCGCAGCAGCCACCATTCCATTGGCTGCGCGCTGATCGCAGGGCAGGGTGACGGCATGCAGCGTGATGGCTGGTATACCAGTGCCATCGCCCGCGAAGACCTGGATGACCCGGCAGCGGTGGGCTTGCGCGCGGCCGAACGCACCGTGGCACGGCTGCAGCCGCGCTCGCTGCCGACCGGCGAGGTGCAGGTGCTGTTCGCCGCGGAAATGGCGCGTTCGCTGATCGGCCACCTGCTCAGCGCCGTCTCCGGCGGTGCGCTGTACCGGCGTGCCAGCTTCCTGCTCAACAGCGTGGACACCCAGCTGTTTCCGCAGTGGTTTGGCATCGAGGAGCTGCCGCTGCTGCGTCGCGGCCTGCGTTCCAGTTCCTACGACGGCGAAGGCGTGGCTACCCGCAATTCGGCCTTGATCACCGACGGCGTATTGCAGCGCTACATCCTGGGCAGCTACTCGGCGCGCAAGCTGGGCCTGCAGACCACCGCCAATGCCGGCGGCGTACACAACCTGAAAGTGAAGGCCAATGCAGGCGATCGCGCGTCCATGCTGTCAGGTATGGGGACCGGTCTGCTGGTGACCGAACTGATGGGGCAGGGCGTGAATGGCATCACCGGCGACTACTCGCGCGGCGCCGGCGGCTTCTGGGTGGAGAACGGGCAGATCGTCTACCCGGTAGACGGCATCACCATCGCCGGCAACCTCAAGCAGATGTTTGCCGGTATTGAAGCGGTGGGCACCGACGTGGATAAGCGCTCGCATGTCGCGGTTGGCTCGATCCTGGTCGGCAAAATGACCGTGGCAGGTAATGATTGACGCAGTCTTGGTAAACAGCGGACTATTCTTATGTGGGAGCTAGAGCGCTCCCTATAGCTGTCAGCCAGTATTGATAAACCCTTTACAAGGATCTTGGGGAAACAATGAGCGATTACCAGAATACTCCGCCGCCGCCGCCGACCAGCGCCGGTGCTTCCGACGACAACAGCATCGCGATGCTGGTGCACCTGTCGGGCATCTTCTTCAGCTTCATCGTGCCGCTGATCGTGTGGCTGGTGAACAAGGACAAGCCGGAAAAGGCCTTCTTGAATGCCAACTCGAAGGAAGCGCTGAACTTCCAGCTGACCCTGCTGGGCGCCTACTTCATCAGCGGCATCCTGATGGTCGTGCTGATTGGCTTCCTGACCTATGCCGTGGCATGGATCGGTGGCTTGGTATTCGCGATTCTTGCGGGCCTGGCGGCCAACAAGGGCGAGACCTATCGCTATCCGATGACGATCC
Source organism: Stenotrophomonas terrae (assembly GCF_001431465.1). GTDB lineage: Bacteria > Pseudomonadota > Gammaproteobacteria > Xanthomonadales > Xanthomonadaceae > Stenotrophomonas > Stenotrophomonas terrae. The sequence goes on along the minus strand of NZ_LDJJ01000013.1, from coordinate 37,150 downwards.
GCCTGATCAAGTAATCGGCGTGGTGGTTGTTTGACGAAAGCCCGGCGCAAGCCGGGCTTTTTGTTTGCGCGCAGTGCGGTGGTTTAGCCCCCTCCCTTTGCCGAAGGCAAGGGGAGGGCTGGGGAGGGGTTGGCCGTTCGCGGCCATGCAGGCATTGCCAGCTTTGTGGCTCACGCCGCTCCCACACACTGCAATCAATGCGAGCGGCGTACCGTCAGTTCGGCCAATGCCGCCAAGGCTGCCGCACGCTGGCCAAACGGAATCAACGCTGCCTGCATCGCGGTTGCCAGCTCGGACAAGGTGGCCTTGGCGCCGTCCATGCCCAGCAATGAGGGGAAGGTCGACTTGTCCTGGGCCTGGTCCTTGCCGGCGGTCTTGCCCAACTGCTCCGAGCTGGCCTCGACATCGAGGATGTCGTCGCGGACCTGGAAGGCCAGGCCCAAGGTATCGGCAAAACTGTCCAGCTGTGCAAGCTGGGCGTCGCTGGCTTCGCCGCACAACGCGCCCATGCGCACGGCCGCGCGGATCAGCGCACCGGTCTTCAGCGCATGCATGTGCTTGAGATCAGCCAGTGCCTGCTGCTGACCGGTGGCGTCGATATCCAGTGCCTGCCCGCCGCACATGCCGGCGGCGCCGGAAGCGCCTGCCAATGTCTTTATGCAGTTCAGCGCCAATGCCGGTGGCATCCAGGCGTCGGCGAGGATTTCAAAGGCGCGGGTCTGCAGGGCATCACCGGCGAGGATCGCGGTGGCCTCGTCAAAGGCGATATGGGTGGTCGGGCGGCCGCGGCGCAGGTCGTCATCGTCCATCGCCGGCAGGTCGTCGTGTACCAGCGAGTAGGCGTGGATCAGTTCGACCGCTACCGCAGCGGCGTCCAGACGCGCTTCTTCGGCTGCGAACAGGTAGCCGGCTGCATAGACCAGCATCGGCCGCATGCGCTTGCCGCCGCCCAGCGCCGCATAGCGCATGGCCTGGTGCAGGCGCTGCGGGGCAAGCTCGGGGTCGGGCAAGGCGTCCTGCAGCTGTTCTTCGGTGCGCTCCAGCCAGCGGGTGAGCAGGGCGTCAGTCTTCATTGCCGCTGCTTTCAAAGGGTTCGGATTTTTCCGGCTGGGCCGGGTCGGTGAGCAGGCGCACGCGCAGCTGGGCCTGTTCCAGCGCCTGCTGGCACTGGCGGTAGAGGCCAACGCCACGTTCATATGCGGTCAGCGACTGTTCCAGACTCAGGTCGCCGGCTTCCATCTTCTCGACCAGCTGCTCCAGTTCTTCGAGCGACTGCTCGAAGTGGGCCACCGGTGAGGTTTCATTGGGGGACTTTTTTGCCATGGCGCAAGTGTGAGCGGCCAGCAGGAAAGGGTCAATTCACCGGATCTGGCGGTTGCCATTCCAGCGCGGCGCCGTGGGCCTGCAGCCATGCCTGCAGTGGCGCGGAAATGACCCGGTCAGCCGCCGCCAGCACGGTGTCGCCATCGCATAGCAGCGGCAGTTGCGCGCGCAGCCACGGTGGCACATCCGACTGCTGCAGGCGGTGTTTGAGTTGATGGCTGTGGCTGCGCCCAGTCAGCTGGATGCGCTCGCCGCCCTGGCGTTGGCGCAGCTGCACCGGCTGATCGAACGCGCTGGCGCCGTGCAGCAGAAGTTTGCCGCCATCCGGCAGCTCGGCCGGCGCGCTGCCGTCCCACTGACGTGTCCAGCCTTTGGGCCAGGCCTTGGTCAAAGGCAGTGCATGCAGTTGCTCACGCCAGCGCACGATGCGGGCCTGCTGCCAGCGGAACTCGGCCTGTTGGTCGTGGCCGGAGGCCAACAACTGCTGCTGGATGGCCAGTACGCCGTTGGCCGGCAGTGCTGGCAGTCCGCGTTGGTTCACCCACAGCCGCAGCAGGCGGGATTGTTGCGCGGGTGCAAGCAGCCTCAGCGCGGCGACCTGCAGCGCTCCGCTCGGGTCCAGACCCTGCTGCAGCAGGGCTGCATCGTTTTCATGCAGCAACGCCGCTGCCTGCGCTGCCAGCCCGGCGCTGCGCGCCATCGCAGCGCTGGCATGTGGCCAGCGTTGGCGCAGCAGTGGCAGCACCTGCAGGCGCAAGAAGTTGCGGTCGAAATCCGCGCTGTCGTTGCTGGGGTCTTCGATCCAGTGCAGGCGGTGCTGGCTGGCGTAGGTCTCAAGTGCCGAACGCGGCACCTGCAGCAGGGGCTTCCACAGCGTGCTGCTGCCAAAGCTGCGCTGCGCCTGCATCGCGCCGAGGCCATCGACACCCGCACCGCGCAATGCGCGCAACAGGAAGGTTTCCGCCTGGTCATCCTGATGGTGGGCCAGTGCCAGCCATTCGCCTTGTTGCAGATGGGTCTTGAAGGCGGCATGGCGGGCATCGCGGGCGGCGGCTTCCAGGCCGTGGCCGCTGTCACGCGGAACCTCGACCTGGACCACCTGCAGCGGGATGTTCCATTGCGCGCACAGCGCGCTGCAGTGGTGTTGCCAGTGATCGGCAACAGCCTGCAGGCCATGGTGTACATGCACGGCGCGCAGGCTGCCGGGCCTGCGTCCGGGCGCGTTGGCAAGCAGATGCAGCAGTACGGTGGAATCCAGGCCGCCGCTGAAGCCGACCATCACCGGGATGTCGGTTGCGTCCTGCAGCAGAGTGGGAGAAAGCGCGGTCATGGCCGCGCCGAGTATCGGCGGCGGCGGCGATGGCTGCAATTGTTGATTTACCGGGATGGAGGTTGTGGGAGCGGCGTCAGCCGCGAAGCAGATGGTCTTTCAGGTTGCGGGGTGGTTGGCAGTTTCAACGGCGCCAGCTTCGCGGCTGACGCCGCTCCCACACAGGCCCAAACGCCTGCAAATCCAGCTCAGGGCAGGATTTTGCCCTGCCGATCGATGCGGTAATGCTTGCCGCCTTCGATCGCGGTGTGGCCGTCGGCATCGGGTTTGCCGGGGGCGCAGCCTTGGCAGACTTCGGCAATGCCGTCCTTGAAGGGCCAGCCCCAATCGAAGCGGGCAGCGAAAGCCGGCTGCAGTTGGCGGTCGTAGTAGCCGATCTGGCCATCGACCCAGGCCCGGGCCAGGCCTTCCTCGAAATAGTCCGGCCCGTTGTCGTAGGTGATCACCGCCAGATGGCGGCCATCGCGACGCAGGTAGTAGTGATGCTTGCCGGCAATGACAGCGGCCAGCCCATCAGCATCGTACTCAAGCTGCGCCAGCGCAGTTTCGGCGACGATCAGCGTGCCATCGCTGGCCCGCTTGCAGCCCTCCAGAATCTTGAACGTGTCGGTGTCCATCCGGTAGCAAGGGTGGTCGACCAACGCGAGCGCTGGCGCCGTGACCAGTGACAGCAATGCTGCCACTGGCCATACGGCAGCATGCCGGATCCGGCTCACTGCGCCGTGCGTTCGAAATTGGCCGGCTGCGGCAGTTCCACCGGCACGCCGTGGGTGTCGCAGGTGCCCAATGCGCACAGGCGCTCGCGCAGGCGCGGGGTGGACTGCACGATCAGGTGGTAGATGGTGTTCTGCTCCATCGTGCCGCGTACCGCCTTGCTGCCCGGACCACGCGCCCAGATGCCGACGTCTTCGCCGCCGTGCGATTCGCTCTTGGACGGCACCAATGCTTCCTGCATGTAGTCCGGGTGCTCGGTGTCGACGTGGGTCAGGTCGGGGCGACCATTGGCGGCCTCGAAGCTGCTGGGCGAATGCGGGAAGCGCTTCGGGCCAGCCGGCTGCTGGTTGCTGGCGCCGGTATAGCCCGGGCCGTTGGCGTAGCTGAGCGTGGTGTAAGGCATGCCCATGCCGTCGCGGGCCAGGTCCAACGCGCCCATGCCGTCTTCGCCGCCCTTGTCCTTGACCTTGCCGAGGATGGCATTGCCGCGCGCCGGGTAGCCGACAAAGTTCAAGGTGTGCGAGTGGTCGGCGGTGACGATGATCAGGGTGTCGTCGGCAGAAGTGGCCTCAACCGCTGCCTTGACCGCATCGGACATGGCGATGGTGTCGCCCAATGCACGGGCGGCGTTGCCGCTGTGGTTGGCGTGGTCTATGCGCGCGCCCTCGACCATCAGCACGAAGCCTTCCTGGTGCTTGGACAGGTTGGCGATGGCGGCGCGGGTCAGTTCGGCCAGCGACGGCTCACCGGCCGGGTCCTTGGCGCGGTCCTGCTCGTACTGCATGTGGTCCGGCTCGAACAGGCCCAGCAGCGCCGGTGCATTGGCGGCGGCCTTGAGCTGGTCAGCATTCCAGACGTACGCACCCTGCGGGTGCTTGGCCTGCCATTCGGCCACCAGGTTGCGGCCATCCAGGCGCAGGCCGACCTTGTCGGCGTATTCCGGGTCCTGCTCGTTGATGGTGGTGAACTGGCCACGGCCGCCGCCCAGGGCGACCAGCGGGCCCTGTCCGTAGCGGGCGGTGGAGATCAGCTGCTGGGCGATGTCCACGCAACCGGCGGCCTTGGCGGCTTCCGGCAGGTCGGTGTCGTTCTCCCAGTTGCGCTCCGGTGAGTGCGCGTAGGTGGCGGCCGGGGTGGCGTGGGTCAGGCGTGCGGTGGAGACGATGCCGGTGGCCATGCCGGCGCTGTCGGCCAACTGCAGCCAGGTCAGCAGGCCTTTGGGCATGCTGTCGGCGCAGTTGCTGCGGCTGCCGGCGCTGACGCCGATGGCGCCCATATGGCTCTTCACGCCGGTGGTGATGGCGGTCATGGTGCCGGCCGAATCGGGGGTCTGCGAGTCGGTGTTGTAGGTCTTGCTGAATGCGGTAGCCGGGAAGCGCTCCCAGGACAACAGGTTTTCTTCGCCCGGCTGGCCCTTGCGCTGGCCTTCCAGGATGCGTGCGGCCGCCACGGTGGTCAGGCTCATGCCGTCACCCAGGAACAGGATCACGTTCTTGGCCTTGCCGGCCATGGCGCCATTGCCGGCGGCGCGGGCGGCGCCATCGCGGTACCACCACTGCGGTGTTTCCCCGTCCGGGCGGGTGATCTGGGGGACGTCAACACTGACTGCGCTGGCCGCGCCGGACTGCGGGGCCGTGCTGGCGCATGCGCCAAGCAGCAGGGTGGACAGGGCGGCGGACAGGAAACTGGCTTTGTGCATCGGGGTTGTTACCGCTGGATGAAGGCAGACCGCCATTATGGTCAAGCCTGGAAGGCATGCATATGACACGCAGCTTTTCTTTGTGGGCATCGTGCTGGCTCAGGCCTTGCGCTATCGTGGCAACCTTCGATTTGTTCTGCGGATTGACGATATGAATGTGGTTTCTGCCTGGCTGCGGATCCCCTTCTGGCAGCGGGTGGTGGGCGGCTTTGTGCTGGGCGCGCTGGCGGGCTGGGCGCTGGGGCCGGCTGCCGAGACCTTTTTTGGTCCATTGGGCGAGCTCTACGTCACCCTGATCAAGATGATCGCGGTGCCGCTGGTGTTCTTTGCGGTGATCAATGCGATTGGCTCGCTGCATGGACAGAAGTCGGTGGCGGCGCTGAGTGGCCGCACCTTCCTGTGGTTTGTCATCACCGCCGCGTTTGCGGTGGGCATCGGCCTGCTGGTCGGCACGGTGATGCAGCCGGGTACCGGCGGGCTCAAGCTGGCGGTGGATTCCACGTACACCCCGCGTGACGTGCCGTCCATCGCCAAGGTGTTGATGGATGTGGTGCCGTCCAATGTGTTCTATGCGCTGGCCGGCATCGGCACCAAGGCCAATGCGGCCGGTGAGCAGGTGTTGGCCGCCGGGCGTGGCTCGATCCTGCCGGTGATCTTCTTCGCTGGCCTGCTGGGCTTTGCGATGGTCAAGCTGGGCGAGAAGGTCAACGAGGCGCGCAAGCTGGTCGGCCAGATGAGCGAGATCATGATCCAGGTGACCCGCTTCGTGCTGGAGATGACGCCGCTGGGTACCTTCGGCCTGATCGCCGGGCTGGTGGGCAGCTATGGTTTCGAGAAGCTGCTGCCGCTGGGCAATTTCGTACTGGCGCTGTATGTGGCCTGCGCGCTGCATATCGTGGTGGTCTACAGCGGCTTGTTGCTGGTGCACGGGCTCAACCCGTGGAAGTTCTTCCGCGGTGCGGCGCCGGGCATGCAGGTTGCCTTCGTGGCCTCGTCGAGCTTCGCCGCGATGCCGGTGGCGATGCGTTCGATCAGTGACAACCTGGGTGTGAACAAGGATTACGCCTCGTTCGCGGTGCCCCTGGGCGCCAGCATCAAGATGGACGGCTGCGGCGCGATATATCCAGCGCTGTGTGCGGTGTTCATTGCGCAATACACCGGTGTGCCGTTGACGCCCGAGCAATACGTGATCGTGCTGATCGCCTCGGTGCTGGGCAGTTTTGGTACCGCCGGCGTGCCAGGTACGGCGGTGGTGATGGCGACGGTGGTATTGAGCGCAGCCAACCTGCCGTTGGAGGCGATTGGTTACCTGTACGCGATCGACCGCATCCTCGACATGATGCGCACCATGACCAATGTCACCGGGCAGATGGTGGTGCCGGTGATCGTGGCCAAGGAAACCGGGTTGCTCGACCAGCAGGTCTACGATGCGGCAGGCACCCCGGCGATGGGCGGCGGTGCCAATGGCCGTCATCTGGAGTGAGCGGCAGTTCGCCGCGGCATCCGCGTGAACGGCCAGCAGCGCGTTGATGCTGGCCGGTTGAATATTCGAGCTGAGCGAAATCCGGTGCCAGGACTCTGGCATCGGATTTTTTTTTCCTATCCCTGCGGCAGGTGTCTTGGTGCTGCCAGCAGAGTTACAGCGGCAGTGTAGGAGCGGCGTTAGCCGCGAAGCCGGCAGCGCTGCAGTCCTTGCATGCATGACATCTGAAAGCTGCCCCAGCTTCGCGGCTAACGCCGCTCCTACAGGCGTTGCCTTGCGCCAATGCGTCGCTCCCACAGACCAATGCCTGTTTGGCTGTAGCAGCTGTAACAACTGTCTGTAACAGCGCTGATACACCTGCGTGAAAGCCGCGCCCGGCTTGGGTCCGCGGTGTTTCAGCAGGCGGGCATACGCCGCATTTGAAATCCGCAGGGCTGTGACAGGGATACACCTGTAACGCCGCTTGCGGAATGCAAGCATATGTTTTCAAAAGAGATTCAAGCTTGGCACGGTTACTGCTCCCTCACTCGCGTTGTTACGAGTGGACGACGCAATGGACAGCTGGACCCTACATCGTTATGCCGCCCTGATCGGACTATTGCTGATCGGCGCTGCCGCCAGTGAGAGCGCCTTGGCCTCCGGCGCACGCCAAGGTGTCAAGGCCCAGCCGGGGGAGATCGTGTTGCTGCGTGACGTATCCACCCGCCCGGCCTATCGGCCGGCACCGCCGGGCATGGCCCTGATCGCGGATCCATCGCCGCGCAAGGAAGTGGGCGCCGCGCTGGGTGTTGGTGGCATGAGCGAACTCAGTGATGACGACTACGCGTCGATGGGCTCAGGTATGTCCAGCAGCCTGGCAAGCGGGCATGGCCAGACCACGGTGGAGCGGGTAACCAACGGTATGGTCGGTGGCACGCTGGGACGGGTAACCGGCGGAGACGGAATGCTGTCCGGTGGGCAGATGTCGCGTGCCATCGGCGGCCCGATGGGTGCCGTAGGCGGTGCCACACGCGGTATCGGTGATCAGGTGCGTGGCGCATTGGCGCAGTTCCCGCTGGGCCAGCCAGCTGGGCCGGGTGGCAAGTGAACACCGCCTTCCTCCGTCTGTCGGGCGCAGTGCTGGCACTGCTGCTGGTCGGCGCGGCGCAGGCGCAATCGCGCACCGACAGCTACATCGGCATGTTGTCCTACCTGTCTGCGGACAGCCGCATCGACGGCAATGCGCTGGCTGGCGCGGATGGCTCGATCAAGGTCAACCAGGCCGCCGGTGAGCTCAACCTGCAGGCCAACCTGCACAGCATGGCCAATGGCAGCCAGGCAGCGTCAAGCGTACGCAGCCTGCAGCAGCGGCAAGCCAATCTCTACAACACACCGATGCAGGCTTCGGCCGTGATCGGTGGCAATGCGCTGGCCGGAGCCAGCGGCATCGCTTCAATCAATCAGGCCAGTGGCGGCGGCAATGCGGAGCTGAACTCCGTCAATGCGACGCTGGCTGCACAGGGCATACGCGAGGCAAGTGATGAAGCAATGACTTCATCCGAGGTGCTCGCGTCGGCGGGGGGGCAGTCCATCGTCACCGACCCGCGCGCTACCCGACGGGTAGGCGTGGAGGAATCCGCACTACGTGGATTTGACGGCGTATTGCAACTCAATCAGATCGCGGGATCAGGCAATGCAACGGAGAACAGATTCAGCATCTCCGTGCAGGCCACCCCGTGAGCACAGCTCCATCCACCCGATGCATCAGAAAACCTGAAGAGGGCACCATGAAAGCGATCAAATGGAATGTACTCGCCATGGCGGTTACCGCATTCACCATGAGTGCGGCGGCCAGTGCGGCGGACGATCAGAACGCGAGCGCGACCATCAATCACCTGCACAATGTGAGTGAGACGCGCACCAACACCAACACAAATACGAACACCAATACCAATACCAACGTAAATACCGATGTAAACACCGCGATCGATACCGACATCGATCTGAAGTTGGATGCCGCTGCCAGACTGCGCTACAACGATACGCGCAACAACACTGACACCCGCACCAATACCGAGACGACCAGCAACACGCAGACCAGCAACACCTGGTCCAACGATGTCACCGAGAACGTACAGAAGACCTCGAACATCTCCGCCGACGAACGCAAGGAAAAGAACAACCACGGCGTTGATGTGAACATCGAGAAGGACATCCGTCTGAGCTCGGACGTGAACTTCTCCGGTGACCCGACCATTACCGGCGACATCGATCTGGATTCGGCCGCGATTGCCATCATTGACAACCGCCAGGCGATCTCCGGTAACCACGCCCGCAATGGGTTGCTGGAAAACACCGCTTCGATCGGCGATGACGTTGGCTCCGATGCCTCGGGCAACCTTGGCTTCAACGTGGCTGCCGGTGACAACAACGCGCAGGACAATGCTGCTGCGCTGTCCGCTGCCGATGCGTCCTTCAGCTTTGGCATGGCTGACGCCGAAGTGTTCGTGAATCAGGCCGGCACCAACAACATGACCTGGAACCATGGCGTGACCAATGATGCTGGCATCAGCGGCAACGCGTTCTCCGGTGCGGCCGGCAACATCGGCGTCAACGTGACCTCGGGTAACAACAACGAGCAGAAGAACGCTCTGGCCGCTTCGGTTGCCACCAGCGCCTATGCCACCTCGACCATCAGCTCGAACCAGACCTCGAGCGGCAACCGCGTCGAGAACAACGGCTACTACGACCGCATGGTCAGCACCGTCAATGTAAACCTGAGCGGCAAGGTGACGGGCACCACCAAGGGCAGCGGCACCGGCGAGTACACCGGCACCGGCAATTCCTATCAGAAGTCCAACTTCTACGTGGATAACTGGTCGGGCGATACGCATCCGTCGGGCGACCAGACTGGTCACTCGGATTGGGACAACGAGACCCAGGGTGCCGTGGCCAACCCGAACAGGCCGGGCGTGGGTGGCATGGCATGGGATACCGATGAGAAGGGCACCAGCAAGTTCAGCGAGATGGGAACTGCTGATCTGACGGCCAGCCTCAGTGGGCAGGTGAGCACCGTCAACTGGGTGGCGGTCAATGCGACCAATACCGCTAGTCTGTCGGGCTCGGCGTTCTCCAACGCCTCCGGCAACATCGGTGTGAACGTGTCCTCCGGTACCGGCAACCTGCAGGCCAACAGCCTTGCGCTGGCAGTTGCACAGCCCTCGACCGGCGGTGGCACTCCGCCGGGCAACCCGGGTGGTGAGTAACCGGAAGCGCCATCCTTTTGGATGACGCACCGGCTTCGCGCAACAAGCCCGGCCATCCGCCAATGACCGGGTTCCGGGAGCCCCCATTCCTTTCCCCCGGGAGGGGGGGCTCCCACCTTCCTATTCGCTGGAGGCGCCGTGTTCATGTTCCGTTGCTTGCTGCTGACCTGTGCGTTGTCGCTGTCTCCTGGCCTGCTGCATGCGGGCGAGGTGGCATTCAACGGCGTGCTGCCCAATGGGGCCCTGTACAGCGGCAAGATCGAGAGCATGAAAGAACGGCGTTTCCGCAACCTGGTGCGGCAGCAGACCGATTACAGCTGCGGCGCCGCGGCCTTGGCCACGATCCTCAAGCATGCCTACCACTTGAATACCGATGAGGCGACGGTGATCGAGGGAATGATGGGGGTGGCCGATCCGGAGTTGGTGAAACAACGCGGATTCTCATTGCTGGACATCAAGCGTTACGTGGAATCGCTGGGCATGCGCGGGCGCGGTTACCGGATTGATGAAGACCGCTTGGCGAACCTGCGGGTCCCTGGCCTGGTGTTGATGGATGTGCGTGGCTTCCGCCACTTCGTCGTGCTCAAGCAGGTGCGTGATGGCGTGGCCGAGATTGCCGACCCCATCCTGGGCAATCGCGTGGTGCCGATGGCCGAGTTCCTGCAGTCCTGGCCCTCGCGGGCGGTGTTCGTGGTGATAGGCAGCGATTTCGACCGCAATACCGTGCTGCTGCAACCTGCTGAAAGACCGAGTGCGCGCGCGCTGTATGCACGTCAAGGGCGCGGCCCCATTACCGATGCGGAGCTGGTCGATTTTGGTTTTACCCATGCCGACCTGTTCTGAAGGAGTGTTGTGATGAACATGACCAAGTTCGCCCTGCTGGCTTTGGCGCTGAGTGCCGCGCTGCCAGTGTATGGCGCGGAAAACCCGGGCAAGCCTGGCAAGGGCCTGCATGAAATACCCGACCCGGAATTGAACCTGATGCGCGGCCGTTACACCGTAGGGGGTAACGCAGTGGCGTGGTTCGGGGTAACCATGGTGTCGACCTGGCAGACCGGCACCGGCCAGAACCTGCAGGGCACGATGACACTGGGCATGGATTTCACCAAGGGCAACACGCCCAAGGTCAGCTTCACCCCCAGCGTCAACATCACCGCCGCCAATGCGCCGCTGCCGGATGTGGCAGGGCGCAGCATTGATGGCAGCGGCTTGAACAATGTGAGCGGTGTCAGCCAGAGCGTGCAGGTCGCCGGTGACAGCAACCGCGCCAGCAACGTGATGCATTTGAACGTACGCAATGACGGTGTTGTGCCCACTGGCAGCGGCACGGTTGCAGGCGATGCCAGCGCGCAGTCCGGCAACGCCAGCGCGGTGGCCAGCTTCGACGGCAATGCCGCGCGGCTGCAGTTGAACATCGAAGGTCAGGGCGCGGTGCAGCAATGGCTGCGCAGCGGCAGCGTTGGCCAGAGCATCCAGCTGACCAGCGATGGGCAGGTGGTGAACAACCGGTTGCAGATTGATCTGGTGCGGCAGTCGCTGGGGGGCAATCTGCCGCTTGCACAGAACGTGGCACAGGCCATCACGCTCAATCGGGGGATTGGCGGGGTCGGTGGGCAGTGAGCCCCGTGCCTGGCACGGGATTTTGCAGGTACAACGTAGAGGACGGCAGCAATGAAACGACTGGCGATGGCGGCGCTGGTGAGTCTGACTGTGGCTTCACCCAAGGTGTTGGCACAGGAGGCGACAACCGGCAGTAGCGATGAGGCGGATGTACGGGCTTTGGTTTCGCAGCTGGAGGCGTTGAAGGCCAGCTATGCACAGGAGGTGCGGCGCCTGCGCGAGTTGGACATGCAGGTGCAGGCGATCCAGGCGCGGGTAAGCGGCAAGACTGCGCAGATGCCTGCCGGGCAGCCGCCCACGGCAACGGCTGCAGGGCCTCAAGCGCCCGCAGCACCGGCCGCAGCTACGGCTGCCGCCGCGACGCCGCCGGCCGAAGGTTATGCCAGCAGCGCGACCGAGGCGCAGCAGGCCAAGGAAGCGGCGCGACGTAGTGTGGATGACGTCAAACAACAGCAGTCGGCCTTGTTCAACCAACGCCTGACGCTGGAAAACAGCGTCACCTACGCACGCTACGACCGCAAACAACTCACCCTCAATGGTTTCCTGGCGCTGGATGCGATTTTTCTGGGCAACATTGCCATCGAGAACGTCGAGTCCGATTCACTTACCTACAACTTCGCCGCACGTTGGGGCCTCAATCCACGCCTGACCTTGAACCTGGATGTGCCTTACATCGCCCGCAAAACCATCTACCAGAAGGGCGGTGCAGGCGGCTCGGCGGCGGCAATCGCGCAGGAGGAAACCCACGGCACCGGCATCGGCGATGTAACCGTCAGTGCCAACTACAAGCTGTTCGGCGAGCGTGGCTGGCGTCCGGAAACGGTGTTGACCGGTGCGGTGACCGCGCCGACCGGGCGTGAACCCTATGGCCTGGACTGGAAGGTGATTGAACGCGATGACGATGACTTCATCCGTTTCGCGGTGCCGGCCAAGCAGCCCACCGGCAATGGTTTGTGGCAGGCCAATATCGGTCTGTCGGCGGTCAAGAGTGCAGACCCTGCGATCCTGTTCGGCAACATCGGCTACGTACGTTCGTTCAAGCGCAGCTTCGACGACATCGATGCCAACCCGGACACGGTGAACCCGGGTGAGGTGGTTCTGGGTGATTCGTATTACTTTGGCGCGGGCATTGCGTTTGCCTTCAACGAACGTACCAGCCTGAGTATTTCCTTCAGTGACCGCATGAGCGCACGTGCTTCCACCCGCTACAAGAACGGCAAGTGGATGAAGATCATCGGCAGTGATGGCAACGCCGGCACGCTCAATCTGGGCGTGACCTATGCGCTGACCTCCAAGGCGACCTTCGTCAGCATGCTCGGCATTGGCCTGACCCCGGACGCACCGGATTTCAGCCTGGCCTTCAAGGTGCCTTACATGCTGTGAGCGTGTCTGGCCGGGTTGCGGAAGGTTGCAGCGCTGCGTTGTGCAATCAACGCAGCGCTTCCAGTTCCAGCTGGTGTTTGCGGCACATGCGGTAGATGGTGACCCGCGACACCTTCATCAGGCGCGCGCAGGCGCTGATGTTGTACTGGCTTTGTTGCAGACAGGACAGCAGGGTTTCACGTTCGGCGTGACTGCGCGCCTTGCTCAGTTGGGCACCGTCGGCGGGTAGGTTGAGTTCCAGATCGGCACTGCTGATCAATTCGCCTTCGGCGGTGATGGCGGCACGCTGTACCCGGTTGAGCAGTTCGCGGACATTGCCCGGCCACGGAAAGCGCTCCATCGCCTGGCGGGCTTCATGTGTGTAACCGCGCGCGCGGGTGGGGTGGCGCGTGCGGAAGTTGCGCAGGAATTGCCGTGACAGCAGTTCGATGTCGCCATCGCGCTTGCGCAGCGGCGGCATCGCCAGGCGTAGTACGTTGAGCCGGTAGTAAAGATCGCGGCGGAAGCGACCTTCTTCCACTGCACGCTCCAAGTCCACGTGGGTGGCGGCGAGGATGCGTACGTCCACCGCAATCGGCTGGTTGCTGCCGACGCGCTCGATCGTGCCTTCCTGCAGCACCCGCAACAAACTGGTCTGCGCATCCAGCGGCAGGTCGCCGATTTCATCGAGGAATACGCTGCCGTTGTGCGCGGTTTCGAACAGGCCCAGGCGGCGGCTGCTGGCGCCGGTGAATGCACCACGCTCGTGGCCGAACAGCTCTGACTGGATCAAGGTGGAAGGAATGGCGCCGCAGTTGATTGCCTGGAAAGGTTTGCCGCCGCGTGCCGACAGCCGGTGCAGGGCATGCGCGGCAACTTCCTTGCCGGTGCCGGTTTCGCCGGTGATCAGCACCGGCAGATCCACCGGCGCGTACTTTCGCAGTGTCGCGCGCATCACCAGCATCACCTCGCTCTCGCCGAGCAAGGTGTCCAGTACATCGTCGCTGGCCGCGCGCGGCACTTCATTGCTCAGCCCCTGCAGGCCGCGCAGCAGTTCCTTCAGATCCGGTGGATGCGGAAATTGCTGGCGGCACGCCGCCAGCAGCGGATGCTGCGGTGTGGCGTGGCTGCCGTCGTTGGCCGGGGTAATGGCAAACAACGGCATGTGCTGATGCTCGGCGGTCAGCTTGCCGATGCGCTCCAGCTCGCTGTCCGAGCTGGTGCGGAAATCGATCAGGCCAACCACCGTGTCACCGCCGCGCATGCCAATGTCGGCGGGTTGTTGGGGGAGTACCGTCCGCACGTGCCAGCCATCGGCAGCCAGCATCACTTTCTCTCTCGCCCCAGGATTTCCAAACCAGATCACACAACGCGTACTTGACATTTGTGTCGCCGCCATGCCTGGTCATCTGTCCATTGGCGGCCACGATATACCCCTGATTCGCGCATGCGCAATCGTATTCGTCACTTAATTTGGGGCTGGCAACGGGGCGTTCGCATTAACCTTTGTGCAGGAAAAGTTATCGCCCGCGGCTGAGCTGCAGGCAATAAAAAAGCCGCGGCCCCAGGGCCGCGGCTCAGCAGGTAGTTGCCGGCAGGGCGCTTACAGCGCCACGCGACGTGCCTGCATGAACTTGTCACCCCAATAACCGGTCATCAAGGTGTCGGTGCGGACGTCCTTGCCGGTGCTCGGGGCATGCAGGAAGCGACCTTCGCCGAGATAGATGCCGACGTGGTCGACGCGGCCCTTGCGGCCGAAGAACACCAGATCGCCAGCGGCCAGCGCCGAGCGGTCGTTGATCAGTTCGGCATTGGCCTGGCTGGCCATTTCGCGCGATACGCGCGGCAGCTCGACACCCAGGGCGGTACGGAACACGTAGCCAACCAGGCCACTGCAGTCAAAACCGGCATCCGGCGAGGTGCCGCCCCAGCGGTACGGGGTACCCAGCAGGGTCATGGCGCGGCGCAGGATGGACTGCACCTTGCCGTCCGAATCATTGGCCAACGCGGCTTCGGTGGCGGCCGAGATGCCCTTGGAGGCGTCGTAGGCAGAAATCAGGCGGCTGAGATCGCCGGCAAACATCGCCGAGCGGTCCATCAGTGGAATGGTGTCGCTGGCGGCAAGATGCGGCAGCAGCGCGGCGAGTGTGGCGGTAGCAGCGCTGTCGGCCTTGCTGCGGGGGGCTTCGGTCTTGGCCGCGGCGGGCTTGGCAGCCGCGGCGGTTTCGGCGCTCTGAGCGAAGGCGGGCAGGCTGGCCAGAGCCAGTGCCGCAGCACAGATCAGGCGGCGGGCGGTGAGCGTAACAATCTTTGGCTGGCTCGGATGGGACGTGTTGTCAGTCGTCACGCGGCAGTCACTTGAAAAAGTCGATGGGCGATCATGCCCTGTGAAACGTGTGGATAGGTACAATTTTCGTTAATAAATCGTTATTTTTCGCGAGGAATGTCTCGTTTTACCGTAATACCCGCTTCGCACCGGTGTAATGATCGCGCCAGTAGGCCCCGTCAAGGTGGTCCAGGCGGACGGTGCCACCGGTGCTGGGGGCATGCACAAAACGGCCTTCGCCGACGTAGATGCCGACGTGCCAGACGTTGCCTTTATTGCCGAAAAACACCAGATCGCCTGCGGCCAGGCGGTCAGGGGCGATCTTCGGCCCCTGGATTGCGGCAAGCTCGCGGGACGTGCGCGGCAGGTTCAGGGCCAGCATGTCCCGGTAGACGTAGGTCACCAGCCCGCTGCAATCAAAACCCGACTCCGGCGTGTTGCCGCCATAGCGGTAGGGCGTGCCGACCAGGCCCAGCGCCCGCATCAGCACCGAGGCCGCCGCGGCGGGGTCGGCAGGGGCCACCGGCGAGTAATTGCGGGCCGGCGCAGGCGTGGCAGCCCGCTTGGGCGGGTTGTGGCCACAGGCGGCAAGCGTGGCGGCGGCCAGGAGCGTGAGCGGCAGGCGCCACGAGCGGAAGCGGAAAACTGGCGTGATGTGCATGGAGCCCGGATAATGCGCCACCTAAGAAGGCCGTCATCATGGCGGCGTCCCCGGCGGCCGACAAGCCGTCCCAACGTCTGCCAGCGGGCAGCCATTTATCAGAGTTGCGCATGAAGATCGAAAAAGACCGCGTCGTCCGTTTCCACTACACCGTCTCCGAAGCTGGCCAGGAGCCGATCGAAAGCTCCAAGGACCGTGATCCCTTGGCCATCCTGATCGGCCACGGCAACATCATTCCGGGCCTGGAAGCGGCGATGATGGACAAGGAAGCCGGCGAGAGCTTCGGCGTCGACGTGAAGTCGACCGACGCCTACGGCGAGCGCCGCGAGGGCATGACCCAGCGCGTGCCGAAGAAGCATTTCGGCAAGACCCCGCTGATCCCGGGCACCCAGGTGATCCTGCAGACCAACTTCGGCCCGCGTGCGGTCACCGTTGAGAAGGTCGGCATGACCGTGGTCGACGTCGACCTGAACCACCCGATGGCTGGCAAGGACCTGCATTTCGACGTGGAAATCATCGAAGTGCGTGAAGCCAGCGAAGAAGAAGTGCAGCACGGTCACGTGCACGGCGACGGCGGTCACCAGCACTAAGCGCTTGCCGCAAGGCATTGCCAAAGAACGGCCCGCCAACGCGGGCCGTTCTGCGTTGAAGGGCGCGCGCCGGCGCGGCTACCTGTAGTGCCGAGCCATGCTCGGCAGGGGCTCTACCGGTAACGCCTCTGCCGAGCATGGCTCGGCACTACAGGGGGGCCTTTTGCCGAGCATGGCTCGGCACTACAGCCTTGCTCCCTCCCTTTCGCGCAGCGAAGGGGAGGGCTGGGGAGGGGTAGGCACTTGGTAGCGTTGAAACAGTCATAGCCTCGCCTATTGGGCGGGAAACAGCTGTGCAGCGTTGTCGGCAGCGATGCGAGGAAAACCCCTGCCGAGCATGGCTCGGCACTACATCGGTTCGCATGCTCTAATCGCGCACCTGTCGTTGAAGGATGTCGCCGTTGTCCTCTTCCGCTTTCCAGCCTGTGGCCGCCAATGAGCGCATCGCCACCTTGGATGTGCTGCGCGGCTTCGCCTTGTTCGGCATCCTGCTGATGAACATGGAGGCCTTCAGTGGCCCCTTGGACATGTCCTTCACCGGCATCGATCCGCACTGGCAGGGCAGCGACTACTGGGCCGATGCCTTCGTCTACATCTTCGTGCAGGGCAAGTTCTTCACCCTGTTCTCGCTGTTGTTTGGCGCAGGCTTTGCGGTGATGGCCCAGCGGGCCAGCAGTGCCGGCCGCGACTTCACCCGCTTCTATCTGCGCCGCAGCCTGGGCTTGTTGATCATCGGTGTGCTGCACGCGGTGCTGCTGTGGTCCGGCGATATCTTGGTGGCGTATGCCTTGCTGTCGTTTGCGTTGCTGGCGTTCCGCGAGGCACCGCGCAGCTGGCTGCCGGTATTGGGTACAGCGGCCTATGTGGGAGCGGCGGTGTTGATGCTGCTGCTGGGGGCCTTGATGCAGTTCGCCCCGGCCGATGCCAGCAGCACGCAGCAGGCTGCCGCAGTTGCCGTGATCGAAGCGCAGCGGCAAGCCTATGGACATGGCACTTATGTACAGGCGATCGCGCAGCGTCTGCGCGATCTGAGCGCGTCGCTGGGAGCGCTACTGGTGGTTGGCCCGCAGATACTGGGCATGTTCCTGATCGGCGCCTGGTTCGCACGCAGCGGTGCAATCGCCGATCCCGCCCGCTATCAGCGACTGTGGGCAGTGCTGCGCTGGCTGCTGCTGTCGATTGGCCTGGCGGTGATGTGTTCAAGCGTCTATCTGCAGTCCTACAACCCGCCGGGTCGTTTCGATATGCGCGGTGCAACGGCGTATGCGCTGACAGCCATCGCCGGCCTGCTGATGTGCCTGGGCTATCTGGCCTGGGGGGTACGCTGGAGCCGCCACCTGCAGTGGTTGGCACCGGCCGGGCGCATGGCATTGAGCAATTACCTTGGACAGTCCCTGGTCTGCACCTTGGTGTTTTATGCCTATGGCTTGGGTTGGTTTGAACAGATGGGCCGTGCAGGGCAGCTGTTGTTTGCGTTGCTGCTGTTTGCCGGGCAGGTCGCCTTGAGCCACGTATGGCTGCGTCGGTTCCAGTTCGGGCCGGTGGAATGGGCTTGGCGCGCGCTTACTTACTTGCAATTGCCACCACTGCGGCGCTGATCCGCTTCCCTCCATAAAATGCGCGGGTGAAAATCCGCAACGACGATGTAGTGATCATTGGCGCCGGCGCCACCGGCCTGGCCACCGCGTTGGCGTT
The DNA here is from genome assembly GCF_001431465.1 of Stenotrophomonas terrae. Lineage (GTDB taxonomy): Bacteria > Pseudomonadota > Gammaproteobacteria > Xanthomonadales > Xanthomonadaceae > Stenotrophomonas > Stenotrophomonas terrae. The sequence continues at coordinate 19,102 of NZ_LDJJ01000013.1, read as the reverse complement.
GTCCGAAGCCGGGCGGCAGGTACGGGTGATCGATGCCGGCCCGCTGGGCGGCGCCACCTCGCACGGTAACTGCGGCACCATCACGCCCAGTCATGCACCGCCGCTGGCCGCGCCCGGCGTGCCGCTGCGGGCACTGCGCTGGATGCTGTCACCGCAGGCGCCGTTGTACATCCCACCGCGGATGGATCCAGCACTTTGGCGGTGGTTGCTGCGTTTTGTCGCGCGTTGCAATCCGCAGGACTGGCAGCGCAGTGCGCAGGGCCGCGCGGCCTTGTTGAACGATTCGCGGCAGCGCCTGGCGCAATGGGTGCAGCGCTATCGGCTTGACTGCGAGTTTGCCGACAAGGGGCTGGATTATGTGTTCCGCGAGCAGGGGAATTTCCAGGCGCATATAGCCCAGTGCGATGCACTGCAGCGGCTGGGTATCGGCACTGAAGTGATCAACGGTACGGATTACCTGCGCAGCGAGCCCGCGTTCAACGAGGGCGTGGTCGGCGCGATCCGATTTCCGGGCGACGCCAGTCTGCGCCCGGATCGTTATACCACCGAGCTGGGGCGGGTGCTGCGTGCGCGCGGCGTACGGATCGATGAACACTGCACGCTGCAGTCCATCCAGCCGCAGGCCAAGGGCGTGCAGGTGCAGACCAGCCACGGTGCGGGGCAGGCCGGTGAACTGGTGCTGGCAACCGGCGCCTGGTCGCCGCAGCTGGCGGCCAAACTTGGCCTGCGCGTTCCGATCCAGCCCGGCAAAGGGTATTCCATCACCGGCAGCCGTCCGCCGCAGGTGCCGAGCCGACCGGTGGTGCTCAAGGACCGTTCGGTCTTTGTCATTGCCTGGAAGGATTGCATGCGGCTTGGCGGCACGATGGAGTTCTCCGGACCGGACACGCGCTTGAATGCAACCCGCCTGCGTGCTTTGCAGCAGGCCGCGCAGCTGTATCTGCGACAGCCGCTGGGCACCGGGATGCAGCAGCACTGGTATGGCTGGCGGCCGATGACCTGGGATGACATGCCGATCCTCGGGCGCTCGCCCCTGCATGCTCACGTATGGCTAGCGGCCGGTCATGGCATGCTCGGTATAAGCATGAGCAGTGGGAGCGGACAACTGATGGCAGATTTGATAACCGGGCAGGCACCTGCAATCGACCCTGCGCCGTATCGCGTGGAGCGTTTTCAATGAGCGCGCGCAATTACGATGTGGTGGTGCTGGGCGGCGGCTCCGGTGGCCTGGCGGCCGCGTTCCGCGCAGCGTCCTACGGCGCCAAGGTGGCGATGCTGGAGCCGGCCCCCTTGGGTGGTACCTGCGTCAACGTGGGGTGCGTGCCGAAGAAGGCGATGTGGTTGGCGGCGGACCTGGCCGAGCGCATCGGTCTGGCAAGGCAGATGGGCTTCGATGTACCGGCCGAACCGGCGCTGTCCTGGTCAACCCTGGTGGAGCGACGGCAGCACTACATCTCCAATATCCATGCAAGCTATCAGCAGCGCCTGGATGAAACCGGTGTGGTCCGCATCAGCAGCCGCGGCCACCTGATTGATGCGCATACCGTGCAGAGCGAGGACGGAACCCAATTCCGCGCCGAACATCTGGTCATCGCCACCGGTGCGCATCCGCTCAAACCGGAGCTGCCTGGCGCCGAGCTGGGCGGTGTCTCGAACGACTTTTTTGCTTTGCAGTCGCGGCCGGAGCGGGTTGCCCTGGTTGGTGGCGGCTATATCGCGGTGGAATTGTCTGGCGTGCTGCGGGCCTTGGGCAGCGAGGTTGCGTTGCTGGTGCGTGGGCAGCGGCTGCTGGATCACTTTGATGCGGAGCTGTCCGATCAGCTGGCCGAGAACCTGCGCCTGCAAGGTGTTGAATTGCACTTTGGCTGCAAGGTAGAAGCGCTGCGGCGGCAGGAAGGGCGGATCAGCGCGCAACTGCATAACGGCCCGGAGCAGGCGTTGTTCGACACCGTCCTGTTCGCCACCGGACGCGGCCCGAACACACGCGGTCTTGGCTTGGAGCAGGCCGGCGTGAAGCTGGGCGAAAAAGGCCAGATCGAGGTGGATGATTACCAGAACACCTCGGTGCCGGGCATCTATGCGGTTGGCGACGTGACCGGGCGGGTCACCCTGACCCCGGTAGCGATTGCCGCTGCGCGCAAGCTGATGGATCGGGTTCTCGGTGGGCGGGCGGAAGCGCGGCTTGATTACGACAATATCCCCAGTGTCGTGTTCGCGCACCCGCCGTTGGGCAGTGTCGGCTTGAGCGAAGAGGAAGCGTGCAAGCGCTTTCCTTCGGTAAGTACCTATTACAGCCGGTTCCGGCCGATGCTGCAGGCCTTGGGGCAGGGGGAGGTGCGCAGCCTGTTCAAGATGGTCTGCGCAGGCGAGGACGAAAAGGTGGTTGGGATCCACCTGCTGGGTGAAGGTGCGGACGAAATACTGCAAGGGTTTGCGGTGGCAGTGAAGGCCGGGGTGACGCGCAGGCAGCTGGAGGAAACGGTGGCGATCCATCCAACTTCGGCCGAGGAAGTTGTGCTGATGCGTTGAGGCTTGCTGGCAACTGCTACAACAGCAGAGGCGGAAGCGGAAGCGGAAGCACCCCTCCTCAATCCTCCCCTGCGCTGCGCGCAAGGGAGGAGGCTGATCGTGCGGTTGCGGACAATGCTTCGGCTGCCTCCCTTTTCTGAAAGCATGGGGGAGCGGATTTTTCTGCTTCTGCTTCTGCTTGGTCCTACCCGGCAGCCACGCCCAAATCCCACAACGCCCATAATGGAAGGCCATCTCCCCCGGATGCCGTAGCACCGTGACTGTTCCAACCCCGCGCGCCGCCGCCGTGGCCGCGCCCAGCCTGCCCACCAGTTCCCGGCGGCTATTGATAAGTGGCCTGTTGCTGGCCGCCACCGGCGCCATTGCCGCCTCCGGCAAGGCGGTGATCGTCAAACTGGCCTACCGGCATGGTGCCGATGCCACCGCGTTGCTGGCATTGCGGATGATGATCGCCTTTCCGTTCTTCATCGCCATGGGCATGTGGGCCGCACGCCGGGCTCAGCCCTTGTCGGCGGGCGACCGCTGGCGGGTGTTGTTGCTGGGTTTCAGTGGCTACTACCTGTCCAGCTATCTCGACTTCCTCGGCCTGCAATACATCAGCGCCACGCTGGAACGGTTGATCCTCTACCTCAGCCCGACGCTGGTGGTGCTGATTGCGCTGGTGGTGCTCAAGCAGCGGCCGACCCGCACCCAGGTTGCGGCCTTGCTGGTCAGTTACCTGGGCGTGTTGCTGGCTTTCGGCCATGACATCCAGCTCGAAGGCCGGCGGACGCTGATTGGTTCTGCGCTGGTGTTTGCCAGTGCGCTCAGCTATGCGGTGTATCTGTTCGGCAGTGGACAGGCGGTGGCACGCATCGGCGCGGTGCGCCTGACTGCCTATGCCAGCATGGTCGCCTGTGTGCTGTGCATCGGTCAGTACCTGCTGTTCCAGCCCTGGGACGCGCTGTGGGCGTATGCGCCATCGGTTTACTGGCTGTCGCTGCTCAATGGCACGGTGTGTACGGTGCTGCCGGTGCTGGCGATCATGATCGGGGTCAAGCGCATCGGCTCCTCGTTGGCGGCGCAGGTGAGTATGCTGGGGCCGGTTTCCACGATTGTGCTCAGCGTATGGTTGCTCGACGAACCCATGGGGATTTGGCAAAGCGCCGGGACGGTGCTGGTGCTGCTCGGCGTGCTGCTGGTGGGCCGCGGCGTGGCGAAGAAGTGTTGACGCCGGAGGCCACGGCCGCCGCTGGACATGCCCGCATTATCGAGGCCATCCGTGCCATCCCGCGCGGGCAGGTGCTCGGCTACGGCGAAGTGGCGGCCAAGGCCGGCCTGCCGGGGCGGGCGCGCCTGGTGGCACGCCTGCTGGGTGCCAATGACGATCCCGCTTTGCCCTGGCACCGGGTGCTGCGCTCGGATGGCCGTATCGCCATGCCGGAGGGCTCGCGCGGTTGGCGCGAACAAAGCCAGCGGCTGCGCGCCGAGGGTGTGCTGGTGGAGAACGGGCGGGTGAAGCGGCCCAAACCGCCGCGCAGCCTGGACGAGGCGATCTGGGGCCCGACCTAGCCGCTGCGGCTATCATGTAGCCAGTTCCCCCGGATGCCACCATGTTCCCGCGCCTTCCAAAAATCACCCAGACGCTGTTGATCGCCAACGTGGTGCTGTTCCTGCTGCAGCAGCTGCCGCAGACGGCGGGCATCTTCACCCAGTTGATGTTGTGGCCGCTGGGTTCGCAGCAGGTCTTCAGCGACTCACCCGGTTTCGAGCCGTGGCAGCTGTTGAGCTATGGCTTCCTGCATGGTGGCTTCGGCCATCTGTTCTTCAACATGCTGGCGCTCTTCATGTTTGGCGCGCCGCTGGAAATGACCTGGGGCGAAAAGCGCTTCCTGACCTATTACATGGTCTGCGTGGTCGGTGCCGGCCTGTGCCAGCTGCTGGTCGCGGCCTTGGCCGGTGAGTACAACCCGGTGCTGGGCGCCTCCGGCGGCGTGTTCGGCCTGCTGCTGGCCTATGGCATGTTGTTCCCGAACCAGCGGGTGATGCTGCTGTTCCCGCCGATTCCGATGAAGGCACGCACCTTCGTGATCGTGTTCGGTGCGATCGAACTGCTGCTCGGCTTCACCGGCTGGCAGCCGGGCGTTGCCCATTTCGCCCATCTGGGCGGCATGTTGTTCGGCTGGTTGCTGATCCGCTACTGGCGCGGCCAACCGCCGTTCAACAAGCGCGGCCCGCACCTGCGCCGGGTCAAATAGCAAGCAACTGTAGGGCCGAGCCATGCTCGGCAAAGCTTTGGCCCATGTAGTGCCGAGCCATGCTCGGCAGAGGCCTTCCCGGTATAGCTTCAGCCGAGCATGGCTCGGCACTACAACAAACAAAAAACAAAAAGGCGCGGAATCCGCGCCTTTTTGCTTCCTTCAATACCGCCGCATCAACGCCAGATCTTGATCTGCTCGGCGTCGGTACGCTGCATCGGCTGGCCCGGCTTGCAGCTGAAGCTGGCGCCAAACGCCGGCAGGTTGGACAGCGGTGCGTTGCTGCGCCAGCGGCCCGGTGCGCGCACATCGGTACGCAGGCGCTGTACTGCCTCGTTGGGCGACAGCTGCTGTGCCCACAGGCCAGCCCAACCCTTGAAGAAGTCCTGCTTGTCGGCCGGCTTGGCGTCAGCCTGGGCGGTGCTGAAGGCCTCGAAGGCGATCTCCATGCCCGAGATATCGGCCATGTTTTCATCGCGGGTCAATTCGCCGTTGACCTTGGCGTCCTTGACGCCCGGGAACGGGTAGGCGCTGTACTGCGTGGCCACGCGGTTGCCCAGCAGCGTCCAGGCGCTCTTGTCGGCCGGCGTCCACCAGCTGCGCAGCTCACCCTTGGCGTCGATCATGGCGCCCTTGACGTCGATGGCACGGCTCACTTCGTGCGCGACCAGGCCACCGAAGGCACCGAACTTCTCGGCATTGCTGGCGTTGCCGGCAAAAATCGGACCTTGCAGGGCGGCGGCGGTCACGATCAGGCGGTTCTGGGCGATGTCGTAGGCGATGGACGGCTGCTGCGGCAGCACGTCCCAACGACGGTCAGCATTGCCCTTGCCGATGCGCTTCATTTCCTGGGCATGGCGCCAGGTGGAGGCGATCAGCATGTTGCCACCGAAGCTGCCACGGCCCATCGGCTGCACGGTGTAGTCCAGGTCACGCAGCGGCGTGCCGATCTCGATCTTCATCGCTGCCAGCTTGGCTTCGGCCTCGGTCTTGGCCTCGGCGCTGAGCCAGGTGCTGCGCTTGACCGCGGCGATCTGCGCTTCGCGGATCTGGTCGACCATGATGCCGGCCTGGCGGCGGGTGTCGCGGTTGAGATAGGTGTTGGCGTACTCGTGGCCCAGCATCGGGCCGGCGGCCACATTGATGGCGTCAAGCACGGCTTCCGGACGCGACGGGGCGATGGTCTGGCCACGCAGCACGCGGCCGCGGAACTCAAACTCGGCGTCGCGGTAGGCCTTGGACAGGTACGGCGCCATCGAGTCGCCCACGCGCCAGCGCAGGTAGGCCTTCCACTGGTTGGCCGGCAGGCGGGTGACCATGCTGTTGAGCTGCTGGAACAGCGCCGGATCGGCCAGCGACACCAGGTCGTCGTTCACGCCCTGCGCCTTGAGGAAGGCGTCCAGCTGCAGGTTGCGGTAACGGCTGTTCAGGTCCTTGGTGGAGACCGGCGCGTAGTTGTTGAACGGGTTGTTGATGTCGGCAACCGAGTGCGCGCTGCGCGCCAGTTCGGTTTCCAGCTGGACGACCAGCGCCGATTCGGCGTCGAGCTGCGCGGCCGGGGTGCCGGTCAGGGCCAGGATCTGCTTCACGTAGGCGCGGTAGCGGCCCATCAGTGCAACGGTGTCGGCATCGGTGCGGGTGTAGAAGGCCGGATCGGTCAGGCCGGTGCCGCCCTGCATGAAGTAGCCGATGTGGCGGTCCAGCGCCTTCAGGTCCACGTCCGGGGCGAAGTTGAACGCCACCGGGATACCGACCTGGTGCAGCGCGGCGATCGAGGCCGGGATGTCCTTGGCCTTCTTGATCGCGTTGATGCGGGTCAGCAGCGGTGCGATCGGCTTGGAGCCGTCGGCTTCAACCGCGGCTTCGTCCAGGCCGCTGGCCCAGAAATCGCCAAGCAGTTTCTGCACATTGCCCTGCGGCGCGGTCATCGCGCGATCAAGCAGCTGGCGCTGCTGGGTGCGGGCATTGTCGGCCAGGGTGCCCAAAGCGCTGACGGCGCCGGTCTGCGGCACCGGGTTGGCCTTGAGCCAGTTGCCGTTGGTGGTTTCGTAGAAGTCCGTACAGGCCGCGCTCACTGCCGGTGCCCGGGCCGCAGGTTTTTTGCGGGCGGCCTGCGCATCGTTGGTGGACAGTACCGTCACCAGAGAGAAGGCCAGGGCCAGGGTAAGTGGGCGAACGTTTGGCATGTGGTGCATATCCGCAGAAGGACAAAGTGGGCGGAGTTTAACAAGCTGGCGCGGGATTGGTGCCGAGGCAGGCCACCGATTTGGGTACTGCATCAAATCCGGAGCGTGTAGGAGCGGCGTCAGCCGCGAAGCCACTGCAGATGAAGCGGTCGGCACCGTTGGGATTGCGTTGATTTCCGGCGCTTTGGGGCTGGTCAGCTTCGCGGCTGACGCCGCTCCTACAAAAACGCGGGCAAAAACAAGGCCCGGCAGTGCCGGGCCTTGTTCGGGTCTCACTGCGGGGCAGCGATTACCAGATCACCACCTGCTTGTCGCCGGTGCGGACCATCGGCGCGCCGGCCTTGCACTGGAACGCAGCGGCGAAGGTCGGCAGGTTCGACGGCGCACCGATGGCGCGGAACTGCGCCGGGGCGTGCGGGTCGGTCGCCAGGCGGACCTTGGCGTTCTCGGCGGTGTACTTGGTGCGCCACACGGTGGCCCAGTTGAAGAAGAAGCGCTGGTCGCGGGTGAAACCGTCAACCTTGGCGTCTTCCTTGCCGGCCGACGCCTTCTGCAGCGCGTCGTAGGCGGTGGCCAGGCCACCCAGGTCGGCGATGTTCTCGCCCAGGGTCAGCGAGCCGTTGACCTTCTGGTCGCCCACCTTGTACTCGTTGAACTGGTTGACCAGCTTGCCGGTCAGGGCAGCAAAGCCCTTGGAATCGGCAGGCGTCCACCAGTTTTCGAAGTTGCCGGTCGGGCCGAAGCGGCTGCCCTGGTCGTCGTAACCGTGGGTCATTTCGTGGCCGATGACGGCACCGATGCCGCCATAGTTCAGCGCGTCGTCGGCGTTCGGATCGAAGAACGGCGGCTGCAGGATGGCGGCCGGGAACACGATCTCGTTCTGCAGCGGGTTGTAATAGGCGTTGACCGTCTGCGGGGTCATGCCCCACTCGGTCTTGTCCACCGGCTGGCCGATCTTGGCCAGCGCCCACTTGTAGTTGAAGGCATTGGCGGCGCGCACATTGCCCAGGTAGTCGTCGTGGGTGGTGCTCAGGCCCGACCAGTCACGCCACTTGTCCGGGTAGCCGATCTTCGGGGTGAAGGTTTCCCACTTGGCGATGGCCTTGGCCTTGGTTTCATCGCTCATCCAGGCCAGGTTCTGGATGCGGTCCTTGAGGGCGGCAGCCAGGTTCTTGACCAGCTCTTCCATCTTGGCCTTGGACTCAGGCGAGAAGGCGACCTTGACGTACATCTGGCCGAAGGCATCGCCGGCATCGCTTTCAATCGTGCCCAGCACCTGCTTCCAGCGCGGCTTGATTTCCTTCTGGCCGTTCAGTTCCTTGCCGTAGAACGCGTAGTTCTCCTGCACGAACTCATTGCTCAGGTACGGTGCGGCGCCGTCCACGGTGTGGAAGCGCAGGTAGGCGCGCCATGCAGCCGGGTCGGTATCGGCCAGCATCTTGCTCACTTCCTGGTGGAATGCGGGCATGGCCAGCGAGAACTTCTCCGGCGCGGCAACGCCCTGCGCCTGGAAGAACGCCGCCCAGCTGAAGTTCGGGGTCAGCTTGTCGGCATCGGCCACGGTGACCGGGTTGTAGTAGAGCGAGACGTCACGCGACAGCTCGACGCTGGACTTGGAAGCCTTGGCCAGACGGGTCTCGAACTTGATCACGTCCTCGGCCTGCTTGGCCGCATCGGCTGCGGGCACGCCGCTCAGTTCCAGCACCTTGGCCACGTGGGCCTTGTAGGCGTTGAGCTTGTCGGCCTTGCTGGCATCGGTGTAATAGGTGGTGTCCGGCAGGCCCAGGCCGCCCTGGCTGGCGTAGGCCATGTTCATGGCCGAGTTTTTGAAGTCCGCTTCCGGGCCGAAACCGAACAGGAAGTTCTCGCCCTTCGCGGCGCTGCTGCGCAGGTAATCGGCCAGCGCGGCGGTGTTCTGCAGGCCGTCGATGGCGGCCAGGTCGGCCTTCAGCGGGGTGATGCCCAGCGAATTGATCTTGGCCTCGTCCATACCGGCGGCCCAGAAGTCACCGACGATCTTCTCGATGCCGGTGGCGTTCTTCATCGCTGCAGCCTGCTCGGCCAGCTGGTGCTGCACGGCAACCGAGCGCTCGTCGAGGATGGTGAAGGCGCCCCAGCTGGTGCGGTCGGCCGGAATTTCATTGGCGTTGAGCCACTTTTCATTCACATAGCCGTTGAAATCGGTACACGCGTCCTTGCTGGCATCCAGGTCGGCGACGGTGAAGGCGTTGTAGGCCGGCAGCTTGGACTCGTCCAGCTTCAGCTCATTGGCGGCGGCAGCCGGGGCAGCGGCAGTAGCGGCTGGCGGGGACTGCTCTTCCTGCTTGGGGCAGCCGGTCAGCGCGGCGGCGACGGCCAGCGACAGCAGGAGAATCTGGGGTTTGCGAACGATCACGGGAAAGGCCTCCGGGCCGGTTTCGAAGCATGAGTGAGGCCTCGGAAACCGGGGCCGAAGCAGGAAGATACGCCTGAAACCGATGCGGAAGGGGTGTAGAAGGTAATGGGTGGCAGCCGGCTTATTCCTATGGGCGATGGTGGCGGGCCGATGCTATACAGCTGCAATGACCAAGACATCGACCAAGCAGTGGGACGCGATCCTGATCGGCGGCGGCCATAACGGGCTGGTGTGTGCGGCCTATCTGGCCAAGGCCGGCAAGCGGGTACTGGTGCTGGAGCGCCGTGCGGTGGTGGGCGGCGCGGCGGTGACCGAGGAATTCCATCCCGGGTTCCGCAATTCGGTGGCCTCTTATACGGTGTCGCTGCTGCAGCCCAAGGTGATAGCCGAGCTTGAGCTGGAGCGGCATGGCCTGCGGGTGGTATCGCGCAAACTCAACAACTTCCTGCCCCTGGGCAATGGCGAGTACCTGTTGGCCGGTGGCGGCCGCACCGCCGCCGAGGTCGCGCGTTTCTCGGCGCGTGATGCAGCGCGCCTGCCGGAGTATGAGCAGCGGCTGGAGATATTTGCCGACGTATTGCGCGCGCAGGCGCTGCAGGCGCCGCCCAATATCAGCGGCGCGAGTTGGTTGCGCGCATTGCCTGAGCTGTGGAAGGCGGGGCAGTTGGGCCGGCAGCTGCAACGCCTGGATGCGGCGCTTCAGCAGGAGTTGATTGACCTGTTCACCATCTCCGCAGCCGAGTACCTGGACCGCTGGTTTGAAAGCGCGCCGATCAAGGCTTTGTTCGGCTTCGATGGCATCGTCGGCAACTACGCGAGCCCCTATGCGCCTGGCACCGCCTATGTGTTGTTGCATCACGTGTTTGGTGAGAGCAATGGCGTCAAAGGTGCCTGGGGGCACGCCATCGGCGGCATGGGGGCGATTACCCAGGCGATGGCACGTGCGGCGGTTGAAGCAGGTGTTGAAATTCGCACTGATGCAGCAGTAAGCAAGGTGTTGGTCGAACAGGGCCGGGCCGTAGGCGTCGCACTGGCGGATGGCGAGGTGCTGCGAGGCGCCGCCATCGTCGCCAACGTCAATCCGAAACTGCTTTACGAGCGGCTGTTCGACCCCAGCGATGTGCCGGCAGCCACGCTGGAGCGCATGGCCAATTGGCGTTGCGGTTCCGGCACGTTCCGCATGAATGTGGCGTTGTCGCGGCTGCCGGATTTTACGGTGCTGCCAGGGCAGGGCGACCATCTGACCGCTGGCATCATCATCGCGCCCAGCTTGGACTACATGGATCGCGCGTATCTGGATGCACGCCAACATGGTTGGTCACGCGAACCGGTGGTAGAGATGCTGATACCCAGCACGTTGGACGATTCCTTGGCACCGCCGGGACAACACGTCGCCAGTCTGTTCTGCCAGCACGTCGCCCCGCAGCTGCCGGACGGACGCAACTGGGACGATCATCGCGAAGAAGTGGCGGACCTGATGATCGCCACTGTCGACAAGCATGCGCCGGGGTTTGCAGCGTCGGTACTGGGCCGGCAGATCATGAGTCCGTTGGATCTTGAGCGTACCTTCGGCCTGATCGGCGGCGATATCTTCCACGGCGCGTTGAGCTTGAATCAGCTGTTCAGCGCTCGGCCGATGCTGGGACAGGCCGGCTACAAGGGGGCGCTGCCCGGACTCTATCTATGCGGCTCGGGCACGCATCCGGGCGGTGGGGTGACCGGGGCGCCGGGGCACAATGCGGCGAAGGTGTTGTTGGCATTTGAGTGAACAGACACCTCGTTCGCCACCGTATCAAATGTGATAATCGGCATATCTTGGTGCCGGATCAACTGATGAATCAGCAGGTAGCACTTTATGAAAGAGCCATCGATGCTCTGAATCGTAGGCAGTGGCAGTCAGCCTGGGCAATGTCACAAAAGTTGTTGGAGTCAGCGCCGAATCATGGGGGTGTGAACTTTGTTGCGGGCATCTCCGCTTTGGAAATCGGCCATATGCAGGCTGCTCTTGTGCATTTGCGACGCTCTACTCAGTTGAGCCCGCACCGCGCTGACTACATGGCCCAGCTGGCCAGGTTGTTGGTGTCACTGCGGGCATTCGTTGAGGCCCATAAATATGCGGATATCGCCACAGAGAAAGGGGTGGAGGATGCGGTCACCGCAGATACCTTGGGCGTGGTGTATTCAAGGTTGAACGAGCATTCCAAAGCTCTTGCGGCTTTCGAGATGGCAACAGCGAAACAGCCGGGAAACGCGGTGTTTCAATATAATTTGGGAACTTCTTTGCTCTTCTTCGGCCGATTGGATGAGGCGGAGGAAAAGTATCAGCGATGCTTGGAGTTGGCGCCTGATTATTGGCGGGCCTACACATCTTTGGCGCAGCTCAGGACGTGGAGTGTTGAGAACAATAATATTGATTTTCTTACATCTCGGTTGGAGCACGCAGAGAAAAGTCTGGATGGATTGCTTCATGTGAACCTGGCGCTTGCAAAGGAGCAGGAAGACGTCGGAGATCATGTTGCTGCATTCAAAAGCTATGTGCGCGCAAAGTCTCCTCAGAAACAGGCGCGCGGTTACAGCTCGGCTAAGGATGAGGAGATTTTTAATGCGCTGCGGCAAGGGTTTGATGCGGTAGAGGACTTTTCGGGCGGCTCGGATCATGAGGAGCCAATTTTTGTGGTTGGCATGCCGCGTAGTGGAACGACATTGGTGGACCGGATCATATCCAGTCATTCTTCTGTACATTCGGCAGGAGAATTGGAGAACTTCCCGATTGCGGTCAAGCGCCTCTCTGGTAGTAGTACCAATTCAGTGGCTGATGCAGGGACATTATCGGCCTTGGTCGATATGGATTGGGCGGCGCTAGGGCGCAGTTATGTGGAATCAACCCGTCCTGGAACTTCCGGATTTCCTCGTTTCGTGGACAAACTTCCACATAACTTCCTCTACGTTGGGCATATAGCCAAGGCCTTGCCGAAGGCGAAGATCATCTATCTTCGACGGGACCCGATGGATACCTGTTTGAGCAATTTCAGGCAGCTTTTTGCATTGAGCTCAGCAATGTATGACTACTCTTTCGATCTGCTGGATACAGGTCGTTACTACCTGATGTTCGATGAGTTGATGGCATATTGGGGTGGCCGATTGGGTGATCGCTTGTTGGAGGTTCGCTATGAGGACTTGGTTGAAAATCAGGAGCGTGAGTCCAGAAGAATCATCGAATTCTGTGGTCTTGCGTGGGAAGAGGCTTGTCTGAATTTCGAGCAGAACTCGGCCCCGGTAGCTACCGCTAGCGCGGTGCAGGTGCGTTCCAAGCTTAGCCGCGATTACCTTGGTCGTTGGCGGCGGTACGGGCTGGACGTTGAGCCACTCAGGGCATTGCTGGGCGCAAAGGCAAGCTATCCGTGAATATTGCGCAAGAGGCTTGATCTGGCAGTCGCATTGCGGCGGATGATGGACGGGTCTGAAGAAAATTCGAGCGCGATCTTTCAGTTGCAGTAAAAGAAAAGCCCCGTCGGAGACGGGGCTTTTTTGTTTCAGGTTGCGTTACTTGTTACTTGCCGAACGCGTAACGCATCTCGACGTAATAGGCGCGGCCATAGACGTCAAAGTTGGATGAGTTGTACGGATCGGTTTCGGTGCCCGGGTAGGAGAAGTCGTACGGTGGCATCTTGTTGAACACGTTGTTCACCATCAGCGACACGTCCAGACCATCCAGGATGCGATAAGAAATGCTTGCGTTGTGACGGCTGTACGAACCGAACTTCGCTGCACGATTTCCTGCATAACCCTTGTCTGTGAAGGTTGCCGCGTAGTTCGGGGTTGAGCCGAACCAGTTGGTGTACCAGGTGGCCGAGAAGTTGCCCTTCAGCCAGGTCAGCGACGCATCAGCCTTGCGCTTCGGATCCGAGCTCCAATATGGATCGTTCAGCAGATCGACATAGCCATCTTCAGCATACTGCTGGTACTTATGACGCAGTTTTTCGGTGTAGCTGGCGCGGACGCTCAAGTCACCCCAGTTGCCAAAATCATAACCGTAGTTGAAAGAGGCGTTGAGGGCCTCCAACTGCTGGTTGGACACGTTGATCTTTGGCGTATAGATCTCAGTGATCATGCCCACCGCGTTGCGGGTGACCTGTTCCATCGTCGCCACGCACAACGGCGAATTTATATCATCAACCCCTGTACGGCAGCGGTAGTCCTGGAGCGAAAGGCCCCGGGCGCTCTGCTGGGTGACTTCGTCACTGATATCCCAGTTGAAGTAGTCAACAGTCAACGCCATGCGATCAATCGGTGACCAGACAACACCTGCACTCCAGACGTCGGCGTTGATCGGCTTCAGGTCAATGCTGCCAGCCTGCGTACCGAAGTACTGGCGGCTGGAGTACAGGGCCGGGCAGCCTTGCGTATCGTCCGGGCTGAAACCAAGCTTCGAGCAATTGTAGTAGTCGACTACCGTGCTGTAGAAGCCGCTTTCGCCCTGATACAAGTCAGAAAGCGTTGGTGCGCGGAAGGCGGTGCCGTATTTGCCGCGGATCAGCAACGAATCGATGGGGCGATATTCCAGCGCTACGGCATAGGTCGGCTTGTCGATGTTGCGGCCGCTGGCCTTGAATGCGTCATAGCGGCCAGACAGTGACAGCGTCAGCGGTTCCAGTACGGGAAGACGCAGTTCCGAGGTGACAGCGTAGCGATCGCGCTTGCCGCCACCTGCGACGGAGGTCTGACCCCAGATGGAACCATCGAGATAGCCGGCGTCTGGCGCATAGTCCCACTTCTGCTTGCCGAACTCTGCGACCACGGCCAAGCCGGCATCACCGCCAGGCAGCGTAAACAACGTGCCGTTGGTGACCTGTGCCCGGATCATGCTGTCAGAAGTCTTGCTGTGGGTAACTGCTCGGCCGGTGAAGCTTGCGAATTCTTCAGGGGTGATCGGGGTGTAGAAGGCCGCGTAGTCCGGCGTAAAGACACCATAGTTTCCATAATAGGGATCAAGTCCCTGCTGCGGACCGAGCACGCGATCAACAAAGAACTTTTCAGCTGCATCTGCGAACCGGACATAGCTGTTTTCGCTCAGCTTGTACTCGGTGTACGTGCCGCCGATGTCGTAATCCCAGTTGGATGCCCCAAAGATACCCTTGGCACCGAATGTCACACGCAAGGATTTACTGGTATCGCGTGACATGGTGTTGTTGAAGCCGTTCTTGCCGCCCATTTCTTCAGGGGCGAAGGCGCGCTGCAGGTTGAGCAGGTCATCCAGGTTCGGGTCATAGAAATAGCCGCCGAAGCTCCGGTTGGTGCCCCACCACATATAGCCGGACCCTGCGTGGTACTTGACCTGCTCATGGCTGTACAGCGCGTCACCATAAAGCTGTACGTTGTCGTTGACGTCGAAGGTGCCATGCACATAGACCTGCGTGGACTTCTTCTCGTTCATGATGGTCCGGTAGCCGGCCGTGTCGAACGAGCCGCAGTACTTTCCGTCACCAAAGCCTGGGCGGTTCTGGAGGTCCATCGTCCCGCCAAACAATCCCTTGACGTTATCGCAGTTCGCTGGATCCAGGAACTTGTAGCTGGTAAACGGGCTAAAGATCAGGAAATCGCGGCTAGCGAGTGCCGGCGAATAGCCGTTCGGATTGAACTGTTTGGTCAGGTCGCGCTGGTAGCCCCAGATAGGGTCGCGCTCTTCATACTGGATGCCGCCGAGCACGTTGACGCGGCCATCAGCAGAGGTCCAGCCATCGGCGAAGCTAGCGCGGACAGAGCCACCGCCGCCTTCGGAGTAGCCGCCACCCCGGAAGCTGAATGCCGCACCATCCATGCTTTTTTTGAGGATGACGTTGATCACGCCGGCGATTGCATCAGAGCCGTATAGCGAGGACTGGCCACCCGGGAGAATTTCAATGCGTTCAACGAGATCAACCGGGATCCCGCTGATGTTGTTGAAGGTATCGCTACCGTTGTAAAGAGCCGGGTAGCTGGACATCGGCCGGCCGTCAATCAGATATTTGACGTAACCCGGGGGCAGGCCAAACAAGCTGATCGTTTCTGCGCCCTGGGTGAAGGATGCTGAAGTCTGCGCACCCTGTACGGCGCCGGTCGCCATTGAGCTTTTCTGCAGCACCTCGGTGACCGAGCTGAAGCCACGGGCCCGGATGTCGTCAGCGCTGATGACCGTAACGGGGGTTGCGGTCTCAATCTGGGTCTGCGGGATGAGCGAGCCGGTGACCGTGACCTTGTCCAAGGTCTTGGCACTACCTGCATCATCCTGGGCCATTGCGGCGGCCGGAATCAAAATTGCGGTCAGGACCGCACTGGTCAAGGTGCTGCGCTTGAAAACAGTAGATTTACGGGTTTGCACTGGTATTCCCCTGCGTGGCAAGAATTGGTTGCTCAGCGTCAGTTCAGTCCGTTTGCTGCGTCGCGGCGCGTGTCAATCGGCATCATCTCAATCTGAACGTAACCCGACTTTAACGAGTAAATTACAAAAAAGCACCAAAAACTGACAAATAACAGCAGCGAAGTTCTGCTAAGGCTGCCGTATAGGGCTTGGTGTATTGCTGGGGTGAGCAGCTGTTACTTTTCGCCGGATCTGTTTTTGAGCCGCAGAAGGGGTGCTGGCGGGGAAAGGGTGGTGGTAGCGTTCAGCTTTTATGTGATCTTGGCGAGTGCAAGAGATGTTGATCACATGTCACTTGGACGCTCTTTCATGGGTCTCGCCTGCGTTGGGGAAACTCAGGAATGGGCGGACTTCTTGCTTGACGCTATAGTTCAACACTAGTCTGAGAGTGCGGAGTCATGGTGGGCGGTTCGATCACATTGGGCGGTGCCCACAAAGTGCAGAAGGGGCTATCCCCCCATTCACGTATCCGCAACGTCATTGCGGTGGGCTCGGGCAAGGGCGGGGTGGGCAAGTCCACCACGGCTGTGAATCTGGCCCTGGCGCTGAAGGCCTTGGGCGCCCGGGTAGGTGTGTTGGATGCCGATATCTACGGCCCCAGCGTGCCAGCCATGCTTGGCTTGAGTGGGCGGCCTGAGAGCCCGGACAACAAGTCCATCGAGCCGCTGCGGGCGTTCGGGGTCGAGGCGATGTCGATCGGTTTCCTGATCGAGCCGGACTCACCGATGATCTGGCGTGGGCCGATGGCGACCTCGGCGTTGACCCAGCTGTTCAACGACACGCTGTGGGATGACCTGGATTTCCTGCTGATCGATCTGCCGCCGGGTACCGGCGACATCCAGCTGACGCTGTCGCAGAAGATCCCGGTCGCCGGTGCGGTGATCGTCACCACGCCGCAGGACATTGCCACGCTGGATGCACGCAAGGCCTTGAATATGTTCGAGAAGGTTGAGGTACCGGTGTTGGGTATCATCGAGAACATGGCGGTGCATACCTGCAGCAACTGCGGCCATGTCGAGCATCTGTTCGGCGAAGGCGGCGGTCAGCGGATGGCCGAGCAGTACGGGGTGCCTTTACTGGGTTCGCTGCCCTTGGATATCGCCATCCGTGAGCAGGGCGATGTTGGCGCACCCATCGTCGTTGCCCAGCCGGAGTCGGCAGCGGCCAAAGCCTATCTGGCAGCGGCGCAACGGATGACCGAGGAATTGGCCAAGCGCCCACGTGCCAGCATTCCGATCCTGTCCTCGCTGACCTGAGTCTGCCCCGGAAGGCGCCGGGATGGGGCCCGCGGCTGCGGGCCCTTCTTACATAAAGGTGTGGGTGGCGATGATTGGCTACGGCCCGGCACTGGCTCTAGGCTAGAATCGACCACCCCCGGCCGCAGGCATGCTGCGGCACAACGTGAACAGGACCATTGAATGAGCATCAAGAGCGACCGTTGGATCCGCCAAATGTCCGAACAGCAGGGCATGATCTCGCCCTACGAAGCCGGCCAGGTCAAGCAGGTGGACGGCCAGCGTATCGTCAGTTACGGCACTTCCAGCTATGGCTACGACGTGCGTTGCTCGCGTGAATTCAAGGTGTTCACCAACATCAACTCGACCATTGTCGACCCCAAGCACTTCGACCCGAAGAGCTTTGTCGATATCGAGGCCGATGAGTGCATCATCCCGCCCAACTCGTTTGCGCTGGCGCGCACGGTGGAGTTCTTCCGCATCCCGCGTGACACCCTGGTGGTGTGCCTGGGCAAGAGCACCTACGCGCGCTGCGGCATCATCGTCAATGTCACCCCGCTGGAGCCGGAGTGGGAAGGCCATGTGACGCTGGAATTCTCCAACACCACGCCGCTGCCGGCCCGCATCTACGCCAACGAAGGCGTGGCACAGATGCTGTTCTTCCAGGCCGACAAGGACGATGTCTGCGAAACCTCCTACAAGGATCGCGGTGGCAAGTACCAGGGCCAGACCGGCGTTACCTTGCCGCGCACCTGAGTGCGGCCCGGGTTGAAATGAAAAAGGCGCCGTCAGGCGCCTTTTTCATTGACCAGGATCCGTCGGGCCGGTTTATTTGCCGCGCCCGAACAACATGCCGATACCGACGGCGACCAGGATGGCCGGCCACCAGGTGGCGAGCATGGTGCCGATGTTGCCGTTGATCCAGCCAAGGTTCTTGGCCAGGAAGAACAGGCCAACGATGATCAGGATCAGGGCGGCGATCAGATTGGAGCGCATCGGCTTGCGGAGTCCGTAAGGGGGAAGGTGCTTATCGTAGCCGCTGGCGCCAGATTTCGACACGTTCGGCCAGCACCTCCGGGTCGAAGCGCTGTGCCTTGCCGCTGCCCCAGACCGGGCCGGGCCAGGCGGCATCGTTTTCGTTGCGGCCAATCAGATGCACATGCAGCTGGCGCACGATGTTGCCCAGGGCGCCGATATTGATCTTGCTGACATTGGGCTTGTGCTTCAGGTGCTGCGAGATCTGGTTGATCTCGGCCAGCAGCAGCCGTTGCTGGGCACCGTCCAGGTCGATCCATTCGCTGGCGTCAGGCACGCGCGGCACCAGTACGACCCAGGGAAAGCGGTCGTCATTCATCAGGCGGATCTGCGACAGGGGGCCGTCGGCGATCAATACACTGTCGGCGGCAAGGCGGGTATCAAGTACGAAATCGGACGTCACAGCTTCGGTCATCGCAGGTTCTCGCTGAAGAAGGCCAAGGTGCGTTCGCGCGCCAGGTCGGCGCTGGGTGCGTGGTAGTGCATGCCGACCTCGCGGTTGAAGGCGTGATCGGCTGGATACACATATACAGGCAAGTCGGGTTGCTTTTCACGGTGCGCTGCAACGGCGGTGGCCGGGATCGAGGCGTCCTGGTCACCGAAATGGAAGATTGCCGGTGCCTTGAACGGCGTATCCAGGAACTGCACATTGCGTGCGCCGTAGTAGCTGGCCGAGGGCAGGCCCAGGCGCTGCGCGGCCAGCATGGCAATGGTGCCGCCCCAGCAGTAGCCGACCGTACCGACCTTGCCGTATTGCGCCAGGACGCCGGCGGCGGCTTCGACGACGGTCACCGCGCGGTCCACGCCCAGTTCGTTCACCAGCGCTTTGCCGCGGGCAGCACCTGCGGTGTCGTAGTCCAGCCGCAGGTCCGGCTCGATCAGGTCGAAGAATGAAGGCGCCAGCACCGCATAGCCCTCGGCGGCGTACTGTTCGGCGACCTGGCGGATATGCGCATTGGCGCCGAAGATTTCCTGTATCACAACCAGGCCGGCGCGAGGGATGCCAGCCGGCAGGGCCTGCCAGGCGCGGACGGGGCCGAGTGGGGTGGTGAGGGTGATCCAGGTGGGCATGGCGGGGGGCTCCGGAT
>NZ_LDJJ01000129.1 GCF_001431465.1 Stenotrophomonas terrae | reverse complement strand
GCCGCGGCAGGCACATCAGCTGGGTTGCCTGGGTGACAATATTCGCGCACTGCGCGTGGCCGGCTCGTTTGATGACTGCCAGGCCATGGCCAAGCAGGCGCTGGGCGACACCGAGCTGCAGGCACAGGTGCCGCTGAGCTCGGCCAACAGCATCAGCCTGGGCAGATTGCTGCCGCAGATGAGCTATTACGCGCATGCGGCGCTCAACCATCAGGCCGCGCATGGCGGCCTGTTGAACTTCGTTATTCCCACCGGCAACCTGGGCAATGCGATGGCGGCGGTGATGGCGCGAGCGCTGGGTGTGCCATTGGGGCGGATCGTATTGGCGACCAATGCCAATCGCGTGTTGCCGGATTATTTCAGTGGCGCCGACTATGCGCCCAAGGCCAGCGTTGCCACCCTGGCCAACGCCATGGACGTTGGTGCGCCGAGCAACTTCGAGCGGCTGCGCTGGCTGTATAACGGCGATGATGCGGCCTTGCGCGCTGGGTTCACCTCGCAGGCGGTGAGCGACGCCACCATCCGCGACACGATTGCCGCCCGCTACCGCGATCATGGCGAAGTGTTCTGCCCGCATACCGCAACCGCGGTGCATGTACTGGAGCAGCTGCGCGCCAGTGGCAGTGCGGCGGCCAACGAACAC
>NZ_LDJJ01000128.1 GCF_001431465.1 Stenotrophomonas terrae | reverse complement strand
TGGGTGACCAGCACGTCGGCTTCGCCATAGGTCAGGACCTTGCCGAAGTTGGAATAGGCCGGGCGATCACGGAACTTGGCAACCGAGGCATTGAAGACGTCGGCGACGGAGTGGAATTCGTTGACGTCGATTTCAGCTGGGACACCAGCCGGGTAGCTCTGCAGCCAAGGACGTTCTTGAGTCATCTTCCCCTCCAGGAAATGGGATGTTCTAGTGGTCAGGCCCGGTTTGCGGGCGCCGGCGTTATTGTTGCCAGCATACCGTTCCGAATTGAAAAGGCGAAGGGATAGATGATCCGATCAGTCTTCAACTGCATGCTTTGTGCGGTGATCATGCTTTTGCTGGTCGCTTGTGGCCGGCAGCCGCCGGAGCAGCGCCTGCGGGCCAGCTTTGCTGCAATGCAGGAAAACGTGGAGGCGGGCAAGCCTGGCGTGTTCATGGGATCGGTGGCGCCGGACTTCGTCGGCAACCAGGGCCTGGACCGAGCCGGATTGGAGCGCTTGCTGCGAGGGCAGCTGCTGCTCAATGCCAAGGTGGGCATCCAGACCGGGCCATTGCGGGTGGAGATGGGCGAGGGTGGAACCGCTACGGTCCGGTTCACCGTGTTGCTGACCGGAGGTAGTCGTGGGCTGTTGCCTGAGCGTGGGCAGATGCAGGAAGTGGTTACCGGCTGGCGTGAGCAGGATGGGGAGTGGCAGGTGTATAGCGCGGATTGGGGGCCGGTCGGGGGTGAAGGTGGGTGAGGGATTTAGCGGGGGAACAGAGCGGAGCTGCGGATTTTCAGAGATTTGGTGATTTGCAGGCGTCCCCCTCTCGCCAGCCCCCGCTCCGCGCCCCGGCCTTCGCTTGCGCTAAGGCGCTCTGAGAGCAGCGAACCAATGGTTCGCAAGCTGCTCTCAACCGCCCCGCAAGGGGAGAGGGG
>NZ_LDJJ01000127.1 GCF_001431465.1 Stenotrophomonas terrae | reverse complement strand
CGATGTGTAGAAGGCACACCTGCTCATGCCTACTCTCGTTGGCTGGGAGATGGCGCGCCCAGGCAGCTGCGGAACGGACCAGCAGACGTGACAGCAGCACGGCACCGGCGCTGAGCCAGAACCACTTCTGTACCCAGAGCATCGCCTGGGTATCAGTGACCTGGATCGCGGCGACGTAGGCGAACAAGGCGCCGAAAATCAGCAGCCATTTGAACAGCAGTTGCGCTAGCTCCGCGAGCAGGCTGCGGCCGCGCCAGCTGGAGTACAGCGCCGAGGTGCCGAGTACGAGCAGGCTCAGCAACATCGTGATGGCGATCAGACGCCAATAATTGACCGAAAGCTGCAGGTCGCCAAATTGCAGTTTGTAGGCCGCCAATGCGCTGCAGATCAGGATCAACGGGTCGCTGATTCTGAGAATGATCCCAAATGTTGTCGTCAGGCGCCCGGAAGGGGCTCTCCATTGTTCAAGATGCGACTGGGAGGGGGCGGACCACATGGGAATCTTCTTTCTTCCTTGAATTCAACGGCGGGCAAAAACGGTGAAATTTCCTGTCAAAGCCCTGATAACGCGAGGAATTTCAATCCTCACGAAAGTGCATGGTTTCACTTGCTCTCTTATGGTATCAGTTGGTTTCAAAGGGTACACTTGCGCGCATCCCGATCACGCTGGGCTTGTGCGATGGGCGCTTGTTTCAGCACAGCTGCGTGTCAGCAGGTCAAAGGCAGGGAAGCCGCGTAGTTGCCCGCTCCGGCACTGCGCAACGCGGCGCGTCCGCATAGATGCTCCGAGGTTTGCAGGTGTTCAAAAATTTGTTGCTTGTCTGCGTTGGCAACATCTGCCGCAGCCCCACCGCCGAGATCCTTGCCCGTCATGCGTTGCAGGGGCGGGACGGCGTGCAGGTAGCGTCGGCCGGTCTGCATGCGCTGGCTGGGCACGCCATTGATCCGATGGCGGCAGCGCTATTGCGCGAGCGAGGCCACGATCCGCTGATACATCGGGCCAGGCAGGCCACGGCGTCGCTGCTGGGTGACGCCGACCTGATCCTGGTGATGGAGCGGGCGCACGTCGCGCAGATTGCGCGAGAGTGGCCGCAGGTAAGCGGAAAAACCTTTTTGCTCGGGCGCTGGGACAACAGTGAAGTGCCTGATCCGTATCGGCAGGGGCGCATTGCCTTCGAGCACGCCTATGGCTTGATCGAACAAGGTGTTGCTCGCTGGGGCAAGTACATCTCTTAGGCGCCACGGCGGCGCAGTCATCTATTCAGAACGGAAGTCATGGAAAAGGAAAAACAATTGCGAGCTACCCCGCAGGACGACGAGATTGATCTGCGCGAACTGGTGGGTGTCGTGTACGACCGCAGGTGGTGGGTGATTGCAACTACCGCCGCATTTGCAGTGCTGAGTATTGCCTATGTGCTGCTGACAGCACCCGTATATCAGGCCCAGGCAATGATCCAGGTCGAGTCGAAGGTGCCTGCGATTCCCGGCTTGTCGGATCTGACGTCCTTGACTGGCGGTGGTAGCGCGGCAGCGACAACCGAAGTGGCGCTGTTGACCTCACGCATGGTTGTTGGAAACGCGGTTGATCGCCTGCAGCTGGATATAAACGCGCAGCCGCGCCGCTTCCCTTTATTGGGCGGATACTTCGCTCGACGCCACGAGCGCCGGGATCCGCAAATGGTGGCTATGCCGGCTTTGGGCATATCCCGCTATGGTTGGGGTGGCGAGGTGCTGAGCGTGCATCGTTTTGATGTGCCCGAAGGGCTACTCAATGAGCCACTTACGTTGGTCGCCGGACCCGCCGCCGGCGGATTCTCGCTATTGGGGCCCGGCGGTGACGAGGTGCTGCAGGGTTCTGTTGGCGTGCCGGCGGAAGCACGCGGTATCAAGCTTGAAGTGGCCGAGCTGCGCGCGAATCCGGGGACGCATTTTCTGTTGCAGAAGCGCCGCCGATTGGATGTTCTGGTTGAGCTCCAGAAGGAAGTAAAAGTCGCCGAGCAGGGCAAGGATTCCGGCATCCTGAAGCTCGCTTTCGAAGGCCGGGACGCATCCGGTGCGGAAGCGCTGTTGCAGAACGTGGCCGAGATCTATGTTCGCCAGAACGTGGAGCGAAGCTCCGCTGAAGCTGCATCCCAGCTGCAGTTTGTAAAGGACCAGCTGCCCACGGTGCGCAAGCAGGTTGAAAGCGCGCAGGCGGCGATGGCAGCTTACCAGTCGCGCTCGAATGCGGTGGATATCACCCTGCAGACCAAGGGGCTGCTGGAGCAGCAGGTGGCGGTGGAAACCAGCATCCAGCAACTGCAGTTGAAGCAGGCGGAGATGGATAGGACGTTCACCCGCGAGCACCCGGCCTACCGAGCGCTGCTCAAGCAGATTGGCGGGCTGCAGGCCCGCAAGGA
>NZ_LDJJ01000126.1 GCF_001431465.1 Stenotrophomonas terrae | reverse complement strand
CGGCAGCGCGCGTGCTGTTCGTGCAGGACGACATCGCCGACAAGGTGATGGGCATGCTGGCCGGCGCGATGGCCGAACTGAAGGTTGCCGACCCGGGTGAACTGTCCACCGACGTCGGCCCGGTGATCGACGCCGACGCCCTGCAGATCCTCAAGGATCACGCCGTGCGCATGGACGCCGAAGCCCGCCTGATCGCCACCGCACCGCTGTCCGAGGCTGCCGCCCACGGCACCTTCTTCGCACCGCGCGCCTACGAGCTGAAGGATCTGGGCCAGCTGCACCAGGAGATCTTCGGGCCGGTGCTGCACGTGATCCGCTGGAAGGCCGATCAGCTGGACGCAGTGATCGACCAGATCAATGCCACCGGTTATGGTCTTACCCTGGGCGTGCATTCGCGCATCGACGAAACCGTTGACCGCATCGCCTCGCGCGTCAACGTCGGCAACGTCTACGTCAACCGCAACCAGATCGGCGCAGTGGTCGGCGTGCAGCCGTTCGGCGGCCAGGGCCTGTCCGGCACCGGCCCCAAGGCCGGCGGCCCGCACTACCTGCTGCGTTTCGCCACCGAGAAGACGGTGACGGTGAACACCACCGCCGCCGGCGGCAACGCCTCGCTGCTGACCCTGGGCGACTGATTCAACCAGCCGCATCGTGATTGAGAAAAAAA
>NZ_LDJJ01000125.1 GCF_001431465.1 Stenotrophomonas terrae | reverse complement strand
ATCGCTGGCCGTGACAACGGTGCGCCGGGATTGCGTCCGGACTATGGCGCGCAGTACTACGCGGCGTTCCTGATTGACCCGGACGGGCACCGCATCGAAGCTGTCATCAACCGCTGAGCCAGCCAGTTGTATTGCCAACAGCCGCGTAGCCCGGGTAAGCGCAGCGCACCCGGGACTTAGCGATACGGTTCCATTAGAGCTGTGCGCCAACGGCCCCGGGTGCGCTGCGCTTACCCGGGCTACCCGCGAGCGCTGCTTATGCCGTTGGCGAGACTACGCGTGCCATCCGCGCCTTGTGTACACCGGCCACCGCAAACACCACCAGGCCGGCCCAGATCAGGCAGAAGCCGACAAGCTGATTGGCATTGAAGGCCTCGCGGAACACCAGTACACCGACCAGGAACTGCAGGGTCGGGGCGATGTACTGCAACAGGCCCACCACCGTCAGCGGCACCCGCCGCACGCCAAAGGCGAAAGCAATCAGCGGTATCGCACTGACCGCGCCAGCCAGAACCAGCAACGCGTCATTGCCCAGCCCCCAGCCGGAAATGAAGCCGCCGCCATGACCGTTCTCGGCCCAGATCACATAGGCCAGCGCCGGTGCCACCATGAACAGGCTTTCCACGCCCAGCCCGCTCACTGCATCCACCACCACCAGCTTGCGCAGCAAGCCATACAGGCCAAAGGTGATGGACAGGCCAATGGCGATCCACGGCGGGCGCCCACTCTGCCAGGTCAGCCAGGCCACGCCGAGGGCGGCCAACACCACCGCCAGCCACTGCAGTTTGCCCAGCCGTTCGCCCAGCACCATCACGCCGAGCAGCACGCTGAGCAGCGGGTTGATGAAGTAACCCAGACTGGTTTCCACCACGTGGCCGGCATTCACCGCCCAGATGTACAGGCTCCAGTTCAGCGCGATCAGCAGGCTGGACAGACCCAGCAGCCAGAACCGCCGCGGCGTTGCCCACACTTCCTTCAACCAGCCCCAGCCGCGCACGATGCCCAGCCCGCCGACCAGCAGCACAGCGCTCCAGACAATGCGATGGGCAATGATCAGGAACGACGGCACCTCCTTGAGCAGATGCCAGTACAGCGGGAACAGGCCCCAGATGACGAAGGCCAGCGTGGTGGCCCACAGGCCATTGCGGGTGTCATTGCTGCTGTTCATGCGCGACGCAACCTTGCAAGAGTGATGACCACGACGCCGGCCAGAATCACCGCCATCGCGCCCAGATCGGAAATGCTGAAACGCTCATGCGCGATCCACGCGCCCAGGGCTACGGCGATCACCGGATTGACGTAGGCATAGCTGCTTGCCAGAACCGGCCGCACGTTATGCAGCAGCCACACATAGGCGGTGAAGGCGATGATCGAGCCGAACACAGTCAGGTAGCTCACCGACAACAGGCCCTGCAGGCTGGGCCAGGCGTTGATGCGTTCGCCACGCAGCAGGCCGGCGCTGACCAGGATCACCCCGCCGCAGAGCATCTGCCCGGCAGCGGTCATGAACGGCGATGGCAAGTCACGGCCGCGCGACCAGATCGAGCCGGCGGCCCAGCCCAGCGGCGCGATCAGCAGCAGGATCAAGCCGGTGGGGGTCGCGGTCAGGCTGCTGCCGGCATTGAGCCAGACCACGCCGACGAAGCCAACGGCGATGCCCAGCCATTCGCCGGCGGTGACTTTTTCGCCGCGGATGGCCGAGAACAGCGCCATCCACAGCGGCACCGAGGCCACCGCCACCGCGGCCAACCCGGATGACACGTCACGCTCGGCCAGCACCACCATGCCATTGCCCAGGAACAGCAGGCACAGCCCCATCACCGCCAGGGTCTTCCATTGCGCACGGGTGGGCGCGG
>NZ_LDJJ01000124.1 GCF_001431465.1 Stenotrophomonas terrae | reverse complement strand
TCGTCGGCAGCGTCAGATGTGTCTAAGGGACAGGCCCCGTCGACCCCCCCCTGGTCGGCGGGGCTTCTTTTTGGGCGAAACAAAACCTTGCCGCGTGCGATGTTGGCGCCAGCGTTCTCGCATCATCTTTATCCACGGTGATCGACGATGGTCGCCTGGGAACGCGGGAGGGCGTCATGTCGGATCTATTTGCGCTTGCCATGCCTTGGTGGGAGTTCGTGCTGCGCGCGGTGATCGTCTACGTGGTGGTGCTGCTGATGGTGCGGGTTGCCGGCAAGCGCACGCTGGGGCAGTTCACACCCTTCGACATGCTGTTGCTGGTGCTGCTGGGCAACGCCGTGCAGAACGCCTTGCTGGGGCAGGACACCTCGCTGGGCGGCGGCTTGTTGTTGGCAGCCACGTTGATCGCGCTGAATTACTTTGTTGGCTGGATCACCACCCGCAGCCCGGTCGCCGAACGGGTGATCGAGGGCGAGCCGGTGGTGCTGGCGCGGCACGGCCACGTACTGCAGAAAGTGCTGCGGCGCGAGCTGGTAAGCAAGGCCGATTTCGCCAAGGCGATGCGCGACGCCGGCTGCGACGAAGTTGATGAAGTAGACCTGGCACTGCTGGAAACCAACGGCCACATCACCATCATCCTCAAGAAAGCGCAGCGGTAGTGCCGAGCCATGCTCGGCACTACCGCTGCGCTTTCTTGAGGATGATGGTGATGTGGCCGTTGGTTTCCAGCAGTGCCAGGTCTACTTCATCAACTTCGTCGCAGCCGGCGTCGCGCATCGCCTTGGCGAAATCGGCCTTGCTTACCAGCTCGCGCCGCCGCACTTTCTGCAGTACGTGGCCGTGCCGCTCCAGACCCACCGTCTCGCTCTCGTTCCCGCGTTCGGCGACCGGGCTGCGGGTGGTCACC
>NZ_LDJJ01000123.1 GCF_001431465.1 Stenotrophomonas terrae | reverse complement strand
GGTCGGCCGCTACGCCCGCGGCGCGCTGCAGCAGGCCGGGCTGTGGCCGGCGGTGCAGGCCAAGATGATCAGTACCCAGAACGTGCGCCAGTCGCTGGACTACGTGGCACGTGGCGAGGTGGATGCAGGCTTTGTCTACGCCACCGATGCGCAGGCGATGAGCGCGCGCGTGCAGCGCGCCTTCCAGGTGCCGGTTGCCGGTGGTATCGCTTATCCGCTGGCGATGGTGAAGACCAGCCGCAATGCGGCCGAAGCCAAGCGCTTCATCGCCTTCGTGCGCTCGGCACAGGGCCAGGCCATTCTGCACAGGCACGGTTTCGGCAGCCCCTGATGGTGGATCTGGACTGGAGCGCGTTGTGGTTGTCGCTGAAGGTGGCCGGCTGGGCGACTGCGATCAACCTCGTGCTCGGCGTTGGCTTTGGCGCCTTGCTGGCGCGGCGTCGCTTTCCCGGGCGTGAGCTGCTGGATACGGTGTTCACCTTGCCGATGGTGTTGCCGCCGACCGTGCTCGGTTATTACCTGCTGGTATTGATCGGCAGCAACGGCCCGCTGGGTCGCTGGCTGGAGAGCAGCTTCGGCATCAACCTGGTGTTCACCTGGCAGGCGGCGGTGATCGCGGCGGCAGTGGCGTCGTTCCCCTTGGTGTTCAAGCCGGCGCGGGCGGCCTTCGAGGATGTGGATGGGCAGCTGGAACAGGCTGCAAGTACCTTGGGTGTATCCGAATTGGCGCTGTTTTTCCGGGTGACCCTGCCGCTGGCATGGCGCGGCATTCTGGCCGGCCTGTTGCTGGCATTTGCCCGCGCCATGGGCGAGTTCGGCGCCACCATCATGGTGGCCGG
>NZ_LDJJ01000122.1 GCF_001431465.1 Stenotrophomonas terrae | reverse complement strand
GGCCTGGAAGGCGGCTTCGGCATCGCTGAAACGCACCAGCAGGAAGTTCGCATCCGAGCCGTAAACATGGCGTACACAGCGCTGCAGCGACAAGGCAATGCGCAGACGGTCGCGCTCACCGCGCACGGTGGCAATGCGCGCACGGGTCTGCACCAGCGCAGCGTCATCCAAGCCGGCAAGCGCCAGCGTTGAGCACGGCGTCGGGATCGGGTACGGCGCCTGGCAACGGCGCAGCACGCTGATCAGTGCCGCATCGGCTATCACGCAGCCAATGCGTGCGGCCGCCAGCGCATGCGCCTTGGACAGCGTGCGCAGCACGGCGATGTTGTCGAACCGCGCCATCAAGGTGGTGGCAGAGGGTTCGTCGGCGAATTCGGCGTAGGCTTCATCCACGACAACCAAGGATTGCCCGCGCAACGCGTTGGCCACGGTTTCAATCTGATCCAGCGTGATGCTCAGGCCACCCGGATTGGAAGGCGAACACAGGAACACCAGCTTGGCTCTGCCCTCCTTTGCCGTGGTGATGATGCGGTCAATGTCCGGTACCAGCCCTGCGTCGGTGTCGAGCAGCGGCACCTCCAGCGCCGGCGCGTTCTGCAGCCGTGCACTGACTGCATACATGCCGAACACCGGCGGCGTGTACAGCACCGCGTCGCGGCCGGGCACGCACAGGGCGCGCACCAGCAGATCGATGGCTTCGTCGCTGCCGCGACCGATCAACAGTTGCTCGGACTGGCAGCCATAAAGACTGGCCAGCCGCTCGCGCAACGGCTGCGGCTGTGGATCGGGATAGCGGCGACAACTGGCCTGCGCATCGCCCGGATTGGCCCAGGCCGATTCATTGGCATTGAGCCAGATTTCGCCTTGCAGCTTGGCGCTGCGCGCAGACGAGTAACCGCCGAAGTCACGCAGATCATCGCGAACCAGATCAAGCACGCTGCTCACGGCGCAACCCCCAAC
>NZ_LDJJ01000121.1 GCF_001431465.1 Stenotrophomonas terrae | reverse complement strand
CGCAGGCCAGCCAGCTGGCCGCGATCTCCAGGGTCGAACGCTGGGTGCGCTCGGGCTCCTGCGCCTTGATCAGGCTGTGCAGGTCGGCCAGGAAGAAGAAGCTCTCGATATCCGAGGCCTGGCTGGCGGCGATGGCCGGGCGGATCGCGCCGACGTAATTGCCGAGGTGGGGAGTGCCGGAAGGGGTGATGCCGGTAAGGACGCGGGTAGTCATGTAAACCAAGCTGACGAGCGGATGAACCGGCCCAGTGTAACCGCCCGCACCTGTCCCCGCCTTCAACCCCGTTGCCCACGCCCGGCCGTTAAAGGCCACGTACCCCGACCAGGAGCCCGCCATGTACCGTTTGATTGCCAGTGTGTTGTCGGTTGTCGCGCTTTGCGGCTTCAGCCCGGTCCGCCCGGCCTATGAAGGCCCGGTGCTGCTGTCGGTGATCGACCGCGACCGCGATACCGAGCTGGAAACCCATCCCTACCGTGGCCAGCAGTGGGTTGCCGGCGAGCCGGGCCACCGTTACAGCGTGCGCATGGAAAACCGCAGCGGCCAGC
>NZ_LDJJ01000120.1 GCF_001431465.1 Stenotrophomonas terrae | reverse complement strand
CGCGCTGTTGCAGGTGGCGCACGGAAGGGCGCTGGATGCTTCAGGCATCCAGCGGCCCGTCAGTCGCGCATGGCCTCGGGATGCGCGAACAATGCGTCGATGCTGCGTTCGTTGGTCATTGGATACAGCGCGTAGCGGCGGCTCAATCGAGCACCGCCATCGCGGCTGAGCGGGCTCCAGGCAAGGTTGGCGCGTGTCCTGCTTGAGCGTGGCAGCATCAGGTCGAACGGCACGGATACGAAGATCCCCTTGTCGAAACTACCCTCGCCGAAATCGCTTGCCGAGACGTTGGTCTTGGTTGCGTATGCGCCCATGCTGGCGCCGTTTTCGAATACCCGGTTCAGCATGAGTGTCGCGCCCCAATCCTTGGCCAGGTAGCGGCCGGCGTTGAGGGTTGCGACGATCTTTCGCGCGTCTCCCCAGGTGTAATAGAGGCTGGCATGGCCGGTGGCTACGCGGTAGTCGCGGAAGTGCAGGCGCTGATCGAAATCGCGCTGCTTGACCAGGTTGATGTCGGCACCAAACGCCCATCGGCCAAGGAAGGGCCGGTACAGCACTTCGCCACCTATGCCGCCGTACATCGATTCCAGCATGCCTGCGTAGGCCATCGCATAGAGGTCCGGGCCCAGCTGACCGGTTGCGGTGAGCTGCAGGTTGGGCAGCGTGGCGTCGGCGGTGGTCAGGTACTGGCGAATATCGGTGCGCACGCGCGGCAGCTTGCTGGGTGCGTCGTAGCGGAAGCGGTCGTAATTATTGTAAAGATTGTAGTTGAGCGTGCCGCTCATCCACAGAGAGTGCGTGAACCGCAGCTCGGCGCTGTAGCTGCCGGCAAGCTGGAACAGGATGAAGTTGTCCGGTCCGCCCAGCGTTTGCTGGTAGTCGAGATTGAACGTGCCCTCGAAGTGGCGCAGTGGCGCTTCGTACAAAATTTGTCGGGTGGCGGGCGAGGGCGGCGCAAGGTCAACGCGCAGTGCGTTGGCCGCCACGCGGTAATCGGAAAACGCCCCGAAGTCGGCGCGCTCGACACTGGTTTCGATGAGTGGAATGCCCAGCCGGTGGTTCTGTATCGTGAGCCACTGGATGTCTCCGGCG
>NZ_LDJJ01000012.1 GCF_001431465.1 Stenotrophomonas terrae | reverse complement strand
CGCAGGCTTCGCGGCTTACGCCGCTCCTACGGTTCACGCAGTTCTCGTGGCGCTGACGGGGCGTCGGGAAGGCCCCTGCCGAGCATGGCTCGGCACTACAGCCGCGGCTGTATCACTCGTCTTCGTCTTCGTCCTCATCGTGGTCGCCATCCGGGTCTGGATCGGCGAGCACGTTGATGCAGACATCGCCCAGCACAACCTGTTGGCCGCCACGGATCTTGCAGGCTTTGCGCAGCTCCACCACGCCATCCACGCTGACCTGGCCATCGGCAATAATCATTTTTGCCTCGCCGCCGCTGGTGACCAGATCGGCCAGTTTCAGCAGCTGCTTCAGTTCCACGTAATCGCGGTCAAGTTCAAATTCGATGGTCTGCATGGTGTTCACGGATAAAAACGAGTGGTATTGTGCGTCATCGGCGACCCGTGCGGGTGCTCCAACAGGGGCCAAGCGGCGGCCGGTTGTGTTCGTAAGCTGAACGCAAATCTTGCCATGCGCGACAGCAGAGCTGTTTAGAGCGCACAATATGCGTCTTTTCGCCCGCCCGTTCGCGGCGGTGCCCCCGGAGTTACCATGTCCCAAGATACCCCCGCGCCGCTGCTGTTTGCAGATCTCGGCCTATCCGAGCCTGTGATGAAGGCAGTGGCCGAAGTCGGTTACGAGACCCCGTCGCCGATCCAGGCTGCCACCATTCCGGCAATGCTGGAAGGCCGCGACGTGCTCGGCCAGGCGCAGACCGGCACCGGCAAGACCGGCGCCTTCGCGCTGCCGGTGCTGTCCAATATCAATCTTTCCGCCACCAAGCCGCAGGTGCTGGTGCTGGCTCCGACCCGCGAACTGGCCATCCAGGTCGCCGAGGCGTTCCAGACCTATTCGGCATCGATGCCGGGCTTCCGCGTGCTGCCGGTTTACGGCGGCCAGCCTTACGGCCAGCAGCTGTCGGCCCTGCGCCGCGGCGTGCACGTCGTGGTCGGTACCCCGGGCCGCGTGATCGATCACCTTGATCGCGGCACCCTGGATCTGTCCGAGCTGAAGACGCTGGTGCTGGACGAAGCCGACGAAATGCTGCGCATGGGCTTCATCGACGACGTCGAAGCCGTGCTCAAGAAGCTGCCGGAAACCCGTCAGGTCGCGCTGTTCTCGGCCACCATGCCGCAGCAGATCCGCCGCATCGCGCAGACCTACCTGCGCGAGCCGGTGGAAGTGACCATCCAGTCCAAGACCACCACCTCGGCCAATATCCGCCAGCGTTACTGGTGGGTAGCGGGCATGCACAAGCTGGACGCGCTGACCCGCATCCTGGAAGTGGAAACCTTCGACGCGATGATCATCTTCGCGCGTACCAAGGCCGGCACCGAGGAGCTTGCCAGCAAGCTGCAGGCGCGTGGCCTGGCCGCAGCCGCCATCAATGGCGACATGCAGCAGGCGCAGCGTGAGCGCACCATCGCCATGCTGAAGGAAGGCAAGCTCGACATCCTGGTTGCCACCGACGTGGCCGCCCGTGGTCTGGACGTGGAGCGCATCAGCCACGTGCTGAACTACGACATCCCGTACGACACCGAAAGCTACGTGCACCGCATTGGCCGTACCGGCCGTGCCGGCCGCAGCGGCGAGGCGATCCTGTTCGTCACCCCGCGCGAAAAGGGCATGCTGCGCCAGATCGAGCGCGCTACCCGCCAGCCGATCGAAGAAATGCAGCTGCCGACCGTGGATGCAGTCAATGATCACCGCGTGACCAAGTTCATGGACCGCATCAGCCAGACCCTGGCTGCCGGCGACATGGATTTCTACCGCGACCTGTTGCAGCGTTACGAAGGTGAGCACAACGTGCCGGCCATCGATATCGCCGCTGCACTGGCCAAGCTGCTGCAGGGTGATTCCCCGTTCCTGCTGACCCCGCCGGTGCGTGAGCGCCGTGAGCAGTCGTTCGAGCGCAATGACCGCAACGAGCGCCCGGCCCGTGACGGTGGTTTCCATCGCCGTGATGACCGCGGTGGTGACCGTGGCGATCGCCCGGCCCGTTTCGAGCCGCGTTTTGAGCGCGCACCGCGCCAGGACGATGGCGAGCGCGCCCCGCGCCCGCCGCGTGGCGAGGGTGATTTCGAGTCGCGTCCGCG
Organism: Stenotrophomonas terrae; assembly: GCF_001431465.1. Taxonomy (GTDB): domain Bacteria; phylum Pseudomonadota; class Gammaproteobacteria; order Xanthomonadales; family Xanthomonadaceae; genus Stenotrophomonas; species Stenotrophomonas terrae. Next base: position 11,134 of record NZ_LDJJ01000012.1, on the reverse strand, counting down.
TCGCGAAATGCCGCCGCGCAGCGCGCCGGAGTTCGGCATGGAGACCTACCGCATTGAAGTGGGTCACACCCATGGTGTGAAGCCGGCCAACATCGTCGGCGCGATCGCCAACGAAGCAGGTCTGGAAAGCCGTTTCATCGGCCGCATCGACATCCATGACGGTCACTCGGTGCTGGATCTGCCGGCAGACATGCCGACCGACGTGCTGCAGCACCTGAAGAAGGTTTGGGTCTCCGGCCAGCAGCTGCAGATGCGCAAGGTGGAAGCAGGCGAAGACCAGGGCGGCTCCGCAACGCCGTTCAAGCCGCGCTTCGACAAGGGCGACGGCAAGCCGGGCGGTCGTCCGGGTGGCCCGCGCGGCCCCCGTCCGGGCGGCCCAGGTGGCCCGGGTGGTTCGCGTCCGGGTGGCTTCAAGCCGCGCGGCCCGCGCAACTACTGATCCAGTCAGTCCAATGCTTCACCAGACAGCCCCGGCCCTGCCGGGGTTGTCTGTTTTGGCTGTTTGCGGGGCTGCCAGGACAGCCCGGGGCAACAAGTTCAAGCCGCGACCACCTTCACGTACTGCTTGCGCTGGGTTATTGCGATAATGCCGCCTGTCCGCGTCGGGGAACGCGAAAGGGAAGGTCATGGAAGAAGCGGGAGGGGCGGTTGCTGGCAGGCTCAGGCGTGGATGGACCGTGCTCGTGCTGCTGGTGGTGTGCTTCACGGTCTGGCCGTTGCTGGGTGCGGCGCAACCGCTGCAGGTTGACCGTGACTACCTGATAGCCGGTGCCGCAACCTCCGAACAGGCGCCGCTTCGTGCCTGCAGCGCCGAAGCCCTGGCGCGGATGCGACCAGCGATTGAAATCCCCGCGCCCCAAGGGGGCTGGTCGGGCGCGCCGCAGGGCGTGGGCGTGTTCAACGTCTTTGCCGGCGAGGTGATGATCTTCCATGGTGACCGCCAGGTATGTGGCGACATGCAGGATGCGCGTACCCGCGACTCCCGTTTCCGCGCCGGTGTCGGCCTGGTGGTGGTGCCCAAACGCGGCACGGTGGAGCCGATCCGGGTGGCCTGGGAGTCACCGCTGAAGCCGCGCTGGATTCCCACCGTGCACCTGGGGGCGCCCAGCCCGCTGCAACAGCAGGACACCTTGCGACTGGTGGTCCGCACCGCCTGCGTGGCCATCGCATTGGCATTGGCGCTGTCGGCATTGATGGGCTTTGCCACTACGCGCGGACGCGATTTCCTGATCTATACCCTGGTCTGTGCGCTGCTGGTGGTCTGGCAGGCCGTGCTGAGCGGGCTCAGCGGCTATCCCGAGCCATGGCTGCCGGTGGGCCTGCATGCGCCGATATGGATGGTGGCGGTGTCCGCGCTCAGCTATGCGGTGATGGGCTGGGTGCTATGGCGCATGTGCGGTGGGCGCTGGGTGCTGCGCGGTTCGCGCCGCTGGATGCAGGTGCTGATGATCGTGCTGGCGCTGGTGGCACTGGCCGCACCGCTGATGCCATGGAACGTATTGGCATGGATGGGCGAGGCGCTGGACGACCTGTTCACGCTGATCTGCATGGTATCGGTGGGTATCGCCATCGTCGCCTTGCGGCGAGGCTACTTCCAGGCGCTGGATGGTCTGGTGGCGGCGATTCCGCTGCTGGTGATGGCGCTGGCCGACCTGATGGACAGCCGCCTGCTGGTGGAGTTCCGGGTCGAGGCGATCCAGGTCTCGGTCACCTGGTTCCTGATGATGTCGGCCTACTCGCTCAACCGCAGCCTCAGCCAGTTGCGCCAGCAGCGCGATGAAATGCGCGAACTGGCCGATACCGACACCCTGACCGGCCTGCCCAACCGCCGCGCCGGCCTGCGCCAGCTCGAGCACTACATGGCCCAGGCCAAGGCCGCCGGCCAGCCGCTGTCGATCGGCTTCCTGGATATCGACCTGTTCAAGCAGATCAATGACCGCTACGGCCACGATGGCGGCGACGAGGTGCTGGTGTCGGTGGCCGGCACCTTGCTGGCCGGCGTGCGAAGCCGCAGCGATGTGATCCGCATGGGCGGCGAGGAGTTCCTGATCCTGCTGCCGGGAATCGGCGCGGACGCCGCACGGCCGCGGTTGGAGCAGCTGCGCGAGAAGGTCACCGCACAGGCGCGCGGGCTCAAGCACGAAGGCCTGGTGGTGACCGCCAGCATCGGCCTGGCCGAGCTGCAATACCGCGACAGCGACGTGGCAGCGCTGCTGCGGCGTGCCGACAATGCCATGTACCAGGCCAAGCGCAGCGGCCGCGACCAGGTGGTGGACGCGCGCGATATCCAGGAAGTGGCCTGAACACCGCATCTGCGCCCGCTGTTCCCGCTGCGGGGGATGGCGGATAATTCGCCGATGACAATCCGAATCAACAAGCACATTGCCGAAACCGGCTTCTGTTCGCGCCGCGAGGCCGACCGCCTGCTCGCTGCCCGTCGCGTCACCGTCAACGGCGTCGTCGCCGGCACTGGCGCCGTGGTCGGCGAGGGCGACGAGGTCAAGGTTGACGGCCAGCCGTTGCGCGCCCGTGCGGTGCAGAAGAGCACCGGCCGCCGCCATGTCTATATCGTGCTGAACAAGCCGGTGGGCATCACCTGCACCACCGAGAGCGCGGTCAAGGACAACATCGTCGAGTTCGTCGGCCATGAGCAGCGCATCTTCCCGATCGGCCGCCTGGACAAGGATTCCGAGGGCCTGATCCTGATGACCAGCAATGGCGATATCGTCAACCAGATCCTGCGCGCCGAGAACGGCCACCAGAAGGAGTACCTGGTCGCCGTCAACAAGCCGGTCACCGACGAATTCCTGCGCGGCATGGCGCGCGGCGTGCGCATCCACAACGAGACCACGCTGCCCTGCCGTACCAGCCGCATTGCCAAGTACGGCTTCCGCATCATTCTGGAGCAGGGCTTGAACCGGCAGATCCGGCTGATGGCGTCCGAGTTCGGCTACCGCGTCACCCAGCTGCGCCGTGTCCGCATCGATAACGTCAAGATTGGCGCGTTGAAGCCGGGCCAATGGCGCAACCTGAGCGAACAGGAACTGCGCGGCCTGCTGCCGCAACAGCAGCAGTGGTGAGCTGCCGCACCGGCAGCACTGGTGAGCTGGTGCAACAGCAGCAGTGGTAAGTGTGACGTAATCACCGCGCCTTGCGCGCGGTGCGGCTAGACTCTGCTGCGCTCTCCATCCTGCCGCCTCGGAGCCGTGCATGATCAAGCCTGCGTTGCCCGTCAATGAAGCCGAACGTCTTGCCGCGTTGCAGCGTTATCGCGTGCTGGATACCGCACGCGAGCAGGAATTCGATGACCTAGTGAGCATCGCCCGCACCATCTGCGGTACGCCGATGGGCGCGGTGACCCTGATCGATCGTGATCGGCAATGGTTCAAGTCACTGCAGGGCCTGGAGGGCGAACAGACACCGCGTGACGAAGCTTTCTGCGCCCACACCATCCTCAAGCCAGAGGAACTGATGGTGGTGGCCGACGCCCGTCAGGACCAGCGTTTCAGCGGCAACCCGTCGGTGCTGGGCGATCCGCATATCCGTTTCTATGCAGGTGCGCCGCTGCTGAGTAGTGATGGCTATGCGCTGGGCTCGCTATGCGTGTTCGACTCGGTGCCGTCCGATCTGGGCGCCCCGCAGGCCGATGCCCTGCGCGCGCTGTCTCGCCAGGTCAGCCGGATGATGGAAATGCGCCTGCTGCGTATTGAGATCGATCATCATCAGGCTGAGCACGATTGGTACGAGGCGCATCTGCTCGAGTACTACCAGCAGCTGGAACAGGCCAACCTGGAGCTGTCCGAGCAGACCCGCACCGATCCGCTGACCGGCTTGCCCAATCGGCGCGCCCTGGCTGCCGCGCTCACCGACGCCATCGGGCGTACAGGCGAGGCCGCCCCGGCGGTGGCGATCGTCGACATCGATCACTTCAAGATGGTCAACGATATTCACGGGCACGGCGAAGGCGACCAGGTACTGACCGAGCTTGCCGGCGTGCTCAAGTCGCAGTTCTCCGCGCGCGGCATGGCTGCCCGCTATGGCGGCGAGGAATTCGTGATCCTGATGCCGGACACGCCCTTGCAGCAGGCAGAGCTGCAGTGCGAATACCTGCGCGAATCGGTCAGCCTGCTGCCGATCGGCCTACCGATCACGGTCAGCATCGGCTTGGCGGTGCACCGTGTGGGCGAAAGCTCGGCCGAAACCCTGCGCCGCGCCGATGCCGCCCTTTATCAGGCCAAGGCGCAGGGCCGCGACCGGGTGGTCGTGGCGAGCTGAGCCACGTCGTGCAGCCAGTTCCGTAGCCCGGGTAAGCGCAGCGCACCCGGGAAGCTCACAGTGGCGCAGACATCGCGTTGTGTGCCGAGACTACCTCGCCGAAACACCTTGGCTCATGCCTCAAGCAAACCCCGGGTGCGCTGCGCTTACCCGGGCTACCACGGCCGACCGGCCAACCAACCGATCAGATCGAGCCGGTACTCGCCGCTGCCGGTCGCAGGCGATTGAGCAGCGGGTGCAGGAACACGCCGCCAAGGATGATCGCCACGCCCAGATAGAACTGCGGTGTCAGCTCGTGCTGTTCGCTGAGGAACAGCATCGCCAACAGGATCGCGTAGACCGGTTCCAGGTTGGTGACCAGCTGCACCGTGTAGGCGCTCAGGTGCTTGAGCGCGACCAGCGCCAGCGCAAACGGCAGCAGCGTGCACAGCCCGGACAGGGCCAGCAGCAACAGCCCGTCGTGCAGGTTGGGCAGCACCCACAGGTCACTGGCCAGAGCCGGCAGCAGGAACGGCAGTACAGGAGCCAGCAGGGTCAGGGTCAAGGTGCCGGCACCCAGCTCCACCGCAGTCACGGTGAGCGGGTCGGCATGGCCGACCATGCGCTTGTTGAGCGAACCGAACAGGGCAACCAGCAGTGCAGATGCGGCACCTACCGCCACGCCCAGACGCATGCCATCAGGCACGCCGCCAACCACCAGCGCGACACCTGGCAGCACCACCACGCCCAGCGCCAACTCACGCATCTGGAACGGACGTCGCGCGATCCACGGTTCGATGATGGAGGTGAACACCGGTGCCAGCGCGATGCAGGTTGCCGCCACCGAGGCGTTGGCCAGCTTCACCGCGCCATAGAAGGTGAGCCAGTGCAGCGCGACCAGCGCACCGATGCCGGCATAGCCCAGCGCCAGCCGCAGATTGAGGCTGGACAGGCCGCGCCATACCCGCGGCAGCAGCGCCAACATCGCCACCACCAGCAACATGCGCCACCACACCAGCGGCAACGCCGGCAGGGTGATCAGCTTGCCGAGGATGGCAGTGACACCCCATAACAGGACGCAGAAGTGGATCTGCAGCAGCGCTTTGCGGTTGTCGTTGGTAGGCATCGCGCTATTGTCGCTGATGCCGATGGCAATGGCTGCTGCGCAGGATTCAGTTTTTGTCGACCAGGGTTTGCAGTGCGCGTGCCGCCGCTGGATTGCGGTGTTTGGCGGCGCTGATGAAGTAGAGGAAAACCTCGCGTGGTGCGGCCGCGGGCAACGGCGCTGCCAGATGCGGTAGATCGGCGACGTCCTCGCCCTTGCGCCAGTGCTGGACGCGCTTGGCCCACTGCTGCAGTTCGGCCGGGGGGTAGCCGTTGGCATGTTCATCGCGGCTGCCCATCAACCGTGCATAGACGAAGTCGCCGGACAGGTCGGCAGCATTGGGATGCTCGGTGGAATCGGTATAGACCAGCGTGATGCCATGCTGGCGGATCAGCGCCACCAGTTCGGCATCGAAGCAGTCGGGATCGCGTACCTCCAGCGCATGCCGCTGGCGGCGGCCGTTGACCTGCTGCGGCAGCAGCTGCAGGAAGTCAGCGAGATCGTCGCGGTCCGGCGTGCGCCCGGCTGCGAACTGCCAGACCAGCGGCCCCAGCCGGTTGCCGAGATGGCTGATGCCGTCGATGAAGTCTTCTACTTGCCCGCCGGTAGCGGCTAGCTTGCGCGCGGTGACAATGCGCTTGGGCGCCTTGGCCGAAAACACGAAGCCTTCGGGCGTGGCATCGCGCCAGCCGGCGTAGATATGCGGCTTCTGCGCACCGTAATAGGTGCCGTTGATCTCGATGCTGGTCAGCTGTTGGCTGGCGAACTCAAGCTCACGGCGCTGCACCAACCCGACCGGGTAGAAGGTGCCGCCGCGCCAGGGCACATAGTTCCAGCCACCGATGCCGATATGGACGCCGGGTGCGTGCGCGGTGCTGGCAAAGAGATCGTTCAAGACAACGCCTTGGCTGTTGTAGGAGCGGCGTAAGCCGCGAAGCTACTAATGTAGCAACTACTCCTTGTAGTGCCGAGCCATGCTCGGCAGGGGCTTTACCAGCAAGCTCAATCGTACGCGCAATGCTCCTGCCGAGCATGGCTCGGCACTACATTCAAAGCCCGCGACTGGTGGGGCTAGGTGTAACGCCTCTGCCGAGCATGGCTCGGCACTACATGTGGGCTAGCGGCACGTGGAACGCCTTTGCCGAGCATGGCTCGGCACTACGCGTTCGGGGTCCAGGGGTCGTAGCTGCCGAACCACCATAGATGGCCTTCGGGATCGCGGCAGGCGTAGCCGCGGCCGCCGTAGGCCTGGTCGGCAATGTCGATGACGATCTCCGCCCCTGCGGCCTTGGCCTGGCTGTAGTGGGCGTCGGCATCGTTGACGATGACGCAGGCGCTCTGCGTTTCCATGCCGCCGACCTCGTCGGGCTGGATCATGTTGCTGCCCCATTCGCCCGGCTGTACCGAACCCAGCATGATCATGCCGTTGCCGAACACCAGCTGCGCGTGGTGAACCACCTCGCCATCCTGGTACACCGCATGCCGCTGGAAGCCGAAGGCCTTGCACAGCCAGTCGATGGCCGCGGGCGCATCGCGGTAACGCAGGCAGGGAATGATGGTGGCGGTGGTGCGGGCGGCGAGGTCCATGGTCGCGGGCGGGCAGTTGCGGAAAGGCGAGGGTGGGCGCGCTCGCGTTACCATCGCGAGAAGGCCGGCGCGGAGCCGGTATCGATCCATAGGGAGCGCACTTTGAATAGTTGGTTGGGCGGCGGGCTGATGCTCGCGATGGGCGTGGTGGCACCGCTGGCGGTTGCACAGGAGGCAGCGCCGTCGGAACTGCAGCAGCTGGACGCGACAGTGGAACGGGTACGCCAGCAGTTTGACGTGCCGGGCGTGGCGGTTGCCGTGGTCAAGGATGGCAAGGTGATCCTGGAGCGTGGCTGGGGCCTGCGCGAGCTGGGCAAGCCGGAGCCGGTGCAGGCCGATACCCTGTTCGCCATCGCCTCCAATACCAAGGCGTTCACCGCGACCTCGCTGAACCTGCTGGCCGAAGACGGCAAGCTGAAGATGGACGACCGGGTGGTCGATCACTTGCCGTCGTTCCGCATGTCCGATCCCTATGTGACCGGCGAAATGCGCATTCGTGACCTGCTCTCGCACCGCAGCGGCCTGAGCCTGGGCGCGGGCGATCTGTTGTTCTGGCCGACCACGCGCTACAGCAACGCCGAGGTGGTGGCGCGGCTGGCGCAGGTGCCGTTGAAGAATGGTTTCCGCGACCGCTACGCCTACGACAATATTCTTTATGCGGTTGCCCAGCAGGTGATCGAGAAGGTATCCGGGCTGTCCTATGCCGACTTCCTGCAGCAACGCATCTTCGACAAGGTCGGCATGGCGGAGACCCGCTACAACGCCGACCACCTCAAGCCGGGCGATAAGGCCGCCGTTGGCCACGCCAAGTTCGACTTCAAGGATCTGCGCCCGGTACCGCCGCTGACCTGGTCAAACAATGCGGGCGCCGGTGGCATCTATTCCAGCGTGCATGACCTGGCCAAGTGGATGAACGTGCAGTTGGCCGAGGGCAAGCTCGCCGATGGCACGCCGCTGTTCAGCGAGAAGACCCAGCAGCAGATGTGGCAGATGCAGATCCCGCAGGTGGTGCCCAAGCCGTCGGTGCCGGAGCTTGCCGCTGCACGGCCGAACTTCGCCGGTTACGGCGAGGGCTGGAGTTTGAGCGATTACCGTGGCCAGAAGTTGGTCTGGCACACCGGTGGCTGGCCTGGTCAGGTGTCGCGGTTGACCCTGGTGCCTGAGCAGAACCTGGGTGTGGTGGTGTTGACCAACCAGGAATCCGGCGCTGCTTTCAACGCGATCACCATGAGCGTGCTCGATGCCATGCTCGGCGCGCAGGGCAATGATTGGGTGGCCGCCTATGCCGCTGGCGTCGCCAAGGCGCAGGGCAATGCCGACGAAGCCTGGGACAAGCATGTGGCCGCGCGTGATGCCAGGAGCAAGCCCTCGCTGCCGCTGTCCTCCTATGCTGGCGCCTATCGTGATGCCTGGTACGGCGATGTGTTTGTGGAACAGCAGGGCGGCAAGCTGCGCCTGCGCTTTGGTGCCACCGCCGATCTGGTCGGCACGATGGAACACTGGCAGCACGACACCTTCATCGTGCGCTGGGACAACCGTTCGCTCAACGCCGATGCTTTCGTCAACTTCAGCCTGGACCCGGATGGCAAGGTCCGCGAGGTACGCATGCAGGCGGTGTCGTCCTTGACCGATTTCAGCTTCGACTTCCAGGACCTGCTGCTGAAGCCCAAGGCGGATTGACGGGGGTTGTAGGAGCGGCGTAAGCAGCGAAGCAGATGGATCATCAGTTTGCGATTGATCAGGGGTGTGGGAGCGGTATCAGCTTCGCGGCTGACGCCGCTCCCGCAACCACACAACCGCACATCCAGACATCGCCTAGACAGACACAACACAGGCCGCGATGGGACAATCGCGGCCTGTTCTGGTTTTACAGGCCGTGGCGATGCTGCGTTGGTTCGAATCCCTGATTCCCGTTTTCCCGCCGGTCGACACCCGCACGCCGCCGCGCGGCGTGGTGCGCTTCTACCTGCATTACCTGCGCCCGGTATGGCCGGTACTGCTGGCTACGCTGATCGCCGGCCTGCTGCTGGCATTGGTGGAAGTGGCGATGTTCGACTTCCTTGGCCGTATCGTCGACATGCTGGGCGATGGCGCCGGCGCGGGTTTCTTCCAGCGCAACGCAGGCGAACTGCTGTGGATGGCAGGCATCACCCTGCTGGCGCGGCCGGTGCTGGTGGCCCTGCACAACCTGCTGGTCAACCAGGCCATCGTGCCTGGCCTGAGCAACCGTTCGCGTTGGCTGATGCACAACCACGTCGTGCGACAGAGCCTGAGTTTCTTCCAGAACGACTTTGCCGGCAGCGTCGCCAACCGGGTGATGCAGACCGGCACCTCGCTGCGCGAATCGGCGGTTCAGATGGTGGATTCGATGTGGTACATCGTGGTCTATACCGGCACCGCGCTGTACCTGTTCGCGCAGGTGGACTGGCGCTTGATGCTGCCGCTGGCGATCTGGATGGTGGCTTACGTGGGTATAGGTGTGTACTTCGTGCCGCGCATGAAGCACCGCGCCTGGATTGCCTCCGATGCACGCTCGCGGGCGATGGGTCGCATCGTTGATGGCTATACCAATATCGCCACGCTCAAACTGTTCGCACATAGCGGGCACGAGCAGCGCTACGTCGCCGAAGCGATCCAGGAGCTGGCGGACAAACACCGCGCGCAGACCCGCATCACCACTGGCCTGGAGATGGTGATCGCCATCCTCAATGGCTTCCTGATCGTGGGTACCTGCGGCCTGGCGCTGTGGCTGTGGCAGGGCTCTCTGATCAGTGTTGGCGCGATTACCCTGGCCACCGGTCTGGTGATCCGCATCCACAACATGTCGGGTTGGATCATGTGGACCATCAACGGCATCTTCGAAGACATCGGCACCGTGCAGGACGGCATGGAAACCATTGCCCAGCCGCTGAGCGTGCAGGATGCGGCCGATGCCAAGCCACTGGTGGTCACTGCTGGCGCGGTGGATTTCCAGAACGTGCACTTCCATTACGGCAAGCGCGGCGGGGTGATGGCGGGTTTGAACCTGGCGGTTAAGCCGGGCGAGAAGATCGGCCTGGTCGGGCCATCCGGCGCGGGCAAGTCCACCCTGGTCAACGTGCTGCTGCGCCTGTACGACCTGGAGAGCGGCCGCATCCTGATCGATGGCCAGGACATCGCCCATGTCACCCAGGACAGCCTGCGCGCACAGATTGGCGTGGTTACCCAGGACACGTCACTGCTGCACCGCTCGATCCGCGACAACCTGCTGTATGGCCGCCCCGACGCCACCGAAGAACAGCTACGCGCGGCCGTGGCCAAGGCGCGTGCCGATGGTTTCATTGATTCATTGGTGGACGGGCAGGGCCGGCAGGGTTATGACGCCCATGTCGGCGAGCGCGGGGTGAAGCTGTCCGGTGGCCAGCGCCAGCGCATCGCCATCGCCCGCGTATTGTTGAAGGACGCGCCAATCCTGATCCTGGATGAGGCGACATCGGCACTGGATTCGGAAGTGGAAGCGGCCATCCAGGACAGCCTGGACGAGTTGATGGGCGACAAGACGGTCATCGCCATTGCCCATCGCCTGTCCACCATCGCGCGCATGGACCGGCTGGTGGTGATGGACCAGGGGCGTATCGTTGAAACCGGAACGCACGCCGAACTGGTGGCAGCCGGTGGCCTGTATGCGCGGCTGTGGGCGCGGCAGACCGGTGGGTTTGTAGCGGCCGAGGGCTGAGGCAAGTGCCCTGTAGTGCCGAGCCATGCTCGGCAGGGGCATTACCGGGAGAGCCTCTGCCGAGCATGGCTCGGCACTACGCTCCCTCCCTTTCGCGCAGCGAAGGGGAGGGTTGGGGAGGGGTAGGCTCTTTGCGGGCTGATGCAGTTGTTGCTTCGCGGTTCACGTCGCTCCTGCGGGCAGACTGGGAAAGCCTCTGCCGAGCATGGCTCGGCACTACAGTGGGCATTGCTGGGAAGGCCTCTGCCGAGCATGGCTCGGCACTACAGTGGGCATTGCTGGGAAAGCCTCTGCCGAGCATGGCTCGGCACTACAGTGGGCATTGCTGGGAAGGCCTCTGCCGAGCATGGCTCGGCACTACAGTGGGCATTGCTGGGAAGGCCTCTGCCGAGCATGGCTCGGCACTACGCTTTACACTGTGCCAATGCGTGCCAGCAGGAGGCCGGCCAGCACCACTGCGATGGCGGCGACGG
>NZ_LDJJ01000119.1 GCF_001431465.1 Stenotrophomonas terrae | reverse complement strand
GAACCCAGATTGGCGCCGCCGGCATCAACCAGACCGACCTTGCTCACAACGCCCCCTTGGTGGATGGCAGCTCGGTACCTTCCTTCCGGATGGCCTGGCGCAATGCGCGGGCCAGCGCCTTGAAGCAGGCCTCCACCTTGTGGTGGTCGTTCTCGCCCGCCACCTTGAGGTTGAGGTTCAGCCCGCTGGCATCGCATAGCGAACGGAAGAAATGCGGCACCAGTTCGGTCGGCATGTCGCCCACGCGCTCGCGCTTGAATTCGCCATCGAACACGAAGTACGGCCGGCCGCTGAAATCCAACGCGGCGCTGGCCAGGGTTTCGTCCATCGGCAAGGTAAAGCCATAGCGGCCGATGCCACGCTTGTCGCCCAGCGCTTCGCGCAATGCCTGGCCGAGCGCAAGACCGGTGTCTTCGATGGTGTGGTGCTCGTCGATGTGCAGATCGCCCTTGGCTTCCACTTCCAGCGCGAAACCGCCATGGCGGCCGATCTGGTCCAGCATATGGTCGAAGAAC
>NZ_LDJJ01000118.1 GCF_001431465.1 Stenotrophomonas terrae | reverse complement strand
TGGCCCAGTTCAAGCCCGGTCAGCAGCCCAGCGTCGGCCTGGTCGAGTTGCCGGGCGACCATGCGTTCGCCAACCTGCGTCTGACCGACAATGTTGTGCAGTTCACCACCCGTCGTTACTGCGACAACCCGTTGGTGGTGCAGGGGCCGGGTGCAGGCCCGGAAGTGACGGCAGCCGGCGTATTTGCTGATGTGCTGCGGGTGGCAGCGGGCGAGGGAGCGCGATTGTGAGTGATGGCTTGAAGGATTCGGGGTTGCGCGAAGCGCGGGCGTTCTCGCCGGCATCGGTGGCCAATGTGGCGGTTGGTTTCGATCTGCTGGGTTATGCGGTGCCGGATGTCGGCGACACGGTAACGGTGCGTCGCATTGATGCGCCGGAAGTGCGCATCGCTGCCATTCGCGGTGCTGCCGTGGAGCTGCCGTTGGATGCGCCAAGCAACACCGCCGGTGCGGCGTTGATCGCATTGCGCCAGGCCTTGGGGCTGACCTACGGTTTTGAAGTGGAGATCGACAAGGGCATTCCGCTCAGTTCCGGGATGGGCGGCTCGGCGGCCTCGTGCGTGGGCGCACTGGTGGCGGCCAATGCGCTGCTGGATGTGCCTTTGAGTCGCGAGCAGCTGTATCTGTATTCACTGGAAGGCGAGGCAGTGGCCAGCGGCAGTCGCCACGGTGACAATCTCGGCCCGATGTTTCTTGGCGGCCTGGTGCTGTCCACCTTGGAGCGGCTGGTGCCGGTGCCGGTGCCCGCACAGTGGCATAGCCTGCTGGTACATCCGGATGCTTTGCTGGAAACGCGCCGCGCCCGCGCCGCCT
>NZ_LDJJ01000117.1 GCF_001431465.1 Stenotrophomonas terrae | reverse complement strand
CAGGGCTGCCCACACGCCGATCAGCAGGAAGGCCGGGGCCCGCACGAATTCCAGGAACAGGCCCAGCGGCAGCACCACGCCCAGCTTGGCGCGCGGGAACAGGGTCAGATAGGTGCCCATCAAGGCCGACACCGCGCCACTGGCGCCAATGATGGTGCGCTCCGGCGAGCCGATCACGTACAGCGCGGCCAGGTTGGCGATGGCACCGCCGAACAGAAACAGCAGTAGCAGCCGCCATGGCCCCAGCACCCGCTCGGCAGGCAGGCCGAAGATCAGCAGGAACACCAGGTTGCCCAGCAGATGCGACCAGTCGGCATGCAGGAACAGCGCGGTGAACAACCTTAATACGCTGCCATCACGCAGGGCGGCCCACCAGTCATGGCTGCTGCCCAGGCCGGTGGCCAGCGCGCCCCAGTCCAGCCACAAGGTGCGCCGCGCCTCATCCGGGCGTGAGATCGACCACAGGAACGCCGCAAGCAAAGCCACGCACAGCAACGGCACGGCCCAGCGCAGGCCTGTCTTATTTCTGGAAGGAATGGAGACGAACATGACTGCGGAAGCCTAACCCGGGACCGCCCGGGAGGGGCTGGGAATATGTCTTTCGTCGTTATTGTTTAGTTAACCAGCGTGGGTGATACTGCATACGGCGTCGTATGTCGGGAGGGGTCTCCGGCGCACCGTCAAGCGGCTGGGCTGCTTGAAGGTGCAGGCGCAAAACGACAATTACCGTTTACGGAGAGAGCTTCCAACATGACCGCTTCTGCTATTGCCCGCGTCACCGCACTTGCTGTCGGCATCGCCGGCGCCCTCGCTTTCAGCCACGCCAATGCTGCTGCCTTCCAGCTGAAGGAAAACAGCGCCAAGGGCCTGGGCCGCGCTTTCGCCG
>NZ_LDJJ01000116.1 GCF_001431465.1 Stenotrophomonas terrae | reverse complement strand
GCTCGGCACTACTCTTCACACTGATCACCTTCATCGCGAAGGCATAAAAAAAACCCCGCTATGCGGGGCTTTTCAATCAGCGCGCCATTGCGCGGGTCTGTTCCAGCTCTACCTGGAGGGTAGATGCCAGCTCATCCCTGGCCACCTCAAACTGCTGTTCACGCAGCAAGTCCTTGACCGCAACCACTCCGCGCGCCAACTCATCCTCACCGGCCAACACCACGAAGCGGATGCCCGCCTTGGCGGCGTACTGGAACTGCTTGCCGATCTTCTTCGGCTCCATCTGCACTTCGGTATTGATGCCGCCAGCACGCAGGCGGCGGGCGATGTCCAGCGATTGCGGCATGGCCGCCTCGTCCATCAAGGCCACCATCGCGTGCACGCTGCTTTCGGCAATGCCATCGATCAGATTGGCCTCGCGCAGCTGCCAGAACAGACGGGTCAGGCCAATGGAAATGCCCACGCCCGGCAACTTGGACTTGGTGTAGTGGCTGGCCAGGTCTTCGTAACGGCCGCCCGAGCAGATCG
>NZ_LDJJ01000115.1 GCF_001431465.1 Stenotrophomonas terrae | reverse complement strand
AAGATGCCCAGTGCGGTGCCCTGCTTCTCCGGCGGGAACCACTTGGACACATAGGTGACGCCGACCGAGAAGTTGCCGCCGGCGATGCCGACGAACAGCGCCGCCAGCAGGAACTGCGGATAGGTCTGCGCATAGGTCAGCAACCAGGTCGCCACCGCACCACACAGCATCACCAGGGTCATCACCTTGCGGCCGCCGAACTGGTCGGACCAGATGCCGAGGAAGACGCGGATCACCGAGCCGGTCAGTACCGGGGTGGCGATCAGCAGGCCGAACTGGGTGTCGTTCAAACCCAGCTGCTCGCTGATCTGGATGCCGATGATGGCGAAGATCATCCACACCGCAAAACACACGGTGAAGGCGAACGTACTCAACCACAGCGCACGTTGTTGTTCGCCGCTGCTGATGTTCTGTAGATTCTGGCTCATTGCCGCTCCTGGGGGTTACGTCTTACTCAGCCTGTGCTTCGATGTCTTCGAGCCCGCGCACCGGGTAGCGCTCGCGCAGCTCAAGCAGGAACTGCTGCAGGTCGCGTTGCCGTACCTGCAGTTCCAGGTAGTCGCTGATCTGCGCTCGCACCTGGTCGAACGACAGCGCCTGGCCGGTTTCCACCGCGTCGACGCTGACCACGTGGTAGCCCCAGCGCGATTCCACCGGGAAGCCCGCCAGGCCTTCTCGCAGGCGGAACACCTGGCGGGCTTCCCGGTGG
>NZ_LDJJ01000114.1 GCF_001431465.1 Stenotrophomonas terrae | reverse complement strand
ACCACCAGCGACACCGCGATCACCGCGGTCACGTAGATGGCAAACGTATCCACGTGGCCGGTTTTCAGTGCGCCCTGGTAGAGCAGCGGCGCGGTGCCGCCAAACAGCGAGTTGGCCATCGCATAGCCAAAGCCCACGCCCAGGGCGCGCACATGGGTGGGGAACAGCTCGGCTTTCACCACGGCGTTGATCGAGGTGTAGCCGGTGAGGATGACGAAACCGATTGCCAGCACCAGGAAGGCCTTGAGCGCATCATGCTGCTGCGGCAACGCGGTGATCATGTACCAGCTGTAGAGCACGCCGCCGACGCCGAAGAAAACCAGCAGGCTCTTGCGCCCGACGATATCCGACAACCAACCGCCGACCGGCTGCAACAGCATCAGGAAGGTCAGTACGCCGAGGTTGATCAGCGTGCCGGTCATCACGTCATCGCCGGCAAACGCGCTCTGGATCATCTTCGGCCCGTTCACCGAATAGGTGTAGAACGCCACCGTGCCGCCA
>NZ_LDJJ01000113.1 GCF_001431465.1 Stenotrophomonas terrae | reverse complement strand
GGGTTGGGGAGGGGTGCTTTGGCCATTGCTTCAAGGCAATCGCATCGCGATTGCATCAATCCATGCACGCCAAGCTTCAAGCGTAGATCAAACCCAGAAGCTCACCCCTCCCCAACCCTCCCCTGCGCTATGCGCAAGGGAGGGGGTACAAGCGGCAGGCTTCAAGCGCCGTAGCGCGTCTTCAACATCGACCACGCCGAACGCAGGGCCAGTGCTTCGCCACCGGCCGGGCGGCCCGGGCGCTCGCCGTCGTTCCACGCGTAGACGTCCAGATGCGCCCATACTTGGCCTTCGTTGATGAAGCGCTCCAGGTACAGCGCCGCGGTCACCGAACCGGCCATGCGCGAGCCGGCATTGGCCAGGTCTGCGATGCCGCTGTTGAGGTAACGCAGGTACGGACGCCACAGCGGCATGCGCCAGACCGGGTCGCGGGTGTTGTCGCCGGCCTGCAGCCACTGGTTGGCCAGGGTGTCGTCATTGGCGAACAGCGCCGGCAGGTCCGGGCCCAGCGCGATGCGCGCGGCACCGGTGAGGGTGGCGAAATCGAGGATGGTGTGCGGGTTCTGCTCGCTGACATAGGTCAGCGCGTCGCACAGCACCAGGCGGCCTTCGGCGTCGGTGTTGTCGATCTCCACGGTGATGCCCTTGCGGGTGGTGATCACTTCGCCGGGACGGAACGCATCCGGTCCCACCGCGTTCTCAACCGCTGCCACCACCAGGGTCAGCTGCACCGGCAGCTGCTGCGCCATCACCAGACCCGCCAGTGCGATGGCATGGGCAGCGCCGCCCATATCCTTCTTCATGTTGCGCATGCCATCGGCTGGCTTCAGGTCCAGGCCGCCGGTGTCGAAGCACACGCCCTTGCCGACCAGCGCCAGGTGCGGCGCACCGGCGGTGCCCCAGCGCAGCACGATCAGGCGCGGCGCGCGGTGCGAAGCACGGCCCACTGCATGGATGGTGGGGAAGTTCATTTCCAGCAGTTCATCGCCGGCAATCACTTCCAGTTCGCCGCCATGCGCGTCGGCCAGTTCGCGCGCGGCGTCTTCCAGTTGCTGCGGGCCCATGTCTTCGGTCGGCGTGTTGACCCAGTCGCGCACGCGCAGGCAGGCAGTCACCACGTCCAGCACTTCGGCGGCCGGCGTCGCCAGCAACTGCGCGGCCGGGCGGGCCAGCTTGCGGTAGCGGTCGAAGCGATAGCTGCCCAGGCCCCAGCCGATCTGCAGGTTGGCCGTGCTGCTGGCATCGAGTTCATTGGCGAGCTGCCAAGTGGTGCCGGCCGGCAGCGCGAACGGTGCATGCGCATAGGCATAGGCATCGGCGCGGTCACCCACGCCCAGCACCGCAGCGGCAATGCCGTTGTCACCGGGCAGCAGCAGGACGCTGCTTGGCGCGGCATTGAATTGCTGGGCGTTGGCCCAGGCCTGCACGGCGGCCGGCTGCTGTGCCTTCCACGTGGCAAAGCCATCGCGGTCGAGCACGTACAGCGGCAGGGCGTTGGCGGAATCGGAGGTGTAAGCGGTAATCGGGGTCATGGTGTTCTCTTGCGTCTGATGGCGGCCGTGGGCTTAGCGCTGCGGGTTGGATGCGCCTGCATCCAGCCAGTCGGCCAGTCCGGTCAGGGTGTCGAACTGCAGGTCGGGCTGTAGTTCGCTGTGGGTCCATGTGTGTTCTTCGCGGTTGATCCAGCAACCGCGCAGGCCCGCGCGCATCGCGCCGGCTACGTCCATTTCGGCATGGTCGCCGACATGCAGTACCTGCGCGTGTTCAACGCCGAGGCGTTCGCAGGCGGCATGGAAAATGCTGGGGTCCGGCTTGGCTGCGCCGTGCTCGCGCGAACCCAGCTGGAAGGCGAACAGATCGCCAATGCCGATGCGCTGCAGGTCGGCGTTGCCGTTGCTCACCGCCGCCACCGGTACGCGTGCGGCGATGCGGCGCAGTGCGGCCAGGGCATCGGGGTAGAACTCGACCTGGTTGCGTGCGGCGTAGAAGGCTTCGTACGCAGGATCCAGCAGCTCCATGCTGGCACCGCTCTTTTCCAGCGCTTCTGCCAGGGTCAGCCGGCGCAATGCGCTCAGGTCGTAGTGCAGCTGCGGGTTGTCACGGAACGAGCGTTCGCGCAGTTCACGCATGGCCTGTACCGGGTACATGCTGGCGGTGGCCGGGCTGTGTTCCAGCATCCAGTCGTGCAGCACCTGGTCGATGCGGGCGCCGATAGGAGCGAACGGCCACAGTGTGTCGTCCAGATCGAGGGTGATGGCGAGTACGGGGAAGTTCATGCCGCCATTTTACGCCATGCCCATGAGCCGGGCCTGTCGGTGCCCTTTGGCTGGATGATCTTGTGGGAGCGGCGTCAGCCGCGAAGCAGGTACATCGTCAGCTGGCATGGACGCCGGTTGCTTCAGCATTGTCAGCTTCGCGGCTTACGCCGCTCCCACAAACGCGCTGCAGCCAAGCTCAGCCCCGTAGCCCGGGTAAGCGCAGCGCACCCGGGAGATGGGTGTGTGCTGATGACTGGAATTCTTTGCAAACGGCCGCGGGTGCGCTTCGCTTACCCGGGCTACAACAGCCGGGCTTTGTGGCTTCTTCATGTTGTAGGAGCGGCGTAAGCCGCGAAGCAGGTACATCATCAGTTGGCAGAGATGCTGATTGCTTCAGCATTGTCAGCTTCGCGGCTTACGCCGCTCCTACACAGTGGATGACGCTATTCCAGCAGCTTGGCCCAGCCGTGCATGCCGTCCACGCGGCTCAACACGAGCTTCACGCAGACCAGCAGCGGCACCGCCAGCAGCAGGCCGACCATGCCCCACAGCCAGCCGAACAGCATCAGTGCCAGGATCAGCATCAGCGGCGAAATCGCCATGCTGCGGCCGAGCACGATAGGTGTGATCAATTGCCCTTCCAGCGTATGCAGGCCCAGGTAGGCCAGTGCCGGCAACAAGGCGGTGAGTGGGTCGCGGAATTCGACGAAGCCCATCAACAGCATCAGCACGATGCCGATCAACGGCCCCACATACGGTGCGAAGTTCAGCAGCGCCGCCACCGTGCCCCATAGCAGTGCCTCGGGCATCTCGATGCCAAGCAGCATCAGGATGCCGGCCAGCACCAGGCCTAGGGTGATGTTGATCACGGTGATGGTCAGCACGTAACGCGATATCTCGCGCTCTATCGAACGCAGGATCTCGGCGGTGAAGCGTTTCTGCTGGCGGTTGGGCAGCAGGGCGATCACGTGCCGCTGCAGGTTTTCGCCGTAGATCATGAAGAACAGGGTCAGCAGCACCACCGCCAGCGCCGAGGCGGCCAGCTTGGGCGTGCGCACTAGTGCCTTGTAGGGATCATCGAGCTGGGTGCGGATCACCTGCACCTTGCGGTTGCCTTCGCCGCCGGCCGCGCGCGCAAAGCTTTCGGCGGCCTGGTTGGCCTGTTGCACCGGTTTGACGAAGTCCTGCACCTTGCGTGAGATCTGCCGCATCTGCTGCGGCGCTTCCTGCACCCATTCGCTGGCCGGGCCGGCCAGTTGCACGGCCAGCAAGCCACTGCCGGCCAAGCCCGCCGACAGCACCAGCAGCGCGCCGAGAAAGCGCGGCAGGTGCAGTTTCTGCAGCAGGCGGATGATGGGGTTGCCGATCAGGGCGAAGAACATCGCCAGCAGTACCGGCAGGATGACTTCCTGCGCGGCCCACAGGGTATAGCCCACCGCCAGCGTCGCCAGCACCACCAGGGAAACAGGTGCGCGCGGACGCGGTGGCGGTGCGGCGGGCTCGGCCGGCGCTGCGGCGGCTACGGGCAACGGCTCGGACATGCGGGCGAGGCTCCGGCGGAAGGGCGCGGCGCAATGCCGCGCCCGGCTCAGGATTCTGACAGTTCCGTGGCGGCTTCGGCGGCGCGCGGTGGCACCGGGTTGTTGGCCGGGTTGGCTGCTGTCGCCGCACTGGCACGGGGAGCTGCTGCCGGTGCGGCGTTGTGCGCGGCTTCGTCCGCTGCATCGCCGGCTTCATCTGCGGCATCGGCTGCATGGCTGGCGGCCATGCCCGCCGCGGCGGCGGCGAACGAGGCCACCGAGGCTTGCGCCGAGGCGACCAGCCCGGACACCGAGCCGATCATCTGCAGCCAGCGTGCACCACTGAAGGCGCCGCCGGGTTCCAGCTTGCCGGCCAGGAAACCACCGGCCAGCCCGACCACGATGATGCGGCCCGGGGTCCAGGCGCTGCGCCAGGTGTGGTTGAGCAGCGCCCATTGCTGGGTGGTTTCCTCGTTGCGTACCTGCACCACGGCTTCGGCGCGGCGTACGCGGCGCTGCAGGGCTTCGAAATTCATCGTTGTTCCTCCCCGGGCAGCGTCACATCGGCGTCGGGGTCGTCAGCGCTGGGTTCATCGAACAAGCCCAGCCGTGACAGCTGCCTGCGCGTGGCATGCATGCCGGTGTGATGGAAGAAATACGAGACCCGCCAGATGCCGTAGCCGGTGATCGCCAGGCTCAGCGCTGTCGGGATCAACAGCGATACGAACAAGGACAGGCCAAGGTATTGCAGCAGGGCCACCAGGGTGGCGGCCAGCAGCAGCCAGGCCGATGCGCCGAACACGATGGCTACGCCACTCCAGGCCAGGGCCCGGCCAAATGCGCTGCGGGCCAGTGCGAAGTCGGCCGAGACCAGACGCCGCAACGAACGTGCGGCCTGGCCTGCCGAATCCAGCGTTTGCCGGCCGGCGGCGCCAACCTGGCGGATGCTTTCTTCCAGCCCGGGCGCGGGGCCCGGGGTGGAGTCGTCGCCAGTGGGCGGTGTTGCGTTTTCGCTCACGCCGATCAGTCGTTGCTGCGGGCGAGCTTGGCGATGATCCAGCCAGCGGCGAAGGCCACGCCGAACGAGGCCAGCGGACGCTCACGGATGAGGTCGGCAGCGCTGTCCATCAGGTCCTTGCCCTTGTCCATCAGGGCGTCGACCTGTTCCTTGGCGGCGGCACCGCCCAGTTCAGCAGCGGCCAGGCCCGACAGCGCGCTGTCCGACAGTTCGGCCTTCAGATTGGCCTTGCCCAGACGCAGTTCGTCGCCGGCAGCACCGGCAGCGCCCTTGACGGCCGAGCCAGCGGTGGAAGCGGCGGACTTCAGGTGTGCGCCAGCCTCGCCCAGGTGTTCCTTCATGTTCTCGGTATTGGTGGGGCTCATCGTGATCTCCTGGTTTCAGCGGGTGCGCCGGTTGGCGCGCGGTTGCAACAGAACTCAACAAATACCAGTTGCGGGGTGTAAACAACGTTACGCCGCCGCAACCCGATGCTCACCTGGGCATCATCGCATCATCAATTGGCCGCGCTGGCTGCCGCCGCGCAGGATGCTCAGCACCAGCTGGGGTGGGCGCTGGCTGAAGCTGGCGCGCCAGCCGGCCAGGTCGGTGAACGCGCCGCTGCTGGCGGCCAGGATCACATCACCACCAGCCAGGCCCGATTGCGCGGCGCGGCTGCCGCGTGCCACTTCGCTGACCAGCACGCCATTGATGCCGGCCTGGCGCAGCGATTCGGGCAGGTCGACGAAGGTTGCGCCAGTCAGCCGCGGGTCCAGCGTGTCGCCGACCACCGCGCGCGGTTGTTCCTTCAAGGTGGCCTTGAGCTGCAGCGGCTTGCCGTCGCGGCGGACTTCCAGGTCGACCGTGCGGCCCACCGTGGAGAGACCTTCGAAATTGTGCAGGGCCTGCGCGCTGTCCACGCGCTGGCCGTTGATGGCGGTGACCACGTCGCCGGCCTTCACGCCTGCGGCGGCGGCACCGGAGCCGGCCAGCACCCGGGTCACCAGCGCGCCACGGGCTTCTTCAAGGCCCAGCCCCTGCGCGATCTGCGGGGTCAGGTTCTGGGTTTCCACGCCCAGCGTGCCGCGCACCACCACGCCCTTGGTGATCAGCTGCTCGACCACATCGCGGGCAAGATTGGAGGGGATAGCCAGGCCCAGGCCGATATTGCCGGCCATGCTGCCCTGCGGGTTGTAGCTGGCGGTATTGATGCCGATCAGCTGGCCGTTGAGGTTGACCAGCGCGCCGCCGGAGTTGCCCGGGTTGATCGAGGCGTCGGTCTGGATGAAGTTCTGGTAGCCCAGCCCGCGGATGCCGCTGCGGCCCACCGCCGAGACGATGCCGGAGGTGACCGTCTGGCTGAAGCCGAACGGGTTGCCGATGGCCACAACGAAGTCACCCACGCGCAGCTGGTCGCTGTTGCCCAGCGGCAGCGCGGTGAGCTTGTCGGCCGGGATGCGGATCAGCGCGATGTCGGTGTCACGGTCCGAGCCGAGGAACTCGGCCTTGACCGTGCGGCCGTCGGCCAGGGTGACCTGCACGTCGTCGGCGTTCTCGACCACATGGTGGTTGGTAAGCACGTAACCGCGCGCTGCATCGATGATCACGCCCGAGCCCAGCGACTCGTTGATGCGCTCCTGCGGCACCTGCGGGAACAGGCGGCGGAAGAACGGATCGTCGAAGTAGGGGTTGCGCACCCGCACCACCTGCTTGGTGTTGACGCTGACCACGGCCGGCATGGCCTGTTCCAGCATCGGTGCCAGCGATGGCACCGCCTGCCCGGCGACCGCGGCCGGGAGCGCGGCGGTGGTGGGCACTACCGTGCCCAGGGTGGCCGCGCTGGCGCGGTTGTCCAGGTGGGCATTGATGGCGGTGGCGGTAAAACCGCCGAAGGCGGCGGCCAAGGCCAGGGTCAGCAGGGTCGGGATGGGTCGCATTGCCGGGGGTTCCATGCGGGGGCGCCCGAGGGCGGCGCCGGGGCATGGAACCTGTCTCTTCTCCACATCT
>NZ_LDJJ01000112.1 GCF_001431465.1 Stenotrophomonas terrae | reverse complement strand
TGAGCGATGCCATCGCCCAGGCCGGCCTGGACCCGATGCAGGCAGATCTTTCCGGTGTCAGCCTCAGTCGCGATGGCGTCACCTACACCATCGACCTGGATCTTGTCGGCCGCAATGGCGGCAGCCCTGTTTTCCTGAAGGCCAACGACCATATCCACGTGCCCTACCTGGACCGCAAGGAAGTTTTTGTCGTCGGCGAAGTGAACCAGCCGGGTGCCATGAACTTCCGCACCGGGCAGATTTCCTTGAGCCAGGCGCTGGGGCGTGCACGCGGGCTGATACAAAGCACCGCCAACGGCAACGCCATCTATGTCATCCGCGGCGCCAGCGATCTGCAGAACATGCCCTCACAGGTATTCCACCTGCAGGCCAGATCACCGGCCGCCTTCGCGGTCGCCAGCCAGTTCGAACTGTATCCCGGCGACGTGGTGTTTGTCGGTGCTGCCGGCGTTACCCGCTGGAGCCGCTTCGTGAACCAGTTGCTGCCCTTCACCGCCATTCTCAGCAATACGGCCAGCGCGCACAGCGACCTGGACAGCAACTAAGCAACACATCATGACCAGCAAGGATGCCGTTACCGCAGCACCGCCCCTGCGCAACCTGTTGGCTGTGGCCGTGCTACTGAGCGCGGCACTGATCGCGGGCTGCGGTTCGCTTGCCGAGGCCAGCTTCAAGAGCATAGGCATCGCCATCAGCGGCAAGCCTGACATCGCGCCTGATCCGGATGCTGTTGCTGCCAACCGCTTTGCGCAGATCAAAGTAAACGGTAGTGATGGCGGCGCAATCCTGGTATTGGGAAACATCGATGGCAAACGCCAGGCCTGGTACAGCGCTGACCGCAGCATCGTCTTCCTGCAGGATGGCTTGGTGGTAGCAACCCACGGCGGCAGGTCCGAACTGCGCAGCATGTCGATTGAAGGCAGCAACCCATTTCATGACCTGCGCAAGGTAGAAGCCGGAACCACCGTGCATCGCCGATATGACGTGATGCCCGGTTACCACTACGGCATGCGCGTGACCGGCACTTTGCAGCCGCTCGGGCAAGAAACCCTTCGCATTCTGGGAAAATCACGCGAACTGCTGCATATCCAGGAAACGCTGGATGGCGCGGGTTGGTCTACGCGCAATCACTATTGGGTGGATCCAGACAACGGCTTCATCTGGAAAAGCGTGCAAGCGATAAGCGCGGACGCCTCTTTGGAGATTGTGCAACTCAAGCCATTCTCCGCCGATCTGCGCAACCGATAATGCGCATCTTCGCCCTGTTCTTTCTGCTGCTTTCGAGCACCGGCATCGCCGGTGCCACCTCGGTGCCTGTGGCTGCAAGCGGCAATGTCCGCAACCCGGGCAGCTATCTGCTGCCACCCGATAGCCGCCTGAGCCGGCTGGCATTGACGGCCGGCCCGACTGAAGACGCCTATATGCAGGCCG
>NZ_LDJJ01000111.1 GCF_001431465.1 Stenotrophomonas terrae | reverse complement strand
TCGAGGTGATCGCCGCGCTGTGCCTGATTGCCGGCGTTGCTTGGAGCGCGGCGGCGCACCGCCCGGCAGCGCCGGCCGCGGATCCGGCCTGAGCTATTCCGCGCAGTCAGCGGGCGAAAGGGCGCCTGCTGCGATTCTTTCGAATGCTTCAGAAAGTGCCTCGCCCGAGTCCATCGGCAAGCGCCTGCCGCGCAGCGGACGAGGTATTGGCGGCGGCTTAGCCGTGAAATGCGCGACGTTCGTGCTTGATGACATTTGCAACTTTTAACTGCTGCTTCGGCGAAGTTGCCTTCAATTGGGTTTTTGCATCGCAGCACTTGACAGCCTGAACCCGGCTGTTGTCTCTTGAAGGCCATGAACAGCCCGCAGCCCAACGCCATCACCTCGCAGACGCCCTTGGGCGCCCGGGGCAGTGCGCCTGGCTTCGGCGGCACCATTACCACCACCACTATTACCGTCACCATTAGCCCGGTGCGGTCCGTCGTCTTCGCGTAATTTCCGAAAACCACGGCCCCGCACCCGGATCAGGATGCGGGGGAACTCCATCCAGATGCGTGTCGGGGCCTCCAGCCGAGGTTCTTCCGATGTCGTCAGTTGCTGCTCCACTCGCCGATCCTGCCGCGGACG
>NZ_LDJJ01000110.1 GCF_001431465.1 Stenotrophomonas terrae | reverse complement strand
GTCCGGTCGCGGTGGGCGACAGCGTGGCCTACACGGTGAGCGTGGTCGTGGCCGATGCCCGCACCACTGCTGTGACCACGCTGACCGATACCCTTGGCAGCGGCCTGGATTTCGGCAGTGTGAGCAACGCCGGCGGCTTCAGCTGTGTGCCGGGCAATCCGCTGGTGTGCACCTTGCCGGCCGGCAGCGCGCCCAATACCTATCTGTTCTCCTACACCGGTATCGTCAACGCACAGGCCAGCGGCCAGGTGCGCAACACCGTGGTGCCCAGCGGCCCGGACAATCCGTCCTGCGCGGGTAGCTGCGATACCACCACACCGCTGGCCAGCCCACTGGTGAGCTATGCAAAGCAGGCCTCCAGCGGCGGACCAGTGCGTGTCGGCGACAGCCTCGGCTATACGCTAAGCGTGACCATCGCGCGTTCGCGCAGCACCGGTGTGGTCACCCTGACCGATACGCTTGGCAGCGGCCTGGACTTCAGCAGCGTCACCAGCGCGGGCATCTTCACCTGCAATGCCGCCAACCCGCTGGTATGCACC
>NZ_LDJJ01000011.1 GCF_001431465.1 Stenotrophomonas terrae | reverse complement strand
CCGCCCTATAATGGGCGGCTCGCTACGACGGAAACGTCGCAGCCTACGAAGACGGCGCTGAGGCCGGATTCGAAGTTCTTTGAAAGTATGCGCAGGTATCTTGTGAGGACGCCTGCAGGAATGGATGACTGTCCATCTTGCAGACGTTTAATCAAGCAATGATTCAATTGTTTTAATGCAAGCGAAACGTTGCCAGTGGTTGAACTTCTGCAGCTAAAGTTATTGTCTTCGGACATGTAGTTTTAAGTGAAGAGTTTGATCCTGGCTCAGAGTGAACGCTGGCGGTAGGCCTAACACATGCAAGTCGAACGGCAGCACAGTAAGAGCTTGCTCTTATGGGTGGCGAGTGGCGGACGGGTGAGGAATGCATCGGAATCTACTCTTTCGTGGGGGATAACGTAGGGAAACTTACGCTAATACCGCATACGACCTACGGGTGAAAGCCGGGGACCTTCGGGCCTGGCGCGAATGAATGAGCCGATGCCCGATTAGCTAGTTGGCGGGGTAAGAGCCCACCAAGGCGACGATCGGTAGCTGGTCTGAGAGGATGATCAGCCACACTGGAACTGAGACACGGTCCAGACTCCTACGGGAGGCAGCAGTGGGGAATATTGGACAATGGGCGCAAGCCTGATCCAGCCATACCGCGTGGGTGAAGAAGGCCTTCGGGTTGTAAAGCCCTTTTGTTGGGAAAGAAAAGCAGCCGATTAATACCCGGTTGTTCTGACGGTACCCAAAGAATAAGCACCGGCTAACTTCGTGCCAGCAGCCGCGGTAATACGAAGGGTGCAAGCGTTACTCGGAATTACTGGGCGTAAAGCGTGCGTAGGTGGTTGTTTAAGTCTGTCGTGAAAGCCCTGGGCTCAACCTGGGAATTGCGATGGAAACTGGGCGACTAGAGTGTGGCAGAGGATAGTGGAATTCCTGGTGTAGCAGTGAAATGCGTAGAGATCAGGAGGAACATCCGTGGCGAAGGCGACTGTCTGGGCCAACACTGACACTGAGGCACGAAAGCGTGGGGAGCAAACAGGATTAGATACCCTGGTAGTCCACGCCCTAAACGATGCGAACTGGATGTTGGGTGCAATTTGGCACGCAGTATCGAAGCTAACGCGTTAAGTTCGCCGCCTGGGGAGTACGGTCGCAAGACTGAAACTCAAAGGAATTGACGGGGGCCCGCACAAGCGGTGGAGTATGTGGTTTAATTCGATGCAACGCGAAGAACCTTACCTGGCCTTGACATGTCGCGAACTTTCCAGAGATGGATTGGTGCCTTCGGGAACGCGAACACAGGTGCTGCATGGCTGTCGTCAGCTCGTGTCGTGAGATGTTGGGTTAAGTCCCGCAACGAGCGCAACCCTTGTCCTTAGTTGCCAGCACGTAATGGTGGGAACTCTAAGGAGACCGCCGGTGACAAACCGGAGGAAGGTGGGGATGACGTCAAGTCATCATGGCCCTTACGGCCAGGGCTACACACGTACTACAATGGTGGGGACAGAGGGCTGCAAGCCGGCGACGGTAAGCCAATCCCAGAAACCCTATCTCAGTCCGGATTGGAGTCTGCAACTCGACTCCATGAAGTCGGAATCGCTAGTAATCGCAGATCAGCATTGCTGCGGTGAATACGTTCCCGGGCCTTGTACACACCGCCCGTCACACCATGGGAGTTTGTTGCACCAGAAGCAGGTAGCTTAACCTTCGGGAGGGCGCTTGCCACGGTGTGGCCGATGACTGGGGTGAAGTCGTAACAAGGTAGCCGTATCGGAAGGTGCGGCTGGATCACCTCCTTTTGAGCAAAGACAGCATCGCCTGTCAGGCGTCCCCACAAGAAACCTGCATTCAGAGTTCCACAGCCAACAGGGTTGGCTTGGAAAAGTCCCAAATACGGGGCCTTAGCTCAGCTGGGAGAGCACCTGCTTTGCAAGCAGGGGGTCGTCGGTTCGATCCCGACAGGCTCCACCATGTTGATGCTATGACAGAACATTGGGTCTGTAGCTCAGGTGGTTAGAGCGCACCCCTGATAAGGGTGAGGTCGGTAGTTCGAGTCTACCCAGACCCACCACACTCTGAATGTACCGCATACTAAGAATTTATAGACATCAGCACTGTGGCTGATATCTGTTCTTTTAAAACTTGTGACGTAGCGAGCGTTTGAGATTATCTATCTTGACGTGTCGTGAGGCTAAGGCGGAAGACTTAAATGTCTTCTTATTAATTGAGTCGTTATATTTCGTATCTGGGCTTTGTACCCCCAGGTCATATATGTAACCCAAGGCAACTTGCGGTTATATGGTCAAGCGAATAAGCGCACACGGTGGATGCCTTGGCGGTCAGAGGCGATGAAGGACGTGGCAGCCTGCGAAAAGTATCGGGGAGCTGGCAACAAGCTTTGATCCGGTAATGTCCGAATGGGGAAACCCACTGCTTCGGCAGTATCCTGCAGTGAATACATAGCTGCTGGAAGCGAACCTGGTGAACTGAAATATCTAAGTAACCAGAGGAAAAGAAATCAACCGAGATTCCCTAAGTAGCGACGAGCGAACGGGGAACAGCCCTTAAGCTGGTATGGTTCTAGAAAAACGGTTTGGAAAAGCCGGCCATAGAAGGTGATAGCCCTGTATTTAAAAGGGCCATTCCAGTGAAGACGAGTAGGGCGGGGCACGTGAAACCCTGTCTGAATATGGGGGGACCATCCTCCAAGGCTAAATACTACTGACCGACCGATAGTGAACCAGTACCGTGAGGGAAAGGCGAAAAGAACCCCGGAGAGGGGAGTGAAATAGATCCTGAAACCGTGTGCGTACAAGCAGTAGGAGCTCGAAAGAGTGACTGCGTACCTTTTGTATAATGGGTCAGCGACTTACTGTTCGTGGCAAGCTTAACCGTATAGGGGAGGCGAAGGGAAACCGAGTCTGATAAGGGCGCATAGTCGCGGGCAGTAGACCCGAAACCGGGTGATCTAGTCATGCCCAGGGTGAAGGTGCGGTAACACGCACTGGAGGCCCGAACCCACTCCCGTTGCAAAGGTAGGGGATGAGGTGTGATTAGGAGTGAAAAGCTAATCGAACCCGGAGATAGCTGGTTCTCCTCGAAAGCTATTTAGGTAGCGCCTCATATGTATCCTCTCGGGGGTAGAGCACTGTTATGGCTAGGGGGTCATCGCGACTTACCAAACCATTGCAAACTCCGAATACCGAGACGGACTGTATGGGAGACACACGGCGGGTGCTAACGTCCGTCGTGAAAAGGGAAACAACCCAGATCCACAGCTAAGGTCCCAAATTTACTGCTAAGTGGAAAACCATGTGGAAAGGCACAGACAGCCAGGAGGTTGGCTTAGAAGCAGCCACCCTTTAAAGAAAGCGTAATAGCTCACTGGTCGAGTCGGTCTGCGGGGAAGATTTAACGGGGCTAAGCAGTAAACCGAAGCTTGGAGTGTGCATATTTATATGTACGCGGTAGAGGAGCGTTCCGTAAGCCTGTGAAGGTGAGTTGAGAAGCTTGCTGGAGGTATCGGAAGTGCGAATGCTGACATGAGTAACGATAATGCGGGTGAAAAACCCGCACGCCGAAAGCCCAAGGTTTCCTTGCGCAACGTTAATCGGCGCAGGGTGAGTCGGCCCCTAAGGCGAGGCAGAAATGCGTAGTCGATGGGAAGCAGGTTAATATTCCTGCACCTCGCGTAAGTGCGATGGAGGGACGGAGAAGGTTAGGTGTACCAGGCGTTGGTTGTCCTGGGGAAAGGCGGTAGGTTTGAATCTTTGGCAAATCCGGGATTCTTTAAGACCGAGCACCGAGACGAGCCTTTAAGGCGAAGTCACTGATACCACGCTTCCAGGAAAAGCTCCTAAGCTTCAGCTTACGCAGACCGTACCGTAAACCGACACAGGTGGGTAGGATGAGAATTCTCAGGCGCTTGAGAGAACTCGGGTGAAGGAACTAGGCAACATGGCACCGTAACTTCGGGAGAAGGTGCACCCTTTTTGGTGGCTCATGCGAGCTATAGCTGAAGAGGGTCGCAGTAACCAGGCCGCTGCGACTGTTTATCAAAAACACAGCACTCTGCAAACACGAAAGTGGACGTATAGGGTGTGACGCCTGCCCGGTGCTGGAAGGTTAATTGATGGGGTCAGCCGCAAGGCGAAGCTCTTGATCGAAGCCCCAGTAAACGGCGGCCGTAACTATAACGGTCCTAAGGTAGCGAAATTCCTTGTCGGGTAAGTTCCGACCTGCACGAATGGCGTAACGACAGCGGCGCTGTCTCCACCCGAGACTCAGTGAAATTGAAATCGCTGTGAAGATGCAGCGTTCCCGTGGCAAGACGGAAAGACCCCGTGAACCTTTACTATAGCTTTACACTGAACGTTGAGTTCGTCTGTGTAGGATAGGTGGGAGGCTATGAAACTGTGGCGCTAGCTGCAGTGGAGCCATCCTTGAAATACCACCCTGTCGTGCTTGACGTTCTAACCTAGGTCCATTATCTGGATCGGGGACCGTGTATGGTGGGTAGTTTGACTGGGGCGGTCTCCTCCTAAAGAGTAACGGAGGAGCTCGAAGGTACGCTCAGCGCGGTCGGACATCGCGCACTGTGTGCAAAGGCATAAGCGTGCTTGACTGCAAGATCGACGGATCAAGCAGGTAGGAAACTAGGACTTAGTGATCCGGTGGTTCTGTATGGAAGGGCCATCGCTCAACGGATAAAAGGTACTCCGGGGATAACAGGCTGATACCGCCCAAGAGTTCATATCGACGGCGGTGTTTGGCACCTCGATGTCGGCTCATCACATCCTGGGGCTGTAGTCGGTCCCAAGGGTATGGCTGTTCGCCATTTAAAGTGGTACGCGAGCTGGGTTCAGAACGTCGTGAGACAGTTCGGTCCCTATCTGCCATGGGCGTTGGAAGTTTGAGAGGGGCTGCTCCTAGTACGAGAGGACCGGAGTGGACGAACCTCTGGTGTTCCGGTTGTCACGCCAGTGGCATTGCCGGGTAGCTATGTTCGGAAGCGATAACCGCTGAAAGCATCTAAGCGGGAAGCGCGCCTCAAGATGAGACTTCCCGGGGCACAAGCCCCCTAAAGGAACCATATAGACTATGTGGTTGATAGGTCAGGTGTGTAAGTACAGCAATGTATTGAGCTAACTGATACTAATGATCCGTGAGGCTTGACCATATAACCTCAAGTTGCCTTGGCCGACATGACATGTCGATAGAGTCCAAGTTGCACGCTACGTCACAAGACCAAACGCGAGACAGGCGCCGTAGGCCCTTTCTTGGATGGAATGCAGATACCTGCACACCACCCAGAAAGAAGACACGAGCGACGCTCCAACTGTCTCCCTGATGAAATTAGCGCTATGGAACCACCCGATCCCATCCCGAACTCGGAAGTGAAACGTAGCCGCGCCGATGGTAGTGCAGCCTAAGCTGTGCGAGAGTAGGTCATCGTCAGGGTTTTATCTAAAACCCCGCTGCTCACGCAGCGGGGTTTGTCTTTTTATGTAAGCCAGGTGTTTTTGAGCCTGG
>NZ_LDJJ01000109.1 GCF_001431465.1 Stenotrophomonas terrae | reverse complement strand
CCTGCTCGGTATCGGTGTTGGCGCCTGCAGCCAGATCGGCGATGTCATCTGCCGGATCGCGCCCGAGCCCAGCCACTGGCGTGCCTGCCTGGTCGCCGGGCAACCGGGGGTTTCGTCCGGGCTCATTCTTTCCGAGCATGAGCGTATGACCGATGAGGTCGTACAAAGCCTGGCTTGCGATCACGCCTTGGACATGGGCGCGTTTGAATGGCGCAATGCGCAGCCTTTCGATGCCTGTTTCGAACATGCCTGGGAACGCGTGGCCATGTTCATCGAGCGTGGCTGGTTGCGGCGTGAGGGCGACATGCTGCTGATTGAAAATGAAGGAGAGCTGCTGTGGCGTATGATCGCAGCAAGCTTTCGACCCTTGGCCGTAGTTGCTTGAAACCGGAATGACGCCAACAGCCCCCCCACCGCGTGGCCCGCAAGGCTCTGCAACACCCAATCCGGCCGCTGCCAGCGACGGTGACGAGCTGCATTTCTGCACCACCTGCGCATTCTCCGATGCCTGCAGTTCGCAGGGTTACGACAAGACCGCACTGAACGAGCTGCACGTGATGGTCGATCACGTTGGCCCCTACCATGCGGGCGACTACATCTTCCGCGCCGGTGAGCCCTTCGACGCGATTGCTGCGGTGCGTGCCGGCATGGTCAAGACCTTTGTTGACGACAGCCTCGGCAACGAGCAGGTGCTGGGTTTCAGCCTGCCCGGCGAGGTCATCGGTTTGAACGCTATCCATGGCTCTCGCTACCCCTGCAATGCGGTGGCGCTGGATACCGTGCATCTGTGCCGC
>NZ_LDJJ01000108.1 GCF_001431465.1 Stenotrophomonas terrae | reverse complement strand
TTCCCATAGATCCCTGCTTCGCGGGTGCGCTGCGCTTACCCGGGCTACGGCTGAAACGCGCAACCACATTCAAGGGCCGTCAGGCACGAGATGCAGACCCGAACGGGGCTTCATCAAGGCAAGGCCCTCAGTCGTTCTCCAACAGGAACCGCGCCTTGCCGGCCTGCGGGGTCGCCGCAAAACGTTGCTGCAGCAATTCGAGCAGACGCCGACGCTGCGCATGGGCATGCGCCTCGCCATGCCGCAAGGCCAGACGAAGCCAGCCCTGCGCCTGCGTTTCACCCGGCAGTTGAATGGCCTGTTCCCAGACCGCCTCGGCTTCCTGCAACCAACCGGCTTTGAGGCAGCGCTCAAACGCAGCAGGCGCCAGTTCGGCGATTCCGCCCTCCGCCAGCAACTGCTTGATGATGGCCTGCTGCGCGGCGAGCCCGGCAGCATCGTCCGCCTCCAATCGCAGCACATCGGCAGCGCGCGCACGCATGTCAGCCGGCCGGCCTGCATTGGCGGCAACCCGATAACGCGCCAGTGCAACATCCAGACGCTGCGGTTGTTCGCCCGCCAACTCCGCCAGCACGCGCTCGGCAGCGGCGTTGTCCAGCCGCCCCATGTACTGCTGAGCCTGCTGCCAACGCTGATCGCTGACGGTCACTTCAGTTTCATCGGCCATATAGTCGTCGCGGGTCTGCCGGGTAAGCACCAGCAGCCCGCCCAGCACGGCACCACAGATCAGGCCACCGGCATGCGCATCAAAGCCAATGCCGGCTTCATCATTGGTCAGCAGATTGAATACCTCCCACCCCAACCACAACGGCAGCAAGCAGATCGCCGGCGCCTTCACATAATCGAAGATCACCCCGAACCAGTAGAAAAACCGCACCGGGCGCATTCCCCACACCACGCAGAACGCCCCCATCACCGCCGCGATCGCACCGGACGCGCCCAGCCCGCCGCCCGCTTCGCCCCAGCGCCACAACACACTGGCAACACTGGAGCCAACCGCGCCCAACAGGTACAGCCCCAGGAAACGCCAACCACCCAGCGCCCCCTCCAGCAGCAGACCCAGCACCACCAGGAACAGCATATTGCCCAGCAGATGCATCACGCTGCCGTGCAGGAAGGCCGCCGACAACAGCCGCCACGGCGACCATTCCGAGCTGCGCAGGATATGCCGCAGGGTGAATACCTGGTCCAGCTGCGCCTGGTACTCACGCCGCAAGGGTGCCCACGCTGCCTGCTGTTCTTCCGACTCGAACAGGCCGCCCTGCTGCAGCGCCTTTTGGAAGCTGACATCGCTCAAGGTCGCCATGCCGACATAGCTGCCACGCTCCTGCGCCGGCACTGCTTCCAACTCGGCCAGCGCATCGCGCTGCGCAGTCAATCGCAGATGTTTTTCATAGGCAGGCAGCTCGTAGCTGGCCAGCCCCGACTGCTGGTACCAGGCCTGTGTCGCCTGCACCTTGTGCTCGTCGTCCGCCTGCCAGCCGAAGAAGACATAGACATTGACCAGCACCAGCAGCATCGTCACCAGCGGCAAGGTGCTCAGATTGAGGGGCTTGTGCAGCGGCAGGATCAACATCGGCCAAACTTCCTTGTCGGTGAACGCGAAGCTTCAGTCATTGATTGGCCTTGCGCAAGCAAGCCCGGCTACCATGCCGCATCCACGCAATGCATGACCGCAATGAGCCGCTGGCGTCCCCCTGCAGAAAAAAGCACCGCCCTGATCACCGCGCAGGGCCACGCCCGGCTCAAGGCCGAGCTGGATGAGCTGTGGCGGCAGCGGCGGCCGGAAGTGGTCAAGGCACTGGCGGCAGCAGCCGCCGAGGGCGACCGCTCGGAGAACGCCGAGTACACCTACCGCAAGAAGCAGTTGGGCGAGATCGACCGCCGCGTGCGTTACCTGAGCAAGCGACTGGAAGCCTTGCGCGTGGTCGACACCACGCCCAGCGACCCGGAGGCGGTGTTCTTTGGCGCGACGGTGGAACTGGAGAACGTCGACTCAGGGCAAACCGTCGTCTACCGGATTGTTGGCCCCGATGAAACCGACGCACCGGCCGGCTGGATCAGCATCGATTCGCCGTTGGCGCGGGCACTGTTGAAGAAGCGCATCGACGATGAATTCACGGTGGAGCTGCCCAGCGGCCTGACCCGCTTCGCCATCCTCGACGTCAGCTACGAAGGCTGAGCGCGGACGGGTACACCCTGCCCTCGCGCAGCGGACGGAAGTAGTCGCGCAATTGATAGAAAGCCGCATCCTGTGATGCGTGCCAGCCGGGAATACCCGCCAGCGGCAAAGGCCGCAGCTCGGACGGCTCGGCCAGCAGCTGAGCTTCAGCGATTGCCGCAGCGACCCGGGCAACACAGGCCGCGTCATCCTCGCCAAGCACCACGATGCTTTTGCCCACCAGCAGGCGCCCCGGCAACAAGGCCTGCTCCAGCAAGGCATGGCCGATGAGCGCGCAGATGGCGATATCACCTTGCTGCCATGCACGCGGATCGAACAGCGTCGCCCAGTCGTGCCGGTCCCACGCCGACAACAAGGCCGCATCGCGGACACGCACGATCACGCCGGTTTCGTCGAACTGGGTCAGCGCGGCCTGCGCACTGTTGCGCTGGGTTGTTCCCATCGCCGCGATATGCAGACATTGCTGCGCATTGAGCGCGAATTTGATCGCTGGATAGCGCGCCCAGACCAGCGCATTGAACAGGTCATGCCAGTTCTGCGCGCGGGTGGCGATGCGCCCTTGGGCGATGCGTTGTTCGTAGTGCAGGCCGTCGCCAAGCAAGGCCTCATCCTGGATGACGAATTGCTTGCCCTGCACGGCCAGCTGCGCGTTGAGCGTAGCAATATCCGGCCAGTCAGCGCCTTGCAACAGCTCGACGTAGTCGGCAAAGCCGCCAAATATGGGCTGCTCAAAACATTGATGCGCCACCTGCTCGCGGGCTGGCGCCAAAAAACGACGCCGGCCTGAGCCGGCGTCATCAGCGGCAGGTGCGCAGGTCACAGCACCTTGAGATCAAACGGCGCGGCCGCCTTGGCATCGACGATGGCATCGCCAAACAGATCGTGCTCATCGCTGTCGGTGATTTCGACATCGACGAACTGGCCAACCCGCAGCTTGGCCTCATCAGCGTTCTGGATATGCACCAGACCATCAATCTCCGGCGCATCGGCCTTGGACCGTGCCACCGCAATGCCGTCTTCAATGCCATCGATCAGGCACTGCTGCACGCTGCCGATCTTGGCTTCGAGCTTGGCGGCGGAAATGGCGGCCTGCTTTTCCATGAAACGCGCCAGACGTTCCTGCTTCACTTCTTCCGGCACCGGGTCCGGCAGCTGGTTGGCGGTGGCACCGTCCACCGGCGAATAGGCGAAGGCGCCTACGCGGTCGAGCTGGGCGGTATCCAGGAAGTCGAGCAGCTGCTCGAACTCGGCATCGGTTTCGCCCGGGAAGCCGACGATGAAGGTGGAACGCACGGTGATGTCCGGCGCGATCTCGCGCCAGCGCAGCACCCGCTCCAGGGTCTTGTCGACCGCGCCCGGGCGCTTCATCAGCTTGAGGATGCGCGGGCTGGCATGCTGGAACGGGATGTCCAGGTAGGGCAGGATCTTGCCCTCGGCCATCAACGGCACCACGTCGTCGACGTGCGGGTACGGGTAAACGTAGTGCAGGCGGGTCCAGGCATCGAGCTCGGACAGCCCCTCGCACAGCGCCTTCATGCGCGTTGCGTATTCCTTGCCGCGCCAGGTGCCCGGCGCGTACTTGCGGTCCACGCCGTAGGCCGAGGTGTCCTGCGACACCACCAGCAGCTCGCGCACACCGCCCTTGACCAGGCGCTCGGCCTCGCGCAGCACCTCATCGACCGGGCGCGACACCAGGTCGCCGCGCATCGAGGGAATGATGCAGAAGCTGCAGCGGTGGTTGCAGCCTTCGGAAATCTTCAGATAGGCGTAGTGGCGCGGGGTCAGCTTGATGCCGTAGTCCGGCACCAGGTCCACGAACGGATTGTGCTTGGGCGGCAATGCCGCATGCACCGCTTCCATCACCGTGGTGTAGTCCTGCGGGCCGGACACCGACAGCACGTCCGGGTAATGCTCGCGGATCATGTCGCCCTTCTTGCCCAGGCAGCCGGTGACGATGACCTTGCCGTTCTCGTTCATCGCCTCGCCGATGGCGTCCAGCGATTCGGCCACGGCCGAGTCGATGAAGCCGCAGGTATTGACCACCACCACGTCGGCCGAGTCGTAGGACGGCACGATGTCGTAGCCCTCCACCCGCAGCTGGGTGAGGATGCGCTCGGAATCGACAAGGGCTTTCGGGCAGCCAAGGCTGACGAAGCCGACTTTGGGGTTCAGCTGGGACATGATCTGGAAATCCTGGGGCCGGGCCGGAATGGCAGCAGGGCCGGAAAGCCGGCCAGTATACCGGGCCTGCGCGGCGGCGCCCTGCAGGCTGGCTTAATAGGCGCCGGGGTTGATAATCACTCCCGTCGCGAGCAACTGCTGCTTGAGCCCCTCTCCCGCTTGCGGGAGAGGGGTTGGGGTGAGGGGAAGCTCCAAGCACGCATACCCAAGGTTTTAAAAGCTCCCCTCATCCGCC
>NZ_LDJJ01000107.1 GCF_001431465.1 Stenotrophomonas terrae | reverse complement strand
AGCAGATCGAGCCGATCTGCGGGTGGTCGACCAGGCTGGTCTCGTAAACCGTGCCGGTGTAGTAATCCAGGCCACGTGCGATGGAGAAATTCAGGCAATAGGCGGTTTCCGGCACACCCAACGCCTTCACCAGCTCCAGCACTTCACGCAGCTCGGCAGCACCGGTACGCAGCGACTCGCTGGCCGATTCGCCAGCCGCCGCCAGCACCGCGTCGATCTGCGCCAATGCATCCGCGTGCGAGCTGGAGCGCACTTCGACGAAGGACAGGATCCGCTCGACCGCGTCGGCGGGCAGACCGAAATCCGGGCCAACCAGGGTTTCACGCACATAGTCGGGACCGCGCTTGTCGAGCTTGTCGACCTCGCGCAGCACCAGCGCCTGCTGCTCGGCATCCACCACGCCCTGCGCTTCAAAGAAGCCGCGCATCAGCTTGCGATTGTTCAGCTGCACGGCGAAGTTGCCGATGCGCAGCTCGGAGAACACCGCGTAGATCACCGCCAGCACTTCCGCGTCGTAGCGGATGCTCAAGCTGTCCTTGCCGATCACATCTACGTCGCACTGGTAGAACTCGCGGAAGCGGCCGCGCTGGGCGCGCTCACCACGGTATACCCGCTGCATCTGGTAGCGGCGGAACGGGAAGGTCAGGTCATGCTCATGCTCGGCCACGTACCGGGCCAGCGGCACGGTCAGGTCGAAGCGCAGCGCCATTTCCGGCAGCCCGCCCTTGTCGGCCGATTCGGCGGCATTGGCCAGCGCACCGGTGGACTGCACGAAATACACCTGGCGCTCGGTCTCGCCGCCGGATTTGGTCAGCAATACATCGGACAGCTCGAATACCGGGGTCTCCACCGGCAGGAACCCGAAGCGCTCGTAGTTGCGGCGGATGACGTCCAGCATACGCTGGAACGCGATCTGCTCGCGCGGCAACAATTCCATGATGCCGGGCGGGGTACGGGGCTTGATCACGGGCAAAACTCCTGCAACTCAATGTGGAAACGATTGCCAATTCTAGCCGCACACCGCCCGTCTGGCCGCATGAAGTATCATTTAGGACAACTTCTCGCCCATCCAAGACATGTCCCGGCCAGCCCAAGGCACCGAGCAATCCCCCGTTTCGTCCATTGCGGCAGAAGGCAATGGCGGGCGCGAGTGCCTGCAATGCTCGGTCCGTCACCTGTCGGTGTGCTCGGCCCTGTCCTGCGATGAAGTGCATGCGCTGGAGCAGATCACCGTATCTACCCCGGTGGCGATGGGCACCACCTTGGCGCGCGCGGGCGAGCCGCGCACTTATGTCTATACAGTAACCGAGGGTGCGTTGCGCCTGGTCCGGACCCTGGCCGATGGCCGCCGCCAGGTGAACGGCTTCGTTCTGCCGGGTGATTACCTGGGGTTGAGTGGCAGC
Source organism: Stenotrophomonas terrae (assembly GCF_001431465.1). Lineage (GTDB taxonomy): Bacteria > Pseudomonadota > Gammaproteobacteria > Xanthomonadales > Xanthomonadaceae > Stenotrophomonas > Stenotrophomonas terrae. The sequence continues at coordinate 230 of NZ_LDJJ01000107.1, read as the reverse complement.
GACCACCACCGTTACGACATCGAGGCCATTGCCGACAGCCGCGTCTGCCGGGTGCCGACCACGCAGATGCGCGACCTGCGCCAACGCTACCCGCACCTGGAGCGCAAGCTGTTGCAGCGGGCCTGCCAGGAATTGGATGCAGCGCAGGACAACGCTCTGGCACTGGCGCGCCTGCAGCCACCGGAACGGCTGGCGGATTTCCTGCCTGTCTCTTATCCACCTCTGACGCC
>NZ_LDJJ01000106.1 GCF_001431465.1 Stenotrophomonas terrae | reverse complement strand
CGATCAGGAACGAACAGGCGGCCATCACTGTCACCGACACGGTCAGGGCGCGGCGGCGGCCGTAGCGGTCGGCGAAGCGGCCGAAGTACCAGGCACCGATCGGGCGCATCAGGAAGGTGGCGGCGAAGATCGCCCACACATAGATCGTGGAATTCTTGTCGGCGGCCGAGAAGAACTGTGATTCAAAGTAGACCGCGAACACCGAGTAGACATAGACGTCGTACCACTCCACCAGGTTGCCGGCAGAGCCTTTCAAGGTGTTGGAAATGGAACGGCGCAGCGCGGCGCGATCGGAGGCTGCCGGTGCGGAAGCGGTGGGGGTGTTCATGCAGACAGTGTCCTCGCGGGGTGGCCAACGGCCGGGCGATGTATGCATCGGGCCGGGCGGATGGCTTCACCCTAGCGCAGCCAGCGTCTGCATGACGTAGGCGATCTTGCCAGGCGAATACAGCATGCTGTTTTTCAGACTGATCTCCGTGCCTGTGTGGCCTAGAATCCACCTTCCCCCGAATGGTGGCACCGCCTCATGTCCTCCCCCGAATCCGCGCCGGCTGCTCCTCCCAGGGGTGGCCTTGTCGTTCTGGCCCTGTTCCTGGTCTACGTGGTGTGGGGGTCGACCTATCTCGGCATCCATCTGGCGCTGGAAAGCGGCCTACCACCGCTG
>NZ_LDJJ01000105.1 GCF_001431465.1 Stenotrophomonas terrae | reverse complement strand
GCATGGCTCGGCACTACTTAGCTGGCGGCTTTTTCGGCGGCCTTGGCGTGGCGGTCTTCCAGCACGGCGACGGCATCGTCCAGCGACAGGCCGCGGGCGCGCAGCAATACGATCAGGTGGAACAGCAGGTCGGCCGATTCGCCCAGCAGCTCGTCATCGCGCTGCACGACGCCGGCCAACGCGGTCTCCACGCCCTCTTCGCCCACTTTCTGCGCGATATGGCGTGCGCCCTTCTCGAACAATTTGGTGGTGTAGCTGTTGAGCGGGCGATCATGCTCGCGCTGCTTGATCAAGGCGTCCAGCGCACCGAGGAAGTTGCCCGGTGCTGCGCTGAAACAGCTGCTGCTGCCGGTATGGCAGGTTGGGCCATGCGGACGCACGGTGACCAGCAGCGTGTCGTTGTCGCAATCGCTGCGGATGTCGACCAGATCCAGGTGGTTGCCCGAGGTCTCGCCCTTCATCCACAGGCGCTTCTTGCTGCGGCTGAAGAAGGTGACCTTGCCGCTGGCGC
>NZ_LDJJ01000104.1 GCF_001431465.1 Stenotrophomonas terrae | reverse complement strand
GCTGCGCTTACCCGGGCTACTGTGCTCCCTTGCGCCGAAGGCGGAGGGGAGGGCGGGGGAGGGGTGCTTGAAAGCCTTTGCTTTCCCCACCAGTCCCGCCTAAAAAGACCCGACAAACGAATACGCAAGGAAGCACATGAAAACCCTGACCATCACCGCATTGCTGCTACTCGCTCTGAGCGGCTGCAACAAGGACGTGCCCGCCGCCGCCACGCCTGCGCCCACCCCGGCAACGGCCAGCAACAGCGAGAATGACATCGCTTCGGCCCGCGCCTTCCTCGGCCATATCTACGCCGGCTATCACCCCGACGCCGGGCTGGAGGCGATCCTGCCCGATGAAGACATCTACGCGCCGGTGCTGCTGGCAGCGATGGACGCAAACAGCGACGCCTATGCGGGCGAAGTGGGCTATCTGGACAATGATCCGCTCTGCGACTGCCAGGACAGCGCGCAGGACCTGCGCCAGCTCAGGTTCGATATCCAGCCAATGGCAGACGGCCAGCTGCGTGCCAGCACCCGGCTTGATGACCCCGAGCATCCTCTGGAGCTGCAGTTGACCCTGCAGCGCCAAGGCAGCAGCTGGCGGGTTGCCGATATCGCCACACCCAGCGTGCCCAGCCTGCTGCAGGCACTGCAGCGCGATACCGCGACGGCGACGAAAAGCGCCAAGCCTTGAGATGAAGGTGTTCGCAGCAGGGTATTTCAGCAACGTCCTGTAGTTGAGCGTGCTTGAACCCTTGGGGCGGTGGTCTCTGATGGTGTATCAGCTTCGCGGCTTACGCCGCTCCCACAAGAAGCTATGCCCATCGATGTAGCCTGGGCCGCACGACTGCTTGTATGTGGGAGCGGCGTAAGCCGCGAAGCTGACTGTGCTGGTCTCTTGGGAGCCTGCTATCTGACGGTGTATCTGCTTCGCGGCTTACGCCGCTCCCACAATAAAAATCCGATGCCAGATCTCTGGAATCGGATTTCGGGTGACGCGCTCAGTCGCGTAGCCCGGGTAAGCGCAGCGCACCCGGGAAACAGGGATCTGGAAGTCTTTCAGATTGTCAGCCAACAAGCCCCGGGTGCGCTGTGCTTACCCGGGCTACGGCAATCCGCCATAGGCGAGCCGGAGCGGCAGAAACACAAACCCCGGCATCGTGGCCGGGGTTTGTCTTTGCAACAGCCGATGGCGGCTTACTTGCGCTCAGGCAGCGCGTAGGCAATCAGGTAGTCGCCGACATCCGGCGAATGGCTGGCGCCGCCGGCCGAGATCACCACGTACTGCTTGCCGGTCTTCGGTGACACATAGACCAGCGGCGCAGCCACCGCGCCTACCGGCAGACGCACCTTCCACACTTCCTTGCCGGTGTCCGCGTCCAGCGCACGCAGGTAGTAGTCCTGGCTGCCGGCGAAGAACACCAGGCCCGATGCGGTGGAGGTGGGGCCACCCAGGGTCGGCATGCCGATCGGCATCGGCAGGTGGGTCTTGATGCCCAGCGGGCCGGTGTCCTGCACGGTGCCCAGCGGTACCTGCCAGACCAGCTGCTTGCTGGTCAGGTCGATCGCGCTCATGGTGCCGAACGGCGGGGTCGGGCAGGGCACGCCCAGCGGCGACTGCAGGATGTCGATCTTGACGCCGCCATAGGGGCCGGCCAGCTGCGGACGGATGGTGCCCATGAAGCCCGGCACTTCGTCGGTGGAGATCTTGTACTTCTTGGCTTCCTCACGGGTTACCAGCGACATCCGCAACGCCATGCGCATGTCGTTGACGAACATCAGGTTGCGCGTTTCATCAATCGAGATGCCGCCCCAGTTCATGCCGCCCAGCAGGCTCGGCCATTCGATGTAGGGCTGCTCGGTGGGCGGGGTGAACATGCCCTGGTAGTGCGAGTCCTTGAACTTGATGCGGCAGTAGAGCTGGTCGAACGGGCTTACGCCCCACATCGAACTCTCAGTCAGCGGCTCGGCACCGATCACCGGCATGCCCACCGACAGCGGCTGGGTCGGCGACAGGCGCTCGCCCTGGGCCTGCGGGCTGGTCGGAACCGGGGTTTCCTCGACCTCGGTGACGAAGGCGCCGGTGCGGCGGTCCATCACGAAGATGTGGCCGGTCTTGGTGGTCTGGATCAGCGCCGGCACCTTCTGGCCCTGCGCATTGGTCACGTCATACAGCACCGGCTGCGAGGGCACGTCGTAGTCCCACACGTCGTGGTGCACCAGCTGCTGGCTCCAGCGCAGCTTGCCGGTGCTGGCATCCAGCGCCACCACCGAGGAGCCGAACTTCTCCTTCACCGCATTGCGCTCACCGCCCCAGTAGTCGGGCGGGCCGTTGCCGGTGGGCAGGTAGACCAGGTTCAGTTCGTGGTCGTAGGTGGGGATGGTCCACACATTGGGGGTGGCCAGCTCGAAATCCTGCCCAGGCTGGGCCAGGTCATCGGGCTTGCCCACATCCCAGGCCCAGGCCAGCGTGCCGTCGCGCACGTCGAAGGCGCGCACCACGCCGGAGGGCTCACCATCCATGATGTCGCGCACCCAGCCGCCGATCACCGCCAGGTGGCCCATCACCACCGGGATCGAGGTCGGGTGGTAGCGCTTGCTGTCCTCGGTGGGGCCCATCTGCGGCTTCAGGTCGACATAGCCGTCGCTGCCGAAGCCCGGGCACAGGCTGCCGGTCTGCGCATCAAGCGCAAACAGGCGGGCGTCCACGGTGGACACCAGGATGCGCTGGCGGCACACCGTGTCGGTGTAGGCGGCCTTGGCGGCGGCCTCCAGGCTGCGGTCCTTGTCGATGTCGTAGTAGCCCACGCCACGGCAGGTCACGTGCTCGGCGGTGCGGGCCTTGGGGTCGAAGCTCCAGATCGCCTTGCCGGTGTCGCCATCAATGGCGGCCACCTTGTTCTCCGGGGTGCAGGAGTACAGGGTGGCGCCGATCTGCAGCGGGGTGTTTTCGTCCACGCCTACCGAGGTGCGGCGGCCGGTGTGGTAGGTCCAGGCCACCTGCAGCTGGTCCACGTTGTCGCGGGTGATCTGCGCGTACGGGGCGAAGCGGGTGCCGGCGGCATTGCGGCCGAAGAACTCCCAGTTGTCCGGATTGCCGTCACTGGGCTTGGCGGCGGCAGGGTTGCCGCTCAGTGCCACCGGGTTGGACAGCCCGCCATGCGGGAAGAAACCGGCGACCAGCGTTGCCAGCAGGGCCGCGAAGGTGACCAGCGCGCCGCCATTGCGCCAGCGGCGGGCGGCGTTGCCGGTGCCGGGGTAGCCCGCGCTGGACCACAGCGTCAGCATCAGCAGCAGGGCCGGCACCACCAGCCGTGGCAGCAGTTCCCAGTAGCCCAGCTTGGGGGCATCGAACAGCGCCCAGACCAGGGTGGCGGCAAACACCAGCAGAGACGCCGCCGCGGTCAGGCGCGAGCGCCGCAGCACCAGCACTGTCAGTACCAGGTAGGCCAGACCGGCCAGCAGGTAATACCAGGAACCGCCCAGGCTCAGCAGGCGGATGCCGCCGGTCAGCAGGGCCAGGCCCGACAGCAGCAGTACGAGGGCCATTAGAAGGCGGGGCAGGGAGCGCAGCAGGCTGCCGCGCGATGATCCAGATTGGTCGACCATGACTTGTCTCACTCGGGGGACGGGATCAGGGAAAGAGCGGCGTTGCCCCCGGCAGGGCGGGCCTGCGGGGCGGAAGGACGCTGTATGGGGAATCCCCTTCCGTCATGGAGACGGACCGATCTTTCGGTGAGTGCGACATATGTTGCGCCGCACAAACGAAATGGTGCCTGAGTGGTGGTCGAGGAAAGGTGACGCCGCATCCTGCCTATCCAGCGGACCCGGGCAGCCTCGCAGGCTTCGTGGCGCAACAAGCTGAATGAACTGGCGCGTCATCCACCCATGCCTGAAAATAACCCTTTCTAAAACAGTCGCTTATTCCGCTGCCCGACGTCGTCTTTGGCCGCGCTCAAGCCCTCTCCATGCCCTCCACACCCCCGGCTGGTAGCATGTCTACCCCGTAATCCAAGCGCAGTTCTGTAATGGCCGATTCCAAGAACCCATCCGTCACCCAGGCCCAGGCCGAAGATGCCGTGCGCACCCTGTTGCGCTGGGCCGGTGAAGATCCCGCCCGTGAAGGCCTGCTCGATACCCCGCGCCGGGTAGCCGAGGCCTATGGCGACTGGTTCAAGGGCTATCACGAGGATCCGCGCGAGTATCTGGCGCGTACCTTCGAGGAAGTGGCCGGCTACGACGAAATGATCGTGCTGCGCGACATCGAGTACGAAAGCCACTGCGAGCACCACATGGCACCGATCATCGGTCGCGTGCATGTCGGCTATGTGCCCAACGGCCGCGTGGTCGGCATCTCCAAGCTGGCACGCGTGGTCGAGGCCTATGCGCGCCGCTTCCAGGTGCAGGAAAAGATGACCGCGCAGATCGCCGATGTCATCCAGGACGTGCTGCAGCCGATGGGCGTGGGCATCGTGGTGGAAGGCGCGCATGAGTGCATGACCACCCGCGGCATCCACAAGCGCGGCGTCAGCATGGTCACCTCGCGCATGCGCGGTACCTTCCACGACGACGCGCGCACCCGTGCCGAGTTCCTGCGTTTCATCGAAGTCGGCCACGCCCGACGCTGAACCCAGGGAACGCGCGCGCTCGATGAAGTACCGCCAACGTATCGCCGGCTACCAGCGTCTGCGCGAGCAGCCGCTATGGAAACTGCTGGCCTCCGACCGTGCCCCGGTATTGGTCGGCCTGTTGCAGGGCCTGCTGCTGGAAGCCGACCGCCGCATTCCCGGCTCCATCCTCGCCGAGCGCCTGCAGCAGCAGCTGGACACGCTCAACGGCGAGGAGCTCGAACTCGAACTGCCGCGTACCGCGCAGGCCTATATCGCCTACTGGCTGGCCCAGGGTTGGCTGGTGCGGCGCCTGCCTGAGGGCGCGGCCGAAGAAGAGTACGAGCTGTCGCGGCAGGCGGTGCAGGCCATCCGCTTCATCGCCGGCATCGAGCACAACGCCAGCCTGGCCACCGAAAGCCGCCTGGCGATGGTGATGCAGCAGATCTCGCAGCTGGCCCAGCAGACCGAGGCTGATCCGGAAGCACGGCTGGCCGCGCTCAAGGCCGAGCGCGACCGCATCGACGCCGAGATCGCCCAGGTCGCCACCGGCAAGGTCAGCGCGCTGGATGGCAAGCGCGCGCTGGAACGTACCCGTGACGTGATCCGCCTGGCCGACGACCTGGCCGAGGATTTCCGCCGCGTGCGCGACGACTTCGAACAGCTCAACCGCCGCTTCCGCGAGCGCATCATCGACGACGAAGGCGCGCGCGGCGACGTGCTCGACCGCCTGTTCAACGGCGTCGACGTGATTGGCGAATCCGATGCCGGGCGCAGCTTCCAGGCGTTCTGGGACCTGTTGAACGACCCGCAGCGCAGCGCCGAACTCGATGTCGCGCTGGACACCGTGCTCAACCGCGGCTTCACCCGCAAGCTGGACCGCAACGAGCGCAACTTCCTGCGCAACTTCACCAGCACCCTGCTCGAACGCGGCGGCCAGGTGCACGAGGTGATGCAGCATTTCGCCCGCAGCCTGCGTGGTTTCGTGCAGAGCCGCGGTTACCTGGAACAACGCCGGCTCAACCAGCTGCTCAAGCAGGCGCAGGGCCAGGCCTTGCTGTTGCGCGAAGAGGTGCGGCCAACTGCGCCCACCGGCTTCGTGCTGCCGCTGTCGTCGGCGCGCATCCGTTCGATCGGCCAATGGCGCCTGCACGACCCGCGCACGCACCAGGTCGACACCGCCATCTATTACGCCGAAGCGGCCGAGATCACCCTGGATAGCGTCGGCGATCTGGTTGCGCAGTCGGAAATCGACGTGCGCACCCTGAAAGACAATCTCTTCATGCTGCTGGGTTCACGCCCGCGCCTGAGCATCTCGCAGGTATTGCGCGAGCGGCCGGCGCGGCAGGGCCTGGGCAGCGTCATCGGCTACCTCTCCATCGGCACCCGCCATGGCAGGGTGATGACCGACCAACTGGAAACCGTGGAATGGACCGGCGGTGACGGCGTGGTGCGACGCGCCCGCGTACCGCTGATCTGGTTCCTCAAGGAAAGACGCGATGAACTGGTCTGAGACCGAAACCGATAGCGAAGCCATCAGCGCGCCCGTCGCGCCGGCACCCACCTTGAGCGGCGGGGCATTGTTCGTCGGCGACAGCGGCCGCTTGCCGGTCGATGCGCGCCGCGCGCTGTGCCTGCTGCTGGCCGGCCCCAGCGTCGATGCGCAGCGCCAGCCGGCGCAATGGGCGGCCCTGCTGCGCAATGAAGACGAAGTACGCAGCCTGCTATGCGAGCTGTTCCTGGAGCTGGTGCTGGACCGGGATGGCGGCATCGCCTTCACCCGTCAGTTCGACACCGCCGAACTGGACTCGCCCAACCTGCTGCGCGCCGCACCGCTGACCTTCATCGAGTCGGTGCTGCTGTTGTTCCTGCGCCAGCAGCTCGCCGAAGCCGATACCCGCGGCGAACGCGCGGTGGTGGCCGAGTTCCAGCTGGTGGAGGCGATGAGCATCTACCAGAAGAACGTCTCCACCGACCAGGCTGGTTACGGCAAGCGTGTGGCCGCCGCCATCGCCAAGCTGCGCGAGAACCAGTTGCTGTCCAAGCTGCGCGGCAGCGAAGACCGCTACGAAGTGTCGCCGGCATTGAAGCTGCTGTTCTCGGCCGAGGACGTGCAGGTGCTGGTCGAGGCCTACCGCCAGCTGCGCGACGGCGATGCGGTCAGCGACGCGGTTGACGAAGAAGACACGACCAGCGGCACTGCCGCCGAATGATGCCTGGCACCCACGCCACGCTGACCAGAATGACCACCGCCGCGCGCCGCGTGGCGGCTGAAGGATGAGCCGTATGGAAACCACTTCCCACACCCTGCTTCCCACTGCCGCGTTGTTCAACGACCCGGCCAGCGATGCACGCGCGAACCAGTTCCGCATGCGCCGCCTGCAGGTGCTCAACTGGGGCACGTTCTCGGGCCTGACCGAAGTCCCCATCGCCGAGCGCGGCTTCCTGTTCGTTGGCCGCTCCGGCTCGGGCAAGTCCACCCTGCTCGACGGCATGAGTGCGCTGCTGACGCCGCCGAGCATCGTCGACTTCAACGCCGCCGCGCGCGAAGCCGAACGCTCCGGCCGCGACCGCTCGCTGGTGTCCTATGTGCGCGGTGCCTGGGCTGACCAGCAGGACAGCGAGTCCGGCGAGATCGCCACCCAGTACCTGCGCAAGGGCGCCACCTGGAGCGCCCTTGCGCTGGAATACCACACTGCCCGCGGCGACGCGGTGTCGATCGTGCGCCTGTTCTGGATTGCCGGCTCCGGCACCTCGGCCAATGACGTGCGCAAGCACTACATGGTGATACCGCGTCGTTTCGACCTGGCCAAGGAGATGGAAGGCTTCGACCTGGACCTGCGCAAGCTGCGCGGTCGGCTGGGCGAGGACGTCGGCCACTTCGACAGCTTCACCGGTTATGCCGAGCGCTTCCGCCACCTGCTGGGCATCGGCAACGACATGGCGCTGCGTCTGCTGCACAAGACCCAGTCGGCCAAGAACCTGGGCGACCTCAACGGCTTCCTGCGTGGCTTCATGCTGGAAGAGCCGCGCACCTTCGAAGCGGCCGACCGCCTGGTTGAAGATTTCGCCGAACTCGATGGTGCCCACCACGCTGTGGTCACCGCGCGCCGCCAGGTCGAGACGCTGACCCCGGCGCGTGATTTCCACCAGGACCTGATGACCCTGCGCAAGGGCGTGGCGACGCTGCGCGACCTGCAGATCGGCATCGACGGCTTCCGCGAAGAGAAGCGCCTGGAGCTGGTCAACGAGCGCCTGAAAGAAGTGGAGATGCTCGACCGCGGCCTGATGGGCGAGGAAGGGCAGCGCCGGCAGTCGCTGGACAACCACGAACAGAAGCTGGTCGAACTGGAACGCCAGCAGCGCGAGCAGGGCGGTGAGCGCATCGAGGAACTCGAACGCGAGCGCATCCGCGTCGAGCGCGAAGTCGAAGAACGCAGCCGCCGCCGCAAGCAGCTGGAAGGCGCCTGCCGCCAGCTCGGCATGGCCCTGGCCGATACCGCCAGCGGCTTCTCCGAGCAGGTGGAACAAGCGCGTGCACTGATCGACGGCACCAAGTCCGGCGCCGGCACGGTCGACGATGCCATTGCCGAGCGCATGGCCGAACGCCGCGATGACGAAAAGCGCTTTGCCGCATTGCGGGTGGAACTGGAATCGCTGAAGGCGGCCCCCAGCTCGATCCCGGCGCCGCTGCAGCAGCTGCGCATGCGTTTGTGCGACGACACCGGCCTGTCCGAATCGGCGCTGCCCTTTGTCGGCGAACTGATCCAGGTCCGCGAAGACCAGATCGGCTGGCGCGGCGCCATCGAGCGCGTGCTGCACGGTTTCGCGCAGTCGCTGCTGGTCGACGAGAAGAACCACCAGCAGGTGGCCGAGTGGGCCAACCGTACCCACCTGGGCACCAAGCTGGTCTACTTCCGCATCCGTGACAACGAGCTGCTGCATGCGCGTGAGCCGGAGAAGCGTTCGCTGATCCACAAGCTGCAGCTGCGCGACCATCCCTATGGCGATTGGGTCTACAACGAGCTGCAGCGCCGCTTCGACTACACCTGCGTGGAAAACGCCGGCCAGCTGCGCAGCGAAGATCGCGCGATCACCCGCGAAGGCCAGATCAAGCACCCGGGCGACCGCTACGAGAAGGATGACCGTCACGCGGTCAACGATCGCAAGCGCTGGATGCTGGGCCACGACAACCGCGACAAGCGCCGCGTGTTCGAACGCGAAGGCCAGGAGCTGGCGCAGCGCATCGCGCGCAGCGAAGCCGACGTGGCGATGCTGCGCAAGCAACGCGAAAGTGGCCATGAAAAGCAGTTGGCCGCGCATTCACTGATCGAGCGTGAGTGGGATGAGATCGATGTCGGCCCGCGCCTGCAGCGGCTGACCGATATCGACGAGCAGCTGCTGGACCTGCGCGAAGGCGACAGCGCCCTGGCCCGCATCGGCCAGCAGATTGAATTGACCCGCGGCCTGCGCGACCAGGGCAAGCGCACCTACGAAGACGTGCGTCTGGAACGCGCGCAGTTCTCGCGTGAGCGCGTGCGCCTGGAGCAGCAGCGTGACAACGGCCAGTCGCGCGTTTCCAGCGCGCCCCTGACCGAGTTGCAGCGCGAAGGCCTGGAAGCACGCCTGCAGATCCTGCCGGGCTTGAACCTGGAAACCCTGGAAAGCCACTTCCGGGTGATCGAGCGTGGCCTGGCCGAAGAACTCGGCAGCAGCCAGGGCCGCGATGCCAAGCTGACCCAGCACCTGCTGGACTGCTTCCGCAAATACACCCAGCAGTGGCCGGAAGACTCCGGTGACTTCACCGTGTCGCTGACCAGTGCCGACGATTTCCTCGCCCGCCTGACGCGCCTGGAAAGCGATGGCCTGCCGCGCCACGAAGGCCGCTTCTTCGAACTGCTGCAGACCCAGAGCAAGAACAACCTGCTGGCCCTGCAGCGGCACACCGCTGAAGCGCACAAGGCGATCAAGCAGCGCATGGACGAGGTCAACGCCTCGTTGGAGCAGGTGGCGTTCAACCGCGGCACCGTGCTGGCCATCGACGTGCACGACCGGCGCTTGCCGGAAGTGCAGGATTTCCAGCTGCAGCTGCGCGCGGTACTCACCCACCAGCAGACCGAAGACCGCTCGCTGGCCGAGTCGCAGTTCAATGTACTGCGTGACCTGGTGCGCCGCCTCGGTGCGCAGGAGCCGGAGCTGCGCCGCTGGCGCGAGCAGGTACTGGACGTGCGCCTGCATGTGGAGTTCATCGGTGTCGAGCTGGATGCCGAAACCCGCGAACAGGTGGAAATCTATCGCAGCGGCGCCGGCAAATCCGGTGGCCAGCGGCAGAAGCTGGCCACCACCTGTCTGGCCGCCGCCCTGCGCTACCAGCTCGGTGGCGAGGATGGCGAACTGCCGCGCTACGCCGCGGTGGTGCTGGACGAAGCCTTCGACAAGGCCGACAACGAGTTCACCGCACTGGCGATGAACATCTTCGAGAACTTCGGTTTCCAGATGGTGGTGGCCACCCCGTTGAAGTCGGTGATGACGCTGGAACCGTTCATCGGCGGCGCCTGCTTCGTCGAGATCAGCGGCCGCCACGACTCGGGCGTATTGCTGATCGAGTACGACGACGAAGGCAATCGCCTGAAACTGCCGGCGCGCGCACGCGGTGCGATGGCACAGGCCAGCGTCGAGGACGTGGTGGACGTGCAGGTTGCTGCTGACGCAGTGGCTGCGCCGAGTGAAGTGGCCGATGCTGAGCTTGAGGCGCCGGCTGTTGAAGCTTCAGTGGAAGTGGAAGCAGAGCCGGAAGCCAAGCCCGCAATCAAGAAGGCTGCGAAGAAGTCTTCGACGAAGAAGAACATTCCGGCCTGATAGTCAGGGCACCGAGGCTTTCCCTTCCCCCGCTAGCGGGGAAGGTGCCCGAAGGGCGGAAGGGGG
>NZ_LDJJ01000103.1 GCF_001431465.1 Stenotrophomonas terrae | reverse complement strand
GCTGGCCGAGCACGCGGCCGGTAGCCAGGAAGCATTTGCGGCGCTGATGAACAGCTACGCGGCCAAGATCGGCATGAAGGATTCGCACTTCGTCAACGCACACGGCCTGAATGCCGAGGGCCATCAGTCCAGCGCCTACGATCTGGCGTTGTTGGGCCGCGCGTTCGTGCGTGATTACCCGGAAACCTACGCCTACAACAAGATCAAGGAATTCACGGTAGGCAAGATCACCCAGCCGAACCGCAACCTGCTGTTGTGGCGTGACCAGAGCGTGGACGGCATCAAGACCGGCCACACCTCGGCAGCTGGTTACTGCCTGTTGAGCTCGGCGCAACGCGGTGATCAGCGTCTGGTGGCGGTATTGATGGGCGGCGCTTCGGAGAAGCAGCGCGCCAATGACAGCCTGGCGTTGTTGAACTGGGGCTTCCGTTTCTTCGAAACCCATCGCATGTATGAGCCGGGCAAGGCCGTGACCACGCAGCATGTGTGGAAGGGTGCGGCCGACGAGGTGCAGCTGGGTGTGGCACAGCCGATGCTGGTAAGCGTGCCGCGCGGTCGTTACAACGATCTGAAGCCGTCGATGGACGTGCCGAAGGAGTTGGTGGCACCGATTGCAGCGGGTCAGCAGATTGGCACGGTCAAGGTGTCGCTGGACGGCAAGGTAGTTGCCGAGGCGCCGCTGGTAGCTGTGCAGGCGGTGGAAGAAGGTGGTTTCTTCAAGCGTCTGTGGGATGCCTTCATGATGTGGTGGAAGTCCGAATAAGGGCTGTCACAGGCTGAAAAGCCGAGCGGCGTTGCGGTGTTCTGTCGACCGGGGTTCAGGTCGATGGGATGCGGTGACGCCGCTTTTGTTTTGCCCGAGCGGAGCGCAGCTCTGCTCCCTCCC
>NZ_LDJJ01000102.1 GCF_001431465.1 Stenotrophomonas terrae | reverse complement strand
GCCGGTGCCACCTCGGTGCCTGTGGCTGCAAGCGGCAATGTCCGCAACCCGGGCAGCTATCTGCTGCCACCCGATAGCCGCCTGAGCCGGCTGGCATTGACGGCCGGCCCGACTGAAGACGCCTATATGCTGGGCGCGGCACTGCTGCGCGAGCAGGCCCGCATCGAACAAATCCGCTGGAAAGCAGGGCTCCTGTTCGATCTTGAACAACTTTCAAGGCACAACCAGCACTCAGCCGAGCTGTCAGCCACCCTTGCGCAGCTAACACGATCGTTCGCGCGCCTGCCGGTCACCGGCCGCGTCAGCCATCCGCTGGAGCCGCGCGCATTGGAAGCCAGCCGCGAACGCGACCTGCCCGTACAAGCCGGCGATCAGGTCTTTTACCCGACGCGCCCCGCCACGATCACCATCATCGGCGCGGTTGTCGCCGACTGCCAGCCAGCACACGTCGCCTTGCAGCCACCGGCCCGCTATCTACGGCAATGTCCCAGGAACAGCGGCGCCAGCGCCGACTACGTGCATGTCATCCATGCCGACGGCCACGTCGAAACGCTGGGCATCGCCGCGTGGAATCGGGCCGCTCCTTCCAGCCTGGCACCCGGCGCCATCCTCTTCGTACCACTGGCCGATGCCGTAGTGCGCAAGGCGGCACCCCGATTCAACGAGGATGCCGCCCGCTTCCTCGCCACCCAACTATTGCCCGCGCCCGGAACTGCACCGTGACCCATCGAAACACGCGTGCGCTGATGCACGTCAGCGTCACCTTGCTGTGCCTGGGCATAGCTGCAGACCTTCAGGCGCAACAGGCGCCCACACCCAGCTCCAGCGACTGGGGTGGCATCGGCTTGCTGCAGACCCCAACCGCGCGCATGGCCGCCGAAGGCGAACTGGGCATCACCGCGAGCCATACCTCGCCCTATAGCCGCTACACCGTCACCCTGCAGCCGTTGCCGTGG
>NZ_LDJJ01000101.1 GCF_001431465.1 Stenotrophomonas terrae | reverse complement strand
ACGTCCTTACCAGCAAACCGAAGGGTTTAGGGGCGTCGGAAGCCGCCATGCCTGCCGGCCCCAAACATCCTGACCCCGTTGCAATTGCAGGCGTCTTGCCCGGGTCCTCGGCGCCAGCTTCGTGGCTGAGGCCGCTCCTAATCACGGTTATTATGGGCAAGCGCCAGCCGAGCATGTACAGCCGCTACATTGAGTCTGCTTGCTATCCGAATTGCTCGTTCAATCCGACTTCCCGAACGATGATCGGTAGCTGCGCAGGATTTTGATCCGCGCATTGACGAAAGCTGCATAGCATTTGAAGTAGGCGTTCTTCGCGCGCACCCGCGTTCGACGAAATCTGCGACAGCGCCATGTACGGACTGCTGAGCAAGGACTTCAAACCGTAGTGCCGAGCCATGCTCGGCAGAGGCACTACCAGAAAACCCGAACGTGTAGGAGCGGCGTAAGCCGCGAAGCCGGCAGTGTCCAAACAGCCTGACCCGGCTGCAATTGCAGGCGTCTTGCACGATCTCTTCGCACCAGCTTCGCGGCTTACGCCGCTCCTACATGCGGTTTTTTGGGCAAGCCCCTGCCGAGCATGGCTCGGCACTACGCTCATTCGCTATTGCGAATCGCGAGCCTGCAGCGGAATCCTGCCTAGCACGCAGAACACCGCCGTCACACCCAAGCTGCACAAGCCACCCATCAACAGCGGAGAAAACAGATCCTGAGATTCAGGCGGCCGCCCACCTCCAAACATCGAGGTCGCTGTCCATAACCCAGCACCAATCACCGTGGAAAAGAAGCACAGCCGCACTGCATCCAATCGCCGCGCCCAGAAAAGCAGTGCCATTACCGGAATGCATATGAACAGCAAGCCGATATAACCGATGAAAACCGACACAATTGCCATGACTGGGAGCAGCAAGGCCAGATCAAACAGCGTAAGTGGCTCGGGCAAGGTGACACCAAGCCCGAGCAGGGCAAACAATGGCGTGAATAGTGGCGCGGCAAACGCCAGCTCGTCTGGTGAAGGACCTTCTGACTGCAAGAATCGTCTGGACATAGACGTTCAGCCTCTGCCTATCCTGGGTTGGATGAAATGTCTTCCTGACGAAACGTATCTCTGCCTGGATGCCAGCAATTACCTACCGAAGCCCCATGGCAGCGCGACGCCCCTGCCGAGCATGCATGGCTCGGCACTACATCATGGTTTGCTTTTTTCTGCGCGGCTGCTGCGAATCAAGCTGAAAGCAAATCCCGCCACTGCTGCTGCACCCAACACCAGCACCAGCCACAACACCATGTTCTTCCAGTCGCGCGGCGCTTCTGGCTGCTGGTAGGCGGCATCGCCGGCGCGCTGCGCGCCGGCGCCCAGGCTTGCCGCGGCCGGCTGCCACTGCGCACCGTTGTGTGTGCGCAATGCCGCCAGCATCGGCTCCAGCGCGGCCTGCGCCTTGCCTTCATCCGCGCTGCCTGCAACCAGCAGGTAAGGTGCTTTGCCCTGTGCAAGAAACACCACGCTGCCCGGTCGATAACCCAGCCGTAGCACCGGCGCAGCGGCAGGTACCGCACCCGGCTCGGCCTGCAGCCGCCATTGCCGGTCATCGATGATGCCCGAGGTTTCCAGCGGTGCAGAACGCTGCTGCCGGCCGGCCTGCGTCAGGTTCCACGCATTCCAGCCGGTCGTCAGGGTCTGCCAGACAGGTTCACCGTCAGCGCCCTTGGCGCGATCCTCATCGCGGCTGGATACCGTCCAGCTCACCGCGCTGTTGGCCGGCATCAGCACGTCCAGCCGCTGCACCGGGAACCGCCCCTGCAAGCGATACAGATAACCGTCCTTGCCATTGCCGCCTGCAGCCGCCTGCAGTTCCTGCCACTGCCAATCGCCGGCTTCAACCGCATCGGCGAACTCGCCACGCAAGCCCTGCAACGGCGGCGCGCCGCTGCGCTGCAAAGGCACCAGACGCAGGTAACGCAGGCCTGATTCAACCCGGATGCTGTTGTTGCGCAGCGCGTTGCCCTGGTTGCGCAACTGCACCAGGCGCACCTGTGGATCCAGTACCTGCCAACCGCGCAGGTCATCGCTGCCTTCCAGACGGTAGCCCAGGTCCAGCGTCGCCGCGGTGTCGCTCCAGTCCACCAGCAGCTTGTGCAGCTTGCCGGCCTCATCGCCCAGATCAATCAGCCATACCGGATCAGCAGCGGCTGCCGCGGGCGCCGTGCCCACCAGGTTGCGGATCGACACCACCTTGCCCGCAGTATCGCGCTCCACCACCACGCTCAGGTCGTCATCACCACCCGCGCTGGCCGCCGGCAACGCAAACCAACGCAAGGCTGCGGTACGCACCGCACCACCCAGCGGTGTGGCCGCGGCATACACCGCGCTGGCCACCGGCTTGCCATCGGCATCGATCACCCGTACATCACGCAGGTCACGCCAATGCACAGCGGCATAGACGTCTGCATCCAGCGGCACCCGATAGGCGCCGGCATCGGGCTGGGACAACTGCAGCGGCCACTGCCGGGCGAAATCATCGGCGGCGCAGGCACTGAAAGGCAGCAAGGCCGCTACCAGCAGGCGCTTGATCATGCGGAAACTTCCTCGTTGTCTGTTGCAGCATTTGCACGCCGCGGTGGTGCCGGCGCCAGCCAACCCACCAGGGTGCACAGCAGGCCATAGGCGATGAAGGCGCCGATACCGAGCAGGTCGCCCAGATTGCTGCGATCGATCAGCAGCAGCTTTGCCAGCACCACGCTCATCAGGATGGCACCGGCCAGCCACAGCCCCCATTGGCCACGACGCGAGCCAGAGATCCAGCCGATCACACCCAGCAGGCTCCACACCACGGTCAGGCTGGTCTGCGCCAACTTGCTGCCGAGCAGGCTGTCGTTCCACGACACATCACCCCAGTGATGGACAGCGCGCAAGGTCATCACCGTCACCAGTACCAAGGCGGCCAAGGCCGTACCCACCAACTGCATCGGCAGTACCGCTGCGCTGCCGTTCTGGCGCAGGCGTAGCGCCAACAGCGCAAGCACCGCGATCTCGGCCAGTTCCAGCGGGTTGAACACGACAATCCACGGCAGTGGCGCCGCCGAACCCGCACTGGCCAAGGAGGTCAGCCACCACAAGCCCAATACCGCGAACACCGCCAACTGCAAGGCCGCGCGATAGCGCTCAAACGCGGCACCCAGCGGCTGCGACAGCCACGCCCAGCGGTACATCGACAATACCGCCAGCAGCAGCCACGGCAGCGCCAACAACATGCCCACCCAACCCTCGGCCAAAGCGAAACGCGCGCCGATATGCCAGGCCAACAACGACAATACGGTCGGCCACAACAACCACCAGGCCAGCTGCGCCAGCCCGGCTACCGCACCACTGCCGGCGCGCAGGCACATCAGGCTGCGTACGCCCAAGGCGGCAAATACCGGCCATGCCCAGGCACCATGGCCAGCGAACGGCTGGCCGTACTCGGACAGCTGCAGGAACGCGACCGGGAAGGCCATGACGAAACCACCCAGGGTGGTCAACGACAGCGCCAGGGCCGGTGCACGGCGCTGCACTTCGGCTGCCACCCACGCGGTTACGCCCAGCAACAGCAACACCGCATGCAGGCGGCTGCCGACCTCGACGAAATCACCGATCTCCATGACCACATTGCCCAACCACCAGGCCAGCGCCCACAGGTAAGCCACGGTCGCAAGCTGCGCATTGCCCGCGGCGCGGTACCACCATGCGCTGGCGAAGCCGGCCACGGCGATCAGCAAAGCGCCCATGAAGGCGGCATTGGCAATGGCGGTTGTTGCGCTTGAATGGCTGCCCGATACACCAATGGCCAGGGCCGCAGCGGCCGCCAGTTGCAGGCCAATACCGGTCCAGCGGACCAGGCGACGATCCTGGGTCAGGCCCAGCCATACCAAGCCCGCCCCTTCCAGCGCGAACACCGATGCCGTGGCCTTGGCAGACAGGGCCAAAGGCACCGCCAACGTGGCGAAACCCACCGCGAGAATGGCGTAGCCGCGTGCCAGCACATTCATGCGTTCGTTGTTGATCAGCGCGCGTGCCAGCACCGCATATAGCGCAGCCACGCCCAGTGCACAGAATGCCAACGGCATGCGATCGCCCTGCAGCAACGCAGCCTGCAATGAGAAGGCGATAAGCGGCGTACCAAACAACAGACAGCCATCGATGCGCGCACTGCCCGCGGTGCTGGCCTTGCGCGCATACAACAAGGGCAGCAACAGATAGAACGCGAAGAACAGCACCAGGAAGGGCTCGACGCTGTTGAACTTGGCCGGTTCGTAGTCCAGCACACCCCAAACCGTACCGATGCCCCAGGTAAAGACGAAGCCCAGCAGGTTGAGGATGCGCCACGGCCGCACCCAGGCAATGGCGAAGATGCCAAGGTTGAGCAGGGCGTAATACGAGAACAAGGCAACATGGTTGCCACTACCATCGGACAACCAGATCGGCGCCATGAAGCCGGCCAGCACACCGAGGATGGCCAGGGTCCGGCTTTCCTGCAGCACGGCCATCACCGACAGCCCGGCAATCAGCACCACGCTCAACGCGAACGCCGGCACGACGCCGATCATCCCGTGGTTCTTGCAGGCCGAAAACACCACCAGCAACAGGATGCCGATCATGCCGCCCTGCATCGCCAGGGCAAAACTTCGGTGGCTCTCGCGTTTGCGCCAGGCAAACACCAGACCCGCCAGCGCGGCGGCACTGATGCCTGCCAGGCGCAGGCTAGGCGGCACCACGAACCAGCCTTGGTCACTGGCGTACTTCAGCAGGGCGGCGACACCGGCCAGCAGCACCAGCATGCCGACCTTGACCGGCACATTGCCGCTGGTCAGCCATTGCTTGGCGTAGGCAAGCGCACGCTCGATGATGTTGGGTTCTGCCGGTGGCGCAGGTGCGGCCGGCGTCCAGGTCTGCTCCGGGGCCGGTTGACGTGCCGGAAGCGGGCGGCGCGGTGCACTTGCCAGTGGATCAAGCGGATCTGGTCGGGGTGGCAATGGCGGCGGCAGTGGCGTAGCGGTGACCGGCGCAGGCTCGGACGAAACAACCGGTGCTGGCGCAGCGACCGGCACAGCCGTCTCCGGCACGGCGGGGGAATCGTCTGGATTGGCTTCCGGCTGCTGCCATGCGTAGGGCTGCGCGGCCTCGTTGCGCGGCTGTCGCGGTACGGGCTCGGTGTCGCCAGCGTCCAGACGCGCTTCCAGCACGGCCACGCGGCGCTTCAGCGAGGACACCGATACCAGGGCGGCCACCAGCAATACCGGTACTGCCAGCGCGGCCAGCACCAACAGGACTATCAACAACACCCAACTGTCGTCCATCCGTCATCCTTGTGCACCTGAACGTGCTGCATCACCTTATCGGTGCCACCTGAAAACGCAAGGTCGGGCACAGTCAGCTCCGCTGCATGCGCCTACAGCGGCGCTTCGTCCGCGTCCTGCTGCTGGGCATCGAAGTCGGAACGCGCCTGGTCCATCTGCGGCTGGTGCGCCCAGGCCCATTGCATCAGGGCGTCCACCGGCTGCAGCAGCGATTGCCCCAGGCTGGTCAAGGCATAGTCGACCTGCGGCGGCACGGTCGGGTAGACCTGCCGGCTGACCAGCCCATCACGTTCCAGGCCACGCAGCGAACGGGCCAGCATGCGTGGCGAGATACCGCTCAGCTCACGCCGCAACTGGTTGAAACGGCGGGGTTGGCCACGCAGCGCAAGCACCGCCAGCAGACTCCATTTTTCGCCCACACGGTCCAGCAACAAGCGCATCTGCCGACAGTACGCGGCGTCTTCACCTGCGCCCGGGCCAGTATCACCGGTGTGAGTTGCTGCCATCGGCGTGCCTCCTTGTGGCGTAGAACCGCGCACCCATCAATAGAGCATGTCCACACAGGTGGGCGCCACCCCGCTGTCGCCCTACCCCACCAAGGCAAGGAGTCACCGATGTCCAACCTGATCCTCCGCAACGAACCGCTGGGCCACCCGTGGCCGGGCACCGACCCGTTCCTGTTCTGTGCCTACCACCTGGACCAGTTCCCAGCGGCCACCGCCGACCAGGCCGTGGACATGCGCCTGCTCGGCGGCCGCGAGCTGGGCCATGATTTCAGCGGCAAGGACGGCTTCAGCATGTACCACGGGGTCAACGTGCCTGGCTTCCCGGCGCACCCGCACCGCGGCTTTGAAACTATCACCATCGTGCCCAAGGGCGTGGTCGATCACGCCGATTCGCTGGGTGCCACGGCCCGCTACGGCGATGGTGACGTGCAGTGGCTGACCGCCGGCAGCGGCATCCAGCATTCGGAGATGTTCCCGTTGCGTTCGCGCGAGCAGGGCAATCCGCTGGAGCTGTACCAGATCTGGTTGAACCTGCCGGCGCGCAGCAAGATGGCCGATCCGGAGTTCGTGATGCTATGGGGCGAGAACATTCCCAAGTACCGCAGCGACGGCGCCGAGGTGAACGTGATTGCCGGCCGCTACCAGCCGCAGGAAGGCGCGCAGGCCGAAGTGGTTCCGCTGGCGCCGGGCCGCAACTCGTGGGCAGCCGATCCGGACGCCGACCTGGCGGTGTGGCAGATCACCCTGCAGCCGGGCGCGTCATTGACCCTGCCGCCGGCCCGCCGGCCGGGCGCGCGGCGCACGCTGTACTTCCACGATGGCAGGCAGTTGCAGGTGGACGGCACCTCCGTCGCCGAACCGCGCCTGTTGGAAGTGGCCGCAGGCAGTGCCCTGCCGCTGCACAACGGCGGCAGTGAAGTGCTGCAGATCCTGCTGCTGCAGGGCGTTCCGATTGCCGAACCGGTAGTGGCCTATGGCCCGTTCGTGATGAACAGCGCCGAGGAGATTGAACAGACGCGGCGGGATTACGGCCGTACCCAGTTTGGTGGCTGGCCCTGGTCCAGCCATGGCCCGGTGCATCCAGCCGGACAGGGACGTTTTGCCAAGCATCCGGGTAGTGAGGTGATCGAGGAGCCGCCAGGGCAATAAAGGGGTCGTGGGCAACTGCTGAAAGCACCCCTCCCAACCCT
>NZ_LDJJ01000100.1 GCF_001431465.1 Stenotrophomonas terrae | reverse complement strand
GCCACCCTGGCCGGCCTGGACGGTCGCAAGATGAGCAAGAGCTACAGCAATACCATCCCGCTGTTCGTACCGCGCGAAGAGCTGAAGAAGCTGGTGTTCTCCATCCTCACCGACTCGCGCATGCCCGGCGAGCCGAAGGAAACCGAAGGCTCGGCGTTGTTCCAGATGTACCAGGCCTTCGCCAGCCCGGAGCAGACCGCCGCGTTCGCCAAGGCCTTTGCCGACGGCATCAGTTGGGGCGACGCCAAGCAGCAGTTGTTCGAGCGCATCGACGCCGAGCTGTCGCCGCTGCGTGAGCGCTACAACGCGCTGATGGCAGAACCCGAAAAGATCGAAGCGATCCTGCGCAGGCGTGGCCAGCAGCTGCGCGAGCAGTTCGCCATCCCGCTGCTGAAGGAGCTGCGCTATGCCGTGGGCCTGCGCGATCTGTCCGCCGCCGGTGACAAGCCCAAGGCCACAGTCGCTGCCAAGGCGGCGTTGCCGTTGTTCAAGCAGTACCGCGAAAAGGACGGCCGCTTCTACTTCAAGCTGCTCGATGGTGAAGGCGAACTGCTGATCCAGAGCGAAGGCTTTGATTCACCGCGTGATGCCGGCCAGCTGATTGCCGTACTCAAGCAGGCCGAGCAGGGCGATGCGCTGCAGAGCGAGCTGTTCAAGGTAGAAGTGGAAGTGGAGCCGGTGCTGGCGGCATTGCGCGAACTGCGCGAGGCTGCGGCAAAGGAATGATCCCCCGGGGAGGAGCACGTCGATGGCCTGGTTGTCGTTGTTGTTGTTTCTCCCCTGGTTCTGCGTGATGGGGGCGCTGTACTGGTGGTTTCCGCGCCAGCCGCGTAGCCGCAGGCGCAGGCTGTTTGATACCGCCATGCTGGTGCTGGCCCTGGTGGCCAGCATCGGCTTCATGCTGTGGGGCTATCAGGTGGGTGCAGCCGAGGTCCCCGAGGGCCTGTGGAAGCAGATCCTGGCGGTGCTGTATGCCTATGGCGGCTTCCTGGCGGTGATGGTGCTGGCGCTGCTGGCGAG
>NZ_LDJJ01000010.1 GCF_001431465.1 Stenotrophomonas terrae | reverse complement strand
GCTGCGGCTGGAGGCCGAGCCGCTCGGCCTCCAGCCGCAGCAGCTCACGCACCACCAGCGCACGTGCCGCATCGGCCCGTGACTGCTCCGGGCGCATCGCCCGATGGAACTGCATCTCGCGGGCGATATCGGCCTCGTTGATCGGCGTGTCCAGCACGTACAGGCTGCAGGGCGCCGGCTGGCCAAGCCCGCGGGTGCCCGCGTCCTGTACATGATGGTGGCCGGCCTCGGCCGGCACCGGGGTATCCGAATCGATCACCGTGATCGGAAGTATGCGTGGCAGGCTGCCCATGGCTTACTCCCGCGGACCGTAGCGCAGCGTGGCCTGACGACGACGCACCACCTGGTACGGCCGCCACAAATAGCTGATCGGCACGCTCCACACATGCACCAGACGGGTGAACGGTGCAATCAGCACCAGCGTCAGGCCGAGGAAGATATGCGCCTTGTAGACCCAGTGCACGCCTTCGACATAGTCGGCGGCACCGGCACGGAAGGTGACGATGTGCTGTGCCCATTCGGCCAGCATCACCATCACTCCACCGTCCAGATGGCCGGCCGAGATCTTGATGCTGTACAGGCCGAGGCAGAGCTGGGCGAACAACAACACCAGCACCAGCGTGTCACCAAAGCTGCCGATGGCACGCACCCGCGCATTGGTCAGCCGTCGCACCAGCAGGATGGTGATGCCGACAAAACACAGCGCACCGAAGAAGCCGCCTACCACCATCGCCAGCATCTGCTTCTGCGAGGAGGTGATGAAGGGCTCGTACAACGCATGCGGAGTCAGCAGGCCGACAAAATGGCCGCCAAGGATGGCGATGATGCCGATGTGGAAGCAGTTGCTGCCAAAGCGCATGCCGCGATCGGACAGCAGTTGGGTGGAGCCGGTACGCCAGCTGTACATGGCTTTGTCGTAACGCGCCCAGCTGCCGATCAACAGCACCGCCACCGCGATGTAGGGATAGAACTGGAAGGCGAACTGATTGAGGTAATTCATGGCTGGATCTCCCGCGGCTGCGCGCGTGCCGGTGAACGATGGGGTGGATCGCAATCCTGCGAAGGTGCATCGGTGCCGAAACGCACCGCTTCTTCCTCCCACAGGCTGTCCATGGCTTCGACGGTGTCGTCGCGCACTTCCTCGCTTGCCCGTTGCCGCAGCACCGCCAGGTTGACCTTGCCCTCGCCCGCCTCGACCAGGATCTCCAGCAGCACCGCATGCGGCAGCTGCCGCTCGGCGGCACGCGCGGCAAGCATGCCGGCGATATGGCCGATGTGGTGCAGCCAGTCCTTGGCCTCGGCCTGCGGCCGGTGCGAGAGGTATTCCAGCAGCAGCGGCAGGTAATCGGGCAGCTCGCGTGCATCCAGCTCGAAGCCGTTCTTACGATAGGCATCGATCAGGTCGACCATGGCCTGGCCACGGTCACGCGATTCGCCATGGATGTGTTCGAACACCAGCAGGCTCATCGAGCGGCCGCGATCGAAGGTGGACAACCAGCGGTCCTGCGCATCCAGCGGATCGCTGGCCAGCAGCTCACGCACAAAGGCCTGCAACTGCCCGCGACGGGCCGGCGACAGCGCCGGATCGTCGCAGGCCTCAAGCAGCTCCTCGCCATGCTGCCAAAGCTCGTCGCGTGGGTAGTCCAGCAATACGCCAATCAACTTGAGCACACTCATTTCACCACCTCGTGCCGGTGCTGGCGGTTGGGATGCACCGCGAACGTGGTGTTCTTGCGCTGGGTGAACAGGTCGGCCGGGCTGTCGCCATTGCAGCCATTGCCGAAGGTGAAGCCGCAGCCGCCACGTTCGCCGAAGGCGTCGTTGGCGTATTCGCGGTGCGCGCTAGGTATCACGAAGCGGTCCTCGTAGTTGGCAATGGCCAGGTAGCGGTACATCTCCTCGACCTGCGCCGGGGTCAGCCCCACCTGGTCGAGCACGCGCATGTCCTCGATACCGTCCACGTTCTTGCCACGGCGCCAGGCGCGCATTGCCATCAAGCGTTCCAGTGCGCGCACCACCGGCGCTTCGTCACCGGCCGTCAGCAGATTGGCCAGGTAGCGCACCGGGATGCGCAGCGAGGCGATATCCGGCAGCTCACCACTCATGCCGACATGGCCACGCTCGGCGGCGGACTGGATCGGCGACAACGGCGGCACGTACCAGACCATCGGCAAGGTGCGGTATTCCGGGTGCAGCGGCAGCGCCAGCTTCCAGTCGATGGCCAGCTTGTAGACCGGCGACTGCTTGGCCGATTCCAGCCAGCTGTCGGGGATGCCTTCGGCACGCGCAGCGGCGATCACCGCCGGATCGAACGGATCCAGGAAGATATCCAGATGTGACTGGTACAGATCCTTCTCCGCCGCCACCGATGCCGCCTCGGCAATGCGGTCGGCGTCGTACAGCATCACTCCGAGGTAGCGGATGCGGCCCACGCAGGTTTCCGAACACACGGTGGGTTCGCCCATCTCGATGCGCGGGTAGCAGAAGATGCACTTCTCGGACTTGCCGCTCTTCCAGTTGTAATAGATCTTCTTGTACGGGCAGGCCGACACGCACATGCGCCAACCACGGCACTTGTCCTGGTCGATCAGAACAATGCCGTCTTCCTCGCGCTTGTAGATGGCGCCGGACGGGCAGGCCGAGACGCAGGCCGGGTTGAGGCAGTGTTCGCACAGCCGCGGCAGGTACATCATGAAGGTCTTTTCGAAGGCGCCGTAGATCTCCTTCTGCACCTGGTCGAAGTTGTAGTCACGCGAACGCTTGGAGAACTCGGTACCAAGGATCTCCTCCCAGTTCGGGCCCCACTCGATCTTCTCCATGCGCTGGCCGGTCAGCAGCGAGCGCGGCCGCGCGGTGGGCTGATGCTTCAGCTCGGGCGCGTCGTGCAGGTGCTGGTAGTCGAAGTCGAACGGCTCGTAGTAGTCGTCGATCTGCGGCAGGTCGGGGTTGGAGAAGATCTTGGCCAGCATCCGCCAGCGGCCGCCGGCACGCGGCACCAGCTTGCCGGCGCTGGTGCGTACCCAGCCACCGTTCCACTTGTCCTGGTTCTCCCATTCCTTCGGGTAGCCAATGCCGGGCTTGGTTTCCACATTATTGAACCAGGCGTACTCCACGCCTTCGCGTGAGGTCCACACGTTCTTGCAGGTGATCGAGCAGGTATGGCAGCCGATGCACTTGTCCAGGTTCAACACCATCGCAATCTGGGCACGTACTTTCATCACACCACCTCCCGCGCGGCGCCGGTTGCACTCGAATTTGCGTCCTCACCATCCAGCCAGTCGATCTTGTCCATCTTGCGCACGATCACGAACTCATCGCGGTTGGTGCCGCAGGTGCCGTAGTAGTTGAAGCCCCAGGCCAGCTGCGCGTAGCCGCCGATCATGTGGGTGGGCTTGAGCACGATGCGGGTCACCGAGTTGTGGATGCCGCCGCGGGTGCCGGAAATCTCCGAACCCGGTACGTTGATGATGCGTTCCTGGGCGTGGTACATCATCGCCATGCCCGGCATCACCCGCTGGCTGACCACCGCACGCGCGGCAATCGCACCATTGACGTTGAACAGCTCGATCCAGTCGTTGTCCTCGATGCCGGCGTTGCGCGCGTCGTCCTCGCTCAACCAGACAATCGGGCCGCCACGCGACAGCGTCTGCATGATCAGGTTGTCGCTATAGGTGCTGTGGATGCCCCACTTCTGGTGCGGGGTGATCCAGTTCAGCACGATTTCCTTGTTGCCGTTCTGGCGCTTGTTGAGCAGCGGCTCCACCGTGCGTGTATTGACCGGCGGCCGGTAGCTCATGAAGGCCTCGCCGAAGTCGATCATCCACTCGTGATCCTGGTAGAACTGCTGGCGTCCGGTCACCGTGCGCCATGGGATCAACTCATGCACATTGGTATAGCCGGCGTTGTAGCTGACGTTGTCGTCTTCCAGCCCGGACCAGATCGGAGAGGAAATGATCTTGCGTGGCTGCGCCTGGATGTCACGGAAGCGGATCGCTTCGTGTTCCTTGCCCAGTGCCAGATGGGTGTGCTCGCGGCCGGTGAAGGTGCCCAGCGATTCCCAGGCCTTGACCGCGACATGGCCGTTGGTTTCCGGTGCCAGGTGCAGCACCACTTCGCAGGCATCGATCGCCGTGTCGATGGCCGGCCGGCCTTGGCTGATGCCTTCCTCCAGCACGGTATGGTTGAGTTTGCCGAGGAATTCGACCTCGTGCTTGGTATCCCAGTTCATGCCCTTGCCGCCGTTGCCGAGCTT
Organism: Stenotrophomonas terrae; assembly: GCF_001431465.1. Lineage (GTDB taxonomy): Bacteria > Pseudomonadota > Gammaproteobacteria > Xanthomonadales > Xanthomonadaceae > Stenotrophomonas > Stenotrophomonas terrae. The sequence goes on along the minus strand of NZ_LDJJ01000010.1, from coordinate 132,493 downwards.
GTCCAGCAACGGGCCCAGCGAAGTGAACTTGCGGTACAGGTTGGGGTAATCGCGCTCAACCACCGCCATGCTCGGCATGGTCTTGCCGGGGATGGCCTCGCACTGGCCCTTCTTCCAATCGGCGACGCCAAACGGCATGCCCAGCTCATTGGGCGTGTCGTGCAGGGTCGGCACCAACACCAGGTCCTTCTCGACACCCAGCACGCCAGGTGCCATCTCGCTGAGCGTGCGTGCCACGCCCTTGAAGATCTCCCAGTCGCTGCGCGATTCCCAGGCCGGGTCCACCGCCTTGGACAGCGGGTGGATGAAGGGATGCATGTCCGAGGTGTTGAGGTCGTCCTTCTCGTACCAGGTTGCGGTGGGCAGCACGATGTCCGAGTACAGCGCGGTGGTGCACATGCGGAAGTCCAGCGTCACCAGCAGGTCGAGCTTGCCTTCCGGCGCTTCGTCATGCCATTTCACGTCCTCGGGCTTGACCGCGCCCATCTCACCCAGGTCCTTGCCCTGCAGGCCGTGACGGGTGCCGAGCAGATGCCGCAGCATGTACTCGTGGCCCTTGCCGGAGGAACCAAGCAGGTTGGAGCGCCAGATGAACATCATGCGCGGGTGGTTCTGCGCGGCATCGGGATCGGCGAAGGCAAAATCCAGCGAGCCGTCCTTGAACTTGGACAGTGCGTAGTCGGCCGGTGCGATACCGGCCTGCTCGGCCTCGCGCACCAGCTGCAGCGGATTGCGGTCCAGCTGCGGCGCACTTGGCAACCAGCCCATGCGCACCGCACGCAGGTTGAGATCGGCCAGGCTGCCGCTGTACTTGGAGGCGTCGGCCAGCGGCGACAGCAGTTCGTCGACCTGCAGCTTCTCGTAACGCCACTGCCCGGTGTTGAAGTAGAAGAACGAGGTGCCGTTCATCTGCCGCGGCGGCCGGCTCCAGTCCAGGCCAAACGCCAGCGGCTGCCAGCCGGTCTGCGGGCGCAGCTTTTCCTGCCCCACGTAATGCGCCCAGCCGCCACCGGTCTGGCCCACGCAGCCACACATGACCAGCATGTTGATCAGGCCGCGGTAGTTCATGTCGTTGTGGAACCAGTGGTTCATGCCAGCGCCGACGATGATCATGCTGCGGCCATGGGTCTTGTCGGCGGTGCGGGCGAACTCGCGGGCAATCTCGATCACCTCGGCGCGTGACACGCCGGTGATGCGCTCCTGCCAGGCCGGCGTACCCGGCACGTTGTCGTCGAAGCTCTTGGCGACGTTGCCACCGCCGAAGCCGCGATCAACGCCGTACTGCGCCAGCAGCAGGTCGTAGACCGTGGCTACCAGCGCTTCGCCACCCTCGGCCAGCGGCAGGCGGCGCAGCGGGATGTTGCGCTCCAGTACTTCCTCGGCCGGCGCGGCGGTCCAGCCGTCGCTCTCGATACCGCCGAAGTACGGGAAGCTCACCGCCTCGATGCCGTCGTGGATATCGGCCAGGCTCAGGCGCAGGCGGGTTTCATGGCCATCGCTGGCCTTTTCCTCGATGTTCCACTTGCCCTTCTCGCCCCAACGGAAGCCGACCGAACCATTGGGCACGGTGATGTCGCCGCTGTTCTCGTCGAACGCCAGCGTTTTCCATTCGGGGTTGTTGCTCTCGCCCAGCCCGCCCAGCTCGCTGGCGCGCAGGAAGTGGCCCGGCACCAGCCGGCCATCGGCACGCCGTTCAACGCGCACCAGCATCGGCATGTCCGAGTACTGGCGGCAATAATCCTGGAAGTACTGCGAGGGTTTGTCGACGTGGAACTCGCGCAGGATCACGTGGCCGAAGGCGAATGCCAGCGCGGCATCGGTGCCCTGCTTGGGGTGCAGCCAATGGTCGGTGAGCTTGGCCAGCTCCGAATAGTCGGGGCAGATCGACACCGTCTTGGTGCCGTTGTAACGCGCCTCGGTGAAGAAGTGCGCATCCGGGGTACGCGTCTGCGGCACGTTCGAGCCCCAGGCGATGATGTAGCGGCTGTTGTACCAATCGGCCGATTCCGGCACGTCGGTCTGTTCGCCCCATACCTGCGGCGAGGCCGGCGGCAGGTCGCAGTACCAGTCGTAGAACGACAGGCAGGCGCCGCCGAGCAGCGACAGATAGCGTGCACCGGCCGCATAGGAAATCATCGACATGGCCGGAATCGGCGAGAAGCCGACGATGCGGTCCGGGCCGAATTCCTTGGTGGTGTACAGGTTGGAGGCGGCGATGATCTCGTTGGCTTCGTCCCAGTTCAGGCGTACAAAGCCGCCCATGCCGCGGCGGCGCTTGTACTCGCGTGACTTGGCCGGATCCTGCACGATGCTGCCCCAGGCCTCGACCGGCGACATGGTCTTGCGCGCCTGCCGCCACATGCGCAGCAAGGTGCCGCGGATCAGCGGGTACTTCAGCCGGTTGGCGCTGTACAGGTACCAGGAATAGCTGGCACCACGCGGGCAGCCGCGCGGTTCGTGATTGGGCAGGTCCGGGCGGGTGCGCGGGTAGTCGGTCTGCTGCGTTTCCCAGGTGACCAGGCCATTCTTGACGTAGATCTTCCAGCTGCACGAGCCGGTGCAGTTCACACCGTGGGTGGAGCGCACGATCTTGTCGTACTGCCAACGGGCGCGATAACTGTTTTCCCAGTCCCGCCCTTCGCTCTTGCTGAACCCATGGCCGTTGGCGAAGGGTTGTGGATCACGCTTGAAGAACTGCAAGCGATCAAGAAAATAGCTCATGGTGAATCTCCGTTCGCAAACTGCTGCATCGTGGCTGTGTGTGTCATCTGGCTGCGGTGCATTGCCTTCTCAGCAGGGGGTTTCGGCCCCGCGCCGGTAGTACCACCACCAGGTAACCGCCAGGCAGGTGATGTAGAACGCAATGAAGCCGTACAGCGCCATGTCCGGGCTGCCGGTCAAGGTGATGGATGAGCCGTAGCTCTTGGGAATGAAGAAGCCGCCATAGGCGCCGATGGCACCGGAGAAGCCCACAACCGCGGCCGATTCGATGCTGGCCTGGTGTGCGGCGGCCTTCTTGCCTTCGGCGCCTTCATTGGCCGACAGGCGATCGTGCAGGGTGCGGAAAATCACCGGAATCATCCGGAACGTAGTGCCGTTGCCGATGCCGCTGAGCACGAACAAGGCCATGAACGAGAGCAGGAAGCCGTAGAAGTTGCCGCCCTGGCCATTGCTGGGCAGGAAGTGCAGCACACCGAACACCGCGGCGATCATCAGTGCGAACACCCAGAACGTCAGCCGTGCGCCGCCCCAGCGGTCGGCCATGCTGCCGCCCACCGAGCGCATCAACGCTCCCAACAGCGGGCCGATGAAGGCGTAGGCCAGCGGGTTCACATCCGGGAACTGGCTCTTGACCAGCATCGGGAAACCAGCTGAAAAACCGATATAGGAACCAAAGGTGCCGATGTACAGCCAGCACATCAGCCAGTTGTGCTTGCGGCGGAAGATCACCGCCTGCTCGGAAAACGAAGAGCGGGCGCTGGTCAGGTCATTCATGCCGAACCAGGCCGCAATCGCAAAGAACGCAATGAACGGCACCCAGATGAAGCCGGCGTTCTGCACGAACAACGGCGCGCCGCCATCGACCACCGCTTGCGGTGCACCGCCCAGCGCGCCAAACACGCCCACCGTGATCACCAGCGGCACCACTGCCTGCGATACCGAGACGCCGACATTGCCCAGGCCCGCATTCAAGCCCAGCGCCATGCCCTGGCGTTGCTTGGGATAGAAGAACGAGATGTTGGACATCGACGAGGAGAAGTTGGCGCCGCCAAAACCGCAGAGGATGGCGATCATCACGAACACCCAATACGGCGTGGCCGGGTTCTGCACCGCAAAGCCCAACCACAGCGTAGGCAGCAGCAGCGATGCGGTCGACAACGCAGTCCAGCGGCGGCCGCCGAAAATGGGGATAACGAAGGAATAGAAGATGCGCAGGGTCGCGCCGGACAGGCTGGGCAGCGCCACCAGCCAGAACAACTGGTCGGTGGTGAAGTTGAAGCCGATCTTGGGCAGGCTGATGGTCACCGACGAGAACAGCACCCATACCGAAAACGCCAGCAACAGCGACGGTATCGAGATCACCAGGTTGCGGTTGGCAACCTTTTTCCCGGTGTGTTCCCAGTAATCAGGATCCTCGGGTTTCCAGTCGCTGATGACGCGACCGGGACCGGACCTGCTCTGTTTTCCGACATCGCGACTGGCACTCATGCATCGCTCCAAGGCTGTGTGATACGGCGCTGGCTTGCTGTGCTGTTTGCTTGCCCAGCCGCCACGGCGTCATTAAGCCCGGCGCCCCCTGGGGCAGTCTTGATCTTGATCAATCCAACGGCGCTATCGCGCCAACCACCTGACAAATATCAACTGAGGCTGACGGCATCGGCCGAACTGCGGCGTTGCACGCCGCGTTGACGCACGCTGTCACGTACATCCACATCGAACTGCAATTGCAGGGGCTGCGCCTGCGTGTGCAGCGCAAAACTCAAACCATCACGGCACGGCAGACGTGCCTGCAACGCCAGCACGTCTTCACGCGGCAGCTTGACCGTCAACGTATGTGCATCGCCATCCAGCAGCGCCTCGACCGTGTCGTGCAGCTGCAAGCGCTGCGACAGGACTCCGGGCGTGCCAAGCCAGGTCTGGTTCTCCAGCACCTCGCCAGCAAGCAGGCGGGCCAGCTCGCTTTCATCGATGCGCAGCCTGAGCGACTGCGACTGGATCTGGATCTTCATGACGCAACTTCCTCCCATTGGCGGGGGGTATTGCAGTTCACCAGACGGGCCTTGGCAGCGGCGGGCAACGGCAGCTCCAAGCCGCCGAGGCGGCGTTGGAACATGCGTAGCGAGCGCGGCACGTCTGTACCCGTAACCATTTCATACAGGAGGGTGCGACATGTGCCGTCGATGTTCAAGTACATCGGCACCGGTTCTCCTGAATAGGTCACACAAGGCGCCATATCCGCATCACGCAGATGTCGCAGCAGTGTCATATCCAGCAGCGGCATATCCACCGGCAGCACCCATGCCGGTCCGTCGTCCAAGCTTGCCACCACGCTGTACAACCCACCCAGCGGCCCACAGCGTGGCACCGCATCGGGCACCGAATCGAAACCGGGGTAGTCGCCGCTCACCCGCACCGGCTGTGCGCCCATTGCATGCAGCAGTGCGCAGCTGTGCTCGAGCAGGCTGCGCCCGCGCCAACGCAGCAGCGCCTTGTCCTGGCCCATACGGCTGGACAGCCCACCGGCCAGCACGATGCCGGCGGTCGGCGCCGGCTCAATGCGAGTGGTCGTGGACATGCCCGTCGACATGCGCATGTTCGGTATTGGGCTGGCACAGGCTGCAGCCCTCGCTCCACTCGCTGTCGCCGTCCTGGTAGTGCTCCTGTTTCCAGATCGGCGAACGGTGCTTCACGCCCTCGATCAACTGCCGGCAGGCACGGAAGGCCTCATCACGGTGTGGGCTGCCTGCGGCCACCACCACCGCCACATCGCCAACCGCAAGGCGGCCTTTTGCATGCGCCACATACAGTTTGATCCGCGGGCCGAAGTCCGCGCTGATTGTCTCGATCAGCCGCTGGAACTCGTTCAATACCAGCGGCTCGAACAGGTCATAGCTGATGCCCAGCACCGGCCGCCCCTGGTTCAGATCACGCACCTTGCCGATGAAGACATCGATGCCGCCAAAGCCCGGATCGGAGACGAAGGCGATGCCTTCGCCGGGATCAATCGGCGCATCGGCGCGACCCACTACTTTCCATTGGTTTTCGAAGCTCATTTCAGCCTCCACTTACCGGTGGCAGGATGGCCACCCGCCCGTCGCTGGGCAGCAGTTCGTTGTCACGCAATACCCGCTGTTCGTCGGCAAAGGCCGAGTAATCGACCAGCCCGGCACGAAATTGCGGAAAGCGCTCCTGCAGCAGTGCCCGCAGGGCCCGGCGCAGGTCGCTGACCTGCCCGCCCTCGACCGCCACGCTGAGCTGGCGCTGCGCATCCAGCTCCGAGAACGCACCAAACAATTGAACGATGATCTCTTTCATGCCATCTCCTGCAGGCTCAGCTGCACCGGCTCGCGGTGGCCCCAGCCCTGTACACGTACCAGACTGCCGGCCACGGCCAGATCGTCATCGCCCTCCAATACCACCCACGCATTGGCGCGCAGCATGGTCTTGAGGCGGAACGACTCCTGCCCGGCCAGCACACTCACACTCAAACGCCCACTCGCATCGGCCTGCACCTGTGCGCGTGCATGGAAGCGCAGGCCCGGCGGTTTGCGCACATCGGCCTGCAAGGGCAGCTGCAGCGCGGTTTCTTCGGCCAGCCCCAGCATGTGCCGCAGCACCGGTTCGGCGAAGAAACGCAGCCCTACTGCTGCGGAAATCGGATTGCCCGGCAGGCCGAAGTACAGCGTGCCATCGGCCAGACGCGCAAACAGCAGCGGCTTGCCAGGACGAATCGCCACTTTGTGGAACAGGACCTCGGCGCCGCGCGCGCGCAAGGCATCGGGAATGAAATCGTAGCGCCCCTGCGATACCGCACCGGTGCTCAACACCATCCGCGCGCCGGCTGCCAATGCCGCGTCCAGCGCTGCATCAAAGGCTGCCACGTCATCGCTGACCACGCCGTTCCACACTACCTCGGCACCGGCTGCACGCAGCCGGCTGAGCAGAAACGGACGATTGCTGTCGCGGATCTGTCCGGACTGCAACACCGCACCCGCGTCGCTGATCAGTTCCTTGCCGGTACTTATCACCGCCACCTGCGGCTGCTGTTGTACCTGCACCGCGGCAACGCCGAGCGCATGCAGCAAGGTCATCGCATTGATGTCCAACGTCGCACCTGCGGCAAGCACGGTTTCGCCCTGCGCCACGTCCTGCCCGCGCAGCCGCACGTGCTGGCCCGGCTTTACCGCTGCCTGCAGGCGTATGCGGGTGGGACGGCCGTCGACGGCATCCAGCACCTCGATCTGTTCAACCGGCACCACGCTGTCCAGGCCCGAGGGCATGCGCGCACCGGTCATGATTTCCCAGGCCTGTGCGGCATCACCGTCGGCAGCGCCATCACCTGCGGCCTGCCAGCCCTGTACCTGCAGAATGCTGCCTGCCGCCAGCGGCTGGCCACCTGCGCGCAGTGCAAAGCCGTCCATCGCTGCATTGTCGAAGGGCGGCAGATCCTGCGTGCTGAGCACCGGCGCCGCGAGCACGCGATCGGCCGCAGCGCCAATCGCCACCTGCTCGGCACGGGACGAGGGGGCCGCGGCAAGCAACTGCTGCAGGGCCTGGGCATAACTGATCATGCGTGCGTGCCCCCATCCATCATGGCCAGCGCGTGACCCAGCACCGGCGTGAGGATGTTCATGCACTGCGCCGCCGCACGTGGGCTGCCCGGCAAGGCGATCACCAGCAATCCATCCAGCTGCACCACCTCGGCGCGGCTCAGCCAGGCCAGCGGGGTGTGCTGTGCGCTGAGCCCACGCAGCATCTGCGCCAAGCCCGGCACCGCACGCCCGCCCAGGGCCTGCAGTGCTTCCGGGGTGAGATCACGCGGGCCCAGACCGGTACCGCCGGTGCACAGGCATAGGCGTACACCGTCCGCCGCCAAAGTGCGCAGCTGCGCAACCAGCGGTTCGATTCCATCAGCCAATATTTCATTGCTGACCACCTCACCGCCCAGGGCCTGCAGGCCCTTGACCAGTACCAGCCCGGATTCGTCGACATAGTCGCCACGGCTGGCGCGGTCACTGAGGGTGATCACCGCACAGCGCGCCGCGCCCAAGGTCTTGGGTGGCCGCGGGCGGAAACGTTCGAGTTCACCTGCATCCATGCCCTGCGGGTGCGTCCAGACCCCGCTCTTGCCGCCTTCCTTGAACAAAAGACGGATTCCGCTGATCTCCAGCGCCGGCTCGACCGGCTTGCTCAGGTCATACAGGGTAAGCAGGGCTGCATTGACGCCGGCCAGGGCTTCCATTTCCACCCCGGTGCGGGCCTCGCTGGCGCATTCACACCAGACCCGTATCGCTTGCCGCTCCGGCACCGGCGCGCAGTACACGCGCACCAGTTCCAGCGGCAGCGGGTGGCACATCGGCATCAAAGCCGAGGCCATTTTGGCGCCCTGCAGGCCGGCGATTTCCGCCATCACCAGCGCATCGCCCTTGGGCAGGCGCCGCTCCACGATCAACGGGTAGGCAAGCGGCCCGGCGATCAGCTCGCCTACCGCCACCGCGCGACGACGGGTAATACGCTTGTCACGCACATCGGCCATATGGAATGCCGCACTTATCTGCCCACTCATTGCTTGTCTCATCCTCCAATCGAGGCCAGGTGCGGGGTAAGCCCGGTCTGGCCGAAATGCAGTCCATGCCCGGCTGCCTTGAGCCCGAGCTGGGTGGTGATGCGTGCCAGCAGCGCATCCTGGTCACCATCGGACTGCAGCAGGGGCCGCAGCGCCACGCCAAAATCGCCGAACAGGCACAGCCGCAGATCACCCCGCGCGGTTACCCGCAGGCGATTGCAGCCTTTACAGAAATCACGGGCATACGGCGCGATGATGCCGATGCGGCCGCGGTAGTCGGGGTGGCCGAACTCACGCGCAGGGCCGGCATCACCGGCACGCACCTGCTCGCTCCAGCCAGCGGCCAGCAGTTGTTCGATTACCACATCGGCGCGCAGATGGTGACGCTCGAAGTATTCGCGGTTGTCACCGGTGCGCATCAGTTCGATGAAGCGCACGCCCAGCGGGCGCTCGCGCAGGAACTCCATCCACGCCGGCAACTCGTCGTCATTGAGCCCACGCAACAGCACCGCGTTGAGCTTGATCGACTGCAGCCCCAAGGCCTGCGCCAGATTGAGGCCTTCCATGAGCTCTGGCAGGCGGTCGTGCCCGGTGATGGCATGGAAGCGCTCGCGCTGCAGGCTGTCCATGCTGACGTTGAGCGCGGTGAGCCCGGCCCGGTGCCAGCCCGGCAGATGCCTCGGCAGCAGGCAACCATTGGTGGTGATGGCCACCTTGCGGATGCCCGGCACCTGCGCAACGGTGGCGATGATCTGCTGCAGGTCCTTGCGCAGGCTGGGCTCGCCACCGGTCAGGCGGATCTTGTGCATACCAAGCGCGGCAAAGGCGCGTACCAGCCGCGCTATCTCGTCCACCGCCAGGAATTGGGGGCGGCCATCGGCCTGGTAACCGTCGGGCAGGCAATAGCTGCAACGGAAGTTGCAGGCTTCGGTCAGCGACAGACGCAGGTATGGAAAGCTGCGCCCGAAGCCGTCGGTGAGTTGGCTCATGGCTGTTTCACCTCCTGACTCCACGTTTCCACGCTCGCCCGGCATGCCGGGGTGCCCTCGCCTGTATTGAATGGCTGTCAGCCTACGTGGCGCATTGCGTCGATGGGATGACTTAAATCAATCCAGACTCCAGCCATGCCCCCGATGCCTGTGGCAGCATGGCCTTTCCACGGATACCGCCATGTGACGCCGATCATGATGCTCAGTGATTTCAACGACCTGCTCAGCGCATCCGCGCAACAAACCGAGCCACAACGCCTGTTGTTCGTGTTCGTGAAGGCCGAGCTGCCCGAGTCACCGACCGCCGACCAGCACGCCCGCCACGACAATGGCGAAGGCGGCACCCTCACTGCGGTGCTGTGCGTGGACAAGGCCCCGCAGGACATCACCTCGTTCGCCGCGCTGGCCGCCGAATCAGCCGCTACCGGCCAGGCCTGGGACCTGGTGTTCGTCGCCGCGCTGGACGGGCGCGCAGGCATTGCCCCTTCCAGCGATGAAGCCGCGCAACCACTGCGGCTGATGGTCAATGCGGTCAACGATGGCCAGATCAGCCGCTTCGCCGCGTTTGACCGCGACGGCACGCCGGTACAGTTCTACTAGGTCGCCAACTGCAACAGCAGGAAGAACACCACCAACACGGTGTTCACGCCCCATGCCACGGTCAGGCCACGCGCGGCCATACCGTAATTGGGGTTGTGCGCACTGGGGGCGGCCCGCCACACCGCAGGAATGATCCAGCCGGTGTAGAGCAGCAGCACCGCAAACAGACCCAGCAACAGCGGCGTCCTGCCCTGGTCCAGCGCCCAGAGCGCCGCGGCCCACAACAGGTTGCTGGGAATCACCCCCTGCAGCCAGAACACCCGCCACAGGCGAGAGGGCGGCAGTTTGTCGCCCGAGCTATGCATCGAACTGACAGCAGTCATGGTCTGGACTCCTGGGTTGGGCAGCACTGTACCCGAGCTTGCACCTGCCGGGCGGGCGGGTCAAATCCGCTGGCGCATCAGCGTGCAGGGGCAACGTCGCGGCCGTTGACACCAACTGATTCCGCCGCGCATCGCCAAGCGCGCAGACCGTGGATGCTTGGCCTGGTCTGCATGCCGATCAGGCGCGAACCACCGAGGTCGTTTGCCGCCACCGGTGCTGGCCGTCAGCCCGCCCACCGGGTTCAGTACTCGTCCATGCGATCCCCATCGCCAGATCAAACACCGCCATGCGCTATGGGCAACGATAACGATGACCAGCGAGCGCGTACCGGTACCAACGCGAGCGCCCATCTCCAACTTCCAGTCCGAACAAACACGATGCATTGCATCAGGTGCTATCCACTGACCTTTCGATCAGCGAGATGCAATCAGCATATGCGTGCGGCGATGTCGTGCATGTGGCTTCCCGCCCTCCGGCAAGCAGCAAATACCCGGGCGATGCATCCGCAATCGGCTGGGAAACACGCAGCCTCCCAGGCAGCTGATCAACTCCCGCCTTGGCCGCGTCGCGCGAGTGCGCACAGCGTAGCCCCAAGCACAAGATGCCGGTGGTAACGATGCGTTGTTCAGCACCGGTTTTGCTGGAACTGAGATGCTGCGAATCACCTACAAATGCATGACGAACCATCCCAAGCACGCAAATTCCAAGCGGCCATCGGGCTCGTAGAATCGAGCTGCCGAGGACATCACGGCAACACGGCAGCCAGCCTTGCTGGCGGCCAAGCGAACTTTTCCGATTGAGCAACCTGCACCAGGAAACATCAATGAACGTCCGCGAACTCCTGCAGTCCAAGAAGCAAACCGTAGTCACCATCGACAGTGAAGACACCATCGGCGCAGCCGCGCACAAAATGAGTGCGAACAGGATCGCCGCACTGGTGGTGATGAAGGACGACGCACCGGTCAGCATCCTGTCCGAAAAGGACATCGTGCGCAGCGTGGCCGACGACGGCCCGCAAGCGGTACGCCGGGTCATCTCCAGCCTGCCCTCAACCGGTCTGGAAGTAATCTCGCCCGAAGCAAGCCTCAAGCAGGCCATGGCATTGATGACGTACTCGCACCACCGCCACCTGATGGTCACCGAGACCTCCTCGCTGGTTGGCATCATCAGCCTGGGCGATATCGTCAAGAACCTGCTCAGCGAACTTGAGCTGGAGAAAGCCGTGCTGCAGGACATCTACACCGCCGCGCACTGAGCCCAGGGCGAGCGTGCAAGCCGGCCCGTGCATCCATCAATCACGGATATCAGCGCAACCACGCTCGCCAGATCAGTAACGCTCGCTTGTCGGTGAATGGGCACAGCCCACAATGCGCTGCCCTGCCTTCGTCCAGAATCAGAAGCATGCTGGCAGCTACGGAGCAGCTCGAGTTTCTGAGAGACAACTATCGGCATTGAGCCTGATTAAAGTACGAAAACCAACCGCACTTCTTGGCTTTTTTGAAGCGTTTTCAGTGCGAGCGGAGTCCCTAGCCGCTATGAGGTTGGATTCGCTGATCCAAAGCCTGTTCGTGCACTGAAAAGCCCGACGTAGGCAGATCTCTCAACGTGCTTCATCCCGCTTGAGATAGCCGCCCCCTCATCTCCCCGAATCGCCCACATCCACCATGCTGTAGCTGGCGATCGCCGGAAACAATGAATGGCCCTTTGCCAAGCATGCGTGCTGAATTCAGTTCTGCAACATGTTGGCGGACAGCTGCCCAGTCCTGCGACGTGCTAGCATCAGGTCACAGGCCCAGCCTGCTTCGCGCTCGGCGCAGCCCTTTCGTTGGTTGCGCACATCGCTCCTTCTCATGCGTTACCTGCCCAGATCCACGGGTGGTCGCTCGACGGGAGTGCGGAATGCCCGGCTTCAAGACACGCAACGTGAAAGTCACCATCGGTGGCGACTCCTACCTGCTACGCGTCCTCAGCGATAAGCAACAGCTCAGTGACCTGCGGGGGCATGGCAAGCGCCTTCATATTTCCTCGGCGCAATGGGGCTTGTTCGGCCAGCTTTGCATTACTCGCGCAACATGATGAGTGCTGCGATATGAACCGTGCAGAGCGCGAAAGCGACGCCAAGATCACATGCACTACCTGCGATGCACTGTGCTGCAGGCTCACCGTAATTTTGGGTAAAGAAGATTCAGTGCCTGCCCATCTGACAACCCATCAGGCCGGCGGCTTGCGCGTGATGGCCAAGGATCAGGACGGATGGTGCGTGGCACTGGATGGGCAGAAGATGAATTGCCGCATCTACGCCAGCAGACCCGCCGTCTGCAGGTCCTTTGCTTTAGGCGGGCCTTACTGTCGTGCTGAACGTGACGAACATGCCCAGCAGACAGCTCGCCTCATCGAAATGAAACTCATCGGAGGAACACGTCATGACGGCACCAAAGCGTACTAAAGGCCCCTACCCTGCTACAAAATCGGACTCCGTCTATGCGCCGAAGATCCATACCAATGATCTAAGTCGCGACCGCATCGCGGAAGATGTCGCAGAATTTCAGACATCCGGAGGGAAAATTGAAGTCCTCGGCAATACACCCTTCCGCTGGAAACCTCCGGTTGCGAAGCCTGCGAGCAATGGCCGCATGCCTTACCGCGCAACAACCGACGAGGCAGCCACTCCCAAGCAAGCCGAACCCAAGCTGGTGACATGAGGTGATGCGCATGCGTCTACTCCTGTCGGGCTCTATCGCAGGCCAATGCGTGTAGCGGGCGCTGCTGAGCTGCCTTTGACGAAGCGAAGCTCAACCCCCTCCGAAACCAACTCATTCCGGCCCGCGCGCCGGCCTTCAATGGATTGACCTGGCGCGAACTAGTTCACGATGCCCGCCAAGGAAACTGTCCTGCATAGACCATGGCCTCAACGTGATGCATCTTGAACCTCTCTCATTGATGGCATAGCGTACGACCCTGACACTGCCGGGCTCGCCCAGAAGCGGGCGCACCAGACCGATGCCGGAAATCTCAGCTCGCCCGACTCAACACGAGTGTGAGTTCGTTTAGGTAGTTCCGGTTGCGGAGCTTCGGATACTTACCGGTTCCGCTGCGCCCCCGTTCGACCGTCGATACCAAGGCAACGCGACCAGCGCCATGGGCGCCGGGCCTTCTCCAGCCCGGCCTCGGCCAGCCTTGAGGTCATCTCCCCTAGCGCTAGCTCAAGCAGGCCAAAGCGCCGACGACGTACTCGCACCACCATCAGCTGATGGTGACCTGTGGTGTCACAGCGGGTCGACATCCTCAGCCCGAGCGATATCGTCAAGAACCTGCTGAGCGATCTGGAGCTGGAGAAAGCAGTGTTGCAGGACATCTACACCGCCGCACACTGAGCCCAGGACTAGCACCGAAGCTGACCCTGCGCGATCCTCCAGCCGGCAACTGGCGCGCTTGCAGGATCGCGATCCGATCCTGTTCCAGTAGCTTTCGAAAATATCTGCAGCATGCAACCCGAAGTGGAAGCTCAAAAGTAGTTCTCGGCCGCTTCCATGAGTGCGACGATATTTATGAGAAACGAAACGGGAAGATGCCGTGATAGCTCCAGCATCTTTCCTTCGAGATTCGGGCGTCGGCTGGAGCCGCCGGGGATCGAAAGAACCTTGTCACCATCCACCAGCCATGATGCAGTCACGCCCACGGCCACACTTATACCGCGCAGATGATCGATGGTCGGCGAGTAGCCTGCATCCCGCTCCCAGTGCGCCACCGTTGATCGATTGACGCCGAGTAGGCTGGCAAGGTCTGTCTGGGAGAATCCACCATTCACTCTCGCCCAGCGAATTCGCGCTGCGAGCGTATCGATATTTTTGTCCACCATAGACCTCCGATTGGTTTCGTCCCGGTCCATTCGCAGATTCTCGGCAGTCGCCCCATAGCAGTCAACACCGCCAGCCTCATCGCGAGAACTACGCTGTCGAATGGTTTTCCATTCATCGAAGATCGCGCTTCAAGGCGCGCTGTACCCAACTAAATACATATCATGTACACGACGTTCTGCTGTGTAGAACCCAGCATGACGCTTGATCATTTCGCTACGAAGTCCGTTACTAGCCTTGGCATCGGCGACGTTCCTTCTTTGCTGGAGCAACAACGCCATTGCAGGATTCGACAGTTCCGGTAAGGCACTACCTCAAACAGCCGTCGCATCCACCGCCCTCCCTCAAACTTAGCGCACAAACCGTCGACCGCATTCAAGCGCCATGACCAACCAAGAGGACGTACCGATGAGAATCGATGAAATGCCCACACCGCTGCCACTTCAGGTGCCAGCCAACGAGGTCTCGGAGTTCCTGATGGGCTTCGCACTGAATTTTGATGCGCGCGAACGCCTTGATGAAGACAAGAACGCCTTCCTGCAAGAATGCGATCTCAGCGACGAGGCTAGATCCATGCTCGCCGAGCCAAACGCGAACACTTTCCTTGGAAAAATCCACGCAAACCAAGTGACGTCGGCGTTGCTGGCCGTCCTGGTTCTCGAGACCGTCACTACCGACATCATCGTCCTGTAAACAGAAGAATACCCCCATCCGAACTCGAGCGAGGCATCAAACATGTCGAAAGGATCACTGTACGTAGTTGGGACCGGAATCCAAGCCCCAGGGCAGATAACGCTGGAGACCGTCGAGGCGATAAAGCGAGCCGATAAGGTGTTCTATCTTGTCCCTGATCCTTTCGCCAAAAAGTTTGTCCTCAGTTTGAATGAGAATGCCGAGGATCTTCATCCACTCTATGTTGCCGGCCAGCAACGCATCATCACGTACGACAACATGGTTGAGCGGATCATGGGCGAGGTGCGCAACGGAAAACGCGTAGTTGCCGCCTTCTATGGTCACCCTGGCGTCTTCGCTTATCCATCGCACAAGTCAATCCATATCGCGCGCAATGAGGGATATACAGCACATATGTTGTCTGGGGTGTCAGCAGAGGACTGCATCGTATCTGATCTTGGGCTGGATCCATCCGTCGGCTGTCACTCGTACGAAGCAACCAGCTTCATGGTCAGACCTATTCCGGTATTTACATCATGCATGCTGATTCTGTGGCAGGTTGGTGTAATCGGCGACCTGAAGTACACCCCGAAAGCCAGCGCTCCGTCAGGAGGGATGCAGAAGCTCCAAGAGCGACTTCTGCAGTACTACACTGAAGATCACGACGCCATTTTGTATGAGGCGTCGTTCTCGCCAGCGTGGAAGCCCCGCGTTGATATCGTTCGCATCGCGGACTTGGGCGATGCACCGGTGAACGGAATCTCCACACTGGTCATTCCTCCGTCGACCACGCTTCCTGTCGACCGCAATATCGCTACCGCGATAGGCATCGAACCAAACCAGAACGGCCAATCATCCCACTCTGTCTTTCTGAAGATCTATCGTGGAGTTGCTACCAACCGTGCCGCCTGAGGCCTGCCGTCCCGGCGTCCCGATTATCACATTTGATAGCGTCGAGAAGCGCTATGACAAGAAGATCGCCGTGGCCGATCTTTCCCTGACTGTCGCTACCGGGACCTTCTTTGCGTTGCTAGGTCCCAACGGCGCCGGAAAAACAACGACCATCCGTCTTATGTCGACGCTGACCCGCCCAACAAAAGGTACGGTCACAGTGGCCGGGCACGATGTGGCGAAGGACGCTGCGGGTGCTCGTCGCCACATCGGCGCTGTATTCCAGAACAACTCGCTGGATGACGACCTCACCGTTGGCGAGAACCTGCACCTGCATGCGCTGATTCAATCGATGTACACCACCGATGCCAGACGTCGTGCGAACGAATTGCTGGAGTTGATGGGAATGGAGGCGCGCACCACACAGATCGTTAGATTCTTGTCCGGGGGAGAGAAGCGGCGCATTGAGATCGCCCGTGCACTACTGCATCGACCACGGATCCTCTATCTGGATGAGCCAACCGCGGGCCTGGATACCCAGGTCCGGAATGCAATGTGGGCATATCTCAAACAACTCACAGCAGCGGAAGCGTTGACCGTCGTATTCACAACACACTACCTCGAAGAAGCCGAAGCCAACGCAGACAACATCGCAGTGATCCGTTCCGGCCGATTGCTTGCCTGCGGGCCCCCCCAGGCAGTGAGCACCACCCGTGGCGCGTCCGGGCTTACCGATGCCTACCTGCAGATGACAAGCAGCGATCCCTCCTGACCATGTTCAAGCCGATCTACGGTCTATGGCTGCGCGACATCAAAAAATTCAGCCGAAGTCGCTGGAAGATCATCAGTGGTCTCGCCCAACCCCTTCTCTACCTGCTGGTGATGGGCAAGGGCATGGATCAGGTGTTCCAAGCCGCAGGCCACGGCAGCTATTCGCGATTTCTGTCACCGGGCGTGGTGGCGATGGCGGTGATAACCACGTCGTTCATCAGCGGCTTCTCGGTACTCTGGGACCGGAAATTCGGCTTCCTCAAAGAAACGCTGATCGCGCCAGCCCCGCGCTGGCAGCTGGTGGTCGGCCGCTGCCTTGGCGGAGCCACAACTTCAGCGCTGCAAGCCTCGTTGGTAGTGGCGTTGACGTGCCTGGTGCTGGTGCAATGGCCCGGCATCGTGATCCTGCTGCAAACGGAAGCTGCCATCCTTGCCATCGGCTTTCTGCTTGCGGTCATAGGAGCGCTGTGTGGTGCGGTGATTGATGATTTCCAGGCCATACAGGTCATCATCAGCTTCATTCTGATGCCGCTGATCTTCCTGTCAGGCGCACTCTTCCCGGTCCCAGCAAGTGATCGCCACAGTCTTTTTGCATGGTTTACACGGCTCAACCCGATAACTTACCTGGTGGATCTGATCCGTCATGCGATGGGACAGGCTGGCAATTTCCCGCTGCCAACCTCGCTAGCCGTCTACGTTGCCCTGCTCGTGCTTTCTCTGGTTCTTTGCGTGCGTGCATTCACAAGGATCGATGCGTCCTAGCAGCAAGGGGAGTTGCGCTTCTTGCTCCTATGATCGTGCCAGCACTATGCGCTTCGTCGCGAAGCTTTTGTCGCACGGTGACCGTCAACGTTGACGAAAGTAGGGACCGATTGCCTTGGGAGCGAATGGATGCCGTGAGTCACAGGTATGCCTTTCCGTTTACCTGTATGCGCAGCATCGCGTGGAACCATACGCCTGCGTGGAAGAAGCAGGCAGTTTTCCCGGCGGGAAAAGCCAATTTTCCTGCCCAACCCTCTTTAGCCGCCAAGTATCCGCCCGCTTTCGTAAGACACCTCGCGACCCAAGGCGGACATTGCGTAGACCCACGCACCGCGCCATGCCGTTGACCGGTCTCGGTGTGGTGTGGCCTAATTTCTCCTGATCGACAGCCCACAGGGCGTCCAGAAGAGGTTTTCATGTTGGAGCTTGTGACCATCCGATAACCGCACTCCGACCGTTTTTGGTTGGGCGGTTATCAATAAGCGAATCCGTAGGTGGGCATGACGTGCCCGCCTGTTTTTGCCTATTCCGGATGATTCCAACCAATGAACATCTCCAGATCGGAGCAGCGGGCACTTCATGTGCTCGCCAAGGGTGGGGCTATTGCCCACAGTCGAGATGAGTCAGGTCGCATCGCAGCGGTCGAATGCCGCACAGTCGATGGCTATGTACTCGCAGACTGCACGCTTGAGGTCTTCAAGAAGCTCAAGTCCAAGCGCCTCATAAGCTCAATGTCCGGCAAGCCCTATCGCATCAATGCGGCGGGGCTGAAAGCGGTTCGACCGCAACTCGACAACCGTTAACCATCACCCCGGCCATATGTCGGCGTGATGATGCGCGATAAGCGCAGACGCCGTGGCCACCTTCGGGAACCATTTCCATGACATCAAATAATATCGCTGGCACTCAACCTCAGGTCGCTCTGAATCCTGACGTAATCATTCGGGCGGAGGTGGCAACGGATGCCGATGCCATCGGCCTCCTGACACAACTGGCCTTCGCGCCCGTAGTGCATTCGAGCGGCACCGAGCAGTTCATTGTCGCCGCACTGCGGCGCGCGGACCGTCTGGCGATTTCGCTCGTCGCAACCTCTGGCCTTGAGCTGATCGGCCATGTCGCGATATCCCCCGTCATCCTCTCGACGAAGGAGTCGGGCTGGTACGGCTTGGGACCCTTGTCGGTGCACCCGCGCTGGCAGAAGCAGGGTGTCGGGTCCGCACTGGTTCACGCTGCGCTCGCCCGGATGCGGGAGCTGCAAATCAAAGGCTGCGTCGTACTTGGGGATCCCGTTTACTACGCGCGCTTCGGTTTCAAGACTTGGCCGGGTTTTTCCTTGCCTGATGTGCCTGCAGAATACTTCCAGGCGCTAACGTTCGGGTGCGATGTCCCGCGCGCCGAGGTTTCGTATCACGCTGCATTCTTGGCAACGGAGTAGTCGAGAGCCAACCCGGTGCGGGCTGCAAGACGCGGCCCGCACCGACGTAGGCGGAATTGGGACGATGCCTGTTTCTAGCCGATAGCAGTCGCAGGGTAATAGCCTGCGCATATCCCCGATGCCTCATAGTTGCGATGAAAAACAGTTGGCCTTCTAGTCACCAGAAGTCCTAAACGCCTTGGTGCTGTCAGCGTTCAGCACTTCGTGAAACGTGAACTCTGAAATGAGTTTCCCCGGAATTTTCCCGGGAATTCGGCTTTCTGGCGACATTCCGTTGCCAAAAATAATTCAAATTCAGTGAGTTATTGGTGCCGCTTATCCGAATCGAACGGATGACCTACTGTTTACAAGACAGTTGCTCTACCAACTGAGCTAAAGCGGCAAGACGTATTGCGTGCTGCGGTTACGCGATGGTGGCGCTGCAACCGGTGGGGAGCCGGTTCTGAACCCGGTACTTCCCGAACCCCGCCTTGGCGGGGCGCGCCATTCTACCGCAGACGCGCGCAATCCAACGACTGTTGCTGGGCGGCCGCGGCACGCTGCTTCAAGCTGGCCGGGGTGGCGGTGCCGGCGGTGGCAGCGTCCACCCACCAGCTGGGCGCGATTTCAGTGCCGCTGGCGGCCAGCTTGGCCGGGAAGCCGGCGGCCGTGAGGCTGGCCAGGCGGCGCTCGGCGCCCTCGCGGTTGCGGTACTGGCCGAGGGCGACGGCATTGGCTTCCTCACCCTGGGAAACAATGAAGTAATCACTGAAACCGGCATCGACGATGCGCTTGGCGGTGGCCTGAGCTTCCTCGCGCGAGGCTGCCGGGGCGATCAGCACGCGGTAGCTGTTGGCGGCCTTGCCGGGCACTTCGCGCAGGCGCGGGCGGGCAGCATCCGCACCCAACGCGGCCAGTGCCGCCTGCGCCTGGGCCTGGCTGGCGTAGGGGCCAAGGCTGGCGCATTGCACGGCGGCAGCCGGTTTCGGTTCGGCCGGCTTGGCCTCGGCGGGAGGTGTCTGGACAGTGCTGGTTTCGACAGCTGCAGCAGGCACTGGCGCCGCTTCTGCCGGTTTGGCAGCGGCAACCGGTGCCGCAATGAGCGGGGCGGCATCCGCGGTTGCGGCCACCGCAGTAGCGGCAGGCGGAGCGGCTACGGCAGCGTTGTCCACCGCCGGCGATGGCAGTACTTCCAGGGTGGCAACGCCGGGCTCAGCGCGCGGCACGGCGGCCACCGGTTCGGCACGCGGCGCCATCCACCACAGCGCCACACCCACGTTGAGGATGGCCAGCAGAACGATAAGAAGACGGGTCAGCATGCGGCGATCCTACCGGTCACACGCGTCGTGGTGAACCGCCCAGCGCGCCAGACCATCGAGCACCAGTGCGGGCCGGTAGTCGGCATCCGCCAACAAGGGCAGCAAGGGCAAGGCGCCGCCGCCGTGTACCACCAGCTGCGGCAGGGTCCCGAGCAAACTCTGCGCTTGGCGCAGGCTGCGTTCGACCAGCGCCACCGCGGCACCGTCGCAACCGGACGCCAGCGCATCGGCGGTGTCGTTGGCGAACTCGGCGTAATCGCCGCCGCTGGCAGGCAGCTGCACGGCACGCGCATGCAAGGCTTCACGCATGACGGTTGGCGAGGCAGCAATTCGACCGCCATGGTGCAGGCCGTCCGCATCGATCAGATCGATGGTCAGCGCGGTGCCTACACCGACCACCAGCACCGATTTTTGCGCTGGCGCGACGGCCAGCAAGCCGAGAAAGCGATCCACCCCGAACTTCTCAGGGCGCGCATAAGCCACGCTCACCCCGGCGCAGCGCGGCAGGGTTCTGGCCACCTGCACCTTGTCGAAGCGGCCTTGCAGGATCTGCATGACTTCGTCGGTCAAGGCCGGCGCCGCCACGCTGGCTACCCAGGCGGTGGCGCCCCTCGGCAGGGCCTCCAGCGCACTGGCGGTGATCGCCTCGGCACCGTGCGCCCAGGCCTGCACGCTGCCGGCACGGTTGCCCTGCAGCGGTGCAAATTTGAATCGCGAATTCCCCAGATCAAACAACCAATCGCTCATGCCGCCCTCACGCTGACTTCGCCGGCATGGAAACAGGTCTCCTGCCCCGCAATGCTCACTCGCAATGCACCGTCCTCGGCCAGCCCGCAGGCCACGCCATCGTGCAGCACACCCGCTTCTTCCACCCGTACCGCACGCCCGCGCAACACATCCATCGCCGCGTAGCGCGGCAGGAACGGGGCCAGGCCGTGCTGCTCGAACTGCTGCAATGCCGGCAGCAAGGCCGCCAGCAAGGCCGCCACCACTGCATTGCGCGATACCTCGGTGCCGGCCAGCGTATCCAGATCGGTCCACGGTTGGTCAATATCGGCGGCATTGGCCGCCGGCATGCGGACATTCAAGCCCAGCCCGATCACCGCCCGCGCCGGGCCGGCAAACTCGCCACCGCCCTCCACCAGCAGGCCACCGAGCTTGTGCCCGTCGACGACCACGTCATTGGGCCATTTCAGGCCGGCGTCCTTGAAGCCCAATTCATGCAGGGCCTCTACCACCGCCACGCCCACCGCCAGGCTCAGCCCGCCCATCCGCGACAGGCCGCCGGCAAAGCCACGCGAGAGGGACATATAGATATGCGCCGCCAGCGGCGAGGCCCAATGGCGGCCACGGCGACCCCGGCCGCCGGTCTGGCGCTCGGCCAACAGAACGGCGGTTCCGCGCTCAGGCGCGCTGCGCTGCAGCAATTCTGTGTTGGTCGAGCTCAATGTCCAGCCGATTTCCAACTCGGACAACAGCGCCTGCGTGGCCGCGGGCAGGCCGCCGCGGATGCGTGCCAGGTCCAGCAGTTCCAGCGGCTGGGCCAGCCGATAACCGTCGCCGGCACGGCCCTCGATCACCACGCCAGCAGCGCGAAGCCCTTGAATACGCTTCCATACGGCCGCCCGGGTCAGCCCCAGCTCGCGCGCCAGCGCGTCGCCGGACAACGCGCCGGCACCCAGCTTGGCCAGCAATTGGCGGTCATCCACAGCAGTACCCTCACGACAGACTCGGAAATTATGCGGCAAGGCTTACAGGCCGCCCAGCACCGGCCACCCAAACCGGGAGAAAAAGCAGGCTAGAATCGGGAATTAGCCCGCTCTTGGATGTTGACGATGCGCCACCTCGCTCATTGCCTGATCCTGTTGCTGGCGCCAGTTGCAGCGCAGGCTTCGGACGCGCTCGGCGGCGCTGGCCAAAGTGCGTGCAGCTACGCGCCGGCCGAAGTGGAGCGGGTGGCTGCCCCGGCCGCCGCAGTTGGCATTGCCAACGCCCCGCCGGCAACCCCGGCCCCGGCCAAAACCGCCACCCCGCGTGCCGGTGGCGGCAGCGACGATGACCTGCTGCCACGCCTGCGTGCACCGCGCTGGCATCGCCTGTTGCCCGGGATGTTCCGCTGATCCAGTCGTTGTTGCGCTGGTTGCAGCGCACACCGCCACCGCTTGATGACACCCTCTGGCAGCAGACCTGCCAGCAATGCCCTTGGCTGCACGGTTTGTCGGCCGAGCGCGAACGCAAGCTGCGCGCCCTGGTGGAGCTGTTCCTGCAGCGCAAGACCATCACCCCGGTTGCCGGGCTGGCACTGGATGACGGCCAGCGCATGCTGCTGGCCGCGCTGTGCTGCCTGCCGCTGATCGAGTTCGGCCGCGAAGGCCTGCATGGCTGGTCGGAACTGGTGGTCTACCCGGATGCGTTCCGCGTGCGCCACAGCCATACCGATGCAGCCGGCGTGCTGCATGAGTGGGACGACGAACTCATCGGCGAGGCCTGGGGCAGTGGCCCGTTGATACTGTCGTGGGCGGATGTGCAGAGCGATATTGCCGAGCCGCAGGCTGGCTACTGCGTGGCGGTGCATGAAATGGCGCACAAGATCGATGCGCTCGACGGCGTCATCGATGGCACCCCGCCACTGCCGCGCGAATGGCAGCGGCAATGGGCGCGGGATTTCCAGCAGGCCTATGACGCGTTCTGCGCACAGGTGGATGCGGATGTTGAAACCGTGATCGACCCTTATGCGGCGGAAGCGCCGGAGGAGTTCTTTGCGGTGGTCAGCGAGTACCACTTCTCCGCGCCGGAACTGCTGGTGCAGACGATGCCGGCGGTGGCGGAGCATCTGCGGCGATTTTATGGGCCGACGGGCGCTGACGCTCCGTAGTTCGGGCGCGTAGTCGAAAACGGCAAAGACTGAGCTGTTGGCTGTCCCTTTACGGAATGATGTTTGCCCCGGGTGCGCTTGCGCTTACCCGGGCTACGCAGGATCAAAAGCAAACCCCTCCCCAGCCCTCCCCTACGCAATACGTGCGCAGGGGAGGGAGCAGAAGAGCGCGCGCTTTCGCCCCCTCCCTTTGGCGCAAGCCAAGGGGAGGGTTGGGAAGGGGTTTGTTTTTGACTTTGGCTTTGGGGCTACTTCGCGCAGCAACACGGAGAACACGCACACGGCCAACGAATCCTTGGCCTTTCCGGGATCAGATCCCCGGCGGCAAGGTCACTTCGAAACGGGCGCCGCCCAGTTCCTCGGAACGCTTGACCTGCAGCTCGCCGCGGTAGGCCTTGATCAGGTCCTGCACGATCGACAGGCCAATACCGTGGCCCTGCACGCGCTCATCGCCACGCACGCCACGCTGCAACACCTTGGCGATGTTGTCCTCGGCAATGCCCGGGCCATCGTCATCCACCGCCAGCATCAGGCCGGCACGCTTGCCGTTGCCTGCGGTAATCGGCCGCGCCGTCAGCAGTACCCGCCGGTTGGCCCACTTGAAGGCGTTCTCCAGCAGATTGCCCAGCAGCTCCTGCAGGTCACCCGGCTCGCCGTAGAAGTTCACCCCCGGCGTCACTTCGAACTCGCACAGCACACCCTTGGCGGCGTAGACCTTTTCCAGCCCCCGCACGATCTCTTCGGCCGTGGTCTCGATCGGCACCGGTGCGGAGAACAGCTTGTGCCCGGACGATGCGGCACGCGCCAGCTGGTAGGACACCAGGTTGTTCATGCGCTGCAGCTGCACACCCACTTCCTCGCGCAGCTCGGCCTCGTTGCTGGTGCCGCTTTCCAGCTGCGTGCGCAGCACCGCCAGTGGCGTCTTCAGGCTGTGCGCCAGATCGGCCAGCGTGTTGCGCTGGCGCTCGAGGTTTTCGCGCTCGCTTTCGATGAAGGCGTTGATGCTTTCGGTCAGCGGCTCCAGCTCGCGCGGATGCAGCTCGCTCATGCGCTCGCGTTCGCCGCGCTGCACGCGGGTCAGTTCGTTGATCACGCGCTTGAGCGGACGCAGGCTCCACTGCAGCACCAGGGTCTGCAGCAACAGCAGGATCAGGCCGGTGACACCCAGCCAGAACCACACCGCGGCACGGAAGCTGCGCAGCTGCATGCCCAGCGCGCGCGAATCCTCAAGCACGTAGATGGTGTACGGAAATTCGGATTCGGGCGCGCCATCGCCGCCCCACACCAGGCCTATGCCATAGCGATAGACCTCGCCGGGCGTACCGTCGATCTGGGTGATGGGCAATGGGCCTTCGAAGACCTCCTCGCGCGGCTTGAGCGTACTGTCGCTCACGTCCGGCAGCATCGGGCCTTCAGCCGACATCGAGTTGGCGACATGGCCGGGCATCACAACCTGCAAATACAGGCCGCTGCCAGGCACATCAAAGCGCGGATCCGGTGGCTGTTCGCGGATGTACAGCGAGCCATCACGGGTGAAATCGATGCCACCGGCATAGGCGGTGGCATAGTTCTTCAGGCGCTCGCTGAGGTTGTCACGCGCGGTCTGGCCGAACGCGGCATCCAGCGCATAGCCGGCCAACGCAAGGAAGGCCACCAGGCCCACCGAGGCAGCCAGCAGCTGGCGGGCCTGCAGGGAGCGGGGCCGCCAACGCTTCAATAGCCACTGACGGCCCGTCATGACGCAATGCCCCTAGGGGCTCAGCCCTCGTTGCGCGGAATCGCGAAACGGTAGCCGCGGCCACGCACGGTTTCGATCGGCTTCAACTCACCGTCCGGATCCAGCTTCTTGCGCAAGCGGCCGATGAACACTTCCAGCACGTTGGAGTCGCGGTCGAAGTCCTGCTGATAGATGTGTTCGGTCAGGTCGGCCTTGGAGACCAACTCACCGGCATGCATCATCAGGTACTCCAGCACCTTGTACTCGTAGCTGGTGAGGTCGACATTGCTGCCGGCCACGCTCACCGTCTGTGCGGCCAGGTCCAGCGCCACCGGGCCACATTCCAGGGTCGGCTTGGACCAGCCAGCAGCGCGGCGCAGCAGCGCGTTGACGCGGGCCAGCAACTCTTCGACGTGGAACGGCTTGACCAAGTAGTCGTCGGCGCCCTGCTTCAGGCCCTCGACCTTGTCCTGCCAGCTGGAACGCGCGGTCAGGATCAGCACCGGGAATTTCTTGCCCTCGTCACGCAGCGCGCGGATCAGTTCCATGCCCGACATCTTGGGCAGGCCCAGATCGATGATGCCCACGTCGAACGGCACTTCGCGGCCCATATACAGGCCTTCCTCGCCATCCTGAGCGGCATCCACGGCAAAACCTTCGCGCTTGAGGCGGGCCGCAAGGGTTTCCCGCAGCGGGGCTTCGTCTTCAACCAGAAGGATACGCATGAACTCTCCCTAGTACTTTGGGCCGGCCAGGCGGCCAGCGTGTGTATTCAAAAACCACAACCACTATCGCTGTTCAGGAGTTATCGCCGCGTGGTGGCAGCTCCGCCCGCTGGTCGCGCGGGTGGTCTCGTGAAGGCGAAGGGTCGTCCATGTAGCGTACGCGCCCACGGTCATCCATGTATTTGACACGATTGATGTCACGGCCGTCATACGGCACGCGCTCAGCGCCAAGAATGCGCCCACCGGTCTCACGCTGCACACGCCGCACCGCATCGGACAACGAGCGGTCATTGGCCGGGCGGCCGGCGCGTGCGACGCGCTCGCCACCTTCAACCCCGCGGGCGTGTTCGCCCCGCGATGGCTGCGGCTGCTGCGCCGACGCCACGACCACGCCCGGACCGGCCACGACCAGCGCGGCAATCAGAGCGACGAGCAGACGACGACGGGAAAGCGAGTGCATGTGACAGATCCTAGCGGACGGCGAGGCAACGTTCAAAATTCGTAAACGCCAGCCCGGGAAGATTTTCCATGGACCTTACGAAATTGAGCCAAATTCTTGATTTTTAGGGGTGAATCCGATCTGAACCCTGCCCCTGCCGCGCACACCTGTTCAGCAAAATGACCGGACAAACAGCGAACCGCCGCCGGTGTCCCGCGCTCAGGCTACCCGCGCAGCCTGGCGGCGGGTGACCTGCAGCGCCTGCTCCAGCAGTGTCCAATCGGCGCCGGGCAGGTGCGCGCCCTCGCTGAGCACCTGGCGGAAGCCACGCCCGCCCGGCTGCCCATGGAACAGGCCGAGCAGATGCCGGGTGATGTGCTTCAGGGCCAGCCCGGCGTCCAGCTGTGCTTCCACATACGGACGCAGCGCCAGCAGCAGTTCCTCACGGCCACGCAGCGGCTGGCCAGTCTGGGCACAGTCCAGGGCGTGCAGCACGTAGGGGTCGTGGTAGGCCGCGCGGCCGAGCATTACGCCATCCAGGTGCTGCATATGCTGCTGGGCGGCCTCGACCGTGGCGATGCCGCCGTTGATCACCACCGGCAGCTGCGGGCGCTCACGCTTGAGCTGGTAGGCCCATTCATAACGCAGCGGCGGGATTTCGCGGTTCTCCTTGGGCGAGAGCCCCTTGAGCCAGGCATTGCGGGCGTGCACCACCACCATCGCCGCACCGGCCTGGGCCTGGCGGTCGACAAAACCGGCAAACACCTCGTAGTCCTTGTCCTCGTCCACACCCAGCCGGCACTTCACCGTGATCGGGATATCCACCGCCGCCACCATTGCCGCGACGCAGTCCGCCACCAGTTCAGGTTCGCGCATCAGGCAGGCACCAAAGCGACCGGCCTGGACCCGGTCGGAGGGGCAGCCGCAGTTGAGGTTGACCTCGTCATAGCCCCAATCGGCGGCAATCCGCGCGGCCTGCGCCAGCGCGGCCGGATCGCTGCCACCAAGCTGCAGCGCCAGCGGCTGCTCGACCGGATTGAAGCCGATCAGCCGCTCACGGTCGCCATGGATCACCGCGTTGGCATGCACCATCTCGGTATACAGCCGCGCACCCGGCGCCAGCAGCCGGTGGAAAACCCGGCAATGCCTGTCGGTCCAATCCATCATCGGCGCAACGGACAGGCGCAGGGAGTCGGCGTAGCGGGTGTCGGGCGTGGCGGAAAGCAGGGACATGATCGGGTCGGAAGTCAGGTGGCTGCGCGGCCGCAATGGGCGCCGGCGGGGGAACGGGGCTGCAAAGAGTAAACGACCGGGCTGAACCCCGCCGTGCCGGGGCCGCCATCGCAGCGTTTGAATCCCGCCCTTGCACTGAAAACCAGCCAGGCAAAGGTCCGCTGCCCAGGCGTTGCCAGCACGCTCGGCCTCGGCCTGTCATGGCCCGCGCAGCACGGCTCTGGCCGCCAGCTGGACCCGGCAACACCCCGGTTCAGCGCGCTCTTACGGTCTGCGGCGATAACAGGCGGGTAAACGTCACCGTTCCCCCTTGTGAGCCGCCTCTTGGATACTGCCACCGCCCCCCGTTCCGACCTGCTGGCCGGGCTTTCCGAGTCGCAACGCGAGGGCCTGCTGGCACAGATGCGGCGGCTGCAGCTGCGCAAGGGCGAGCACCTGGTGCGCCAGGGCGAGGCCGCAAACCATGTCTATTACGTGCTGCGTGGGCGCTTTGAAGTGCTGCTCAATGGCCGTCACCTGGTGGCCGAGATCGGCGCGGGTGAGCCGGTCGGTGAGATCGCCTTCTTCGGTGGGCTCAGCCGCACCGCCGACGTGGTGGCCAGCCGCGACTCGGAAGTACTGGAACTCAGCCGCGAGAGCTTCGACCACGTGGCCGCCGCCCAGCCGGACTTCGTCCAGTCGATCCTGCGCGTGCTGGGCCGGCGGCTGGCCGCCACCACCTCGGCGGCAGCAGCGATGGCGCCACGCATCGCCGATGCCATCGGCCTGTGCCCAGCCGGCAACGTGCCTGTGCCGGAAATGCTGGTTGAACGCCTGCTGCAGGCCCTGCAGGCCAGTGGCACTGCGGCCGTCGCGTTGCGCGCGCGTGACCTGCCAGCGGACGTGGCTGCCGACAACGAGCAACAGCTCTCGCAGTGGCTGGGTATGCAGGAACATGCCGGCAGCAAGCTGGTGCTGGTGGCCGGTGACGGCAATACCGCCTGGGACCGCGCCGCGCTGCGTCACTGCGACCAGCTGCTGTTATGCGGCCGCCAGGATCAGGCCCACGCCGGCCCGGTGCCGCTGAGCGCGCTGGAAGCCTATGCCCTGCCCTTGTTCCGGCCGCGACAGATCGGCCTGCTGCTATGGCGCACACACAGCGGCGATGCGATCCGGCAGACCCGTCATTGGCTGCAGGAGCGGCCCTTGCACCTGCACCACCATCTGGCGCTGGAGCAGCCTGGCGACTATGCGCGGGTGGCGCGACTGCTGACCGGTCGTGCACTGGGCGCGGTACTTGGCGGTGGTGGCGCACTGGGCGCTGGCCATATCGGCACCTTGCGCGCCCTGTCCGAAGCCGGCATCGAACTGGACATCATCGGTGGCACTTCGATCGGCTCGGTGGTTGGCCATGCCTATGCGGCCGGCCACGACGCCGAGGCGATGATGCTCGACTACGAACAGTTCTTCCTGCGCAGCAAGGCGCTGGGCCGGTTCACCCTGCCCTGGTACAGCCTGCTCGACCACCGCCACCTGGATACCTGCATGCAGAACCAGCTCGGCGATGCGCGCCTGGAAGACCTGCCGCTGAACTACTTTGCGGTCGGCGCCAACCTGTCCACCAATGAGCTGGAAGTGGTGCGTCACGGCCTGACCTGGCAGGCACTTCGCATTTCTACCGCCATCCCGGTGGCGCTGCCGCCGTGGATCAATGAGCAAGGCCAGGTGCTGGTGGACGGCGGCGTGATGAACAACGTGCCGATCTCGGTGATGCGCGCGATCAAGAACGGGCCGAACATGGTGTCCATGCTTTCGCACGGCAACGAGTGGCGGGTGAAGAGTGCTTACGGCGGCGTACCGTCGCGCCTGGCGTTGGCCTGGCAGCTGCTGCGCGGGCGGCGCAAGGGCGATGATTTCCCGCGTATTGGCGAGGTAGCCGCGCGCTCGATGCAGATCACCTCCGGGCGCATGCTGCGTGGCACCGGCCTGGGCAGCGATCTGCTGCTGAAGCCACCAACCGTGCCGGGCATGGGCCTGCTCGCCTTCAAGCTGGGACGCGCGCAGGAACAGGCCGGCTATGAATACACACTGCGCTTCCTGAAAAAGGCCGGCGGCCTGGACGGCATCAACGCCTGGCGCCGTGGCGAAGTGATGCCCGAGTTCGAAGACTGAGCACCGCGCCCGCAACGCTTACGGCAGCGGGCCGAACACCAGCAGCAGCATCACCCATAGCAGCTTGCACAACACGTGCAGCAGCTGGTCAACGTTGTAGCTGATGCGGTGGCCGCATTTGAGATCGTCGATCAGCGCATGGCTCAGCGCCTCCAGCAGGCCCAGCAACATGCTGCCGGTAACCCAGCCAACCACACCACCGTGTATCACCGCATGCGCACCCAGCGCCTGGTACCACGGCACACCGGCCATCGGGGTGAAGCGGTTCTTTGCCCGGGACAGAAACTCGCCCTGTAGCGGGTAATCCGCCAGCGCATGGCCGACGATCAACAGCACAAACGTGG
This sequence comes from Stenotrophomonas terrae, assembly GCF_001431465.1. GTDB lineage: Bacteria > Pseudomonadota > Gammaproteobacteria > Xanthomonadales > Xanthomonadaceae > Stenotrophomonas > Stenotrophomonas terrae. The sequence continues at coordinate 103,123 of NZ_LDJJ01000010.1, read as the reverse complement.
TCAACGACGGAATCAGGGACATGTGCTGGCAGGTTTCAAGTCTGGAAGGGAGTCTGGCACTACTTGGAGGTCGCCGTGAAGATGCCATCCCATTGCGTTGGCGGATGTATGATCAACTGCTCAAGTCGCTGCACGTAAAGTGCATGCAACGCAGAAAGTGAAGCGGCACAGGTCTGCATGCGCAACAGCTGCAGCGCATTCAGCGCCGCGCAGAACTCGCCGCCGCGATACAGCGCAAGCACCTGCGCATGGGCCTGCGCCAAGCTTGCGAATTCAGCCTGCTGCGCCAGCTGTGCATCACCGAGCAGCGCAAACAACTGCACCGGCTCGTTGCGGCCAACAACACGCACGCGGTCCACTTCGACATAGGCCAGGTCAGCGGCTTCTGCGCGCACCGCGTCGGTCACCATCAAGGTCACGCCGTAATACTTGGTCAGGCTTTCAACGCGCGAGGCCAGGTTGACGGTGTCACCAATGGCCGAATACGAAAAGCGCTGCTGTGAACCGAGGTTGCCCACGCAGGCCTCGCCCATGTTCAGGCCGACACCAATACGCAGGGCACTGCCCCGCTCGCGGTTCAGCGCGTCCACCGCTGCTGCCATACCCAGTGCGGCCAGGCAGGCCTTGCGCGGGTGCGCGGCGATATCCACCGGTGCGTTCCAGAACGCCATGATCGCGTCGCCGATGTATTTGTCGATGGTCGCTTCGTGGGCAAGCAGCACATCGGTCATCGGCGTCAGGAAGTCATTGAGCAGCGTGGTCAATGCATCCGGGCTGAGGTTCTCCGACAGCGCGGTGAAGCCACGGATATCGGAGAACAACACCGTAATCTGCCGCGTCTCACCACCGAGCTGCAGGGCCTGCGCATCATGCGACAGGCGTTCCACCAACGCCGGTGACAGGTAGCGCGAAAACGCCGAGCGCACGAAGCGCTTCTCGCGGTTACCGACAAACAGCAGGGTCGGCATCATGCTGACAAACACCGCCAGCAGGCACAGCAACGCCGGCAGCGGGTCCAGCAACCAGGCATGCCGCGTATAGGCCCACCAGGCCAGGCCGAACACGCCACCCAGCAGCAGCGCGAAGGCCAGCGAGGACAGCAACGGTCGCGCACCGGCCAATACCAGCAGCAATAGCAGGCTGCTGACCACCGCGACCAGCACCTCGGCGCCACGCGCCCAATCCGGACGCTGCAGGAACTGCTGGTTCAAGGCCTGATCGATCAGCTCGGCATGCACGTTGACGCCGGGCTCGGCCGCCGCCAGCGGCGTGGCGACGATATCGCGCAAGCCGATGGCCGAGGTGCCGATCAACACAACACGGCCTTCGACCTTGTCGGCCCAAGCCGCCGCGTCACCCTGCAACAGCTGCCACGCCGGGATCACCGTCATATGCGGCATGGCAGAGTAATGGATGCGGAAGCGGCCATCGGCAGCGGCCGGCAGTTCCAGCATGCCCACCTTCACCGCAGTCAGCGCCAGCGGGCCGGCGGCACGTTCGCCGCTGGCATCACTGGAACGCAGCAACAGGCCCGAAGCGCTCTGCGCGACCCGCAACGCTTCCACGCCCAGACCGGGGTAAAGCTGGCCGTCCGCCGAGGCCACCAGCGGCATCGCACGGATGATGTTGTCGCGCGCCGGCGGAAACGAAAAACTGCCGATGCCCGTTGCCGCCGCAGTGAGCACCGGCAAATTGGACAAACCGCCTTCGAAGGCAGGCAGATAGGCACGCGGGTCGCTGCCGGCAAAGGACAGGCCTGCCAGCGGTGGTGACAGCGCGCGCCCTGTTTCGCTGGACAGCGCCACCCCCATCACCACTGGATTGCGGGCAATGGCTTCGGCAAACAACTGGTCGTTGTCCAAGGGCGCGTTGGGCGCAACCTGGATGGCGATGCCCTGCGCCTGCAGGCGCTTCAACTGCGGCCCCAACGAGGTGCGGTCCGGCTCGGTGAATACCATGTCGAAGGCAATCGCGGCCGCGCCCAGGCTGCCAACGGTATCGACCAATTGGCCCATCTGGTCACGCGGCCAGGGCCACTGCCCAACGCGCGCCAGCGAGGCTTCATCGATATCGACCACCAATACCCCAGGGTCGGCCGTGGCCGCACGCGGTGCGGCGCGCTGGAAGCCATCGAAGACCAGGTCCGACAAGCGTGACAGGCCGTCACGGAAAACGGTATCCACACACAGCGCCAACAGCAGAACGGCCACACCACCGAGCAGCAATTTGAAGCTGCGCGGCCGCCTGGGCTGCTGCTTGTTGCCACGGCGCAAGTTCGCGCTCATCAAGGGCTGCCGGTAACCGGCGTCTCCGAGGTTTTCTTGCCGGCGAAGATGCCGCTGGCCGACCACCCCGATGAGCTTTCCTCCTTCACGTTGAAGGTGCCCAGCATGGCCGCCGTGCCATCACTGCCATCGCTGGCGAAGCCGGCGCTATAGCTGCCGACATACGGTGCGTCCATGGTGGATTCGAAGCTACCGGAGATGGCCGTGTCCGGCATGCCGGTAGATGCGGCACCAAGATCGAAATCGCTGCCGAAACTGTGCCCGCCAAAATTGGCGATATTGATGCTGCCGCTACCCGCAGCAAAATTCACCGTCGCGGTGAAATCACCGGTCACGCCTTCGGTGATGTTGCTGCCACTGTATGTAGCACCAATCGCCATCCCCGAGTAACTGGCGACGATATTGGTCGGCAGGTCCGCCAGCGGGGTGAGGTTGCCGATGATCCAGTAACCGTTCTGGGCGCTGTTGGGCGGCACCTCCGTCCCCGGTATATCCGACACGCCCGGCACATTGATCGCCTCCCAATGGCCCCAGCTCAGGTAGTCGCAATTGCACAGCAGGTCCGGTGTTCCGTCCACCCGCAGGCTGCCCTGGCTGTTCTCGAATTGATAGCTGCGATCATGCAGGTAGTCACCGTCGCCAGACAGCGAGGCACCGCCCCAGGATTCCGGCGTGATGGTAGCGGTGAAGGTGCCGGCGGCAGCGTCAAACTGGAACGTGGCCGCAGCCCCCGAAGACATCGGCGCGCTACCGGCATACGCCGAGGCGAAGCCCTGCAGCGTGCCGTTCAAGGTTTTGGGCAATACGGGATCTACTGGATCTACCGGATCTACCGGATCTACCGGATCCACGGGATCTACTGGATCCACGGGATCTACTGGATTTACCGGATCCACGGGATCTACCGGATCTACCGGATTTACGGGATCCACTGGATCCACTGGCCCTACAGGATCTACCGGCGTCACCGGATCCGGCGGCGTGCCGCTGCGCTCCAGCTCGGTCTCGATCTGCGACTGCCCGGGGCTGTCGCCCTGCGCAGCAGGCAGCAATGCCGACGGCCCTTGCCCCGGCATAACGCCGGGCACACCCAGCGCCGGACCCATCGGCGCGCCGCTGAAACCGGCGCGCTCGTTTGGCTGTGCCGCCAGCCCGCCGACATCCTGGTCCTGGCCCTGCGCCGCTGGCAGCGCCGCCGCCGGATCAACCGGCGCACCACCGCCATTGTTGATCGAGGCGCCATCGCCACTGGAACTGAAGCCCGTACCTGGCTGGTGCAGGACTACCGCCGGCCCCTGCGCGGGTTCGAAGCGTGCCTCATCGCCAAACTCGAACTGCCCGATGGCGCTGCCAGCACAACCGGCCGCCGCATCATCCACGCACAAGCCCAGAATGCCGCCACGAATACCGGCCACACCGACCGGCGTCTTGATCTTCACCCCGTCCGCGCTCTTGGAGGCCGCACCGCCGATGAAGCGCATCACCCCGCGCGACATGCTGCCGGCCAACTGCGCCGTGCCCTTGTCCGGGTTGTAGACGAACTGGTCGATCACCAGCGACGAGCGCGGGCCGATGGTGAAACTGGAGCCATCCACCAGCAGCACCTGCACCACGCCCTTGGCATCAGTCTGGAAGCGCTGGTCGCGTAGCACGTTGTCACCGAGCCGCACCACCCGCGGCGCGGCCGAGCCAAAATAACTCTGCGCATCGGGCGCCACCGCTGCTGCGGTGCCGACCTTCTCGGCCGCCGCCGGCGCCACCGCCAGCAACAGCCCTGCAATCACCAATACCGGAAGATGGATGCGCATCGCGGGAATCCTCAGAACGCCTGAATCAGTGAAAAGCCGGCAAACCGGTTGCTGTACTCGCGCAGCTCATAGTTGGAATGCAGCCGCCGGTAGCCCGCGTACAACTGCAGATCGGTGCTGCTGCGCAGGGGAATGGTCTGCACCGCCTGCAGCACCAGTTCGTTACCGCGCTGGCGCTGGTCGCGGCTGATCACCGCCATCGGCACATCGTTGACCCGGCGCGCCGTCTGCGCGCTCAGCGCGAGCATCCACGGCTGGCTGCGCTTGCCCAGCAACGCCGGGTAGCGGTAGTTCACGCCGAGGTTGAAACGCGGCTCCCAGTAACTGTTGAAGTCCACCCGCGCCTGCCGCCGCTCCACCCCGGGGCTGAGCAACAGCTGCCAATCGTCGGCAAGCTGGCGGCTGTAGCTGACACTGGCGCGGTAGCGATCACCGGAATAGCCCTTGGCACTGGCCAGCTCCGGCGCCGGCGTATAGCGCTCGTCCCGCCAGTCGATATTGGCGGCGATCAATGATTCGCGCCCCACCGGCTTGCGGAAGGCAACGGCCAGGCCAGCGGAATGCATGTAGCGCGTGCCATCCAGCCAGGTCTGGCCGAACAATCCGGCAAGCGCGACGCGGCCATCGCGCAGCCCCCAACGATTGAGCGAGAAATCCGGCCCCAGCCGCAGTTCCAGTCCATCACTGCCCAGATCAGCAAGTTCCCGGTAGCGGCTGGACGCGGCCGCCAGCGACACATCCAGCACATCGCCCTGCTTTGACACCGGCTGCCGATAGCGCAGCAAGGCACCCAACTGCAGGCTGCTGTCACTGGCCGCGCGCGAGTCCGGCGCCAGTTCGAAATCACGGCCATTCAAACTGATGCTGTCGCGGTCCGGCGCGCCGTTGGCATTGCTTTCCACGCGCGTACCCAGGCTCAGCATGCCGCTGAAGCCACCCCGCTGCTTCCGCTCGCCTTCGATGACGGCCATATAGCCGGCAATCCGGCGACGCACCGTGTCCGGTGTTTCCGGCAACGCCAATACCCGCTCGAACAACTGCCGCGCACGTGGGTAAGCACCCAGACGGAAGTACAGTGCCGCCAGTTCCAGCTGCAGGCGCGGAGTACCCGGACGCAGGATCAACATGCGCTCGTAGGTGGCGATGGCCGCCTCATAGTCGCCAACGCGGGTGGACAGCACCGCATAAGCAAAGCCGGCATCCAGATCCGCCGGTTGCTCGAGGATCTTCTGGAACAGCTGCCGCCGTTCCGCTTCAAGCTGCGCGACCTCCGCGCTCGGCACCGCCGCCGGCACGTTGTAGGACCGGTGTTGCGCCAGTGCCGTCACGGCTGGCAAAAAACACAGCACCGCCGCCAGGACAGCAAGGCGCGCGCGTCCCCGCCGCGCGTCCTGCACATGCCCACCCAGGCGACGGTACTGCCCCCCCATGCTCCGTGATTCCACAGCGGCCTCCTGCATCGCGGTACCGGCTGACGGCCGACAGCCCAGGCGCAACGTGCTCGGAGTGTATCCATGCACCGTAAGACGCCAGCCCGCTCGCATCACCCAGGCCGAAGACCGTCCCCGCTAGAATCCATGCCCCGTCCGCCCCACCGAGCCTGTTCAATGAACGCCTATGCCCTGCTGGCCTGCGCCATCGCCCTGGAAGTGGCCGCCACCTCGCTGCTCAAGGCCTCCGACGGCATGAGCCGGCTGTGGCCCACCGTTGGCGCATTGCTGGGTTATAGCGTGTGCTTCTGGTTGCTGGCGTTGGTGATGAAAACCATACCTACCGGCATCGCCTATGCGATCTGGTCCGGCGTGGGCATCGTGCTGATCTCGCTGATCGGCCTGTTCGTGTTCAAGCAGAAGCTCGACCTGGCCGCTGTCGTCGGCATCGGCCTGATCTGCGCAGGGGTGCTGGTGATCAACCTGTTCTCGCGTTCGTCAGCGCATTGATCTGCATTCGCTCCCTCCCTTTCGCGTAGCGAAGAGGCGAGTTGGGAAGGAGCACCTTGGCTCTGTCTGCTTCGCGGCTTACGCCGCTCCTACGCGTTTTGTTGGGAAAGCCCCTGCCGAGCATGGCTCGGCACTACAGCTTCGCCCCCTCCCTTTGGCCGAAGGCCAAGGGGAGGGTTGGGGAGGGGTGCTTTGGCTCTGCTCGCTTCGCGGCTTACGCCGCTCCTATCGATATTGCCGGGAACGCCCCTTGCCGAGCATGGCTCGGCACTACAGTTCCGCTCCCTCTGCCGAGCACGGCTCGACATTACCTTGGTTTTTTGCCGCTGCCGTAAACTGTGCATCCCCCGCGTCAGGAAGTTGCCGATGTACGGAACAGACGTTGCGCTGCTGGTCATTGACCTGCAACCGGATTTCATGCCCGGCGGCGCCCTGCCCTGCCAACACGGCGATGCGATCGTGCCCGCCATTGCCGCGCTGCTGGACGCGCGCCACTACGCCACCGTGGTGGCCACCCAGGATTGGCACCCGGCCGATCACGCCTCGTTTGCCAGTCAGCATGCCGGCCGCAAGCCGTTCGACAGTATTGAACTGCATGGCCAGGCGCAGACGCTGTGGCCGGACCACTGCGTGCAAGGCAGCGCCCGGGCCAGCCTGGACGCGCGCGTGGACTGGAAGCATGCCGACCTGATCCTGCGCAAAGGCACGCAGCGCGACGTGGATTCGTATAGCGCGTTCCGCGAGAACATCGGCCCACAGGCTACGCGTGCACCCACCGGACTGGCCGGCTGGCTGCATGAACGCGGCATCCGCGAGGTGCATGTCTGCGGCCTGGCGCGCGACTACTGCGTGCTGTGGAGCGCGCAGGACGCCGCCATCAGCGGCTTTGCCGTGCGCTTCCTGTGGGATCTGACCCGCCCGGTAAGCGCCGACAACGATGCCGTCACCCGCATTGCCCTGGGCGAATGCGGGATCCAGATCGGCTGATCAGCGGAATACCACCGTGCGGTGGCCGTTGAGCAGGATGCGGTGCTCCACGTGCCGGCGTACCGCGCGCGCCAGTACCTGCGATTCGGTATCGCTGCCCAGCTGCACCAGGTCACGCGGCGTCATGGCGTGATCCACGCGCGCCACGTCCTGCTCGATGATCGGGCCTTCGTCCAGGTCCGAGGTAACGTAATGCGCGGTGGCGCCGATGATCTTGACCCCGCGCGCATGCGCCTGGTGATACGGCTGGGCGCCCTTGAAGCTGGGCAGAAAGCTGTGATGAATATTGATGGCGCGGCCCGACAGCGCCTGGCATAGCCGTGGCGACAGAATCTGCATGTAGCGCGCCAGCACCACCAGATCGATACGCTCACGTTCCACCAGGTCGATGATCTGCTGCTCCTGCTGCTCGCGGTTGTCGGCATCCACCGGCAGGTGATGGAACGGCACGCCATAGGAACCCGAGAGGGCGGCGAAGTCGTTGTGGTTGGAGGCCACCGCGGCGATATCCACCTTCAACTGGCGGCTATGGGTGCGGAACAGCAGGTCGTTGAGGCAATGGCCCTGCTTGCTGACCAGCACCAGCAGGCGCGCACGCCGGCGTGCATCATGCAGCTGCCAGTCCATCGCAAACGATGCGCCCAGCTCCTGCAGGCGCGCGCGTACCAGCGGCTCATCACCGGCCCTGCGCATGTCGAAGTGCACGCGCAGGAAAAACCGACCGCTTTCATCGTCACCGAACTGCTGGGCATCGAGGATGTTGCAGCCTGTCTCGAACAGCAGGCCGGACACGCCATAGACGATACCGGTACGGTCCGGGCAGGAAAGGGTGAGGATGAAATCAGGACGCATGGTCAACGACATCTAACAGGCGGGTCGTGGAAAGTAACCGTTCCGGTCACTACCCGCCAAAGACAGTTGCAGCTGACACCGTCGCCTCCGGCTCAGTGCGGATGCACGGTCAGCGCCACCAGCCGCATCACCAGCGGCCGTACCAGCAGCACGCAGAAGAAGGCGATCGGCATCGCCAGGCTGTAGGAAGACAACACCCGTCGCACGAACTGGCCATCAATATTGGAATTGGCGGCGGTGATCACGATGCACATCAGCATGGCCATGATCGAGGACATGAAGAAGGCGAACACATAGGGGGTGGCGCGGACATGCAGTTTCCTGCGTCCCACGGCAGCTGGGCGGGATGATGCGCTCATTCGGCGGCCTCCATTCATCGACGCAATCAGGCGATTGCAGGGCCGGCATCATAGGCAGCGGCCCGCCGCTCGGCTAGGCAGGGCAGGCTTGGCGCTTTATAAAGAATTTCTTTGCAATCAACCCGGAAAATGCCGGTCAGCATGAATAGCCTCCAATCCATTCGCAGCTTCATCCGCACCGCGGACGCCGGCAGCCTGGCCGGTGCTGCCCGCACCCTGGGCATCAGCGCCGCCGCCGTGGGCCAGAACATCGCCCGCCTGGAAGCCCATCTGGGCGTGCGCCTGTTCAACCGCACTACCCGCCAGCTGGCACTGACCGAGCGCGGCGCGCTGTACCTGGCACAGGTGCGTCATATCGAACGCGACCTGCAGCGGGCGCACGCGGCGGTGACCGACCCCGACGCGCAGCCCAGCGGCCGCCTGCGCATCGCCAGCACCGCCGCCTTCGGGCGGCATGTGCTGGCGCCGCTGCTGCCCGGCCTGCAGCAGCGCTATCCGCGCCTGGAACTGGAACTGCTGCTGGCCGACCGCAGTGTCGACCACGCCCACGAGAACGTGGATGTCAGCATCCGCATCGAACCGCAGCTGGAGGAAGGGCTGGTGGCACGCCCACTCGCGCAGGTGCCGCTGCTGTTCTGTGCCTCGCCGGCCTACCTGGCCAGTGCGGGCACTCCGCAGGCACCGGAAGAGCTGCACGAGCACCGCTGCCTGCTGTTCCGCTACCCCACCGATGGCCGCTACCTGCCCTGGCGTTTCGTCCGCGACGGCCTGCGCTTCAATGCCGACGTCCGCCCGGCCATGGTCAGCGACGATGCCGATGCCTTGGCGGCCATGGCCGCCAACGACGGCGGCATCACCCGCCTGACCGCCTTCGTCGCCGCGCCCTATATCGCGCGCGGCGAGCTGCAGGCCTTGTTCCAGAGCGAGGCGGCCGGTGATGCACATGCCTCACCTGAGCCGATGCACCTGTTCCTGTGCGTCAGCGACCGCCGTGACCTGACCCCGAAAGTACGCTCGCTGCTGCAGCACATCGTTACCGCCCTGCCGCCGGCGTGGCGCGCCGACAGCGACCACGCCTGAGCGTCGGCTGCGACATGCCCGCCGACGCTTGCCATGACAAGCCCGCTCAGCCCTGCTCGGCGGATTTGAACAGGCCACGCAGCTCGTGTGGCTCGCAGCGCAGGTACTGCGGCGATGCGCTCACTTGAGCACCCAGCGCGGCGGCGGCATGCCATGGCCAACGCGGGTCGTACAGGATGCCGCGGGCAAGACCAATGGCATCGGCCTTGGCTTCAACCAGGATGGCTTCGGCGTGCGCTGGCTCGGTGATCAAGCCCACCGCGATCACCGGCGTGCTGATCGCGGCCTTGATCGCCGCCGCCTGCGGCACCTGGTAACCCGGGCCAAGCGGAATCTGCTGACGCGGGTCCAAGCCACCGCTGGAAACATGCAGGAAGTGATTGCCGCGCGCCTCCAGCACCTTGGCCAGCTCAATGCTCTGCGCAACATCCCAGCCGCCTTCCACCCAATCGGTGGCGGAGATGCGCACGCCCAGCGCGACATCCGCCGGCAACACCGCGCGTACCGCATCGAATACCCGCAGCAGCAGCCGCATGCGGTTTTCCAGCGAGCCACCATAGGCGTCATCGCGCTGGTTGCTCAGCGGCGACAGGAACTGGTGCAGCAGGTAGCCATGCGCGGCATGCAGCTCGATCAACTGCAATCCCAGCCGCACGGCGCGCTGGGCGGCGGCGACAAAGTCCTCCACCACCGCATCGATGCCCGCGCTATCCAGTGCCTCGGGCGTGGGATCGCCGGCCTTGAACGGCAGCGGCGATGGCGCCAGCACCTGCCAGCCATGCGCCTGCTCCGGCGCGATGGCACCGCCACCCTCCCATGGCCGGGCAGTAGATGCCTTGCGTCCGGCATGCGCGAGCTGCACACCGATCGGCATCGGCGACCAGCGCCGTACCGATGCCAGCACCTTGCCCAGCGCGGCTTCGGTGGCATCGTCCCACAGGCCCAGATCGGCCCAGCTGATGCGTGCGCGTGGCGACACCGCAGTCGCCTCGATGATCAGCAGGCCGGCGCCGGACTGCGCCAGCTGGCCAAGATGGATGGTGTGCCAATCGGTGGCATCGCCCTCATCGGCCGAGTACTGGCACATCGGCGCGATGACGATACGGTTGGATAGGGCAAGCGGGCCTAGCGACAACGGTGAGAAAAGCTGACTCACGTGGGGCGTTCCATCAAACGGGAAAGGCGCCCATTGCACGCTGCCGCAGCCGCCGATTCAACCGGTGTGATGGATCACTGCGTCTTGGCACCATCAAGCAGGAAGGCCAGCGCCTGCGCGCACGGCATCTGCACCTTCAACGACAGCAAGGCATCGGCGCGGGTCCGGCCCAGATTGACCGCTGCTATTGGCAGGCCGGCCTTGGCGGCAGCATCAACGAAGCGGAAACCCGAATACACCATCAGCGACGAGCCCACCACCAGCACCGCATCCGAGCGCTGTAGATGCTCATGCACGGCCGCCACACGTTCGCGCGGCACGTTCTCACCGAAGAACACCACATCCGGCTTGAGCACACCGCCACAGACCTCGCAGGTGGGCACGTTGAAGCTGGAGAAATCGGCCTCCAGGTCCGCATCACCGTCCGGCGCGATGCCGGCCTGCAAGGTCTCCCAGCCCGGGTTGGCGTCCAGCAGCCGTTGTTGCAGCAATGCCCGTGAGGAGCGGGCTTCGCAGCCCATGCAGCGTACCTGGTCGAGGCGACCATGCAGGTCGATCACGGTATGGCTGCCGGCCTGCTGATGCAGGCAGTCCACGTTCTGGGTCAGCAGCAACTCGATACGACCATCGGCCTCCAACGCCGCCAGCGCGTGGTGGGTGGCATTGGGCCGGGCCTGGCCGAAACGCGGCCAACCCAGCAGGCTGCGCGCCCAGTAACGCTGGCGGGTTGCCTGCTCGCCCATGAAGGCCTGGTAGGTCACCGGCGGCGTGCGCTTCCATTGGCCGTCGCTGTCGCGGTAATCGGGAATGCCGGAGTCGGTGCTGCAACCGGCGCCAGTGACCACGAACAGGCGCCGATGGCCGGCGATGAACTCTGGCAGCTCGGTGATCACTGCAGGTGACAAACGCCCGGCCTGTACCGAAGAAGTGCTCATCGCCGTGCGGCTCAGGCCTGCGTCGGCAACGCCGGCACGGTGGTCGGATGACCTTCGCCATCGAGCGCGATCATCACGAACGTACCCTTGGTGCAGAGCGCACGCTCGCCGTTGTGCAGGTCTTCGGCAATCAGCTCCACTTCCACATGCATCGAGCTGCGGCCGACCTTGACCACCCGGCCGATGGTTTCCACCATCTGTCCGATGCGGATCGGCAGCTTGAAATCGACCTGGTCCGAGCGCGCGGTAACCACGGTGCAACGCGAATAACGGGCTGCGGCAAGGAAGGCCGCCTTGTCCATCCACGCCAGCGCCTGGCCGCCGAACAGCGTGCCCATATGGTTGGTGTGGTTGGGGAATACGATTTCCGCCATGCGGACTTCGACCGGCGGATTGGTTTCGACGATAGGGGTCATGGGGGTATCACCTGTAAGTTGGCGCCGATGATACGCCCGCCAAGCTGTGCGGCTTGTGTATGCAGCCAAGGCTTTGCAGGAGCGGCGCAAGCCGCGAAGCCGATAAAGCCTCAGAAGCTCAGAAGCACCCCTCCCCAACCCTCCCCTTCACCTGCGGTGAAAGGGAGGGAGACAAGCGCAGCCGCGACGCTCCGCTCTACCCCCTCCCTTGCGCAACGCGCAGGGGAGGGTTGGGGAGCGATGCTGTTGCTGTTGCCTGAGCATCCTGAAAAAAGCGAACAGGCTTTGCGTGTAGAGCCTGAAGCACCCCTCCCCAGCCCTCCCCTTCACCTGCGGTGAAAGGGAGGGAGACCAGCGCGCTTGGCGCACGCGAGGGAGAAAATCAAAACGCCATATCGAACGCTACTTCACCCTGCACGCCGACCTGGTAGGCAGACGCACGGCGTTCGAAGAAGTTGGTCAGTTCCTGCACGTCCTGCAATTCCATGAACGGTAGCGGGTTGCGCACGTTGTACTTCTTGGCCATGCCCAGCTTCAGGAAATGGTTGTCGGCACAGTGCTGCAGGTACTGGCGCATGTCGCGGGTGGAAATGCCAGCCACGCCACCGGACAGCACGTCCTCGGCGAACTGCACTTCGCACTCGATCGCCTCTTCCAGCATCTGGTAGACCTCCTGCTCCATCTTCGCGTCGAACAGATCGGGTTCCTCGGCGCGGATCTTGCGCACGCACTCGAACGCGAATTCCATGTGGCAGCTCTCGTCGCGGAACACCCAGTTGGTACCCGAAGCCAGGCCCGGCAGCAGGCCGCGCGAACGGAAGTAGTACACGTAGGCAAAGGCGGCAAAGAAGAACAGGCCTTCGATGCAGGCGGCAAAGCAGATCTGGTTGAGCAGGAACTGGCGGCGGTCCTCACGGGTTTCCAGGCGCTTGGTTTCCTGCAGCGAGTCGATCCACTTGAAGCAGAAGTCGGCCTTCTTCTTGATCGAGTCGATGTTCTCCACCGCCGCGAAGGCCTTGAAGCGTTCTTCAGGGTCCGGCAGGTAGTTGTCCAGAAGGGTCAGGTAGAACTGCACGTGCAGCGCTTCTTCATACAGCTGGCGCGACAGGTACATGCGCGCTTCCGGCGCATTGAGGTGCTGGTACAGGTTCAGCACCAGGTTGTTCGACACGATGGAATCGCCGGTGGCGAAGAACGCCACCAAACGATGGATCAGGTGCTGATCGGCCGGCGACATCTTCTGGTGCAGGTCGGTGATGTCGATCTGGAAATTGATCTCCTCCACCGTCCAGCTGTTCTTGATGGCGTTGCGGTACATCTCGTAGAAGTCCGGGTAACGCATCGGACGCAGGGTCAGCTCGAAACCGGGATCGAGCAGCATTTGACGGGGGGACTCGGACATATTGGATCTCCATTCCCTTCTCCCTGCGGGAGAAGGTGGCGCGTAGCGCCGGATGAGGGTTGGTACTGGGAGGCTTGGGTTTGCTTGCTTGCAGAGCGCCCGCACCCCAACCCCTCTCCCGCGGGCGGGAGAGGGGCTTGAGCGGTTACTGGCAGGCTTCGCAGGCTTCCGGGTTTTCCAGCGAGCAGGCCACGGCCTCAACCGGGGTGTAGCTGCTGACCGTGGTCTTGGCGATCTTGGTGGCCGGACGCGAACGCAGGTAATAGGTGGTCTTGATGCCCTTCTTCCACGCGTACATGTACATGGACGACATCGCACCGATGTTCGGGCTTTCCATGAAAAGGTTGAGCGAGGCCGACTGGTCGATGAAGGCGCCGCGGTCAGCGGCCATGTCGATCAGCGAACGCATCGGCAGTTCCCAAGCGGTGCGGTAGATGTGCCGCAGCGTTTCCGGGATCTGCGGCAGGTTCTGGATAGAACCGTCAGCCAGCTTGATCGCATCGCGCATCTCCGCGGTCCACATACCCAGCTGCTTCAGCTCGCCTACCAGATGACGGTTGATCTGCAGGAAGTCACCGGACAGGGTTTCGCGCTTGAACAGGTTGGAGACCTGCGGTTCCACGCATTCGTAGCAACCGGCAATCGAGGCGATGGTGGCGGTGGGCGCAATGGCGATCATCAGCGAGTTGCGCAGGCCGTGCTGCTTGATGCGCTCACGCAGCGCGTCCCAGCGCTCGACGTCGGCCGGCACCACGTTCCAGGCGTCGAACTGCAGTTCGCCATGGGCGGCACGAGTGTCGTTGAACGAGGGATGCTTGCCACGTTCCTGAGCCAGTTCGCAGGACACTTCCAGTGCGTGGAAGTAGATGGCCTCGGCGATCCTGGCCGACAGCGCGCGGGCTTCGTCCGAATCAAACGCCATGCGCTTGCGGAAGAACACGTCCTGCAGGCCCATGCAGCCCAGCCCGACCGGGCGCCAGCGCAGGTTGCCGCGGCGGGCGGTTTCAATCGGATAGAAGTTCAGGTCGATGACGCGGTCGAGCTGGCGCACGGCCAGGCGCACGGTCTCGGCCAGCTTCTCGAAATCGAAGTCGCCGTGGGCGTCGAGGTGGTTGCCCAGGTTGATCGAGCCCAGGTTGCAGACCGCGGTCTCATCGTTGGAGGTGATCTCCAGGATCTCGGTGCACAGGTTGGACAGGTGGATCACGTTGCCGGCGCGCAGGGTCTGGTTGCTGGCCAGGTTGCACTTGTCCTTGAACGTCATCCAGCCGTTGCCGGTCTCGGCCAGGGTGCGCATCATCCGCGAATACAGCTTGCGCGCGGACACGCTCTTGCGCGCCTTGCCCTGGGTTTCAGCCTGCAGGTAGGCCTGCTCGAAGGCCGGGCCGTACAAGTCGGTGAGCTCCGGCACCACGCGCGGATCGAACAGCGACCATTCCTGGTCCGCTTCCACGCGCTGCATGAACAGGTCCGGCACCCAGTTGGCCAGGTTGAGGTTGTGGGTGCGGCGCGAATCGTCACCGGCGTTGTCGCGCAGCTCGAGGAAGTCCTCGATGTCGGCGTGCCAGGTTTCCAGATACACGCAGGCCGCGCCCTTGCGCTTGCCACCCTGGTTGACCGCAGCCACCGAGGAATCGAGCGTCTTCAACCACGGCACGATGCCGTTGGAGTGGCCGTTGGTCGACTTGATCAGCGAGCCGCGCGAACGCACGCGGGTATAGCTGACGCCGATGCCGCCGCTGAACTTGGACAGCTGCGCGATATCGGCATAGCGGTCATAGATGGACTCCAGCGAATCCTGCGGCGAATCCAGCAGGAAGCACGAGGACAGCTGCTCGTGGCTGGTGCCGGCGTTGAACAGGGTCGGGCTGGACGGCAGATAGTCCAGGCTGCCCAGGCGCTGGTACAGCGCCAATGCTTCGGGCACGTCCTCGCTCAGCGCGCTGGCGATGCGCAGGAAGAACTGCTGCGGGGTCTCGATGACCTTGCGCGTATGCGGGTGACGCAGCAGGTAGCGGTCATACATGGTGCGCAGACCGAAGTAATCGAAGTTCAGGTCGTAGCCCGGATCGATCGCATCGTTGAGCTTGCGTGCATTGACCTGCACGAAGTTGAGCAGGCGGTCGTTGATCAGGCCCACTTCGTGGCCACGGCCGACCGACTGCGAGAACGCATGGATCTCCTGCCCGGACACTTCCTTGCCGATGAAGTTGGCCAGCAGGCGCGCGGCCAGACGGCCGTATTCGGGCTCTTCGCCGATCAGCAGCGCGGCGGTACGGATCGACAGCTCATCCAGTTCCTGGGTGCTGGCGCCGTTGTACAGGCCGGAGATGGTGCGGGTGGCCACGCGCATCGGGTCCACCGCATGCAGGCCCTCGCAGCAGCGCTGGATGGCGCGGACAATCTTGTTCAGGTCTACCGGCTCGGTGCTGCCATTGCGCTTGGTCACGCTCATGGCGGTGGCGGTCGGCGGCGGGGTCAGTTCAAAACCGGCTTCAGCCGGAGCGACTTCAGTATGAGTGGCAGTCACGACGATGGTGTCCTTGCAAACGTTATGCACGCAGCTCCTGCCCGCGCAGAAAGCAGAGCCGGTACGGAGACGCGAGCATGGAAGGACGGCGTCGCAGCAGCCGCGACGGCCCACGACCCGACGGTCGCAGCAGCCACGGCACCACGTCACCAGCCGTCTTCCCCTCGAAGACACCGCAGCCGGCACCACGCGGTGTGCATCGCGTGGCTGTCGGCAGGTCTTCGGACTCATGGGCGCGAAGGCCGTGGCCTTCTTCCTACTCCGCCGCTTCCCAAGGCCGCTTGCCTCAGTGCTGTGTGGCGGGGTCGTTCCCAATTACCGCTGCGGGGCAGTGCCGGAATGGCCTTAACGGCGTCACCGGCTTCCCTTTCAATCCAACGAGGCACGCCCCGCTGGAACCGACGAGGCACAAGATAGTGGGGGTGTATGACAGGGTCAACACCAAATCTAGTAAAAATGCGCCAAGCCTTGCGGCACAAGGGCTGGCTGTCGCGGGCTGCCAAAGCGGCCGGACCAACTGCCGGATTGGACTGCGCAGTCAAGCGTTCCGCGCAGTTTTTTTGCCGGCGTCGTGACTGCCTGAACAACGTAAATTCCAGATGAAATCGGCCGACGTGACTTCCGGCCGACGCCGTCAGCCGCGCGAATGGCCAAGCTGGACACAATCCCCGGCACGAGATTCCCGCCATGCGCCTGCTGCCCATTGCCAGTTCACTGGCCCTGCTGCTGCCGCTGGCCGTACAGGCCGGCCCGGTCAAGGCACCGGACCTGTCCGCCGATCAATGCGGTGTGTCCACCGACTACAACGTACTGGTCGACGGCGGCGGCATCTGGCTGCGCCGCGATGCATTGCCGATGCGCGAGATCGTGTTCCACGATGGCCAGCTGAGCATCGACAACCACATGCAGACGGTATCGGCCGCTGATGCACAACGCCTGCGCGCACTGGAGAACGGCGTGCGCCAACTGATGCCGGCGGTAACCGGCATCGCCAGGGAATCGGTGGGCATCAGCTTCGACACGCTGGATGCGGTCTACGCCGCACTGACCGGCGACAAAAACTCACGCAAGGTGCGCAAGCTGCGCAGGGAAGCCGAGCGTTTTGTCGACAACACCATCGGCCGTGGCCGTTGGGAGCAGGACCTGTTCGACGAAGGCTTCGACGCACGGGTGGAGGAAGCGGCCGAAAGCCTGAGCGGCTCGATTGCCCGCAGCGTGTTGTGGGCGGTGTTCACCGGTGGCGAGGACAAGCTGGAACGGCGCACCGACAAGCTCGATGCAGAACTGGAACAGCGGCTGCAGGGCCGCACCCGTGCATTGGAGCAGCACGCCTTGTCGCTGTGCGCGCAAGTGCAGGCGCTGGACCGGCTGCAATCGGCATTGGAGTTCCGCCTGCAGGGACAGGCGCTGCAGATGATGCGCCTGACTGGTGATGCCACGATGATGACGGCGAGTGAAGATGTCCAGGACAACAGCATCGCACCGCCATCGCGCTGAAGACCCACCGTAGTGCCGAGCCATGCTCGGCAGAGGCGTTACCGGTAGAGCCCCTGCCGAGCATGGCTCGGCACTACAGGGCCTGGTCTTGTAGGAGCGGCGTAAGCCGCGAAGCTGGCATTGCCTGAGAGGCCGCAAAAAGCCAACCCCTCCCCAACCCTCCCCTTGGCTACGCCAAAGGGAGGGAGCGCAGCCTCACCCCTTCGGCAACTGCGCCAGCTCCTCACGCACCAGCCGCACCACCAGCGTGTCCAGGGTATCGACCGAATAGTTCTCCACCTCATGCACGGTCTCACTGCCCGGCCCACTTGAGGGGTCACTTGCATCCTTGTAGGTGAGGAAGATGAAACGACCACCGGTGTACTGGGCGATCTGCCGCTGCGCGATCTCGCCGGTCGTGTCCTGGCCCGATGCGGCCACGCTCAACACCTTGATGCCCTTGCCCAACGCCGCCAGCATGGTCTGTTCGTAACGCGGCTGCGGGTAATCCATATGCGGTGGCGCGTCGGCCAGCGACACCAGCAGACGCGTGGTCGAGGTGCCGCGCCAGTTCATCGACTGCACCGCATGATCAAAAGCCTCGTTCATCGCTTCCGGATAGTCGCCACCGCCATTGGCCTGCACGCCATCCAGCGCCTTCTGGAAGGCAGCCACGTTGTTGCTCAGGTCCCAACCGCGCACGAAGTATTCGTCGCCACGGTCACGGTAGGTCACCAGTCCCAGGCAGATATCCGGATTGGACGGCAGCTTCGCGATATCGCGCACGATCCCCTGCAGGGAGTCACGCAGCTTGTCGATTTCATCGGCCATCGAGCCGGTGGCGTCGACCATGAACACCAGATCGAGTTTTGCCCGCGCTGGCAACGGCGCATCGGCCACTATCACCTGCAATGCATTCTTCTGCCCGCGCTGCAGGGCTGCGGTCACCGTCCTGCCGGCGCGCCGCACCTGCACCTGATAGCTGTCCGAATCACGGTCATCGAAAGCGTTGGGGTGCACCCACACCTGGCCACCGGCGTCGGTGCGCGCCCACATCCGTGCACCATTGCGGGCGCTTACCGCCACCTCCGCATCCGGCACTGGGCGGCCCTGCGCATCCACCACCTGTAGGCGCTGGCGCACGCTGACATCACGGCCCAGGTTGTTTGCTTCCTCGTGACCTTGCAGGAACTGCTGGAAGGCGGCGAAGTCGGCGTTGTCGTCGACCACACCGGCGGTAACCGCCACCTGCTGCTGGCGCACGGCACTGCTGCCGGAAACCGGCGCCATCGGCATTTCCGCAGCGGCGTAGCTGGCGTCAGCGGCCGCTTCGACGACGGCTGCAACAGGCGAAGGTGCGGGCGGTGCCGGTGGAGAAGGTGGCGCGATCATCTTCGCCACCGCATGGGTGCCATCACCACGCCGCAGCCGGGATTCTCCCGCAGCGATGTTGTGCTGCTGCGGCTTCGGGCTGGGATCGGCGACCTCGCGCAGTACCGGCGTATCGCTGCAGATGGTGGCAGCGGGCGCGTGGAAGTTGGGTTGAGTCTGGCGAGCGCGCTGCGTGGCCGGCGCCTTGAGATCACCGCTGCTCTCCGCGACCGGGAACGGGGTATGGCGAACCGCCGCTGCCACCGGCAGGCCGAGCAACAACGTCACTGCGGCGGCCAGCGCCATGCTGCGAACTGCCGGCCTGTTTACAAGCTTCGAGCTACCCATGATTCCTGCTCCATGCGAGCCGCGTGATGCGGCGTACGCGGATAGGAACGGATGTGGATGGGCAGTGGGGTTAAAGCAGGCACTCCGTAGTGCCGAGCCATGCTCGGCAGAGGCTTTACCGATAGCCCATGGTAGTGCCGAGCCATGCTCGGCAGAAGCATTCCCGGTAATGCCCATTGCCGAGCATGGCTCGGCACTACAGGGATGCTTTATCGGGAATGCCCCTTGCCGAGCATGGCTCGGCACTACAGGGGCTTGCTTGCCGAGCATGGCTCGGCACTACCGGCTCAGTGGCGGTGGGCGGTGCCCAGGTACTCGGCGCTCTGCATCTCGATCAGGCGGCTGGCGGTGCGTTCGAAGGCGCCGGCCAGGCGGGTACCGCTGTACAGCAGGGGCGGTGCGTCCTGCGCGGTGCAGACCAGGTTGACCTGGCGGTCGTACAGCTCGTCGATCAGGTTGACGAAACGACGTGCCGCGTCTTCGTTCATGCGATCGAAATGCGGGATGCCACCCAGCAGCACCGTGGTGAACTCACGCGCGATCTCGATGTAGTCCGCAGGACCGCGCGGGCCTTCGCACAGGGCGGCGAAATCGAACCAGGCGATGCTCTTGCCGCGGCCACGCACCGGGATCTTGCGGCCTTCGATCTGGATATTGCCGCCACGTGCCTCCTCGGCACCGCTCAGCTCCTTCCAGCGCCCGGCCAACCAGGCATCGCTGTCTTCATCCAGCGGTGCGCGGTACACCGGCGAGCGGGTCAGCGCGCGCATGCGGTAGTCCTCGGTGCCTTCGGCGTACAGCTCGACGCAATGCTTCTGCAGCAGCGCAATGGCCGGCAGGAAGCTGTCGCGTTGCAGGCCGTTGAGGTAGAGGTTTTCAACCGCGGTATTGGACGTGGTCACCAGGGTCACGCCCTCGGCGAACAGGCGCTCCAGCAGCCGCCCCAACAACATCGCATCACCAATGTCGGTGACGAAGAACTCATCCAGCACCAGCACGCGCAGCTTGTCGCGCCACTGCTGGGCAATCTTGGCCAACGGATCGCTCTGCCCCTGATGCAGGTGCAGCTGCTCATGGATGCCGCGCATGAAGCGATGGAAGTGGGTGCGGTACTTCTGCTCGATCGGCAGGCCGTCGTAGAACAGGTCGACCAGGAAGGTCTTGCCGCGGCCTACGCCACCCCAGAAGTACAGCCCCTTTACCGGCTCGGGCTTCTTCCAGAACGCCGACAGCCGGTCCAGCCAGCCTTCCTGCGCGCTGTCGACGATGGCCAGGTGGATGCGGTCCAGTTCGGCCAGGGCCGCATGCTGGGCAACATCATCGCGCCAGTCGCCGCGGGCCACGCCGGCGGCGTAGCGTTGTGAGGGGGTCATTGCATCCATGCTCAGTTGCTGCCGTCGGGCAGCCAACGCCGCACTTCATGCTGGATCGCGCCACGCAGGTCGATCAACTTGCGGTGGAAGAAATGCGAGGTATCGGGCATGCGCACCAGCTGCGGCGGATTGGGCAGCGACTCCAGCCATTGGTACACGCTGTGTGCATCCACGACCTCGTCGGCATCGCCCTGCACCACCAACCAGTTGGCCGGCGGCTGTACTTCGGAGAAATCCCAGGTGCGGCGGCCAACCGGCGGCGCGATCGAGATCAGCGCCTGCGGCTGCAGTTGTGCGGCGGCACGCAGCGACACATAGGCGCCGAAGCTGAAGCCGGCCAACCACAGCGCGGCGTCCGGGCGCTCACTGCGCACCCAGTTGACCACCGCGCGCAGGTCGTCGGCTTCGCCTTCACCGTTGTCGTAGGTACCGGCCGAGGCGCCGACGCTGCGGAAGTTGAAACGCACGGTGGTGATGCCCAGGTCGCGCAGCGCGCGCGAGACCATGGTGACCACCTTGTTGTGCATGCTGCCGCCCTCGATGGACAGCGGGTGGCAGATGACCGCGATGATGGGACGGGCAGCGGCCTCGCCATCAGGCAGGTCGACACCGACTTCCAGAGGACCGGCCGGGCCGTCCAACATCAGCGTCGCCGATTCGTGGGGGAATGGGAGAGTTTGCATGCGGCCATAATAGCGGCCCCGTCCGGCGGCTTCACGCCTGCCCTTCACAACTGTCCAAATCCATGCATTTCCTTGTCCTGAGTGTGATCTGCAGCGTTCTGGTATCGGTGCTGCTGAAACTGGCGCCGCGCCAAGGCATCGACATCCCCCAGGCGGTGACCTGGAACTATCTGGCCGCCACGGTGCTGTCGCTGTTGTTGCTCAAACCTTCGCTGCAGTCGTTGCAGAGCGCGCATACACCGTGGCTGGCCCTGCTTGGCCTGGCCGTGGCCTTGCCCGGCATCTTCCTGGTGCTGGCCGGCGCGGTGCGCGAGGCCGGCATCGTGCGCAGCGACGTGGCCCAGCGGCTGTCCCTGCTGCTGTCGCTGGCGGCCGCCTTCCTGCTGTTCGGCGAACAGGCCAATGGCTGGAAGCTGGCCGGCCTCGGGCTGGGCCTGCTGGCCATTGTTGGCGTGAGCGCGCGCAGCGGCGACGGCAAGGCCGCTGCGACACAAGGCTGGCGCTGGTTGCTTGGGGTCTGGGCAGGCTTTGCCTTGATCGACATCCTGCTGAAGCAGGTGGCTGCGGCCGGGACGCCTTCCACTGCCGCGCTGCTGGTGAGCTTCGGCATCGCCTTCGTACTGATGCTGGGCTGGCAGTTGCAACGGCATCTCAGCGGCCGCAGCCAGCTGACCCCGGCCAATCTGGTTTACGGCCTGCTGCTCGGCCTGCTCAACTTCGGCAACATCCTGTTCTACGTGCGCGCGCACCAGGCGCTGCCGGATAGCCCGGCAACGATCTTTGCCAGCATGAATATCGGTGTGGTGTGCCTGGGCGCACTGGTCGGCGTGCTGGTGTTCGGTGAGAAGACCAGCATGTGGAACCGCGTGGGTCTGGCATTGGCGGTGCTGGCGATTGCCTTGATTGCACGCGGGACACTTTGAGGGACTGCAGCTGCGGATCTTCTCCTATCCCCTTGTGGGAGAGGATGCCGAAGGCAGGAGAGGGGGCGGCGTAGCCGCTTGCTTGAGTAAGGTTGCCTGCGAAGAGCTACCCCTCTCCCCAACCCTCTCCCGCAAGGGGAGAGGGGGCAAAGCCCATCTGCTCACCCTCTCCTGGCACTTCCATCAAGCCAGCGAAAACGAACACGTCGCCAGAATCACCACTCGTTCCTGGCTCCTACCCTCAACTTCCTGCCATCAAGGCTCAAATCCCAGCAACAGCGGATCATGATCCGAGCTGCGCCACGGACCCGGCACGTTGCGGCCCTGGTAACCCATCTCGTCGGCCTCATCGGCATTGATATGCCACTCGGCTGCGCCCTTCAGCCGCGCGGCCATGCCAGGGCTCAACAAGGCATGATCGAGGCGGCCGGTCAGGCCGTTGTAGACATAGCTGTAAGGCTGCTGCACGCCGGCCACCTTGAACGCATCCTGCCAACCGTCGGCATTCAAGGTGCGGATCGGGTCTTCCATCGCATAGGCGTTGAAGTCGCCCAGCAACACCGCGTCGCGGCTGCCGCTGCCGGTGGGGTCGCCCTGCAACCAGGTGTGCAAGAGTTTGGCCGACTCGACCCGGGTCGCATTCCAGCAGCCCTGGCCATCATTGCGATCCGCATCGGCGCCGCTTGCTTCCGAGCAGCCCTTGGACTTGAAGTGGTTGGCCACCACCACGAACGGCGTGCCCTTGCGGCCCATGCGGAAGGCCTGCGCCAGCGGTACGCGGCTGCGCTCACCGAAGGGTTCGCGCTCCAGCACCGCCGGCTTGCCGAGCGGGCTTACTTTTGAAGCGCGGTAGATGATGCCGACGCGGATCGGATTGTCGCCGGGGCCTTGGCCGGCATCGACAAAGCGCCAGTCGCCGTCCTTGCCCTGCGCCGCATTGAGCGCACGCACCAGCTGATCGATCGCCGAACCCGGGCCGTAGCCGTCGTTCTCCAGTTCCATCAGCGCGGCGACGTCGGCATTGAGGCTGCCGATGGTGGTGATCAGCTTGGCCTGCTGTGCGGCCTGCTGCTCGGCGGTCTTGGCGCCGCGCAGGGTCGGATAGCCGCCCCCCTTGCCGTCACCATTGAAATAGTTCTCCAGGTTGAAGGCGGCAATACGCAGGCCGCCCGGTACGCTCGGCGCCTGCTGCGGGCGCTCTGCATCCACCTGCAGCGGCGCGGTCAGCTGCAGCCGGTAGCCACCGTCAAAACGCTGGTCGACGATGCCCTGCACGTCGCGCAGCTGGGCGCCGCTGCGCAGCAGCGCCTGCGCCGGCAGATAGGACACCGCGCCCGGCTCGCGCTTGCCGTTGGCATCATCCAAACGCAGCCGGCGGCGGTTGTTGTCGGCGATCACCGCCGCCTGCTCGGGGCTGCCGGCGGCGGCCACTTCGCTGGGCTGCCACAGGCGGCCACCGAAGGCCGCGGTCAGCTCGCCGTAACGCGACAGCTGGTCCTGCCCGGCCAGGGTCAGCCCGCCAGGAATGCGCACCTGCATCCCTTCCAGCGCCTCCCAGTTGGCCGGCGCCTCGCTCAACACCAGCGCTGCCGGCAGCGGCCGCGCGGTGGCCGGCTGGATGTTCTGCGCCTGCAGCGTGGTCAGGCTCTGCTCGCTCTTGCCGGCGGCCTGCTCTTCGACGGTACCGGTGATGCGCAGCCATTGCCCTACCTGCAGCGCCTGTTCCTTGGACACGCGCACGAATACGGCGTCGGAGGTGTTGCTATCGCCGTCACCGGCGTCCTGCACGAAGATGCCACCCAGCCCATCGCGCATGTCGGCAGTCACTGCGCCCTCGATGGTGACGGTCTTGCCCGCGTAGGGGCTGCGCTCGGTGGCGCCCTGCACGCTGCCGATCGGCAGCACGACGGGCTTGGAAGGGGCTGCCAGCGCCGCGCCGGAACAAGCGGCAGCCAAGGCCAGGGCAAGCAGGGTACGGGTACAACGCATGGACGCACTCCGGGAAAGACGGAAACAGAAGCGCCGCCCTGCTCGGGCGGCGCTGGCTATTCTGCAGCAATCGGGTCGGTTGCCAGCTGCGTGAGTCTGGCGGCTTTCTATTTCAGATTGGAGGTCATCCAATCCACGGCGGCGTGGATCTGCTCCTCGCTGAGCCCGGCATTGCCACCCTTGGGCGGCATGATGCCGCCGTCCGGACCGGTATAGCCCTCGATGGCGTGCTTGTAGAGGGTGTCCTTGCCCTGCGCCAGACGCTTGTCCCAATGGCTGTGGTCCAGCGTGGGGGCGTTGCCGACGCCACTGGTATGGCAGGCGGTGCACAGGTTGTCGAAGATGGTCTTGCCGTCCAGGGTGCCGCCGTAGGCGCCGCTGGCTGCAGCTGCAGCGGCGGCCGCAGCGGAGGCGGCGGCCTGCGCAGAGGCACCGGTAGCGCCGGCGTATACCGCACCGATCGGCGCGATGCGCTGCTCGATGCGCTTGGTCGCGGTCGGCGAGACTTCCTTGGGAATGGCGTGCTGCAGGAAAGACGCGAAGATGATCAAGCCAATCGTGATGATGGCCAGGATGGCGATCACGATGGAAAAGCGCTTCAGAAATTCAAGGTCGTAATTCCGCACGTCTCATCACCCCGGGCGAGTTGTCGGTGGACCAGCAGCTGCTGGGCGAGTATAGACCAGCGTCCGCCCGCCCCCGCAATGCCCTTCAACATGCGCACATCTGCGGCATCGCACCATCCGACGCCGCTGCAGGCACTCAGTGCGACAGCGTGGCACCTGCAGCGCGCAGGCACAGTGCGCTGATTGCAGTGACCAAGTGTTCGCCATCGCGCAGGCCATCACGGCTGGGCGCGGTGGGGCCGACCAGTGCTTCGGTGAAGGCACCGACGATGCAGGCAGCGCTGATGTCCAGATCCTGCGCCGGCAGCTCGCCTGCGCGCACGCCGTCTTCGAGAATGCGCTTGAACACATCGCCGAACAGACGCCGGCAACGGATACGTTCGGCTTCCACTTCCGGGTCCACCGGCTCGGCGATGAAGGCATAGGCCAGCCCGGGGCCGGCCATGGCACGGCGCACGAACGAGGCCACCGCCCGCTGCAGGCGCTGCGGTGCCGGCAAGGGCTCGCCGGCGATGGCGGCCAGGATCTCCAGCTCGTGCTCCACGGCGAAGGTCAGCACCTCCACGAACAGCTCGGCCTTGGACGGGAAATGCCGGTAAATCAGGCCGGTAGACACCCCCGCCTCGGCTGCCACCGCGGTGATCGGCGCATTCCTGTAGCCACCGGCTGCGACCAGCCGGCGGGCCGCCACCAAGATCCGCTCGCGGTTGCCCGCCAGCCGTTTTTCCATCAATTCCGAGCGCTTGTAAGCCATTTGTTGATTCTATGTTCAATTTTTGAATTTGTATTCACTTTTTACCCGGGAGCCGCTAGGCTGCGGGCAAACGCCCGTGCCGACGGCCTGCCCGTCACCCCATCCCGGTGCGACCCCTATTGCCACGCCGTACCGGAGCCAGTCATGCACGTCCCTACCCTGTCCTTTGATCTGGGCGAAGAAATCGACATGCTGCGCGAGAGCGTGGCGCAGTTTGCCGCCGCGCACATCGCCCCGCTCGCTGCCGAAGCCGACGCCAGCAACCACTTCCCCAACCAGCTCTGGCGCCTGCTCGGCGAACAAGGCCTGCTGGGCATGACCGTGGAAGAAGAATACGGCGGCAGCGGCATGGGTTACCTGGCACATGTGGTGGCGATGGAGGAGATCTCGCGCGCCTCCGGTGGCATCGGCCTGTCCTATGGCGCGCACTCCAACCTCTGCCTCAACCAGCTGCGCAAGAATGCCAGCGAGGCGCAGAAGCACAAATACCTGCCCAAGCTGTGCAGCGGCGAACACGTCGGTGCGCTGGCGATGAGCGAACCGGGCGCAGGGTCGGATGTGGTGTCGATGAAGCTGCGCGCCGAGCAGCGCGGCGATCACTACGTGCTCAACGGCAACAAGATGTGGATCACCAACGGTCCCGATGCCGACGTGCTGATCGTCTATGCCAAGACCGACCCGGACGCCGGCTCGCGCGGCATCACCGCCTTCATCATCGAAAAGGGCATGAAGGGTTTCTCCACCGCGCAGAAGCTGGACAAGCTCGGCATGCGCTCGTCCAACACCTGCGAGCTGGTGTTCCAGGATTGCGAAGTGCCGGCCGAGAACGTGCTGGGCAGCGTTGGTGGTGGGGTCAAGGTGCTGATGTCCGGGCTGGACTTCGAACGCGTGGTCTTGTCCGGCGGCCCGCTGGGTTTGATGTCGGCGGCGTTGGATGTGGTGCTGCCCTACGTGCACGAGCGCAAGCAATTTGGCGAAGCGATCGGCACTTTCCAGCTGATCCAGGCCAAGCTGGCCGATATGTATGTGGGCCTCAATGCTTGCCGCGCCTATGTATATGCGGTGGCCAAGGCCTGCGACCAGGGCCGCACCACCCGCCAGGACGCCGCCGGTGCCATCCTGTATTCGGCCGAGAAGGCGACCTGGGCGGCGGGCGAAGCCATCCAGATCCTTGGCGGCAATGGCTATATCAACGAGTACCCGGCCGGCCGTTTGTGGCGCGATGCCAAGCTGTATGAAATTGGCGCGGGCACTTCGGAAATCCGCCGCATGCTGATCGGGCGGGAGTTGTTCCAGAAGACCGCATGAATCCGCTTGAGCCCCTCTCCCTCCGGGAGAGGGGTTGGGGTGAGGGCTAGCGGCGAAGCCACTGCAGAACCTTATGTTCGCAGTGCTTCGCACTTACCCTCATCCGCCCCTCCGGGGCACCTTCTCCCAAAGGGAGAAGGGAAGATAAAAACCCAGGACCTGGCCGCCATGACCATACTCACCTCCCAGCTGCAACCCGGCAGTGACAGCTTCGAAGCCAACCGCGCCACGATGCAGCTGCAGGTCGATGATCTGCGTAAAACCCTCGACGCCACCGCCCGCGGCGGCAGCGATGCTGCCCGGGCCAAGCACACCGCGCGCGGCAAGCTGCTGGTGCGCGAGCGCATCGATGCTCTGCTCGATCCGGGCAGCGCCTTCCTGGAAGTTGCACCGCTGGCCGCGCACGGCATGTACGCCGATCCGGTGCCCGGTGCCGGCATGGTTGCCGGTATTGGTCGCGTGTCCGGGGTGGAATGCCTGATCGTCGCCAACGATGCCACCGTCAAAGGCGGCACCTACTATCCGGTCACGGTCAAGAAGCATCTGCGCGCGCAGGAAATTGCCCAGCAGAACCGCCTGCCCTGCATCTATCTGGTCGACTCCGGTGGTGCCTTCCTGCCGCTGCAGGATGAAGTCTTCCCCGACCGTGATCATTTCGGCCGCATCTTCTACAACCAGGCCAATCTGTCGGCGCAGGGCATTCCGCAGATCGCCTGCGTGATGGGCAGCTGCACCGCAGGCGGCGCCTATGTGCCGGCGATGAGCGATGAAACCGTCATCGTCAAGGAGCAAGGCACCATCTTCCTCGGCGGCCCGCCGCTGGTGAAGGCGGCGACCGGCGAGGTGGTCAGCGCCGAAGAACTGGGCGGTGCCGATGTGCATACGCGCATCTCCGGCGTGGCTGACCACATGGCCGACAACGACCTGCAGGCGCTGGCACGGGTGCGCGCCATCATCGCCAATTTGAACTGGCGCAAGCCGGATGCAGGTGTTGCGCTGCAGGCAAGCGAGGCACCCTTGTTCGATGCGCAGGAACTGTACGGAGTGATTCCCAGCGACACGCGCAAGCCCTACGACGTGCGCGAGGTGATCGCACGCATCGTCGACGGTTCGCGCTTCGATGAGTTCAAGCCGCGTTACGGCAACACCCTGGTCACCGGCTTTGCCCATGTGCACGGTCATCCGGTCGGCATCATTGCCAACAACGGCATCCTGTTCTCGGAGTCGGCGCTCAAGGGCGCGCACTTCATCGAGCTGTGCTGCCAGCGCAACATCCCGCTGCTGTTCCTGCAGAACATCACCGGCTTCATGGTCGGCCGCAAGTACGAGCACGGCGGCATTGCCAAGGACGGTGCAAAGCTCGTCATGGCGGTGGCCAATGCGCGGGTGCCCAAGTACACGGTGGTGATTGGCGGTTCATTCGGTGCTGGCAACTACGGCATGTGCGGGCGGGCCTATTCGCCGCACTTCCTTTGGATGTGGCCGAATGCGCGCATCGGGGTGATGGGCGGTGAGCAGGCGGCCAGTGTGTTGGCCACGGTCAAGCGCGATGGTATCGAGGCCAAGGGTGGTGCGTGGTCGGCCGAGGAAGAGGATGCGTTCAAGCAGCCTATCCGTGATCAGTTCGAGCAGCAGGGGCATCCGTATTACGCGAGTGCGCGGTTGTGGGATGACGGGGTGATTGATCCGGCTGATACGCGCCGCATTCTTGGTTTGGCGCTGGCGGCAAGTCTCAATGCGCCGGTGCAGGACACACGGTTTGGTGTGTTCCGTATGTGATGCACATGCAGTCTCCTCTCAAGACAATGCCAGGAACAAGAGCTTTCACTCCCCTACGGGGAGCGAGTCACTTTTCTTTGCTTGTGCAAAGAAGAAGTAACCAAAAGAAGCGCTTGTTCAACAGCCGAATAGCTGGTCAAGCACACCCTGCCTCCGCGCCCAGCACGCTGCGCGCGCCGGGTTCACTCCACCGATGGGATTTTTCGACACGACATCCCTGTCGTGGGGAAAAACGACGTGCATCCTTGCACGTCGCCCTTCGGGTATTTCCGACCGGCTCCGTCGCTGCGGAAGGGGCCCGTACAACCAATGCAAGAGCAAGAGCAACCGCAACAGCAACGGCGAAAGCCCTCGGCTCCTTCCCTGCCCGCGCGGCACATCGTGGATAAGACAATGTTCAACAAGATCCTGATCGCCAATCGCGGTGAAATCGCCTGCCGCGTTATTGCCACCTGCCGTCGCCTTGGCATCGCTACCGTCGCGGTGTACTCGGATGCTGATCGCAATGCGCGGCATGTGCGGCTGGCTGACGAGGCCATCCATATTGGTGCAGCGCCGGCTGCCGAGAGCTATCTGCGCGCCGAGGTCATTCTCGATGCTGCGCGGCGCAGCGGTGCGCAGGCCATTCATCCGGGTTATGGCTTTCTTTCCGAGAACGCGGGCTTCGCGCGTGCCTGTGATGCGGCCGGCATCGTCTTCATCGGGCCGCCGGCCAGTGCCATCGATGCGATGGGCGACAAGAGTTCGGCCAAGGCGCTGATGCAGACGGCCAACGTGCCACTGACGCCGGGTTACCACGGTGAGCGGCAGGAGCCGGCGTTTCTGCGGGCGCAGGCCGACGCGATTGGCTATCCGGTGTTGATCAAGGCCAGCGCCGGTGGTGGTGGCAAGGGCATGCGCAAGGTCGAGGCCAGCGCCGATTTCGAAGCTGCGCTGGCCAGCTGTCAGCGCGAGGCGCAGGCATCGTTCGGCAATGCGCATGTGCTGGTGGAAAAGTACGTCGAGCGTCCGCGTCATATCGAGATCCAGGTGTTCGGCGACAGTCACGGTGACGTGGTCTATCTGTTCGAACGCGACTGCTCGGTGCAGCGCCGTCACCAGAAGGTGCTGGAAGAAGCCCCCGCGCCCGGCATGACCTCTGAACGCCGCGCTGCGATGGGCAAGGCCGCTACCGATGCGGCGCGTGCGGTTGGCTATGTCGGCGCGGGTACGGTGGAGTTCATTGCCGGGCCGGATGGCGATTTCTATTTCATGGAAATGAACACCCGCCTGCAGGTTGAGCACCCGGTCACCGAACTGATCACCGGCACCGATCTGGTTGAATGGCAGCTGCGTGTGGCCGCAGGCCAGCCGCTACCAAAGACCCAGCAGCAGCTGCAGATCCACGGTCACGCGATCGAAGCGCGCCTGTATGCCGAAGACGCCGACCGCGGCTTCCTGCCCTCCACTGGCACCCTGCGCCATCTGCGCCTGCCACAGCCCAGCGCCCATGTGCGTGTGGATGCAGGTGTTGAGCAGGGCGACGCAATTACTCCGTACTACGATCCGATGATCGCCAAGCTGATCGTCTGGGACGTGGACCGCGACAGCGCCCTGCAGCGCATGCAGCAGGCCTTGGCGCAATGCCAGGTGGTCGGCGTGACCACCAATGCCGCCTTCCTGCGCCGGCTGGTACTGACCGGTTCTTTCCGCAGCGCCAACCTCGATACCGCCTTGATCGAGCGCGAGCGTGAGGCGCTGGATATCCATCACATCGCGGCGAGTGACGAAGACTGGGCTTTGGCCGCCGTGCTTGCCGTCAGCAGCGAGCAGCCACGCAGTGGTGACGCTTCACCCTGGGCAATCGCCGACAGCTGGCGGCTTACCGGACCGGCGGCACGGGCGGTGACGCTCGAACATCTGGAGCAGCGCCAGCAACTGCACGTCCGCGACACCGCCAAGGGCTGGCAGGTACGGCTCGGCGACGCGCTGATCGAGCTTGTCGGCAAGGCTGACAACGACGACTACGCCCTGCAGCTTGGCCAGCGTCTGCAGCGCGGCCAGGCGATCCGCGAAGGCAATACGCTGTATGTGTTCGGCACCGAACAGCAACAGCGCTTCAACATCCATGACCCGGTCGCCGAAGCCGATAGCAGCAACGATCACGGTGGCAGCCTGCTGGCACCGATGCCCGGCCGCGTCGTCACCCTGCTTGTGCAGCCGGGCAGCACGGTCAGTCGCGGCACGCCGCTGCTGGTGATGGAGGCGATGAAGATGGAGCACACCCTGCAGGCGCCAGCCGACGGCACCGTGCACGGCTTCCGCGCCAAGGCCGGCGATCAGGTGGCCGATGGCGCAGTGCTGGTGGATTTCGAGGCGGACTGAGCTACGTCAACAACGCGAGCACCCGCTATCAAGCAGCCGGCGCGCTCCTCCAGACATGCTGAGCAGGATCCAGTTCCGCCATGCTCATTACCGGGGCGCGCCAGCCGAATCCGCACGCAGCCAGAGTCCCTTGCTCCATCGGATCCAATGCCAGTGCCTGTTCCATCTCAACTTCGTTGATGGCAGCTGTCACAAACGCGCCCAAGCCGCGTTCGGTTGCCGCAGTATAAAAGGCTTGAGATATATGCCCAGCATCCAGGGTTACAGCGCGATAGGCCTTTACATGCCTGCGGTACTTCCAGAAGTTGCGCTCGAAGCGACACACCAGCACAACCATCACCGGGGCGTTGACAAACCAGTGCTGTCCAGCAAGCAGGCGCTGCGAGAAGCCATCCAGATCAGCCGGCTGCGCTGCAATCCGCGCGAGTTCGTGAGCAACTGCATGATAGTGATAGATGCCTGGCGCCAGTCCTTCGACATCACGGGCGATGATGTAAGCCTCCAAAGGATGCAAGCCTCCACCTGAGGGAACATTCTTTTTCAGGAACCGCGCGTCGTATCCGCTCTCAACCACCGCCTGGGCCATCAGTACGCTCTGCAGCATTTCTGCGAGCAAACTCAAAGATAGCGCGCGCGAACGGTCGAAGTTCCTACAGGTGACCCGCTGCGCCGGCAACATGCACACAGCATCATCAGGCAGACGCGGCAATGCGACAGCTCCAGGTTGCCTGGACGGCGCCTCTGGCGGTGGTGCGCCAAGCTTACGCACAAGATCCTGTGCGGTGAGCATCTGATTGCTTTCCATCTCACCGACGCTATCTATTCCATCCCACCTGGAGTGCCGGTAATGAATGGCTGATAGCGGCCACCAATGGTTGTTGCGGATGTGACGATCGGACTCGACTGCGCTATCGTCAGGCTCTTCATCCAACATCAACAACCCGAGTTCAACCAAGTGCGCTACCAGTGCACCGCGCTCTGGATCTTCCGGCATTGGCGCCCATTCCTCGGCACTGCTCTCAAGCAGCAACATACATGCTGGCAGCTCCAACGTGCATATAGCATCCAGATGTGCGGCATAGATACGAATACGACGCTCGTACTCGATACCATCGCCTCCGGATATCAGCGACTCCAATGAGAACACTGTCTGCTCTTCCGGAAGAACAGCGACTGCATGACAACGACGATACTTCATTGGTTCTCTTCTTTCGCTTCTTGCGTCTTTAACAACTTCAGCCAACGAAACACCTCGGTTCGCCAGCTCCAAACTGGATAGCGAACGCGGCATTCTGGCAAGTTGCTGCGACAAAGCAACACCGGACTACGCCCATGGTGCCGCCATCGGAACTCAGGCAACAGCTGCAAGCTTCCGCTCAGGCGCTCCATCAACGAAACAGAACGCGATCGAAAAGATGCTGCTTGACGTCAGAGACTCCATCATTCGATCTCTCGTACTGGAAAGCACTTCAATGGAAGCGATATTTCCCGGCATTGAACAGTGGCTTGTGGCGGCCGCTGCCTCTGGACTGATCCTCAGCATGGCTTCCGATGGACACCGTTGGAAAGTCTCGCGAAAACCCTCATCGGACGTCAACAGATCCATCAGCTTCGTCGCGTCGATAAAGCTCAGTGGTGACTTTCCCATCATGACCAGATGCATGCTCACTTTTCCTTCGCTTTGGATAGAGTGTCAAATCATTCAACTCGCATGAGTCGACCAGCGGCAACGCGTGACATACGCTCGAACACGGGCACCAAGCAGACTGGATTCAAACGCCCGGGCCCCACCTAAAGTTAGCCTCCATGCTGCCGCTACCAATCCGTTGTTAACGCAAGCCAGCCATCGTCATTCTTTGTGATATCACCATCAACCGAGGTCGCTCCATGACATCCAATGAAAAGAGCCCGCTTTCACACCTCGACGCGATCAAGCTCCTTGACTTACTGATCAGCGACGAAGACTTCCGCTCGCAGTTTGAACAGGATCCTGCAACCGCGTTGCTCAAGGTCAGCGCTGAGGCCGCTGAAGCCGGAAAACTGTGCAAAGTACCTGGCCGCCTGGCATCAGCAGAGAAGCTTTCTTCGACCAAACTTCTTATTGCATCCGAGCTGACCGAACGCGGCCTGTTCTATCAGCCTTACATGTTTGCGGCAGAGCCGAAGTCACCGCAGAATTGATTTTTCTGCCGTTGGCCGCAGGCATCCTCCGGCCAACGGCGTCCCCAGACTGTCCCTGACATTCAAAGCCTGCAAGGGCGCGGATCCTATCCACTCGGCATAGGCGCGCCCGCGATGTTTTTGCATCCAGGACGCTTCACGCTGTTGCCCACCCTTGTCCCCCGCATCGGCATATGCCTGAGCCAGCAAACTGTGCACCTGGAATAGCTCTTCGCCGTTGACCAAGGGCTGAAGCCGCGCGACAGCCCCTGCCGCGTCACCAGACATCCTCAGCTGATTGATTTCGACCAACTCAATAATTCGAAGTGCTGATGCGTCATTGGACTCTCGTGCAGCACGCTTCAGCAATGGCAGCTTCTCCGTGACATTGATACCGCTGCCCATGCGCTGGGCCGCGTAGATGGCAGCACCAGCGAGAAAACGCCGCCCGGAGGCATCTCCTGCATCTCCGTCACCACGTCCTTGTACGACACGATCAAGTATCCGCCCAACTTCCCTGCTTGAGGCACAGCTACCAGCTGCAGCCTTGGTCACCAAGCCGGCAACGTGCATGAAATCACACATGAAGGACGATCCTGGACAAGCCGCAGCTGCCGCTTCCGAAATGGATAACGCATCCGCATTCCGTCCCTGGTCCAAAGCAAGCGCAGCCGCATCCAACTTGAGCCCAGGATCCCCGGTTGGAAGCAAGCGCAGCACCTCGTGCGCGCCATTTTTGTCCCCGCTGGCCGCCATCGCGGTCACCAGATAGCGACTCATGCCAGCAGCTGGAAGCGCATCCGGGTCACGCAGCAGCAGCAGCGCCGCATCAACCTGGTCCTGCGCCAAACGGATCCGGCCCAACAACCGCAGAACGCCACCCCGCTGTCCACTTTGAGGAATATCAGCCCTGGAGGCGAACTTCGCAGCTTCTGTATAGCGCCCCAACAATAGTGCCGCAGCCGCGGCGTTGACGCTGGCGCCCTGATGATCCGGATACAGTTCAGCCAGCACTGCCCATGCCTGGAACGCCTCACTATCACTTCCCGAAAGCAGGTCGGCGCTCCATGCATCCATGTAAAGCGCCTCACGCGTCGTCAAACGGCTACGAAACTCCGCCGCCGACTCAAGCTCGTGGCGTGCCTCTTCGTATCTACCGAGATTGACCAGCGCGCGCATCTTGCCAAGACGCGCCATGGCGAAGCCACTATCGACGCGCGTCGCCACATCAAAGTACTGAATTGATTTTTCTGCCTCGCCGCTTGCATAGGCAGCTTGCGCGGCGGCATAGGCATGCAATGCGTCAAGATTGGCGGTAGCTACCTTTGGCAGCGGAGCGGAGGACTTCTCCACATCGGCAAGTGCCTCACCCAGACGACCACGCAGTTGCCCGATGACATCGTCCATCGATTGCAACACTGTGGACGTTCCAATGCCACTGGAATGCACCGTATAAACAACCCTGCCGGACTCGGGTTCAACCACGTCCACCGATACCTGCAGCTTTCCACTCGACTCGCGCACCACAGGTATCAGCACTGCACGCGCGCCCTCACGCACCGCAATACCGGATGCCGTCACTCGATCAATCGCGCTCCCCTCGGGCAACAGCATCCGGGTCAAGGTATCGCGCGCCTTGAGCTCGCTCAGGATGTTCACATAGCGCGATTGCTCCAGGCCGATACGAAACGCACGATTCAAGCCGTCACCCAGGAGCTGGTTATCGGTCAGATTATTGACGTCTCCCAACACCACCCAATCGCGCTCGGCAAAAGCGATCGCCGGCTCAGGGCGTACCAATATCCACGCCATCGCCCCCACCGCAACCACCAACAGCAACTCGGCGACCAGCGCCACCGGCCGCCGCCACAATGGCAGGCGTCGCCAGGCTTTGTTGGAACGCGCGGGCATGCGCAACGGTGCGTTGCCGGCTACGCCCACTTCGAACACTTCCTGCAGCGTCGGCAGGCCCTTGAAGTACCAGCGCCCGTGCGATTTCCATTGCAGGTGTGCACCGCGTTCGCCCAATTCTCGCTGGCTCGGACGCAACAAGGCTTCGGCAACCGCCGACAATAGAATCTGATTGGGTCGCGCCAGCGCCATCAAGCGGGCGGCAGTGGGCTTGGCCACGCCTTCCACATCCAGCGGTTTGGCGCCGGCCGCAACCGCATCCTCATCGTTGCGCCAGAACAACACATCGCCGACATGGATGCCGACCCGTGCCTGCAGCGGCAGCTCCCGTTGCTTGCCTATCTCCGCCAACGCGTCCAGGTAATCCAGGGCAAAACCAAGCCCCTGCGCAGGCACGTCAAACAGCAGGAACATGCCATCGGAGCGGTCGATCAACTGCCCCTTCCAGCGCTGCAGCAGCTGCAGTGCGCGCACGTCCAGGGTCCGGAACAGTTCAGCCGCTGCCGCATCGCCAATCCGCGCCGTCAGTGCCACCGAATCACAAAGATCGGTCAGCACCAGCGTCTTGAGCTGGCGATCGGATGAGAGCGCGTCAGTCTCGTTGGTCATGCACTACACCGGGCAAGCCGCGGTCATCGGATCAGCCCTGCCACCAATGCGCGCGATTGCCACCTTCGCGCTTGGCCTCGTACAGGGCCTGGTCGGCACGGGAATACGAATCGTTCCAGTGATGGTCTTCATTGATCAACACCATGCCGATGCTGAGTGAGCAGGCGCCCACCGTTGCGCCCGGGTAGGCGATCAGGTGGCGTACCGCTTCGAGCACGAAATCGGCAGTGCGCGGCAGGCTCTCGGCATCGGCGTCCATCAGCAGCACGCAGAACTCATCGCCACCCAGCCGGCAGGCGATATCGTCCTTGCCGGTCACCGAAGCCAAGATGCGGCCGAAGCACTGCAGCGCATGATCGCCAGCCAGGTGACCGTAAGAGTCGTTCAAACCCTTGAAGTCGTCGCAGTCGATCAGCAACAGGCCGCGCGGGCGGTGACCGGAACGGTGTGATTTCTGCAGGTAGGCGGTAAGCGCACGCCGGTTGCTGAGCCCGGTCAGGTCATCGCCATAGACCAGCTCACGGGTGTGGTGCAGCTCGTGGTTGGCGCTGTAGAGATTGCCGAGCGCGGTTTCCAGCTCGTGGTTGCGGCGACTGAGCTGGGCGATCAGGCGTTGTTCGCTGGACACCACCCGCGACAGGGTCCGGCGCAGGAAGAACACCACCATCGCCGGATCCTGGTCGATCAGGCGGTGGAAGTTGGCATGGGTGATTTCCAGCAGCACGCTGTCGCAGTTGGCGCGCGCATCACAGGAACGCGGGTGGCGCTCGATCAACAGGCCGAGCTCGCCAAAGAAGTCGTTGCAGCCCATGGGCTTGGGCGCCAGGCCGGCGCCGAAGTCCAGGCTGACGGTGCCACTGACAATGATGAACATCGAGCTGCCCAGATCGCCACGGCGGAACAGCACCTGGTCGGCCTGCAGCGTGCGGCGGACGCCGTACTGGGCAAACAGTGCAAATTCCACCGGTGACAATTGCGCACGCAGTACGGCCCCCCCGGCCGACGCAGCGGCGGGAAGTTCAGACTCCAGTGCCAGACCCCCTGTTCCCATGCCGCTCATTCCCTGCCTCATGGACTGCTCGTCATGGCAGACGAGTAATCTCACGAGCCTATCACCAAAATTAATGGTTTTGTGACCCACACAGGCATTTTTGGCTGGACCCGGGCGCAAAAAAGAAGGGGCTCGTAAGAGCCCCTTTGAAACGACCTTATAAGCGCCCTCAGGCAGCCTTTTCAGCCTGGAACTGCTCCTCCTCGGTGGAGCCGGTCAGCGCGGTCACACTGGACGCGCCGCCCTGGATCACCGTGGTCACATCGTCGAAGTAGCCCGCGCCCACTTCCTGCTGGTG
Organism: Stenotrophomonas terrae; assembly: GCF_001431465.1. Taxonomy (GTDB): domain Bacteria; phylum Pseudomonadota; class Gammaproteobacteria; order Xanthomonadales; family Xanthomonadaceae; genus Stenotrophomonas; species Stenotrophomonas terrae. Next base: position 66,350 of record NZ_LDJJ01000010.1, on the reverse strand, counting down.
CGAGACGAAGGTATAGCCCTTTTCACGGGCGGCGAATTCCGGTTCCTGCACCTGCTCCACGTAGTGGCGCATGCCCTCGCCGCGGGCGTAGTCGTGGGCGAACTTGAAGGTGTTGAACCAGTTGATGTGGATGCCCGCCAGGGTGATGAACTGGTACTTGTAGCCCAAGGCGGCCAGCTCGTCCTGGAACCTGGCGATGGTCTTGTCGTCCAGGTTCTTCTTCCAGTTGAACGAGGGCGAGCAGTTGTAGGACAGCAGCTTGCCGGGGCTGGCGGCATGCACGGCCTGGGCGAATTCGCGGGCGAAGCCCAGGTCCGGGGTGCCGGTTTCACACCACACCAGGTCGGCATGCGGGGCATAGGCCACGCCGCGGCTGATCGCCTGCTCCAAGCCGTTCTTGACCTTGTAGAAGCCTTCGGCGGTGCGCTGGCCGGTGATGAACGGGGTGTCGTTCGGGTCGAAGTCGCTGGTCAGCAGGTTGGCGGCTTCGGCGTCGGTACGGGCCAGCACGATGGTCGGCACACCCAGCACGTCGGCAGCCAGGCGCGCGGCCGACAGCTTCTGGATCGCCTCCTGGGTCGGCACCAGCACCTTGCCACCCATATGGCCGCATTTCTTCACCGCCGCCAGCTGGTCCTCGAAGTGCACCGCGGCGGCGCCGGCCACGATCATGTTCTTCATCAGCTCATAGGCGTTCAACACGCCGCCGAAGCCAGCCTCGCCATCGGCAACGATCGGCAGGAAGAAATCGATCGCGTCCTCGGCCTTGACCTTGCCGTCGATGATGTTCTTCCACTGGATTTCATCGGCGCGCTGGAAGGTGTTGTTGATGCGGCGGACCATGGTCGGCACCGAGTCGTAGGCATACAGCGACTGGTCCGGGTACATGGTTTCGGAGGTGTTGCCATCGGCCGCCACCTGCCAGCCGGACAGGTACACCGCTTCCAGCCCGGCCTTGGCCTGCTGCATGGCCTGGCCGGCGCTGATCGCACCGAAGGCGTTGACGTAGCCCTTCTTCGAGCTGCCATTGACCAGCTCCCACAGGCGCTCGGCGCCGCGCTTGGCCAGGGTATGTTCCGGCTGCACGCTGCCGCGCAGGCGCACCACGTCGGCGGCGCTGTAGGTGCGCTCCAAACCCTTCCAACGCGGGTTGCTGTCCCAGTCCTGCTGCAGGGCGTCGATCTGTTGCTGGTAGGTGCTCATCGTGTCGTCCTCGAAAGAAATAGTCGGTGCCAAGGGGAGGGTCAATCGATCTGCCGGTAGGCCGGCAAGGTCAGGAACTCGGCCAGCTCATCAGCGCGGCTGAGTTGGTCGAGCAGGCCAATGGCCTGGGTGATGCGGCCGCCACCTGGCAGCGCGGAGGTATCGCCCAGCCGCGTCGGCAGCGCGCGCAGGGTGGCTGCCAACAGGGCGAAATCGATCGCGGTGCCGTCGTCCAGGTGCTGGTTGCCGGCGTGCAGCCACTGCCAGATCTGGCTACGGCTGATCTCGGCGGTGGCGGCGTCTTCCATCAGGTTGTGGATGGGCACGCAGCCGTTACCGTCCAGCCAGGCGGCCAGGTAGCGCACGCAGACTTCAACGTTGTTCTCGAAGCCTGCGCGGGTGACGGTGCCGCTGCACGGCGCGATCAGGTCACCACGGCTGACCTGCACATCACGGCGCAGCACGTTGTGCTGGTTGGCACCGGGCATATGCTCGTCGAAGATCGCCCGCGCCACCGGGATCAGCGCCGGGTGCGCCACCCAGGTGCCGTCATGCCCGGCAGTGACTTCGCGCAGCTTGTCGGCGCGAACCCGCGCCATCGCCTGCTCATTGGCGGCGGCGTCGTTGTTGATCGGGATCTGCGCAGCCATGCCGCCCATCGCATGCGCACCGCGGCGGTGGCAGGTCTTGATCAGCAGCTCCGAGTACGCCTTCAGGAACGGCTGGGTCATGGTCACCTGGCCGCGCTCGGGCAACACCTTGTCGGCGTGCCGGCGGAAGGTCTTCAGGTAGGAAAAGATATAGTCCCAGCGGCCGCAGTTCAGGCCGACGATGCGCTCGCGCAGCGCATGCAGGATCTCGTCCATCTCGAACACCGCCGGCAGCGTCTCGATCAGCACGGTGACCTTGATCTGCCCATGCGGCAGGCCGAGCATGCCCTCGATATGCGACAGCGCAGTCTCCCACAGCGCCGCCTCTTCCATCGACTGCAGCTTGGGCAGGTAGAAGTACGGGCCGCGGTCCTTGTCCATCAGGGTCTGCGCGTTGTGGAAGGCGAACAGCGCCGCGTCGAACAGGCCACCGGCAATCGGCTGGCCATCGATCAGCACGTGCTTCTCGTCCAGATGCCAGCCACGCGGGCGCACGATCAGCACGGCCTGCTCGTCAGCCGGGCGCAGCGTGTAGTGCTTGCCCGGGCCCTTGGCGGTGGCCGGCGCGGTGAAGTCCAGGTCACCGCGCACCGCCGCCTTCATCGTCTGCTGGCCGGCCAGCACGTTGCGCCAGGTCGGCGAGGTCGAATCCTCGAAGTCGGCCATGAACACCTTGGCGCCGGAGTTCAGCGCGTTGATGACCATCTTCGGGTCGGTGGGGCCGGTGATCTCGACGCGGCGATCCTGCAGCGCGGCCGGAATCGGCGCCACGCTCCAGTCCTCTTCACGGATGGCGCGGGTATCGGTGCGGAAGTCCGGCAGGCCGCCCTGGTCGAAGAAGGCCTGCCGCTCGCGGCGGGCGGCCAAACGGGCCTGGCGACCCGGCTCGACCGCACGGTGCAGCGATACAAGCAGGCCCAGCACGCCGGCCGGCAGCAGCGCGGACTGGCCGGCAAGCTGGGTGGTCAGGGTGATGCCCGGGGTCGGGCGGGGGGCGGACTGCGGCGTAGCGACAGCGTGGGCGACGGCGGACATCGGAAGTTCCTGCGGGTGTCGGGGACTCCAACGTGCGGCCGCGGGATCTTATTTAACAAAACAGTTTTTGCAATGTTATCTATAAGTTGTGCTAATACTTGCCACATCATGCCCAGCAAACCGCCCGTAACCCCACGTTTTTCCTACAAGTCTGACCGGCTCAAGCCGCTGCGGGCGTTCCTGCAGACGGTGCGTCTGGGCTCGGTTTCGCGTGCGTCGGAGGCGCTTTTTGTCAGCCAACCGGCAGTGAGCCTGCAGCTGCAGGCGCTGGAACGGGAGCTGGGCGTGGTGCTTTTCGAGCGCAGCGGGCGCCGCCTGGTGCCCAGCCGCGAAGGCCAGTTGCTGTACGACATGGCCCAGCCACTGGTGGAAAGCCTGGACGGGCTGCTGCCGCGGTTCCGCGAGAAAGTCAGCGGGCTGGACGCAGGCGAGCTCAATATCGCCGCAAATTCGTCGACCATCCTGTATCTCCTGCCCAAGATCGTCGAAAACTTCCGCAAGCTGCATCCTGATGTGCGCCTGACCCTGCACAACGCTATCAGCGCCGACGGCACCGACCTGCTGCGCAGCGACGCCGCCGACCTGGCCATCGGCTCGATGATGGATGTGCCGGCCGACCTCAGCTACGCGCCGGTCTACCGCTTCGACCAGGTGCTGATCACCCCACCCGACCACCCGCTGGCCAAGAAGAAGAACCTGACGTTGGAGGATCTATCGCCGTGGCCGCTGATCCTGCCGCCGCGCCGGCAGATCACCTGGCGGCTGGTCGACCTGGTATTCCAGCAGCACCGCGTGCCCTACACCGTGGCGCTGGAAGTGGGCGGCTGGGAGGTGATCAAGCAATACGTTGCGATGGGCATGGGCATCAGCATCGTCACCGCGCTGTGCTTGAACGACAGTGACCGCGACAAGCTGGCCACGCGGGCGATGAGTGATTACTTTCCGGCGCGCAGCTACGGCGTGGTGGTGCGGCGAGGCAAGGTGCTGTCGCCGCAGGCGCGGGCGTTTGTCGAGCTGATCCAGCCGGACCTGTTCGCACCACGGCAGTATGACGATACCGGGCATTCGGAGCGCTAGACTTTGCATCGGCAACGGGCAGCACCGCAGTTGGTCGACACCACCGCAGCCGCCTAGACTGCCGTCATGTCTCTGGAACTCCGCCACCTGCGCTACTTCCTGGCCGTCGCCGATACCCTGCACTTCGGCCGCGCCGCCGAGCGCCTGGGCATGTCGCAGCCGCCACTCAGCCAGCAGATCCGGCAACTGGAAAGCCTGCTCGGCGCGCAGCTATTCGTGCGCAGCCACCGCCGCGTGCAGCTCACCCCCGCCGGTGAGGTACTGCTGGAGCAGGCCCGCGACATCCTGCAGCGCATGGACAAGGCCGTCGACACGGTGCAACGCGCACAACGCGGCGAGAGCGGCGAACTGCGCATTGGCCTGACCCGCGCCACCCCGCTGTCACCGCAGATTCCGCGCGCGATCTACGCCTACCGCCAACAACACCCGCAGGTGCAGATGCAGCTGCGCGAAATGAACAGCCTGCGCCAGATCGACGCCCTGCTGGCCGATGAGCTGGACGTTGGCATCATCCGCAAACGGGTACTGCCGGACGAACTGGTTGCCCAGCACCTGTTCGATGACCCGCTGGCCCTGGTGGTACATGCCAGTCACCCGGCACTGCGCGGCAAGGACCCGGCAACGGCGCGCCTGTCCTTGAAGCCGTTCGCGCTGGATCCCTTCGTCGGCTTCTCGCGCGACTCGGGCGCGGGCATCCATGACCATGTGATCAGCCTCTGCCGCAACGCCGGCTTCAACCCGCGCATCGTGCAGGAGGCCGGCGAGTCCTCGACCCTGATCAGCCTGGTCGCAGCCGGCCTGGGTGTCTGCGTGCTGCCTTCCTCGTGCAGCCATATCCAGGTTGATGGCGCATGTTTTGTCGCCCTGGCCGACCGCGGCGCTGCATCGGAGATTCAACTTGCCTGGCGACGCGAGGCGGTGACGCCGCTGTTGCGGCAGTTCATTGCGTTGTTGAAGCGGGAAGTGGGCGGTTGAGGGCCAGGGCAACAGCAAGGACTAACGACAACAGCCAGGTGCTCAGCCCTTCGCCTCCAGCAGCTCCGAACGCGCACCCCCTTCCAGCAGATGCCACAAACGCCAAGCCGCAGCCAACCCACCCAACGTCAGCAGCAGGCAGAAAACACAAACTCCCGCCCAGCCCCAATGCGTATAGAACACCCCGCCTGCGGCGCCGAGCACGCTGGAACCCAGGTAATACGAAAACAGATACAAGGCCGAGGCTTCCGCACGCAGCGCGCCAGCACGTACACCCACCCAACTGCTGGCCACCGAATGGCCGCCGAAGAATCCAAACGTTGCCAGCGCGATACCCGCCGCCATCGCCGGCAACCACGGCATCGTCAGCAAGACGATGCCCGCCAGCACCAAGCCGAATGACAGCGCCAATACCGGCCCGCGCCCCACCCGCCCGGCCAACTGCCCCATCCACGCCGAGCTGACACTGCCCACCAGGTAGACGCTGAAAATCAATCCCACCACGGTCTGGCTCAGCCCATACGGCGGCGCCAACAGGTGATAGCCAAGATAGTTGTAGAGCGTCACGAACACGCCCAACAGCAGGAAGCCGCAGGCAAACAGCCAGGGCAGCGCTGCATCGGCAAACACGCCGGCAAAGCGCGCCGGCATCTGCATAGGCTCGGCACGCTGTGCACGGAAGTGACGCGAGGCGGGCAGCTGGGTCCACAGTGCAAGCGTCGCCAACAACGCGATCACGCCGACCGCGGCAATGCCCGCACGCCAGCCCCAATGATCGGCCACCACCCCGGCAATCAAACGCCCACTCATGCCGCCGACCGCATTGCCGCCGATATACAAACCCATGGCCAGGCCCAGCGAACGGCTGTCCATCTCCTCGACCAGCCAGGTCATCGCCACCGCCGGCACGCCACTCAGGCTCAGGCCCAGCAAGGTGCGCAGCACCAGCAGCGTGCTCCAGTCATCGACCAGGGCGATGGCCAGCGTCAGCAACGCCGAACTCAACAGCGAAACCACCATCACCGGGCGCCGCCCCACCCGGTCGGAAACCATGCCCGCGACCAGCATCGCAACCGCCAACACGCCCGTGCTGACCGATAGCGCCAGCGCGCTGTTGCCGGCACTGATACCGAAGTGGCTGCTGAAGCCCGGCAGCAAAGGCTGCACGCAATACAACACACCGAACGTAGCGAAGCCGGCCATGAACAGCGCCAGCACGGCACGCCGGAATTCGGGGCTGCCTTGGCGGATGTGGGCTTGTTCGCTTATCGCGCTTGGCGGCATGACCGGCGCAAGGGATTCATTGCAGGCCGGTGTGTTGTTCGGTTCGCGTTGCATTGCATCTGGGCCTGCGTTGGCGGGCCGCTTGAGTGGAGATGCGGGAAAGCTTGAACCTGCGGAACGAGTCGATCCATAACCTGCTGTGTACTGATTGATACTTTGAATGTATCGATTCGGCGGGTAAGGAGAGCGCTGCCGGAAGAACCTGCATGGAACTGCACAGCCGCCGCAGTCAAGCAGCGGGGCGAGAAGCATCCCTTCTCCCGCCTGCGGGGTTAAGAACAGTCGTTTACGAGCTGAAAGCTCGTGGCTGTTCGTACGCCACGCGCACTGCGCGGGGCCGGGGTGCGGAGCGAGGTACCCGAAGGGCGGACGAGGGGAGCTTTGGCTTTTGGTTTCTTGCTTTGGCTTTTGGCTCTTTTAGCTAGAAGCTTCCCCTCACCCCAGCCCCTCTCCCGCAAGCGGGAGAGGGGCTTTAGCAAAAGCCTGAGCAAAAGCCCGAGCAAAAACCTGAGCAAAAGCTTGAGCAAGGCAAGAGCAAGAACAAAAGCCTCAGCCTGATCAAAAGCCTCAGCAGGCGCTTTGCGCCTCAGCAATCACAACCCTTCCAACCCGGCTGCTTGCTGGTCTGGCCAATGCCGGGATTGAAGGTATTACTGGGGTCCAACTGCTGGTAGAACTGCGCCAGCGCCGGCTTGGCCGGGTACAGATGGCCAACATTGTGCTCGGCCGGGTATTCGGCGCCACGCGCATCCAGCAGCTCCCACATGGCATGCTCGATCGCCATCGGGTCTTCGCCCTTGCGGGCGATGTAGTCCTGGTGAAAAACATGGCACAGGAAGTGGCCGTAATAGAGCTTGTGCAACAACCGCGCATCCAGTTCGGTGGGCAGCTGCTCGAACCAATCACGGTCATCGCGCCGCAGCGCGATATCCAGGGCGACGATGTCCTGCAACTGTGCGCGGTGTACTTCGCGGTAACGCACCGCCGCACCGGCAACCGCAAAGCGGTGCAGGAAGGCCTTGCGGCCTTCGTCCGGTGTGCAATGGAAATAGCCGCCCTCGTGCTCGGCGAAGAAGCCACGCAACCAGCTTTCGGTTGCCGCGGCATCCTGCGCCGATACCTTCACCAGCAGATGATGCTCATAACGCTGGCGGAACTCACCCATGCGCTTGGGCAGATGCGCAGGCAACAAGCCGGTCAGCAGCTGCAGTGCATGGTCGGTGACCGCACGCAGGCCCAGCCGTTCGAACCAGCCATCGACCCTGCTCTTGAGCGCAAACGCCGCCGGCACCCGCGCGGTGCCCAGCTTGTCGATCAGCAGGAAGGTATCCTTGCCGTAGCGCTCGCCTATGTCATAGGCAACCCGGTGAATGTATTCGCCGGAAATCGGCAGCCGCTCGAAGCCGGTCAGCAGCTGCCGGCGAATGGCGGTGAGGCTGTCGGTGCGGTTGCTGCCGATATAGAAAACCTCGGCCGCTTCCTTGGCAAAGGTATCCAGACGCACCGCGAACACCGCCAGCTTGCCGGCCGAACCAGCCGCTTCATAGTGGCGGCTGGGATCGGCGTTGAAGCGCGCCGGCGTTGCCGCATCCACCTGCCGCACCTGTTCGGCGTAGCGCGGATCGGAGCCCGCACGTTGCCCATCAACCTGCACATCGGCGGCCGTGTAGTCGCCTGCCTGCAGGCGCTGCAGGATTTCCTCCGGCGTATCGCCCAGGGCGATGCCGAGATGATTGACCAGCTGCAGCTCACCGTGCGCGTCGACCTGCGCATACAGCGCCATCTCGGTATAGGCCGGGCCGCGCCGCACCAGCGAGCCGCCGGAGTTGTTGCACACGCCTCCTAGCACCGAGGCGCCAATGCAGGAGGAGCCAATCACCGAATGCGGCTCCCGCCCCAACGGCGCCAGGGTCTGCTCCAGCCGATCCAGGGTTGCGCCAGGCAGGCACAACACCTGCCTCCCTTCATCAAGCAGCTGCACGCCGCTCAGCCGCAAGGTGCTGATCAATACAATCGGCCGGCCGTAGTCGTCACCGTCCGGCGTGGAGCCGCCGGTCAGGCCGGTATTGGCTGCCTGCAGGATGATCGCCGCCCCGCCCTGCACGGCAGCCTGCAATGCCTGCCACATCTGCAGCAGGCTGCCCGGCCGCACCACCGCCAGCACCGCGCCATCACCGAAGCGATAGCCCTTGCGGAAACGTCGCGTCGCCTTGTCGCCGGTCAGTACCTGCGCATCGCCAACGGCGGCGCGCAACTGCGTCAACAGCGTTTCATTCGTACTCATGCCAGATTGACCAGCGAGTCCCGGCTGATATCGGCAATGCGGCGTGCGCCGGTCAGTGTCATCGCCACGCGCATTTCCTTGGCGATCAGGTCGAGCAGATTGGCAACACCGGCCTCGCCCTGGGCGGCAAGCGCATAGACAAAGGCGCGGCCCAGCAGCACGCTGTCGGCGCCCAGCGCCAGCATACGCACCACGTCCAGGCCATTGCGGATGCCGGAGTCGGCCAGGATTTTCAGATCGCCCTGCACCGCGTCGGCAATGGCCGGCAAGGCGCGCGCGGTGGACAGCACGCCATCGAGCTGGCGACCACCATGGTTGGACACCACGATGCCATCGGCACCAAAGCGCACTGCATCGCGGGCGTCATCTGGATCGAGGATGCCCTTGATCACCATCGGGCCCTTCCAGAATTCGCGGATCCACTCAAGGTCCTTCCACGAAATCGACGGATCGAAGTTGCTGCCCAGCCAACCGATGTAGTCCTCCAAGCCGGTTGGGCTGCCGCGATAGGCGGAGATATTGCCCAGGTCGTGCGGGCGCCCACGCAAGCCCACATCCCAGGCCCAGCGCGGATGGGTCATGGCCTGACCAATACGGCGCATGCCGGCATTCGGACCGCTCATGCCCGAATGCGCATCGCGATAGCGCGCGCCCGGCACCGGCATGTCGACGGTGAACACCAGGGTGGTGACGCCGGCTGCCTGCGCGCGCTCCAGCGCGTTGCGCATGAAGCCACGGTCGCGCAATACATACAGCTGGAACCACATCGGCCGCTTGATCGCCGGTGCTACTTCCTCGATCGGGCACACCGAAACGGTCGACAGCGTGAACGGAATGCCGCGGCTGTCAGCCGCACGCGCGGCCTGCACTTCGCCGCGGCGCGCATACATGCCGGTCAGGCCGACCGGTGCCAGTGCCACCGGCATGGCCAGCTTTTCGCCGAACAACTCGGTTTCCAGACTGAGATCGGACATGTTGCGCAGGATGCGCTGGCGCAGCGCGATGTCGGACAGGTCGGAAACATTATGTTTGAGCGTGTGTTCGGCATACGCGCCGCCATCGATGTAGTGGAACAGGAACGGCGGCAGACGACGCTGCGCGGCCGCACGGTAATCGGTGGAGGCGGAGATGATCATGGGTCAACCGTGGGGGGAAGGAAGCCGCGAAGCACGGGCACGCCGGGCTTCGTCTTCATCGAGCGTGCGCAGCGTGGTGTGCACGAACTCAAGATGGGTATGCGCGGCGGCACGCGCACGCTCAGGGTCGCCGGCCAATACCGCATCCATCATTTCGCGGTGCTGGTCGGACAAGGGGGAAAACGTGGCCGAGGCGGTGTAAAGCTTCTCGCGGCTCTGCGAGATGTTGGTCTGCAGCAGCTCGAACAAACCCCGCATCACCTGCAGCAGCACCAGATTGTGCGAGGCCTCGGCGATGGACAGATGGAAGGCGGCATCGGCACGCGCCTCACCGGCCGGATCATCCTTGCCGTGCGCATCCATCATGGTCTGGAAGGCCTGCGCTATGCGCGCACGGTCCTCGTCGGTTGCCCGCAACGCGGCATGCCAGGCGGTAGCGCCTTCCAGCGCGTGGCGGATCTCCAGCACGTCGAAGCGGTACTCCGGATCGCCCTGGAACAGCGGCAGATACGGCGCCAGCGGCTCATCCAGGGCAAGCCGGGCGCGCGCGGCCGGCTCGGCCACATAGGTGCCGCCGCCCACCCGCGCCACCAGCAGGCCCTGGCTGCCGAGCTGGGCAATCGCCTCACGCAGCGCGGTACGCGAGACCCCAAGCTGTACCGCCAGGGCGCGCTCGGAAGGCAGCCGGTCACCGGGCTGCAGTTGTTGTTCGTCCACCAGCACGCGCAACTGCGCGGCCACCTTGTCGGAAATGCGTTGCGTACTCATGCCGACATTGTGGCCCGAAGCTGCGCGGCGTTGGCGGATGCGCGCGGCCATGGCTCAGGGAATCATCCAGGTCAGCCAATAGGCCTGCGCGGTGGTGATCAGGCCAACCATCACGGTGAAGATCAGGCTGTGCTTGACGGTGAAGCGGAACAGGTCCGATTCCTTGCCGGCCAGGCCCACGGCCGCGCAGGCAATGGCGATGGATTGCGGCGAGATCATCTTGCCGGTGACGCCACCGGTGGTATTGGCGGCGACCAGCAGCACTTCGGACACACCAATCTGCTGCGCGGTGGTTGCCTGCAACGCCGAGAACAAGGCGTTGGACGAGGTATCCGAACCGGTCAGGAACACCCCCAGCCAGCCCAGGAACGGCGAGAAGAAGGTGAAGGCCTTGCCGGTATGGGCAAGCGCCAGTGCCAGCGTCGCCGACAGCCCGGAGTAGTTGGCGATGAAGGCGAATGCCAGCACCATGCCGATGGAGTAGATCGGCATCTTCAGTTCGTTGACGGTTTCACCGAAGGTACGTACTGCCGCACGCACCGGCATGCGCAGGTAGATGATGGCGATTACCGCCGCCAGCATGATCGCGGTGCCGGTGGCCGAGAACGCATCGAACTTGTACACCGCCTCGTAGGCGGTAGGCGCGTTCACGATTGGCGGCATCTTCTGCACCAGCTGGTCCAGGCCCGGCACCGGCAGTTTCACTACCCAGTGTTCGAGCGGGCCACCGAGGGCAAACAAGGCCTTGAACGGTTTGATGCTCCACAGCGTCACCATCGCGGTGAGGATCAGGAACGGCGACCACGCCTTGGCGATCTGCGCGGCGCTATAGCGCGGTGCTTCCTGCGCCTGTGCGGCGGCCTCGCTGCTGGCCTCGGTTTCAAAGCGGAAGATGCGCTTGGGCTGCCAACGGCGCAGGAACAGCGTCAGGCACACCAGCGACGCCAAGGACGCGGTGATGTCCGGCAGCTCCGGGCCGATGAAGTTGGAAGTCAGGTATTGCGCGATGGCGAACGAGCCACCGGCAATCAGCACCGCCGGCCAGGTTTCCTTGATGCCGCGCCAGCCATCCATGATGGCCATGATCCAGAACAGCACGATGATGGTCAGGAACGGCAACTGACGCCCGGCCATCTGCCCGATCTCGAAGGCATCCAGGCCGGTGACCTGGCCGGCGACGATGATCGGGATGCCCATCGCGCCAAACGCCACCGGCGCGGTGTTGACGATCAGGCACAGGCCGGCCGCATACAACGGCTTGAAACCCAACCCGACCAGCAGCGCAGCAGTGATCGCCACCGGCGCACCGAAACCTGCCGCGCCCTCCAGGAAGGCACCGAAGGCAAAGCCCACCATCAGCATCTGCAGCCGCTGGTCTTCGGTCACCGACAGGATCGAGGCGCGGATGATGGCGAATTGACCGGTCTTGACTGCGATCTTGTACAGGAACACCGCACCGATGATGATCCAGGCAATCGGCCACAGCCCGTACAGGAAGCCGAACCCGGCTGCGCCCAGGGCCTGCGCCACCGGCATCCGGTAGAAGAGCAGCGCAACCGCCAAGGCGATGGCGACGGTAATGGTGCCGGCCAACCAGCCCTTCATGCGCAGCACGGCAAGGGCGACGAAGAAGAAAGCGATCGGCAACAGCGCGATCAGGCTGGACAGCCAGAGGTTGCCAGCGGGGTCGTACAGTTGTTCCCAGGGCTGCATGCAGGATCTCGTCAAAGGCGGAAGGCGGCCCACCCGCAGGTGGATGAGGCGGCCCCGGGTATTGGTATTACCAATATTCATGGAGGCCGACCAACGAGACGCGATTGAATCGCCGTTTCCGCGAAGATCCTATTAGACCATAGGGTTAGTGAAGGATATTGGTAATACCAATGTGGCGCAGCTTTGTGGGAGCGGCGTAAGCCGCGAAGCCGGCATCACTACAGCCCTCCTCTGTTTGCCAATGCATCAATGCAGTTCGCGGGCATTACCCGCTTCGCGGCTGACGCCGCTCCCACAACACAACAAAAAAACCGGCACGTTTCCGCGCCGGCTCTTTGCATCGATGTGTTGGTTTACAGCCGCAGCCACTCCGGCCCGTCACCGCGCCGCCAGTACACCGCCACCGCCTTACCGTAGACCGTATCGGCATCCACAAAGCCGAAGAAACGGCCGTCGAAACTGTCGCCGCGGTGATCGCCTACCACCAGCAACTTGCCGGCGGGAATGCGGATGCCATTGATATCCGGGCCGCCGCCATCGTCCAGGTCCAACTGCACCTGCTTGTTGCCGAACAGCTCGTGCGCAACCTCCTGCCGCAGCGGCTTGCCGTTGATGGACAGATAGCCATCGTGCAGCTGCACGCGGTCGCCGCCCACCGCAACCACACGCTTGATCAGCCGCGTGCCGTCGGCGGGCGAATCAAACACCGCCACATCGCCGCGCTGCGGCGCCTGCCCGGCCAGCAGCTGCACATCGGTGAATGGAACACGCAGGCCGTAGGCACGCATGTCCACTACCACCCGGTCACCCGGCTGCAAGGTGGGTTGCATCGAGCCGCTGGGCACCTGGTAGTGATTGGCCAGGCTGTCACGGGCTGCAAACAGCAGCAGCAACATCACCGCCAGCGGCAGGGCTTCGCGGCGAATCCACTGCACGACGGGATGGGGTGATGCAACGGGCGCGGTCTGGTTCATGGCTGATCAGCAACTCCGGGGTTAGCCAACTGACCTTCCGGGCTCAGCGAAGTTCCCTGCGGCAGCCAAACCCAGGCCACAGACTTTGCTACGCAGACTTTACGCTGCCGCGCCCACCCATCATGGCGATTTGATGCCGCAGCGGCGCACCGTGGCACCACCGCGCCGCATGGCGCTTGAACGTGGTGCTACATGAGCGTTTTACTGATCCGGCATACCCGCAACCCAGCAATGCCGGATGCGTCCCTACTGCCTGCACAACTCGCCGGGCAGCCGCTGCAATGCCTGCACTGCGGCTCACTGCCGGCACTGGCCCAGTGTCTGCACAACGCACGATACCCGGCACCGACCTGGGTGCTGATTGAAAACAGCGCCACCGACGATACGCAATGGGCATTGCATGGCCGTACTGTGTGCAACGCCTTGGACGCCCTACCGGCGCCGTATATCGAAATCGCCAGCAATGATGCCGATACCCTGGAAACCCATCTGCATCCCCATCATGCGGCCACCGCGGTGGTGGTCTGCAGTACCGGCACCGACGAAGCGCGGCGCTTGTCGCTTGCGATTACCACCCGTCTGCTCAGCAACGGACAAGGTGCCTGAGCCATGGCGATCTTCATCGTACGTGGGCCCGAGGCTTCTGATGCGCAGCTGCAAGCTGCTCCACCTCTGCCAAGCAAGGTCATGAATGCATTGGTGCATCGCGCACTCGACGTCGGTATCAGCGTGGCGCAGCGCAACTGCCGCTCCGAACAGGAACTGCTGGACTCGCTGTGCGCGGCCGACCACAACCCGGACGACGTGATCCTGCTGGCCCCCGCCGCCTGTGTGCACAGCGCCCGCCTGCAGCGACTGCTGCCTCGCCTGCGCAACGCCTACGTGGAAGTTCACGAGGATACCAGCGGCGCGCCGCAGTCCTGCCTGCCGGAGCGCCTTGGCCATCGTCTTGGCATCGCCCAGGGCTACTGTGCGCAAAGCTATGTACTGGCCATGGAACTGGCACTTGAACACCTGTGCTGCAGCGATGTCGGCGACCGCGTGCATGTAGGCACCTGAGATGAATGCGCATCGCTACATCGTTGGCTATGAGGTCTATCTGGATGGCCACCCGTTCTGGTGGGGGCATCTGGCACTGCGTCTGGATGAAGGCGATCCATTGCTGCTGCAGCCACAGGCGCTGTTGGATCATATCTGCGCGATGGCGGCGGAGCGACATGATGTCGCTGCGGCGCAGGTGCGATTGAAGATGATCAGTCGGTTGTAGCGTACGACGTTCCAGCTCTCAGGCTTCGCGGCTTACGCCGCTCATACACAAGGCTGGTGGATTGCTTGGAATGCCCCTTGCCGAGCATGGCTCGGCACTACATGCGGCGGTCTGGCCCGCTTTTGCAGTTGGGCTACGCCAATTACACTCAGCCAGCCTTCTTCTTGAACTGCGGTTGCCAGGTCCATATGCCTCTCCTCAACGGCTTCACGCTGGGCCAGGATTTCGACATCGAAACCGAGCTGGTACAGGCCTGCAACGAAGACCCGAACAACATCCTGGAACAGCTGGTTTTCAGCTCGGAGCTGGATTTCTGGCCCTGCTGTGAGCAACTCGACAGCGCGCTGTCGCTTCGCTACGGGCCATCCGCTGCGCCGGTGGTGAGTGTGCAGGGAGAGGTCTCCGTGGCCTGCTACACCTTCGCAAAGGACGCAACACGGGTTACCGCGCAGATATCCTGCGAAGGGCCGAACTACCGCTGCCATGGCTTCATCCATGCCACTACTTGCTGGCAGCCGGATTCGAGTTCGTGATTCGCTATCATCGACCAGCGGGCGGGTACACGCCTGCGTGACGCACGCACTCGATTCCCAAGGACGATCTCTGACATGAATAGTCATTCCATGCTGCTGTGCTTGCTGCTTGCCGTTGCGCCGGCTGCTGCGGCCGATACCCCGGACGAGGCGGCCACATTGGCCATCGTCACCGCCGGCCATTGGCAGTCAGGGCAACAGCATGGTGTTTACCGGGTGCGGTTGGAGAACGTGGGCTTCGAGCACGTGTCCTGCCGCGTCTGGATCGAATGGCTGAGCGCACCGGCCTCCGGGCAACCCTTCACGACGGTTGCAAGGCTGCCATTGGCTGAAGCATCGGACAGCTTCTGGTCGTGTCCCAACCGAAGCGGCACTGTCGTGCTGAGCGACGCAGCGTTGCAGCTCAATCTGGTTCATGCGTATTCGCTGGAGCCGCGTGTGTTCAATGTGGCGCTGGGTGCGCCGGGGCACTACCAGTTGCAGACCGAGGGGAGTGCATCACCGTGACGAATGGAATCTCCCGGGCTTTCACCCTGACGGCGGGCACTTCGCGCTTCGTCGGCCGCAGCCCTTTGTTGCTTGGGGTGCTGCTACTGGGCGCATGCGCAACCCGCCCCGGCCCGCTGGGCGCTTTGTCCAACATCGTGGTTACCGGCAGTGGCGTCGACAACGAGCGCGATGCGCTTCTGTGCGATGGATTCAAACCTGATGCGCAGCAGCTGCGTGTGTTCTTCCGCCATGCCGTGTTGATCACCCCGCGCCAGGAACATGATTTTTTCCTGCACGGGCCCTGCTATGTGCGCGGCACGCTCACCACCCGCTATGACAGTTGGCACTGGGAACTGCGCAACGGCGGCACCGCGCGGGTTACTTCCGCTGCGGGTGATGATTCCTTCCTGCTGGCCGATCCGCGTGAGGAATCATCGCTTGGCGATGAGTGAGGCCAGCGCCGTTCCGTAGTGCCGAGCATGGCTCGGCACTACAGGACCCGATCTTGTAGGAGCGGCGTAAGCCGCGAAGCTCAAGCTCGAACAGGTCGCCGACATTCTGGTGGTCCAGGAATTATCGGCCTCGCGGCTTACGGCGCTCCCACAAAGCTGATGGATGGCTGGGAAAGCCCCTGCCGAGCATGGCTCGGCACTACGCTCAGTAGTCTTCTTCGGCGGCGGCTTCGCGGCCTTGCTGGCGGATCAGGGCTTCTTCGCGGGCGTCGTTGATGGCGTGGCGGACGCTGTCCAGGTCCACGGCGCGTTCGTCCGGGGTGAACAGGCCGGTCAATACGGTATCGGGCAGCAGGTCACCGGCTTCGAACAACTCCCACATCTCTTCGCCGTACCAGGTATCCAGCAGCTCGGGCGCGCTGCGGCCGAGGTTGGCGGTGAGATTGTTGACGTCACGCAGCAGCATGGTGCGCGCGGCATTGTTGCCACCGGCACTGACCACCTGCGGGAAATCGATCACCACCGGGCCATCCGGCCCAACCAGTACGTTGTACGGCGACAGATCGCCGTGGATCAGGCCGCAGCACAGCATCAGCTTGACCTGCTGCACCAGCACGGTATGGAACTCCCGCGCCTGCTCGGCGCTCAGTTCTACCTCGCCCAGGCGAGCAGCGCTGAAGCCTTCGGCGTCGGTCACCAGCTCCATCACCAGCACGCCATGGAAATAACCGAACGGCTCAGGGACACGCACGCCGGCGTCGCGCAGCTGGTACAGCGCATCCACCTCGGTGTTCTTCCAGGCCGCTTCCTGCTGTTTGCGGCCGTAGTTGCTGGCCTTGCCAATGGCGCGGGCCTCACGGCTGCCGCGCACCTTGCGGCCTTCCTGGTACTGCACGCGCTGCTGGAAGCTGCGCTGTGCCATGTCCTTGTAGACCTTGGCACAGCGGACTTCACCGCCGCTGCGGACGACGTAAACCGCCGCTTCCTTGCCGCTTTTCAGCGGTCGCAGAACCTCGTCGATGACGCCGTCGTCTATCAGTACCTGCAGTTGTTGGGGTGTTTTCACGATGTCTCGGTGGATGCGGGTGGCGGTCCGATCTGCATCGAACGTGGGCCGTCCGGGTGGGATCAGGCGGGCATATTGTTGCCGATGGTACGGAAACCGGCCAGCCATGGAAGCAGAAAAGGGTTCAGGCTGGTCAGTTGTACTGGCATCTACGCGAACGGCCAGGCGTTGGGCCTGGCCGTTGGGTTGGGGTTGTTGCCGGGGGTGCAGCAGGCTTCGCCTGCCCCCTCTCCCCAACCCCTCTCCCGCGAGGGGAGAGGGGCTCAAGCGGCACGGCTGCGGCTTCGAGTGCTGCCTCAACCCGCAGAATCCCAGCCCCTCTCCCCTTGCGGGAGAGGGTGTCCCCGCGAACGCGGGGGCGGGAGAGGGGGTGCTTTGCCAGCCTCAGCGGCTGAGCACGCCCGGGTTCATCAGGCCCTTGGGGTCGAGCTGAGCCTTGATCGCATCGAGCAGGGCCAGGCCGGCCGGGTCGCGGCCGGCGCGGTAGTCGTAGAACTTGCCCAGCTGCAGGTTGGCCGCACCGTGCGCGCGCATGGTGTCGGCGATCTGGCGCTTGAGGACATCGGCTGCGGCGCGCGCTTCCAGGTGCTCACCCGGGCAGCCGATGCGCTCGCGGTGATCGGCGTCGACGGTGCGCTGGTGGAAGGCGTTGTGGCTGTCTGGCCAGTAGATGCAGGGCTCGATCACCACCGTCTGCGCGCCCACGCTGGACAGCAGCGTGCCGATGAAGATGCCGTGCTTGTCCATGGTTTCCTGCTCGCGCGCGAACAGTTCCTGCAGCGCCTTGAACATGCTGGTGGCCCTGGAATGCGGCACCAGCGCGTGCACCGGCGCCCAGCGCTCGCCCTGCGGGCCCAGCATCGAGTTCCATGCGGCGAAGGGATTGGCCGCCATCATCTTGGGGATGGATGGCTCCACGCTTTCACCGAACTCGCCCACCAGCTTGCGCGCGCGGGCGACGCGGTCGGCCACTTCGGCGGTGCTGTCGCCCTCCAGGGTGATGTGCAGCGAGAACTGTTCCTGGTCGACGATGTCGCGGCCCTTCACCGCCAGCTTCAGGCCGGAGATCAGGCCGCCCTTCTTGATCACATTGGTCAGCGCCTTGACGTCGCTGGACAGGCCGGCGCGGCGCATGCGCACACGCGTCAGCGCCGGGTCGAAGGCCGCTGTTTCACTGGCCAGGCCATTGCGCGCCAACACGCCCAGCGCGGCAAACAGGCCTTCAGCGGTGGGGAACTGCCAGGACAGATAGTCGATATGCGCGTGCCTGGGAATCAGCTTGAGCACGATGCGGGTCTTGATGCCGAGCAGGCCGCAATCGCCAAGGAACAGGCCGGTCAGGTCCGGGCCGTACCAGCGGAAGAACGGCGCGGTATTGGCCGCAGCCGCCGAGCCAGTGGTGAGGATGTCGCCATTGGCGGTGACCACCTGCAGGCCCAGCACCACGTCGGCCGAGCAGCCATAGCGGGCACTGCCATGGAAGATCGCGCCCTGCGACATGCCGCCGCCGACGGTAGCGTGCGAGCCGGACATCGGCCCGAAGTACGGCGTGCGCACGCCCTTGGCATCCAGCGCTTCTTTCAGGGCGCGCCAAGTAACACCGGCCTCGACCACGACGTAGGCGTCTTCCAGATTGATCTCGATGATTTTGTCCAGCGCGCCGGTATCGACCAGCACCGCCGGGCTCTGCGCGGCGGTATAGCCGCCGGTATAGCTCATGCCACCACCACGGGCGATCACCGCCACCCCGGCTTCGGTGAGCTGCTTGACCGCATCGGCCAGCTGCTGCGTATCGTTCGGGCGCAGCACTGCCAGCAGCGGCTTGCCCTGCGAATAGACGTCGGTGGAGAAATACTCAAGCTCGCTGGCATCGGTGACGATGCTGTCGCCCCAGCCGGATTGCAGGCGGTCGATGACGGCGTTTGCGGTGTCGTTGCTCATGGGGGTCCTTCAGCTCAGGCAGACAGGGCGGCAGCGCGCCCCTGGTAATCGGATTCGGTATCGGTGAGCACGCGCAGCGGTACCGGCAAGGCGCGCAGGCGTGTGCTCAGATCGGGCGTGGTGACATCGCGTAGCAAGCCCTGCAGGCGCGCGCCCAGACGCAGCAGCTCGACCACGTTGGCGTGTACCGACGCCGGTGCTGGCGCGTCGACGCGGCGGCGTGCAGCAGCGCTGGGCGGCAGCCACGGCCACAGCAGGTGGCGCTCGCGCTCCCATTGCCAGGCGTCGCAGAGATAACCGCCGGCGCGGTCAATGACCGTGGTCGGCAGGCTCTGCAGCAGCAGCGCCTGTTCCTCGGCGGTGAGCAGCCACGGCGAGTGCAGCACCACCTCGGCAACGCGCGTGCCCAATGCATCCACCAAGGCGGGCACGTAGCCAGCGGCCGCGCCATGCGCCTCGATCACCAGCGGCAAGGTCTTGTCTGTGGGAATGGCATCGCACAGTGCGGCGACCAGCGTCGCCGCGTCCAGCGGGCTCTCGCTTTCGCAGGAAGCGCCATGGCCGGGCAGGTCCGGCAGCAACCACGCGCTGTCACCAGCATCGATCTGCTGCGGCGACAGCGGGCGCGTGCCCGGCGCGTGCAGGCACAGGCGCAATGCACCCTGCCCTGCGCGCTCCCACACCGCCGTGTCTCCGGCAGCGGTGGCGATGATGCGACGCTGCCAGTTGTTCGATGCGGCCGCAGAAGTGGAAGCTTCGACAAAGACCGGCTCGTTCGCCAGGCTCTGCGCCAACCAGCCGTCCATGCTGTCGTGCATGGCGGGAATGCCGTTGGGCTCTTCAACCACCGTCACGTTGGCCGGCAGGTCACGCAAGCGTGGCATATGCGCCAACAGCGGATCGCCATGGCGGTACACCAGCCAGGACGGCATCTGCAGCTGCTGCACCCAGAAATGATCGTTGTGGCGGAATGCGGCGGCATAACCGGCGCGGTAGGTATCGCCCACGTCGAGCACGTCCATCACCGTTTCGCGGCTGCTGTCAGTGGTCTGCGGTGCAATCGCCATCGCCGCTTCGGCGCGGCCGTCGTACCAGGGGAAGTAATACTTCTGCTCGCGCATGCGCGACCACAGCCAGCGTAGGTGCGAGCCGTCCCACTGCGGCACGAACGGCGGCAGATAGGCATCGCCGTACAGCGCGCTTTCTTCCGGGGTGAAGGCGGCATAGCCATCGACCACCAGCGCAGCAACCCGCGCCGGCTCGGCCCAGGCCAGCCAGGTCGCGATCAGGCCGCCGGTATGCATGCCGAATACGGCGAAGCGCTGCAGGCCCAGTGCATCGATGAACTGCAGCGTGGCGGCACCGAAATCGGCAATCGTCATCGGGTTGCCGGGCAAGGCATCGGAATAACCGAAGCCCGGCGTGTCCGGCGCAATCACGGTGTAACGGTCGGCATAGCGCTGCATCATCGCCGTCCACATCCGCGAGTTCTGCGGTGACTGGTGGATCAGCACCAGCGCAGGGCCACTGCCGGCAATGCGGTAATGCACCTGCCGCCCGTTGACGGACAGGAAGCGCCGTTGGATCTGGGTCATGCGTGTTCCTTAGAGCCGTACCAGCGCCTTGCCCAGGTTGTCGCCATTGAGCAGGCCAATGAAACCAGCCGGCGCAGAGGCCAGCCCGTCGTGGATGTGTTCGCGGTAGCGCAGCGTGCCGGCGGCAATCATCTGCGCCAGTTCGCTGCGGCATTGCGCGAAGTCGCCCAGATGGTCGTAGACCACCAGGCCTTCAAGCCGTGCGCGCGCGCCGATCACCGGGCCCAGGTTGGGGCCGGCCGGGCGTTCGGCACGGTTGTATTGATCGCTTAGCCCGCACAGCACTACCCGTGCATGCAGGCGCAGCAGTGACAGCGCCGCTTCCAGTACGGCGCCGCCGACGTTGTCGAAATAGCCATCGATGCCATCCGGGCAGGCCGCGCGCAGCGACGCGACAAAGTCCGCATCGCGGTAACTGACGCAGGCATCGAAGCCGAATTCGTCGGTGACGATGGCGCACTTCTGCGCGCTGCCGGCAATGCCGACCACGCGACAGCCGGCAGCCTTGCACAGCTGGCCCACCACGCTGCCAACGGCACCGGCGGCGGTGGATACCAGGATGGTCTGGCCAGCCTTGGGCTGCAGGATCCTGCGCACACCGGCCCAGGCGGTAAGACCCGGAACACCGAGCACGCCGACGGCGGTGCTGACCGGCGCCAGCGCCGCATCAATCAACGACGCTGCGTTTGCTTCCATTGCCGCGAACTCGGCCCAGCCGGTCATGCCGGCAACCACGTCACCTGGCTGGAAGCGGCCACTGCGGTCTTCGACCACCGTGCCGATGCCGTAGCCCGGCACGATGCTGCCCAACGGCGGACACGGCACCGCATAACGGCCACCGAGCTGTGCACGCAGGAAGGGGTCCAGCGACAACCATTGCACCTGCACCCGCAGCTGGCCGTCACCAATCAGCGGTAGCGGCAGCTGGCGCAGTTCAAAGTCCTGCGCCTGCGGCATGCCTTGGGGAACCTGCCGCAGGCAGACGGCCTGCATTGTCGTGTGCAAGCCGTCCATCGATCAGAACGCGTTGATGCCGGTCAGCTCGCGGCCGATCACCAGCTGGTGCACGGTCTCGGTGCCTTCGTACGTGATCACCGACTCCAGGTTCAGCGCATGGCGGATCGCACCGTGTTCGGTGGTGATGCCGGCACCGCCGAGCAGGTCGCGGCATTCGCGGGCGATGTCGATGGCCAGACGGCAGTTGTTCCACTTGGCCAGCGACACCTGCTGCGGCTGCATCTGCCCGGCGTCCTTCAGGCGGCCGAGCTGCAGTACCAGCAACTGGCCGGCGGTGATGCGGCGGGCCATGTCAGCCATCTTGATCTGCGCGCTCTGGGTGGCGGCGACCGGGCGGCCGAACAGGATGCGCTCCTTGGTATAGGCCAGCACTTCGTCCAGGCAGGCGATGGCCGCACCCAGCGGGCCCCAGGTGATGCCGTAGCGGGCCTGGGTGAGGCAGCCGAGCGGGCCCTTCAGGCCCTTCACGTTGGGCAGGCGGTTGGCATCGGGCACGCGCACGTTGTCGAAGAATAGCGCGCCGGTCACCGAGGCGCGCAGGCTCATCTTGTGCTTGATCTCCTGGGCGGTGAAGCCCGGGGTGCCCTTCTCGATGACAAAGCCCTGCACGCCTTCGTCGGTGTTGGCCCAGACGATGGCGATATCGGCCACCGAGCCATTGGTGATCCACATCTTGGAACCATTGATCACCCAGTCACCGCCGTCCTTCACGGCACGGGTCTTCATGCTGGCCGGGTCGGAGCCGCCGTGGGCTTCGGTCAGGCCGAAGCAGCCGATCACCTTGCCGCGCGACATGTCCGGCAACCAGCGCATGCGCTGCTCTTCCGAACCGTAGGCGTAGATGGGATACATGCACAGCGAGCTCTGCACCGAGACGAAGCTGCGGATGCCGGAATCACCGCGCTCCAGTTCCTGGCAGATCAGGCCGTAGCTGACGCTGTTCAAACCGGCGCCGCCGTACTGTTCCGGCAACGAGCTGCCGAGCAGGCCCATGTCGGCGATTTCGCCGATCAATTCGGTGGGGAAGCGGCCCTGGTCGAAGCAATCGCCGATGATCGGCAGCACGCGCTCATCGGTGAAACGGGCGACGGAATCCTGTACAGCGCGTTCTTCCTCGCTCAGCAGCGAACGCACGTCGAACAAATCGTAGGGGTTCAGTGTCTTCAGGCTCATTACTGTCTCTGGAAGGCGCATCCGCGCCCGGAAGGTAGGGGATAAGGTAGTTCAATCAGGCCGAAAGAATTGCTGCAGCTGCACGTTCGCCTGAGCTGACGGCCGCTTCCATGCCCGGAACCTGCAGTTCGGTCTGCTCGCCGGCAAAGTGGATACGACCGAACGGGGTATTGGCCCACAGCATGGTTTCCAGGAAACGGCCGGGGGTGATTTCGGAGAACGCGCCGTCGGCCAGCGGATCGCTGCCCCAGCTGCGGGTCTCCAACGGGACCAGGGCGCCCTTGGACGCCGGCCGCAGGCGCTCCATGGCGTTGATCACCCAGGCAAAACGGGCCTCGCGGTCCAACATGTCAGCCTGCCGGGCCATGGCGCCATTGAGCCAGACGATCAGGCGGTTGATCTGGCCATCAGCGCCCGGCACGGCAAACACGCGCTGCAACGGGCCATCGCCCCACAGCGACAGCGGCAGGCCGTCGTCTTCCCAGAATTTGCGGGTGGGATGCAGGTGCACGGTGGTCACCGCATTGGAGCTGCGTGCCGACCACACTTCCTGCTGCGCCACCGGCGGTGCCGGATCGATGGCGATGCGGCTGAGCGGCCCGCTGGGCAGGGCCAGCACCAGGTGCGCGGCACGGAAACGGCGGCCATCGGCGCAGCGCACTTCCAGCGTGCCACGCACCGACTCCACCCGGGTGACCTGGGCATCGAGTACCGGCGGCTGCGCAAGCGAGGCGGCCATGGCCTCCGGCAGCGCCTGGCTGCCGCCTTGCACCCAGCCGGTGCCCTTCGAACCAAACCGCCGCAACGCATCGCGGCGCAGGGCATCCAGCGCGCTGATGGTCTGCAGCGAGGAAAAACTATTGCCGATATCCATCCATTGCAGCGCCTGCGGCGACCAGCCCTTGCTGGCAATCAGCTGCGCCAGCGGGATATCCAGCGAGAGATTGTTGGGGTCGCGCCAGCTGTCCAGCGCCGGCAGGCCCAGCTCACCGATCGCGGAGGCCAGCAGCATCGGCGGCAGCACACCGTGTTCGCGGCCCTGCAGTGTATTGAGGGGGCTTTCACCCCATTGCAGCGCAGGCACCAGCCTGTCGCCCAGTACCAGGCCCAGCCCTGCAGCGGTCGGCAAGGCGACCGACGGTGGCTCGATGCCGACACCGACGCGCTTGGCGTGGGCATGCACGCGTTCGTAGCCAGTGCCCACTTCCACGCCGCCGATTTCAAAGCGGATGCCATTGCGCACTACGGTCTGCAGGCGGCCGCCAACACGCGGATTGGCCTCCAGTACGGTAACGCGGGCACCACCGGCTTCCAGCGCATGCGCGGCAGCCAAGCCGGCCAGCCCGGCACCGACCACGATGACATCGCTGCTCGGTACTTTGGCGTGCAGCATGCCCGGCAGCAACGACAGTGCGGCCATGGCGGAAACTCCCTTGATGAAATCGCGTCGTTGCATTGCGGGGACCTGAGGTGCGGGTTGCTGTTGTTTCATTGCCGTCCTTCCCACACCGGTGGAAAGGACGCTGATCATTTCCGGTAAATCCAAACGGGCGATTTGCGGGTTGGGAGCACGCAGCGCGCCCTCCCAACCCGCGCTGGCGCTTAGAACTTGTAGCTGACTTCCACGCCGTACATGCGCGGCAACGACGGGGTAAGACCGAAGTCGCGCAGGTTGGTCACGGCCAGGCCGGTCAATGGCGGCACTGCCGGCACGGCCACATAAGCGTCCGGATTGATCGTGCGCTGTGCGTCTTCCAGGGTGCGGTCGTTGAACGCGTTGTTGACATAGGCCGAAACCTGCAGCTGCTCGGTCGGGCGGATGCTGAAGCGGAAGTTGGTACGGGTGGAAGCGCCGATATAGGCCAGGTTGTCGACCTGGATGTAACGCTTGCCCTCGTAGTTCACGTCCATGTTGGCGGTGTATTCCCAACCATTGGACAGTGCACCGTCATACATCAGGCCCAGCGTCGCCTTGTGCTTGGGCACACGCGGCAGCGTGGCGCCGGCAGCATCGGCGGCCGGATCAGCCAGCGTCGGTGCGTTGCTGCTGGAGAACAGATCGGCCTGGTCCTGGCTGATGAACTTCAGGATCTCGGCATCGGTGTACGAATACGCCAGGCTGGCCAGCCAGCCTTGGGCGAACGCCCATTGGCTTTCCAGCTCGAAGCCACGGATGCGCGACTCACCGACATTGGTGGTGTAGCTGGTCGAGAACAACGAGCCGTTCTTGCGGATCACCGGGCCGGTTTCGGTCAGCTGCTGGTTGGTCCAGTCGATCTGGTAGATGTTGGCGTTGACACGCAGGGTGCCGTCCAGCCAATCACTCTTCATGCCCAGTTCGTAGTTCCAAGCCTCTTCTTCCTTGTACGTGTTCAAGCCACGCGCGATCAGCGCGTCACGCTCGGTTTCAAGGAAGTCGGCGCGATAGACGTCGGTATTGAAGCCGCCCGGCTTATTGCCCTTGGACACCAGGCCGTACAGATTGACGTTTTCCTGCGCCTGGTAGCTCAAGGTCCAGCGCGGGGTGAAGCTGCTGAAGGTCTTGGCCAATGCATACGGCTGGCGATAGGTGCCGGCACCCAGTACACGGACGTCGGTGCCACCCTTGCTGATCTCATCGCGCGCATAGCGGCCTTCCAGCGAGGTGGTCCACTGGTCGTTGATGTGCCAGTTGATCAGGCCGTAGAGCGCCTTGTTGACGGTCTGGTCATCGGGATTGGCGGGGATGGTGGTCACCACCTTGTTGCCGCCGATGGTGTAGCCGGTCAGGTCGCCACCCCAGCCCGGCTGTGCCTGCTGCTTGTAGTAATACGCGCCGAGCATGCCCGACACGGCCAAGCTCTGGTCGGTGGTCAGGCGGATGTCCTGCGACCAGTTCTTGACGCCGGTATTGCTGAAACTCTCGAATGCGCCGCCGTAGCCACGGATGGTGCTGTAATCCTGGTCGCTGGCCGAATAGGTTTCGCTCTTGTTGTACGCCGAGGTCGAGGTCAAGTTCCAGCCGTTGGCGAACAGGTAGTCGACGACCACGCTGGTGCGCAGCAGGTCGGTCTTGCGCCCGGAGAAGTAACCAGCAGTTTCGAATTCCTGGGTATTGAGCGCATATTCCGACGGCGCCTTCAGCTCACCACAGTAGTAACCGCGACGGCGCGACTCGAGGATCGGATACAGACCGAAATACAGGTCGCCGGTGGGCTCAGGCAGGTAGCAGTTGAGGTTTTCGCTACCCAGGCGCGCGGCGGCAAAGTGCTGGTCGCGGCTCTTCTGCTGCATCACGCGTGCGGTGATATCCAGCGCATCGGTCGGCGACCAGGCGATGGCAGCCATGCCGCTGATGGTTTCGGTGCCGTTGAGGTCTTTCTTGCCCGAGGCGTTGTTGTAGAACACGCCATCGTTGCCGCGCTTGTTCAGGCTCAGGTCGTAACCGAACGAACCATCGTCATTCGCGCCGGAATAGAACAGGCCCATCTTTTCCTGGCCGTAGTTGCCGGCACCCAGGGTGACCTTGCCGCCCGGCGCGCTGCCCGGGCGCTTGGTGATGAAGTTGACCGCACCGGAGAAGGTGCGGCGACCGAACGCCGCCGACTGCGGGCCACGGATCACTTCCACGCGCTGGATGTTCTCCAGGCCGTAGCTGGAGATATCACCTTCGACATAGATGCCGTCGATGAAGAACGAGGCGTTGGACTCGCCCTGGATGTTGGACATGCCGCGGATAACCGGGCGGTCGAAGCCGCGGCCGTAGCCGGACTTGAACGAGAAACTCGGCGACAGGTTGGCGATGTCACGCACGTCGACCAGGCCCTTCTTCTCGATGGTCTGCGCGGACATGGCGGTGATCGGCAGCGGCATCTGCTGCAGCGGTTCGGACACACCGCGTGCGGTTACGGTGATCTGGTCAAGGCTCTGTACGGCATCGCTGTTGGCGGCCGGCGGTGCAGCCGATTCGTCGGCGGCCTGGGCCGCGGCGTTGCCTGCGCACAACATCAGTGCAAAGGCGATCGAGGAGCACAGCAGGTCTGGCTTGATGATTTTCATTTATTTCCCGACTGGAAAGTTTGATCGGAATGGATTGGGAGGATGGATGCGCCGTCTTGGGGGAGGGTTCCGTCCAGTGTTTCCGTACTTCAGTCCTGCTGTTTCGCCGCCGCACCCTGCTTGAGCTGCTTGTAGTAGCTCCAGCTGGTGACGTTGGGTTGCACCCAGGTTGCAGGTGCGCGTGCGTACTCCGGGTAGCGGGTACGGACGAGTTCCTGGATATCGGCAGGCAGTTCACTGACCGAGGCGCGCTTGTTGCCCTGCGCGACGTACAGCAGATTGCCCGGGCGTGTGCCCAGCTTCATCCAGGGGAGCCACGGCCCGACACGGGTCCAGCCGTAGGTGACCGGCACGCTCTTCAGCGCCGGGTTTTCGAGGTCCGCGCGAGGCGCGAAAAACATGAAGTGCTCCGAGCCCATGTAGGTCGGGCCGGAAGACTCAGCGGGAAATTCGCTGGGCTGCAGCGGGTTGGGATAGGCCAACGGAATGTTGAGCGTCAACATCACCTGGTCGCCTGCTTCCACCCACGGCAGGTGCAGCGGCCGGCCCGGTGCATTGAGCACGGTGTTGACCGGGTCGTTGGCAACCTGCACCACTTCGTTGCGTTCGCCGGAGAACGGGTTGTCCCAGCTGTCGATGATCTTGCCGGTCTTCAGGTCGCGGTAGAACGTCAGCTCGCGGGTATACAGGCGCCACACGCCATCGGCCTGCTTCTCGGCACGGCAGATGTTGTAGCCCTCGAAGCCCAGCAGCGGTGCCGGCTTCTGCCCCGGCTCCTGCGAGAACAGGGTGCCGGCCCACCACAGGATCTCTTCCTGCTTCGGGTCCAGTGAACAACGCAGCTTGACCATTGCCTCAACGCTGCCCTGTTCGGACTGCAGATCCAGCGCTTTTGCCTGTGGCGAAAGTGCAATTGCGGCAGCCAGCAAAACAGATGACATTCGAATCATGTCTAACCCCCCGGTTGAAGTGGAGCCAGAAAGCCAGTGACTGGCGTGCTCCGGACCACAGAAGACGAGCCTGTTGACCCATCAAAGATGTCATATAGCTATATCATTAGTACATGATTGTCCAATCATTTGTAGAACCTATGTCGCAGATCCCGTGGCAGTGCTGGGGGGCGTGAAAACGCTGCAGCAGCGGGGCTTGGCGGGATTGCGCAAGATGCTGCTTTGCAACAAGAAATCCCCTGGCGGCGATGTGAAATCCGGCACTGGCATTTTGTCCGGACATTTGAGAAATTCGGGATTCAGGGGTGTTGGGCGACCTGATGGCAGCCGGCATCAGCGGCGTTTGTGAGCCGCGCAGCGGCAACCGCGGCACTGGTACCAATTGCCGCTTGACCCTGAGCAGATCCGCATGACATATAGATATAACTTTAGAACTTGAAGCCTTTCGAGGAGTTGCCATGAGCCAGCAAGCCCTACCCCCGAGTTGGCAGCACGTAGGCCGCCACGCGGTGTTCCCCGATAGCGCGCTGGATGACACCGCCCGCTTCGATTTCCTCGCCAACCTCAACGGCTACCTGGCCACCCAGCTCAGCCCCAAGGTCAAGCTGGCCTACGAGCAGCGGGTGAAGCCGGCGTTCGAGAAGGAAAAAGGCCGCGCCCCGGAAACCCGCCACGAAGTGCGCAAGGCGATGGCCGCCGATGGCATCTACCAGACCTGGAGCGCCCTGCGCCGCAGCAGCATGGAAATGCGCCAGCAGGCCGGCCGCGGCCTGGTGCTCAAACAGGTGGATGCGCTGATCGAAAAGGCACGCGCGCTCAATGCCAGCGACGATGGCCTGCAGCTGGATGCATCGGTGAAGGTGCCACGCTACTCCAGCGCCGTCGACATCCATTGCATGCCCGGCGGCTACCACACCGAACTGCTGGCCGATGACGTATCGGCAGCGGCCAACTACGACTGCGGCATCTTCGCCACCACCGGCGGCATGCTCGGCCGCTACAACGATGGCGGCGGCCAGGCGCTGGCGCAGTGGCTGCAGGAACAACACCCGCAGTTCAAGCCGCGCCGCATCCTCGATATCGGCTGCACCGTTGGCCACAACATCGTGCCGCTGGCGCAGGCCTTTCCGGACGCCGAAGTCATCGCCATCGACGTGGCCGCACCGATGCTTCGCTATGCGCATGCGCGTGCCCGCGCGCTTGGGGTGAACAACATCCGTTTCCGCCAGGCCAATGGCGAGGCGCTGGATTATGCAGATGGTTCGTTCGACCTGATCACCACCTCGATGTTCTGGCATGAGAGCTCGGCCACGGCGATGCCACGCAAGCTGCGCGAGATCCATCGCCTGCTGGCCGCCGGCGGCCTCACCGCGCATCTGGAACAGCCGCAGTACCACGGCATGGACCCCTACGAGCAATTCATCCGCGACTGGGATGCGTACAACAACAACGAGCCGTTCTGGAGCGTGATGCATGAGTACGACCTGCGCCAGATGATGGCTGCGGCCGGCTTCGAGGCCGATCGCTATTTCGAAACCAAGGTCCGCGGCGTGGTCGATCGGGACATCTTCCCGGTCGCCAGCGAAAGCGGCGAAGACCACGGCCGTGCTGCGCTGTGGACCATGTTTGGAGCCTGGAAAGCATGAGCATCGACCCGATCGCCCTGGCCGGCAGCCGCGCCCGTGGCAAGCGTCCGTACTTCTTCAAGGACCCGGACGTGGAGCGCGTGCTGTCCATCGCCATGGCCATCGCCATGGAGAACGCGGTGACCCACCAGCGGCTGGATGCGCTGGAACGTTTGATCGAAAACAAAGGCCTGCTCAGCCGCGAGGAACTGGACCAGTTCCGACCGGACCGTGAGGCCGAGGCCCAGCGCACGCTGTGGATGAAGGAATACATCGCCCGGGTACTGCGCATCGTGCAGCAGGAAACCGAGGCCTTGGAAGGCGGTGCTATGGACGTGCCGATGGAAGAAGTGATGGATGCACTTCGCAACGAATGAGGCCCGGCCTCAACTGATGACATCAACACGACCACAAGGGAAACCGCAATGCCGAACATGCAACTGCACCTGCCACTGCTGGCCCGCCACGAAGGCGTCTGGGACGGCGTATACCGTTATTACGATGCCAACGGCGACAAGATCGACGAGCACAAGTCGCGCCTGATCTGCCGCTTCCCCAGCGATGAGAACGTCCCCTACCACCAGACCAACCATTACAGCTGGGCCGACGGCAAGGTGGAAGTGCGCGACTTCCCGACCCGCTATGAATTTGGCCGGGTGATCTTCGACAACGAGCTGATCTACGGCTGGGCCGCCGAAGTGCCGTTGGACGACCATCACCGTACCGTGATGCTGTACTGGAAGCGCAAGGGCGAGGAAGGTTTGGAGCTGTACGAAATGATCCAGCTCTCCGATTGCGGGCAGATGCGCAACCGCATCTGGCATTGGTACAAGAACGGCGTGCTGGTACAGCGCACCCTGATCGACGAGAAGTTCGTCAGCCGCGACTGGCAGAAGATCAAGGGCGAGAGCTTCAACGGCGACCCGATCTGATCAGGTGAAAGGAATGATTACTCGGGGCGCGATGGCGCCCCGAGTTTGTTTGAACACTGCAGATGCTGCTTGAGCCCCTCTACCGCATGCGGGAGAGGGGTTGGGGTGAGGGGAAGCTCTTAAAGCTTTAAAGCTTTAAAGCTCTAAAGCTCCCCTCATCCACCCCTTCGGGGCACCTTCTCCCGCAAGCGGGAGAAGGGAAGCTGCAGAAGCAGAAACAATTGCAAAAGCCAAAAGCCAAAAGCACAAGCAACCGCAACCGCAACCGCAACCGCAACCGCAACCGCAACCGCAACCGCAACCGCAACCAACATGATCCAGGCTATCAACCACCGAGGTACGCAATGAGCAACACCCGCAGACATTTCCTGGGCAGTGCCGCCGGCCTGGCCGCATTGGGCGCGGTTGGCCCGTCCCTGCTGGGTGCCTCGGCACCGGCGCAGGCGGCAATGGGCAAAGGCCCGGACGCGCTCAATGAACGCACCGATGGCACCTATGACACCGTGGAACTGGCCAAGCCGGCCTGGACCCTGGGCCTGGTGCAGTCGCGCGTGCACAGCTTCGATGCCCGCGAATGGAAGTCGGCCACCAAGGCCAACCTGGCGCACATGCTGGACCTGATCGACAAGGCGCATTACCACGCCAAGCCCGACCTGCTGCAGTTCCACGAATTCCCGCTGACCGGCTGGCGCAAATGGACGCGCGAGGAAATCCTCAAGTTCGCCATCAACATTCCCGGCGAGGAAACCGAGGCCATCGCCAAGAAGGCACGCCAGTACGGTACCTGGATCGTGTTTGGCGCCTACGCCACCGATCCGGATTGGCCGGGCCACGTGCTGTCGATCACCACGATCATGAACGACAAGGGCGAGATCGTGGACAAGCACTGGAAGCCGCGCAACCTCAAGGGCGCCTTCCCGGATTTCGAGCTGTTCACCACCACCACTTACGACGTACTCGACCGCTACGTGGAAATGTACGGCCGCGACGCGGTCGTCCCGGTCACCCGCACCCCGCTCGGCAACATCTGCACCAGCTCCACCCAGCGCGAGCCGGAGCTGTTCCGGGCGATGGCGTTCAAGGGTGCCGAGGTGTTCCTGCGCACTGCATCGGGTGGCTTCTCGGAGATGGATGTCGCCGCCTGCGCGATGTACAACGGCGTCTACTCGTCCATCGTCAACAACTCGATCTCGCCGGACAATGGCCCCTACTTCGATGACCCGGGTTCAGGCGGCACCGCCCTGTACGACCCCAGCGGCAAGGCCATCGCCGAGGCACAGAGCAAGGAAGAAACCCTGGTGCTCGGCCGCGTCCCGATCGCCGAGCTGCGTGCACGCAAGCGCCAGCCGGTGGTGCACATGGATCTGTTCCGCGACGTCTACGACACCTACCAGAACGCCTATCCGCCGAACCTGTGGTCGGAGTACCTGCCCACCTCGCTGGAAGACGCCGCCCGCTACATCCGCGGCAAGTCCCGCTGGAAGTAAGCAGCGTCGCAAGGAACGCGGGCATCGGGCCGGTCTGCCCGATGCCCGTTGTGCCGCTTGTAAGGGCGGCGCTTGCGGGCCGACGCTGAACAGCCGACCCGGTGCAATCGTGATGGCTCTCACAGAATCTGCACCTGGCCTGCACACCCGGCTGCCGATACTGCGCGCAGGGGGAATGTTGACCGGCTACGGCTGGGAACGCCCGTTCCTTGTCGCCGGAGTCAGCAATGCTGGGAATGTTCAAGAAGAAAACCGCGGGCGTAGTCATCGTCACGCTCAACGCGCGCCTGCAACCGATGCACCGTGCCGAACTGGAAGACGCATTCAGCGATGCCTGCAATGCGCATGACCTGGGTGCTGAAGTGGTGGGCGGCGGCACCCTGCTCGCCGACAACGGCGAAGTGGCCGCCTGCGACATCGAAGTGCGTGTGGATGACCTCAGCCCCGACAGGGTGGCCATGGTCGGGCGCCTGTTCGAAGCGATGCTGGCACCGAAGGGCTCGTACATGATCGCCGGCGCCGACGGCAAGCGCATCGCGCTGGGTCGGCATGAGGGCCTGGGCCTCTACCTCAACGGCACCGCGCTGCCGGAGGAAATCTACGAGGTATGCGATTCAAACCACGTGCATGACGAATGCGAGCGCCGCCTGGAAGGCCTGGGCATGGTCAACAGCCACTGGCAGGGCCCCACCGAAACCGCGCTGTACATGTATGGCGACAGTTTCGAGCGCATGCATGCGGCGATCCTGCCGCTGCTGGAAAGCTACCCGCTATGCCGGCAGTGCCGGGTTGAACGCATTGCCTGAGTGCAGCGCTGTGGGCAGGCAGCGCGCGGCGTTCATCCGCCGCTGACAAGCGCGGCGCGGCAGCGGTATAAGGTTGCCGCTCGCCCCACACAACGCACGGTGCAGCAATGCCATTGGCCTTCGATCTGGGCTTGAAACTGTGCTGGCTGGTACTGCTGGCCTACTGGGGCGTGAGCGCCTTGCAGGCCAAACCGGTGACGCGCACCGAATCACGCTGGAAGCAGCTGCTGGTGTACTGGCTGCCGTTGCTGGTGGCGGTGCTGCTGCTCGGCCCGGGGCCATGGTTCGGGCATGGCTGGCTGCGTGAACAGTTTGTGCCGCATTCGCTGCCGGTCTACACGATCGGTCTGTTGCTGTGCATCTGCGGTGTGGTCCTGGCGATCTGGGCGCGCTGGCGGCTGGGCCGCAACTGGAGCGGCAATGTGCAGATCAAACAGGCCCATGAGCTGATCACCAGCGGCCCCTATGCACGCGTGCGCCACCCCATCTACAGCGGCCTGCTGCTGATGTTCAGCGGCAACGCACTGATGGTCGGCGACTGGCGCGGCGTGATCGCCGTGCTGATCGTGCTGGCCTCGTTCTGGGCCAAGCTGCGCCAGGAAGAACGCTTCCTGGCTGCGCATTTCGGCCCGGCCTATGTCGACTATGCGGCACGCACCCGGATGCTGATCCCCGGCCTGCTGTAGCGGCCACGGTGGATGCTCAGGGCCCGCGCTCGGGGTCATCGTCCCCGCTGCGCCCTGCCCCGTAACCCAACCCGGCGCCCATGCCCATGCCGGCCCCCATCCCGCCCATGCCACCGCCGGCGCCAGCACCGCCCTTGCCGCCAGCACCGCCTTCCTTGTCTCCCGCTTTGCCGCCACCCTTGTTGCCGCCACCGCTGCCGGCCGGGCGCAACGGTCCTTGCCGTGGAATGGCAAGCGCGGCCGGGATCACCTCCAGGTCCAGCACGCTGCGGATGAAATCGCGCAACGACACCACCAGCTCGGCGGTATGGATCGGCCGGCCTTCCACCATGTCGGTGGCAGCGCGCGCGGCCAGCCGCACCTGTTCCTCGGTGCCCAGCAGGATCACGTCCGACAGCGCCGCTTCCACCGCATCGCGGATGCGCCGGGCGCGGTCCCCGGCCTCCCCCGGGTCCACCACTGGCAACAGCACCGTGCCTTCGGCAGTGGTCACCGCATCGCCCTGCGCCAGTTCGGCCGCACGACGGCGCAGATCGCGCAGATGGCTGGGATCGACACTGAGATCGCCGGTGAACGAGCCGCCCAGGGTCTTGTAGGCGGCGATCAGGGTCTTCAGCCTTTCGTTGATCTGCCGATTGGCCGCCTCACGCTTCTGCTGCACCACCTGCATCACCAACAGGCGAATGCCTACACCGATGAGTGTGATGATCGCCAGGCCGAACAAGGTCGACAGCAGGCCCTGCCAAGAGCTGAAATCCAGACCGCGCATGCAACCACCACTTGCTGCAGGCGCACAACGGCGCCGAGGTCATCATCGTAGCGATTTGTCGGCCGCCGCAGGCACCGGGGCGGACACGACAGCGGACGGACGCGGTATCGTGTCGCCCTTCTCAACACCGAAACTCCTGCCGATGCCCAGCACTTCTTCCGCCCCGGCCAGCACTCCTCCACAGAAGCTGGAACGTGCACTCAAGCCACGCCAGCTGATCATGATGGGGCTGGGCAGTGCGATCGGCGCAGGCCTGTTCCTGGGCTCGGGGGTGGGCATCCAGGCGGCCGGTCCGGCGGTGCTGATCTCCTACCTGGTGGCGGGCACCCTGGTCATCATCATGATGCACGCCATGGGCGAGATGGCCGCCGCACGGCCGGCCAGCGGCGCGTTCTCGGTATATGCCGCCGATGCCCTGGGCGCCACTGCCGGCGCCACCGTGGGCTGGCTGTGGTGGGCCCAGCTGGTGGTGGTGATTGCCGCCGAGTCGGTCGGTGCAGCCGGGTTGCTGGCCACGGTATGGCCGCAGCTCTCGGTGCCGCTGACCTCACTGGCGTTCATGGTGGTGTTCACCGTCATCAACATGATGGGCGTGCGCAATTACGGCGAATTCGAGTTCTGGTTCGCCATCCTCAAGGTCGGCGCCATCATCGCCTTCATCCTGATCGGCATCGCCCTGCTGCTGGGCCTGCTGCCGAATGTGCCCTCGCCGGGCCTGGCCAACATCACCGGCCATGACGGCTTCATGCCCAAGGGCCTGGCCGGCATCGGCGCG
Organism: Stenotrophomonas terrae; assembly: GCF_001431465.1. Classification (GTDB taxonomy): domain Bacteria; phylum Pseudomonadota; class Gammaproteobacteria; order Xanthomonadales; family Xanthomonadaceae; genus Stenotrophomonas; species Stenotrophomonas terrae. The sequence goes on along the minus strand of NZ_LDJJ01000010.1, from coordinate 31,650 downwards.
GCGCTGCTGGTGGTGATCTTCGCCTTCGGCGGCACCGAGATCGTGGCCGTGGCCGCGGCCGAAACCCAGGACCCGGAACGCAGCCTGGCCCGCGCCATCCGCACCGTGGCCTGGCGCATCCTGGTGTTCTACATCGGTTCGATCGGCGTGATCATCGCGGTGGTGCCGTGGAACAGCCCCACCCTCAAGTCGCCGTTTGCCGCGGTGCTGCAGGTGGCCAACATCCCCGGTGCGGCCACCGCCATCACCCTGATCGCGGTCATCGCCCTGCTGTCGGCGCTCAATGCCAACCTGTACGGCGCCTCGCGGATGATCTATTCGCTGGCCGAACGTGGCGAGGCGCCGCGCTGGCTGGGCGTCACCAATACCCGCCAGGTACCGGTGGTGGCGGTGCTGGCCAGCGTGCTGTTCGGTTTTGCCGCCACCGTGCTGGAGCTGATCTACCCGGACAAGGTGCTGCCGGTATTGCTGAACGTGGTCGGCTCCACCTGCCTGCTGGTCTGGACCATCACCCTGGTCTCGCAGCTGATCCTGCGCCGCCGCGCCGACCGCCTGGGCACGCCGCTGCCGTTCCGGATGGCCGGTTTCCCGTTCCTGACGGTGCTGGCGCTGGCGATCCTGGCGTTGATCTTCGCGCTGCTGCTGCTCACCCCGGAAACCCGCCTGCAGTTCCTGTCGATGGCCGCCTTCACCGCCTTCATCGCGCTGTGCAGCGGTCTGGCAAGGCACGCCCGCCGCGCCTGACCGTGCCAAATCAGCTGGCATTCAAGTCCATCGCCACGATGGGCTTGTTTTAGTGCGCCAGTGACGGCAGGCTGCGCCCATCCGAGGCCAGTCATGTCCACAGCCGATCCCCGCGTCGACGCCTACATTGCCAATGCCGCCGCTTTCGCCCAGCCCATCCTGCGCGAGATCCGCCAGCGTGTGCACAGCGGCTGCGGCACGGCCACCGAGGCGATCAAGTGGGGCATGCCAGCCTTCCTCTACAAGGGCAAACTAGTGTGCGGCATGGCCGCATTCAAGGCGCACGCCACGCTGGGTTTCTGGCAACGCGAGGCTGGCAAGGGCGACGACTCGGCCATGGGCCAGTACGGCCGCCTGCAGTCGTTGCGCGACCTGCCCGGCAAACGCGAGTTCAGCAACCAGCTGAGCGCCGCCATGCAGCGGATCGATACCGGTGCAAGCCGGCCCAAAGCCGCCCCGCGCCCCGCCCTGCCGATGCCGCCGGCGTTTGCCGAGGCCTTGGCAACTGTACCGGCAGCCAAGGCCCACTTTGACGGTTTCACACCCGGCTACCAGCGCGACTATCTGGAATGGATAGGCGAGGCCAAACGTGACAGTACCCGCCAGCAGCGTATTGCCTTGGCCATCGAGTGGTTATCCGATGGCAAGCGACGCAACTGGAAGCATCAAACGCATTGACGTGGGCCGCGCCAGCGATTCCACTTCCCCCAAACACCCCCATAAGTCCTATTGCTACGCCATGATCGATCTAGAAGACCTCATCCAGCGCGCCATCGACCCGGCATCCGTGAAGCTGGAAGGCACCCTGACAAATCCGCCGTCCTTCGGCGTGTATGCCATCGAGAATGTCGATGACGGCAGCACCCATTTCCGCTTCGGCAACCATCCGGTGCGCAAGCAGGAACTGGAAGACAAGTTCGGCAATGCCGAACTGGAGTACCTGTTCCTCAACCGCGAGGATGCAGCAGCGATGACCTCGGCATTGAACCGCCCTGAAGCGGACTGAGCTTTCGCGGGGATTGGTGCAACCGCAGCGCCCCGCTGTTGTAGAGCCGAGCCATGCTCGGCTGGAGCCTTACCGGGAAAGCCCCTGCCGAGCATGGCTCGGCACTACGTTGCGCCCTCCCTTTCGCGTAGCGAAGGGGAGGGTTGGGGAGGGGTAGCTTTTCCGGGTCGATGCAATGCTCGCTCCGCGGCTTACGCCGCTCCTACAACCCGCGCTGTTGTAGAGCCGAGCCATGCTCGGCTGGGCCTTATCGGTAAAGCCCCTGCCGAGCATGGCTCGGCACTACGTCATTCTTTTGGGCTCCGGCGCTGATCGGGCGGTTCAGGTCGGCTCGTTCCATGGCTGCCCATGAAAGGCATGCAGGCATTCCGACTGCCCCGTCACGCTGACAGCGCTTGCGCCACCTGGTTTCAACCCATCAATCGGGCTGCTCTTGACTTAAATCATCGAGAACGCTGCAGGTGAAGGGGAACATGTGGTCACCCCCGCAGCAGGAACCTCTCACCATGCTCAGCTCCACCCAACGTGACCTCATCAAGGCGACCATCCCCCTGCTGGAGACCGGCGGCGAAGCGCTGACCAAGCATTTCTACGGGCTGATGCTGACCGAGAGCGATGCGGCGCGTCCGCTGTTCAACCCCGTCCACCAGCTCAGCGGCGACCAACCGCGTGCGCTGGCCAATGCGGTGCTGATGTACGCCAAGAACATCGACCGACTGGAAGCGCTGGGTCCCCTGGTTGGGCAGATCGTGGCCAAGCACGTCGCCCTGCAGGTGCTGCCCGAGCACTACCCCATCGTCGGCCACTACCTGCTGCGCGCCATCCGCGAAGTGCTGGGGCCGGAGGTTGCCACCGACGAAATCATCGATGCCTGGGGCACGGCCTACCAGATGCTGGCCGACCTGCTGATCGGCGCCGAGGAATCGGCCTATGCCGCCAACGAAAGCGCACCGGGCGGCTGGCGTGGTGCACGCAGCTTCCGTGTGGCCGACAAGGTCCGCGAGAGCGCCGAGATCACCTCGTTCCATCTACTGCCGGTGGATGGCGCCACAGTGGTCGACTTCCAGCCAGGCCAGTACATCGGCTTGAAGCTGCAGCTCGATGGCCAGGAGGTACGACGCAATTATTCGCTGTCGCGCGCCGCCGATGGCCGCGGCTACCGCATCAGCGTCAAGCGCGAAGACATGGGCAAGGTTTCCAACCACCTGCATGACAAGGTGCAGGTCGGCGACACACTGGAGCTGTTCGCCCCGGCTGGTGATTTCACCCTGGTTGCGGGCGAGCGCCCGATTGCCTTGATCAGCGGCGGCGTCGGCATCACCCCGACCCTGCCGATGCTGGAACACGCCCTGGCCAGCGGCCGCCAGGTGCACTTCATCCATTGCGCACGCAACGGCCAGGTGCATGCATTCCGCGACTTCATCGCCGACAAACAGAAGCAGCACCCGCAGCTGCGCAGCTACACCTGCTACAGCGATGCGCTGCCGGGCGACAAGGCCGATGCCGATGGCTTGCTGAGCCGCGAGCTGCTGGAGCAATGGCTGCCGGCCGAGCGCGACGTCGAGGCCTACTTCCTCGGGCCGAAGCCGTTCATGGCACAGGTGAAGAAGCTGCTACGCGATGTCGGCGTGCCGGAAACCCAAAGCCACTATGAGTTCTTCGGCCCGGCAGCAGCACTGGAAGCCTGAGCGGCATCGCCGCAAACGTGTGAGAGGTAGGAGGCCGGCGGGGAAACCCGCCGGTCTTCTTTTTTGCGTCGCTGCTACGCAAGCAGCTCCGGCGGCGCTAGGATGCGGCATCGCTCACTGCTCTGGGGAAACGCATGAACGTCTATGCCGTGGTGCTGGCCGCTGTATCGAGCTTTCTGCTGGGCGGGCTGTGGTATTCACCGCTGCTGTTTGGCCGTGCATGGAACCGTGAAAACGGTGGCGAAGTGCCGCAGGGGCACCCGGGCAAGGTATTTGGCGTGGCGTTCGTGTTTTCGCTGGTTGCGGCGTTCGCGTTCGCCTGGTTCATCGGTCCGGCACCGGAACTGCGCAAGGCTTTGCTGTGCGGATTGATCGCAGGCTTTGGCATGGTCGCGGCGAGCTTCGGCATCAACTATCAATTCGCGCAGCGCAGCGGAAAGTTGTGGGCAATCGATGGTGGCTACCACACCGCACAGTTCGTGCTGTTCGGCTTGATCCTGGGCTTGTGGCACTAAGGCATTAAGGCACCGAAGCAATAACGAAGATCCCTGCTGTTGCTGTTGCTCTAGCCCCCTCCCTTTGCCGCAGGCAAGGGGAGGGCTGGGGAGGGGTAGCTTCGGCTTCAGCTTTGGCTCCGGCCTTTGATCTACCGGGTCCCCTTCCGCAGCGACGGAGCTGACGGACAAGACCCCGCATGGGGCGACGTGCAGGACGCACGTCGTTTTTCGACGATACATGGATGTATCGTCGAAAAATCCCGGCAGCGGAGTGAACCTGGAGCGCGTAGCGCGGAGGGCGCGTAGGCAGGGTGTGCTTGACCAGCCATTCGGCTGTTGAAAAGCACCTCTTTGGGCCACCTTTCTTTGCACAAGCAAAGAAAGGTGTGCTCGCGCGCCGAAGGCGGGCGAAAGGTCTGCACTTTGCTTTGCTTTGCTTTGGCTTTGCTTTGGCTTTGGCAACAGCAACAGCAACAACTGAAGCCAATGCCAAGGCTTTCTCTCCCCTTCGGGGAGCGAGTCACTTTTCTTTGCTTGTGCAAAGAAAAGATAACCAAAAGAGGCGCTTTTCAACAGCCGAATGGCTGGTCAAGCACACCCTGCCTCCGCGCCCACGCCGCTACGCGACGCGACGCGGGTCCACTCCGCCGTCAGGATTTTTCGACGATACATCCCTGTATCGTCGAAAAACGACGTGCGTCCTGCACGTCGCCCCGTTCGGGGTCTTGTCTGCCGGCTCCGTCGCTACAGAAGGGGCCCGGTGAGTCAAAGTCCAGGGCAACTGCAACTGCCAAAGCTGGAACCACGGCCAAGGCACCCCTCCCCTGCGCTTTGCGCAAGGGAGGGAGCTGAAGAACTGCTCTACGCGAGGTTTGCGCGCAGCCAGCGCATCACCGTTTCCACTACACCCAACTTCTGCGGCACCTCCAGCGCAATCGCGCGCGCAAAGCTATCGGCGTTGCGAATGAATGCCTGCCTGGCCACTCGCTGCGCTTGTTGCACCGTCGACTGCTGCCGACGCAACTGCACGATCTGTACCGACGGACGTCCCGGTGGCGCGAACTTCTGGAAGCGGCGCAACTCGTCGGCGACCAGACCAACGTCTGTGTCTGCCTTGAGCAAATGCTCGCCGGCCAGCAACAGCAGCTCCAGTGCCTGCCCCGCAGCGGTCAGCGCTTTGTCTTCGGCAGCGAACATGGGCAGTGCACTATCCCGCTGCTGCAGGCGCTGTAGCTGTGCTGTCCAGAGAAAGGCGGCGTGGGGAGTGGCCATTGGGGGTCGGGATCCAAGGAAAGGCGGCGAACTTTACGGGTTGGCGGAGGGTTGCGCCAGCTGGAAGATTCCCCCTCTCCCCAACCCCTCTCCCGTAAAGGGAGAGGGGTTGGGGAGAGGGGACGGAGGCGCAGCCTCCTGCCTCAACCAATAACCCGCTTGAACGGCGGCAACGAATCAATGATGCGCTTGCCATACCGGCGCGTGAGCAAGCGCGAATCCAGAATGATCACCCGCCCGGTATCGGTCGAGGTACGGATCAAGCGCCCCGAAAACTGGGTCAAGGTGCGCAGCGCATGCGGGATCGCGATCAGGTTGAACGAGTTCAAGCCGCGGCTCTCGAACCACTCGCTCAAGGTCGAAGTCTGCGGGTCGGTCGGTACCGCGAACGGCACCTGGGTGATCACCACCGTGGTGCAGGCCTCGCCCGGCAGGTCCAAGCCCTCACCAAACGAGTTCAAACCGAACAACACCGAACCCTCACCCGCCGAGGTGCGCCGGATGTGCTCGTCGATCATCTTCTGCTTGGCGCCATCGCCCTGCACCAGCACCTTCTTGCGCAGTGTTGCCGGCATCAGCTCGGCCACTTTTTCCATCTTCCAGCGCGAGGTGAACAACACCATGCTGCCCTTGTCCCAATCCAGTTCGGCGGCCAGGTACTTGGCTACTTCCTTGGGATGACGCTCGCGGTCATCCGGCGTCACCGGGAACTGCGGCACGATCAACTCGGCCTGGTTTGGCAGGTCGAACGGCGAAGCGAGCGACACCATCTCCGCTTCTTCCGGAATGCCGTTGTCGATCGCCAGCGACTGGAAATCACCGCCGCCGGTAAGCGTGGCCGAGGTCATCACCACTGAGTCCACTTCGTCCCACAGCAGCTTGCGCAGCACCATCGCCGCCGACACCGGCGAGCAATGCAGGATGTAGTCGCCGTCGCGCGACATCGTCACCCAGCGCGCGATCGGTGGCTGGCCTTCCTTGTCCTCGCGGCGCCAACCTGCCCACAGGTTGTACTGCTGCTCGATCATCTCCTGGGCCATGCCCAGGTTGCGTTGCAGGCGCTCGACCGCAGGGTCGTCCTGCTTGCCCTTGGCCACCGCCGAAGCAGCTGCGGTGGCCCAGTTGAGCAGAGTGCGGGTTTCATCGGCCAGTACTTCGATCGGCTGGCGCCAGGACTCGGGCAGGCGGCCGTTGGCAGCGCGCCACATCGGCTCGCGGTCATCGGGCTGCGGAATCCACACGTTGCCGATGTCATCGCGGAAGGCCTTGAGCAGCTTGCTGACCCGCGATGCCACATCGATAGCTTCGTTGGGCAACAGGTTGCCGAGCTTGTCCTTGTCCACCGCGCGATAGGCGCCGGCGATCAGGATCTGCAGGCGGCTGGTGCGTTTGGCCATGTCGTCCAGCGGCAGGTTGGCCGCACCCTGGTCGATGGCGACGTTGCCGATATGGTGGCCTTCGTCCAGCACCAGCAGCATTTCGCCAGGCGCTGCAATCAGCGGCTGGCCGCTGTCGCTGTCGCCCAATGACAGGGCCGACAACAGCAGCGCATGGTTGGTGACGATGATCTGTGCATCACGTACTTCGGTGCGCGCGCGCAGCACCGGGCATTGCGACGAATAGGCGCAGCGACGGCCGGCGCAGGCCGAGGCCGGCGTGGTGATGCGCATGCGCAGCGTGGGGGTGACGTTTTCCGGGGCGTTGTCCAGGTCACCGTTCCAACGCCCTTCGATGAAGGCCTTGGTCAGCTTCTCGGCAACGTCCATTTCAATGGGTGCCAACGGCCGGTCGTAGAGCTGCACGTCATCGCCGAACATGCCCTCCTGCACGCCTTCGCCCTGCGCTTCGGCGGCGTTGCGCGTGCATAGGTAACGGGTGCGGCCCTTGGCCAGCGCCACCGTCGCCTGCAGGCCAGTGGACTTGAGGAAGTTGGGGATGTCGCGTTCGACCAGCTGCGACTGCAAGGCCACGGTACCGGTGCTGATCACCAGCTTCTTCTTGCTGGCCAATGCGATCGGCACACCTGCGGTCAGATAGCCCAGGCTCTTGCCGACGCCGGTGGGCGCTTCCACCACGCCAACACCGCCGGTCCCCAGCGCGCGCGACACCACACCGATCATCTGGCTCTGCGAACGGCGCGTGCTGAAGCCGGGCGTGTTCGCCTGCAGCTTGCTGTAAGCGTCACGGATGCCGGTTTTGATGTCCTCGGTCAGCGCCCGTGGTGCTTCTACTTTTTCCGTCACGCCAACCTGCCCGCAGCTCAATCAAGGCGGGTATTTTCCCATACCCGCCCGCATTCACCGAATGCGTTGCCGGCTCAGGCTTTGCCGGGGGCCTGCGGCCGCCGCAGAGCCTGCACGAGCGCCCAGGCCAGCATGATGTAGCCCACTGCTTCCATCAGCGACAACGCGATATAGCCAACCATCAGCAGCGTATTCATCGAGCCCGCACTGCTGTACTTGCCAGCTGCGACGAGCAGCAAGGGCAAGGCGCTCAGCACGCCGCCAATCATGGTGACCACCAGCAGCAAGGCCAGCGCCGACATGGCCACGCTGCGCACCTTGCCGCGCGGGGTATCGAGCAGCATCACCAACGCCACGCCGAGGGCAATCAGGATCGGCAGGCGGTAGCCGATGGAAACCAGCAAGGTGGTCAACAATTCCGTGGGTTGCATGGGCCGGCCTCAGTCCGCGGTGACCAGCAGCGCGTCGCGGCCACGCAGCTCGGTATAGATCGCATCGGTTTCCGGGCGCATGCCATGCCATTGCTGGAAGCTCTCGGCCGCCTGTTCCACCAGCATGCCCAGGCCATCGAAGCTGTTGCGGCAGCCGGCCGCGCGCGCCCAGGCCAGGAACGGGATCGATGCCTCGCCGTAGTTCAGGTCCACCGCCGTGGTCATGCTGTTGACCAGCGACAGCGGCAGGTTGAAACCGTTGCCCTCGCCGCGTGCGGCCGAGGTGGCATTGATGATCAATTCGAAATCGCCCTGTTCGCGCAGCGCATCCCAGTACGCGGAAATGACGCGGCCGGGTTCGCTCATCGCATCGACCAGTGCGTCGGCACGCTCAGGCGAGCGGTTGACCACGATCAGCTCGAGGATGCCGGCATCCAGCAACGCCGGCGCCACACCGCGTGCAGCGCCACCGGCACCGAGCAGCAGCACCCGGCGGCCGCGCAGGTCCAGGCCGTGGCGGCCGGTGAGATCACGCACCAGACCGATGCCGTCGGTATTGTCGCCGTGCCAGCGCTCGCCCTTGCGCAGCAAGGTGTTGACCGCACCGGCGCGGTGCGCGCGCGAGGTGGTGGTGGCACACAGAGCGAAGGCGGCTTCCTTGTGCGGCAGCGTCACATTGGCGCCAACGCCACCGTCAGCGGCAAAGGCTTCCAGCGCCGCAGCGAACTCTTCCGGCGAGGCCTCGATGGCGCGGTAGTCCACCTCGATGCCATGGGCCTTGCCGAACGCGGACTGGATGCGCGGCGACTGCGAATGGGCGATGGGCTGGCCGAAAACTGCGTAGCGTGGTGCGCTCATTGGGATCCTCTGCATGACCTAGACTGGACGCGACTTTGCTGACTGGACCCTTATGCGGACCCGACGTTTGCTGCTCGCGCTGAGCCTGAGTTTACCCTTTACCCCGATCGCCTCGGCGCTTTCCGAGTTCGGCATCGAAGGCATGGGGATAGTCTCCACCGGTGCCGATGAAATCCGGGCCACGCTGTCGGGCGACGGCCAACGCATCATCTGGGCCAGCACCCGCCCCGGCGGTGCCGGTGGCTGGGACCTGTGGCAGGCGCGGCTGCAGGACAAGCGCTGGACCGACCCGCAGCCGCTGGCCTTGAACAGCAGCGCCGACGAGCTGGACCCTTTCCTCAGCAACGACGGGCACTGGCTGTACTTCGCCTCCAACCGCAAGGGCGGGCATGGCGGCCTGGATCTGTATCGGGCGGCGGTAGCCGCCGATGGCAGCCTGGGCGCGCCGCAGAATCTGGGCCCGGCCATCAATACCCGGCAGGACGAGCGCTCGCCGGCGCTGGCCGACGATGGCCGGCTGTTGTTTGCCAGCAATCGCGGCGGCGGCAGCGGCGGTTGGGATCTGTGGCAGGCGCGGGCCGGTGGTGAAGGCTTTACCGCCGTGGCCGCCCTGGCCGGGATCAACACGCCTGCCGACGAAGTGGACGCAAGCTGGCTGGGCGGCGGGCGCGGCGTGGTCGTCGCCCGCAGCAATGCGCAGGGCGGAACCCAGCTGTGGCTGTCACAGTGCCGGCAGGGTCAGTGGGCCCAGCCGTACTTGCTGGATCTATCGTTCAACACTGCCGACAGCGATACGCGTGGCGCGCTGATCGATGCCAACAAGCCCGGAGAGCTGGTGCTCAGCGGCAAGGCACGGGCGCCACGGGCGGGCGGCATGGACCTGTACCGGATGAAAGCGCCGGTGGTTGATGGGGATGATTCCTGCCGTTGAGGCGGCGGGCTGCAGCAAAAGCTCACCCCTCCCCGGCCCTCCCCTTCGCTACGCGAAAGGGAGGGAGACAAGCGATCAGCCCCCTCCCTTTGGCCGCAGGCCAAGGGGAGGGTTGGGGAGGGGTGCTCCTGCTCCAAAGCTTCCAGCACCAGCAAACCTGCAAACGCCGTCGCGCCAACGCGGCAGAACGTGCAAAACCTACTTCCCCGCCAACACCGCAGCGCGCATCGCCTCGTAATCGGTCTCACTGATCTGCCCGCCCTGCCTGCGCAGATCCAGCTCGCGCAGCTTGGCCTGCACATCCGTACCCTGCCCTGCCTCGCGCTGCAGCCGCTCGGCGGCGGAATGCAGCTGCGGTGGACGCTTGCCGGCGCGCACGATGGCGGCAATGAACACGCCGATCACCACGGCGAACACCAGCACGCCAATCAGCCACACCGCCCAGTTGTAGCCCTCAAGACCGGGAACATTCATCTCAGGCCTCCTTCAACCAACGCGCGATCTGCGGTGCGTAATAAGTCAGCACGCCATCGGCACCGGCACGTTTGAAGCCGATCATCGTCTCCAGCACGCACTTGCGCTCGTCCAGCCAACCGTTGGCCGCAGCCGCCTTCAACATCGCGTACTCGCCACTGACGTGGTACGCAAAGGTCGGCACGCCGAACTCGGTCTTCACCCGGCGCACGATATCCAGGTAAGGCATGCCCGGCTTGACCATCACCATGTCGGCGCCCTCGTCCAGATCCAGCGCGATCTCGCGCATGGCTTCGTCGCTGTTGGCCGGGTCCATCTGGTAGGTCTTCTTGTCAGCCTTGCCCAGGTTGCCGGAGCTACCCACCGCATCGCGGAACGGGCCGTAGAAGGCCGAGGCGTACTTGGCCGAATAAGCCATGATGCGCGCGTTGATATGCCGTGCATCGTCCAACGCGGTACGGATCGCACCGATGCGGCCGTCCATCATGTCCGATGGCGAAATGATGTCCACGCCCGCTTCGGCATGCGACACCGATTGCTTGACCAGCGCATCGACGGTGATGTCGTTGAGCACATAGCCGGTGTCGTCGATGATGCCGTCCTGGCCGTGTGTGGTGTAGGGGTCAAGTGCCACGTCGGTCATCACCCCCAGCTCGGGGAAGCGCTGCTTGAGTGCGCGCACGGCGCGCTGCGCCAACCCATCCGGGTTCCAGGCTTCGGCCGCGTCCAACGACTTGCGCGACGGGTCGATCACCGGGAACAGGTCGATCACCGGCACGCCCAGTTCCAGCGCCTGCTCGGCTTCACGCAGCAGCTCATCGATGGACATGCGGTCCACGCCCGGCATCGACGCTACCGGCGTGCGGCCATCCAGCTCATGCACGAATACCGGCCAGATCAGATCGTTGCTGGTCAGCGTGTTTTCGCGCATCAGCCGGCGCGAGAATTCATCGTGACGCATGCGGCGCGGGCGGTACTGAGGATGGATCATCGCGGTACTCCTTGATTCTGGAAACAGGGTTATTGCAGCCGGTAGCCTTGCGGCTGCAATGGCTCAGGCAGCGGGCTGTGGCCCAGCGCGTCAAGCAGATCGATTTCGATGGTACGCACCATGGCGTCCAGCGGCAGGTCGTTGGGTTCGAGGCCGAACGGCTCTTCCATCTCTTCGCCGAGCTGGTCCAGGCCGAAGAAGGCATAGGCCAGCAGCATCGATACCACCGGCGTGGCCCAGCCCAGCGCGCCAGCCAGGCCGAACGGCAACAGCACGCAGAACAGCCAGGCACAACGGTGCAGCAGCAAGGTGTAGGCAAACGGCAGCGGCGTGCCGGCAATGCGCTCACAGCCGGCCTGCACGCTGGCCATGCCATGCAGGCGCGCTTCGAACTGGGCGTAGAGATACGGATCCAAGCGGCCTTCGCGCAGCGGCACAGCCAGTTCACTGGCCAGCTGGTTCAACACGCCATCAGGAATATTGCGCCGCGCCAGTACCGCGCCCTGGTCCGGCTGCAGCCACGGCGCGCAGGCAGCAAGCTCATCGCGGCCACGCAGGCGCGCCGCCAGGGCACTGGCAAAGCCGATCACCAGCCGGGTGCTGCGCTGGCGCAGCTGCGGCTCGGCAGCCAGCAGCGCGGCGGACTCACGGGCAAAGCTGCGCGATTCAATCAGCAACTGGCCCCACAGCTTGCGGCCTTCCCACCAGCGGTCGTGGCAGGCGTTGTTGCGGAAACTCAGGAAGATCGACAGCACTAGGCCCAGCAGGGTGAACGGCACCACCGACAGGCCGCTGCCTCCCAGGGGGTGCCAGCTGCGGCTGAACGCCGCCACCAGCACCGCCAGCACGCCAATGGCCAGCACCTTGGGGGCGATGGCCGGCACGATGGAGCCGCGCAGGATGTACAGCAGCTGCCAGCCAGTAGGACGGGGGCGGATGATCATCGGGAAGCGGAAGCTGCCTGCAACAGGCAAAGGGCGCCGGAGGGCCTCCGGCCAGCCCCGTTATTTTACGCCCCCCGGCTGTACCACGCCGGCCCCTGCCCCGCCCCGTATCAGATGATGCCACCGCCTATGCTCAGGCGGATCACGCCCACAACAATGACAATCGCGTTGAGCAGCAGGCCGGTCTTGGCCCGGCCGCGCTTGCTGGCATGGGTGAACAGCAGGCCGATGGCGGCGATGATCGCGCCCACCGCCGCGAACGGGATCAGAACCCAGTTGCCCCAGCCCAATAGCGGAATAAAAGCCAGAATCATCCACAACAGGGCAATAATTCCCCAAATCAGGCTGATCAGCCCCATGTGCTTTCCTCCACCAAATACAGACTGCAAGATAGCCGGGAACAGGTGCGAAGCAAAAGGCCCTCGCGCTGGCCGGAAGTTCTCGACTGATTCAGCCGTCGCCATGGATCATCCGCAATTAACGATCACCGGGGAGTGAAACCATGAAACCTGCACTCGCTATTGCTGCTCTCGCCCTTGGCGCCAGCTTGGCCGTGGGCGGTTGCGCCAGCACCTCCAAGGTCATGCTGGGCCAGGCGCGCGCGCCGGTGGACCCGGCCAGCGTACAGATCTATTCCACCCCACCGGCCGGTTCGGTGGAGATCGCCCAGCTTGAATCCTCCAGCGCAGTCGGCTTTGGCACCCAGGGCCAGACCGATGCCGCCATTGCCCGGCTCAAGCGCGAGGCCGCTGCACTCGGCGCCAACGGCGTGATCCTGATGGGCGTGGGCGCCGGTGGCTCGCCGGTTGGCATGTCGGTGGGTGCGGGCAGTTTTGGCCGCCATACCGCCGGTGGCCTCAGCGTCGGCATCCCCACCCAGCAGAAGCGCGCCGCCGGCGTGGCGATCTGGGTACCACCGGGCGCAGGCAAGTAAGTCCTGCGCGTGAGCTGACACAACAAGGGCGCCGATTGGCGCCCTTGTTTTCAACTGCATTCGAAGTGCCGTTGCTTGCTGACATTGCACGCTGCAGGAACCGCGTCACTCGCGACTGCAACCAGCCCAGGCAATGCGATCAGCTGTGATCGCGCAGGAAGCGCGCCATCGACGACACGCCCGGCACTGCCGGCTCGAACTCGCCGGCGACATCGATGAAGCCACGCATGATGGCGATGTCGCGCGGGGTGCGGTTGATCGCATCGCGCATTTCCGGATCGGCACCGGCACGCAGCAGGCGCTGCACCAGTTGCGGCAGGCCATGCAGTGCGGCCAGGTGCAGCGGGCCGAAGCCGCGCGGGTCGCGTACGTCCAGCGACACGTCTTCGTCGAGCAGGCGTTCCACCGCAGCCAGCACCACGCTCTCGTCGCAGGCCGTGCCCGGCTCGGCGCGTGCGCCCAGCAGCAACAGCAACGGCGTTACCGTGCCGGCCGAAGCCTGGTCCGGTTCGGCGCCTGCAAGCAGCAAGGTGTCGAGCAAGGCCAGCAGGCGTGAGCGATCACGCGACGTGAAGCCATAAAGCGCGGCGCAATGCAGCGGCGCCAGCTGTTGGTCATCGCCGGCGTGCACATCGGCACCGGCGGTGAGCAGGCGCGCGACGATGTCCGGCAGGCCCAGCGCGGCAGCCAGCATCAAGACGGTGACGCCACCGGGCAGGCGGTGTTCGAGTTTGGCGCCAGCATTGAGCAGCGCTGCGACGATCGTGGTCTGGCGCATGCTCACCGCCGCCGACAACGGCGTGGCACCACTGGCCGCGGCATGCTGCGGATCGGCGCTGCGCGACAGCAGCAGGTCCACCACCGCGCCATGACCGCCGCCAGCTGCACGCAGCAGGCCGGTGCAGCCCTGCGCGTCGACCGCATCGACGGCGAAACCAAGATTGAGCAGGCGACGCACCGCATCGGCATCGCCGGCCATCGCCGCCGCAGCGACGTCGGCATCCCGCAGCGCGCGCAACGGCAGCTGCCAGCCGCGCCAGTCCAGCAGATCGGCCAGATCACGACGGCCGCTGGACAACGCAACACCCAGCGGCGTCTGCCCATCGGCGGCGCGTGCATCGGGCGATGCACCCTGCAGCACCAGCTGCTTGAGTGCGGACTCGCGGGCCAGTGCGGTAGCCAGATGCAAGGCGGTCATGCCGTGGCTGTCGCGGGCTTCGCGATCAACCCCGTTGAGCAACAGCGTCTGCTGCAGCTTCAACCAGCCCAGGCGCACGGCCAGCGACAAGGCCGGATCACCAGCCGGCGAGGCGGCAAACGGATCGGCACCACGCTCCAGCAATTCCAGCGCGAACTGCTCGGTGCTGCGTGCGCCGTGGTCGTGCTGCGCGCAGGCCGCCAGGAAGCGGGTCAGGCCACCGCGACCGGCCGGCGACACGCCCTGCTGCAGCAATACCTGCAGGGTGGGAATCGCATCGACGCCACGCGACAGCAGGGCAAACATGGGGGTATCACCACAGGCATCGAGTACTTCCGGCGCAGCGCCCTGGCCCAGCAGCCATTCCACCACGCGCGGCTGCAGCGCCAACTCCGGATCGTGCAGCAGGCCGCCCAGTTCATCGGCCGCACACAGCTTGGCCAACGGCGCCATGCCATCAACGTTGCCGAATACCAGCGCCTCGCGCAGCAAGGCCAACGGCGCGCGATCATTGAGCACCGGCACGGCATCACCTTCCGCGCCATCGACATTGCTGGCCGCGTCACTGACGGCAACCGGCAACGGATAGCTCGGGTCAAGCAGCGAGACGATGCTCCAACGGCCCGCCGCGGCGGCATGCTCGATGGCGCGGCGGCCATCACTGCCCACGCCATCGGCGGCAATGCCCAGATCCAGCAGGCGCCGGATCAGCGCGGCCGATACATGTTCGGCGCGGCTGGCCAGCAACACCGCATTGCTGCCTTCACCATCAACGGCGTGCACATCGGGCTTGTGCGCCAGCAGGCGTTCCAGCACGGCGGCATGGCCTTGCGAAGCCGCGTCCAGCCACGGCGTGCGGCCGGCGGCATCGCGCGGCTCCACATTGGCGCCGGCGTTGAGCAGGGTTTCGACGATATCCACATGGCCGGCCAACGCGGCCTCGTGCAGCGCACTGCGGCGCTGACGGTCGCGCGCATCCAAGCGCGCCTTGTGCTTGAGCAGCAGCTGCACACCGGCCGGGTCATCGTCATCGGTGGCCGCGGCCTGTACCAGTACCGGCACGCCATCGGCCGGCTCGACCTTGGCACCGCGTTCCAGCAGGAATTTGCCCAGCCGCCAGTTGCCGGCCTGGCAGGCCACCGCCAACGGGCTGTGGCCATCGTTGTTGAGCGCATCAATCTCGGCAGCGGCGTCGCGCAGCAAGGCGGCAACGCCCGGATCGGAACTGCGTGCGGCGTGATGCAGCGGCGTATTGCCATCGGCATCAGGGGTACGCGGATCGGCACCGTTGGCCAGCAGGGTCATCACCGCCTCGGGGCGACCGTGCCAGCTGTCGCGGGTGGCCGCCAGCAACGGGGTCATGCCGCGATGGGCCTGGTTGACGTCGACGCCACGGCTGATCAGGGCACGCAGCAGACGCAGGTCCGGCAATACCGCCGCCAGCACCGCCAGGCTGCGCTGGTCGCGCGAGTCGGCCGGCGCCGGTGCATGTGGATCGGCACCGGCGTCCAGCAGCTGCAGGGCACGATCAATGCGGCCGCCGCGGGCGGCGTCATACAGCTGCGGCACCAGCTCGTGCTGGGCGATGGGTTCCAGCGGCGCCGGCTCGGCCAGCGCCTCGGCGAACGGATCAAACGCCGGCTGCTGCACGCTGCTGCTCTTGCCTGCCCCGGCTACCGGCGCGCTGCGCATCGACTGCAGCAGCTGATGCAGCAACGGGGCGACCAAGGCGGTGGCAATGGCCAGCGGCCAGCGCAGGCCAGCAGCGACCAGGCCCGGCCAGGCCGGTGCAACGATGGCCGCGCACAGCAGCAGGACCAGGGCGGCTGCGCCCAGCCCATGCCAGGAATCCAGGCTGCGGCCACTCAAGGCCTGCCATTGCATGCGCAGCGAGCTGTCTTCACGCTCCATCGCGTGCCACAGCGGCCAGGTACGCCACAAGGCGAGCAGCGCCACGCTGACCGCGATGCTCAATGCCAGCACCGCCGCCAGGCTGCCGCTGTCATGCAGCGCCGCCAGCGGCCAGGACACCAATACCGCCACCACTGCCGCACCGCCAGCCCACAGCCCCAACAGGCCGGGAAGCTCGCGTTTGAAGACTGCCAGCGACGGCGTCACCGTGCGGCTGCGCCGCCACCACGACACTGCCAGTGCGAACGCCGGCTGGGCCAGCACACCGCACACAGCCGCGACCACGCCACCGAACGCCGTGGCCAGGGTCAACAACACCCCCAGGCCCAGCGCGGCGGCAACTACGCGGCTACGTAATGCTTCAGTCATCGCGACCGTCGATGCGGGCGATCTTCACCGGTGCCAGTGGCAACGGCGGCGCCTGCAGGTGGAAACCGCGCTCGGCCAGATTGGCGCGCACCAGCGCGACATCGGCCTGGGCCAGGCGACGTTCAGGGGTCAGGGCCACCTCCAATACGAAGGTATACGGCGCCAAAGTGTTGCCCAGCGAAGCCGGGATAACATCGAAATCATCACGCTTGGCGAGGTACACGTAGGTGTCCTGCTTGCGTTGGCTTTTATAGACGTAAGCTTGCATGCCAGCGGGCTTGGCCCTGCATCGGGAGTCGGAGATTGTGTCGGAAATCCGGCGCTGTTGAAAGGCGGAGCGTCAACAAGCAAATGAATTCGCAAGGCTCTTATACATTCATTTACATCAAGATTTTGTCTAGACGCGGCCATGCGGGCCGCCTGCCGGATGGCTTGGCCGTGCCCTGTCTATATACTCGCGCCCCGTCGAACCCATGGAAGCTCACGTGACGTCTGCATCACCGCCGCGTCTGGCGCCGCTGAACATCCTTGCCTATACCGCCACAACCGCGTTGGGAGCCGGCCTGGACGCGCAACGGCAAGCCCTGCATGAAAAACGCAGTGGGCTGCGACCGAATGACTTCGGCGATGCGCTCCTGGCGTGCTGGATTGGCCGGGTGGACGCGCTGGAGGAGCAGCAACTGCCGCCGGACCTTGCGGAATTCTCCTGCAGAAACAACCTCTTGGCCTGGCACGCCTTGCAGCAGGATGGCGTCCTGGCGGCCTTGGATCAGGTCCGCACCCGCCATGGCGCCGGCCGCGTGGCGGTGGTCATGGGCACCTCCACGTCCAGTATCGGCGCCACCGAACAGGCCTACAGCCAGCTGGAAACAGCGGCTGATGGCAGCCTGCATTTCCCGCCGTCGCTGCAACGTCCGCGCATTCATACCCCGCATTCGCTGGGGGATTTCGTGCAGGCCGCAACCGGCCTGGGTGGCCCCTGCGTCACCGTCGCCACCGCCTGCTCATCCAGCGCCAAGGTCTTTGCCCAGGCCGCACGCCTGATCAATGCCGGCCTGGCAGATGCGGCCCTGGTCGGCGGTGTGGACACCTTGTGCGGCAGCGTGCTGTTCGGTTTCAACGCCTTGCAGCTGGTGGCGCCAACACCATGTCAGCCCTTCGACGCACGCCGGGTCGGCCTGTCGCTGGGCGAAGCCGGCGGTTACGCGGTACTTGAACGCGCCGACGCAAGCCCGGCCACCCCGCTGCAGCTGTCCGGCTATGGCGAATCCAGCGATGCCCACCATATGTCGGCCCCGCACCCGCAAGGGCTGGGGGCACGGCTGGCCATGCAGGCCGCGCTGCAACGCGCCGGTATCGGCGCCGACGCGGTGGGTTACCTGAACCTGCATGGCACCTCGACGCCGGCCAATGACAGCATCGAAGCCACGGCAGTAGCCGCGCTGTTCCCGGCCACCCTGCATGCAAGCTCGACCAAGGGCTGGACCGGCCACACCCTGGGCGCGGCCGGCATCGTCGAATCGGTGTTCGCCTTGCTGGCACTGGAGGACGGCCTGTTGCCGGGTACGCTCAACAGCGAGATTGCCGACCCCGCCTGCGGCCCGCAGATCCGCTTTGACAACGCCCATGCGCAGATCAACTACGCAATGAACAATTCCTTCGGCTTCGGCGGCAACAACTGCTCGCTGGTATTCGGCAAGGCAGGATGAAGCAGATGTTGCAAGCAAACGTGGAAGGTATCGGTTTCTGGGGCACCGGCCTGCCCGACTGGGACAGCGCCTGCGCCTGGATGCGCAAGGGCGAACGCCCGCTCGATCCGCCGGCGCGGCCCTCGCCGCAGCTGCTGGCTGCCAATGAGCGGCGCCGCGCACCCGGTACCGTGGCGGTGGCATTGGAGGCTGCGCTGGCCGCCTGTGAAGCGGCCGATCGTGCACCGGCCGCACTGCCGGCGGTGTTCACCTCCACCCACGGCGAGCTGACCATCACCGATTACATGTGCGCCACGCTGGCGGATGATCCGCGCGCCATCTCGCCGACCAAATTCCACAATTCGGTGCACAACGCTGCAGCCGGTTACTGGACCATCGGCGCCGGTGCGCATGTAGCGGCCACCGCCATCAGCGCCGGCAACTACAGTTTTGCGCAGGGCCTGCTGGAAGCGATGGTGCAGCTGAATGCCGGTGAGGAAGCGGTGCTGCTGGTGGCCTATGACGGCAACGCCAGCGGACCAGCGGCCGAGGTATCGCCCAGCACCGGCCTGCTCGGTGCGGCGTTTGTGCTCTCCCGCGAGGCGTGTGCGGGGTTGCCCACATTGCAACTCACCCTGCACACCCAGATGCCTGCGGCGCCAGTGCAGTGCAGTGATGAAGGTCCGCTGCTGCAGTTGTTCGGCAACAACGCGATGCACCCGGCACTGCCGTTTCTGGAAGCCTTGGCAATGGACCGGGAGAGCGTATGGCTCCGCGCCGGCGTCGATCAGTGGCTGGAACTCGGTATCCGCCATGAGTGAGCCGCGCCCGCTTTCGGCTGACAACGTCGCCGTGGTCATTCCGGCATTGAACGAAGAACTGCGCATTCGCCAGGTCGTCGAAGACGCGCTGCGGTACTTCCCGCATGTGATCGTCGTCGATGACGGCTCCACCGACCGCACCGCCGACTGCATCGCCGACCTGCCGGTCAGCGTGCTGCGGCACCCGCAGCGCATGGGCAAGGGCCACGCGCTGCGCAGCGGCTTTGCCGAAGCCAGCCGCCGTGGCCTGCAAGGTGTGCTGACCCTGGATGGCGATGGTCAGCACGTTGCCGCAGACCTGCCGCGCCTACTTGCCAGCGCCAATCGCCACCCCGGCTGCATCATCATCGGTGCGCGCCTGCGCAAGCGCGCCTCGCAGCCGCTGTACCGGCGCCTGGCCAACGAATTCGGCGATTGGGGCATCGCCTGGGGCACGCACTACCAGGTGGCCGACAGCCAGAGCGGGCAGCGCTTTTACCCGGCCGAGGTGATCGCCCTGCGCGACATATCGGCCGAGGGTTTCGTGTTCGAGGCACAGGTGGTGATCTCGGCGGCGCGGCAGCTGGGCACGCGCTGCGTGTCGGTGCCGATCGAATCGCGTTACCGCTGCGCTGACACCGACGAGCAGTTCCGCCCCAGCCACTTCCGGCCACTGCAGGACCTGTATCGCATCACCAGCCACATCGTGCTGCTGGCCTTGCGTCACGGCCATGTCTGGCGCGTCTACCGCAGCATCCGCCGCAATCCGCCGGTCATCGACAGCACCGACGCCGGCAGCTGAGTCAGCGCACTCAGCCCATGCCGCCGTTGATGCCAATCACCTGGCCGTTGATGTAACCGGCCGCATCGCTGCACAGGAAGGCAACCAGTGCAGCCACTTCCTCCGGCTTGCCGGCGCGTGCGGCCGGCACGGTCTGCTTGATCAGCTCCGGCGGAAAGGCATCGGCCGCCATCTGCCCTTCGATCACCCCGGGTGCGACCACATTGACGCTGATGCCGCGACTGGCCATTTCCCGCGCCAGTGACTTGCTGGCGCCGTGCAGGCCTGCCTTGGCGGCGGCGTAGTTGGTCTGGCCGCGATTGCCCAGCACCGCCGCCACCGACGAGACGCTGACGATGCGGCCCCAGCGGGTACGCGCCATCGGCAGCAGCAACGGCTGGGTGACGTTGAAAAAGCCATTGAGGCTGACGTCGATCACCCGCCGCCAGCGCTGCGCGTCCATGCCGGCCATCGGTGCGTCGTCGTGGATGCCGGCGTTGTTGACCACGATCTGGATCGGCCCATCGGCCAGCAGCGCTTCCAGCGCAGCGCTGACCGCCTCGCCATCGGCGACATCGAAGGCCACCGCCTGCGCGCTGCCGCCATCGGCAAGGATCTGTGCCACCACCGCCTCGGCACGTGCCAGGTTTGCGTTGGCATGCACGATCACATGCGCGCCGTCCGCAGCCAGCTTCTGGCAGATCGCTCCGCCCAGGTCGCCACTGCCGCCGGTTACCAGCGCGCGTCGTTGCTTGCTCATGATGGGATTGCTCCGCTGTGTCTGATTGATTGTCACGGCAACTGCAGCATCACCGCGGCACGCCCTTCCGCCAGCAGCTGGCCCTGGTGATGGATGCGGAATGCATATTGCTGGCTGCCCTCTGCTTCCACCAGCACCTGCGCGCAGGCCTCCAGCGCACCGGCCAGATCATCGATACGCGCCACATGCAGCTGCACATCGCGCAGCGCCACCAGCACACCTAGCCGCACCGCGCCGCCATGTTCGCGACCGCGCAGGCCACCGTGCACGGCCATCGCCTGCGCGCCGTATTCGCACAGGTGGATAGCCGCCAGTTGATCGCCACGGCGCAGCGGGTGCTGCACATCACGGTGATTGAAGGCACGCAGCGTGATCGCCTGTGGCGACCACTCCACTACTTCGTCCCACAGGCACATGCCGCCCTGGTGCGGAACCAGCTGCAGGATTTCATCACGCCCCAGCATTGCCAGCCTCCTGCAGCGGATGCCGCGATATCAACAAGGCCAATACGAAATTGCACACCACGCCCAGCGCCACCGTGCTGCCGATCGCGCGCAGCACCGGGATCGACGACAGGCCGAGCAGGCTGAACACCAGCAGCGTCATCACGCTGCACACCAGCAGGCCGTGCAGGGTGCGCAGCTGGTCGGCGTGGCTGTCGCCGGCATGTTCAAAGAACAGGCCGTAGTCCAGGCCCAGCCCGGCAGCCAGGATCAGGCCAATCAGATGGAACAGGTTCAACTCCACGCCCAATCCGCGCAGTACCGCCAGCACCAGCAAGGTGGTCAGCAGCATCGGCAGCAGCACCCGCAGCACCCGTCGTGGCGAGCGCAATGCAATGCCCACGGTCAGCGCCAGCAACAGCACGGCAACGGCCAGCGCCAGCAACACGCGGCTGCGATAGTCGGCCACCAGCGATTCGGAGGCCTGCTTCATGTCCAGCAGCTGCGCGCCGTGCAAGCGTGCGGTACTGGCCACGGCTGCCACATCATGCAGGCCGCTGAGCGATACCAGTGCAATGGCATGGCCCTCGCCCTGCAGCAGCAGGCCATCGACCGCAGTCGCCAGCGGCGTGCCATGCAGATCCGCCGGCTGCAGCGGGGGCGCGGCGCGTGCGTGCATCACGTCGGCGACGAACGGTGCAAAAGCGTCATCGATGAAGGGCGTGCCTGCCACCGCGCTGGCCAGTGCCGCACGCAATGTCGCCTCGTCGGGCAATTGCTGCTGGCGTTGGCGCTGGGTCGCGGCGCTGGGCAGGTAGCGCGCTGCCATGTCATAGCGCTCCAGCTCGCCATTGGCGACCAGCGCGTCCAGTGCAGGCCGCAGCTGCTCGCTGGCAGCAAGCGCGGACTGCGCGTCGTTGCCGCGCACGGTGATCAGGTAACGCACGTCCGGCGCACCCAACTCACTGCGCAGCTGCGCATCACGCGCCAGGTCCTGCGGATCCACCGGCGTCAGCCGGCCCAGATCGTTCTGCCAGAACGCACCGGGCGCCAGCGCCACCACCGCGACCGCCAAACCGGCGAGCACGGCCAATGACCAGCGCGGCCGTGGCAGGCGTTGGGTGTGCTGCCATAGACGCGCCAACCACACGGAATCGGCGAAATCACGCGTGGCCGGATCGATCAGCGCCGGCAGCAGGTAACGCGTGGCCAAGGCCGCCGTGGCCAGCGCGGTGATGGTGAACACCGAAAGCTGCTTCAAGCCATCCACACCGGAGAACAGGAAGGTCAGGTAGGCGATGCAGGTCGCGATCACGCCGGTGCCCAAGGTCGGCCACAGCGCGCGCACGTTGTCCCATGCCGAGCGGCCCGGCCGCTGGTGGCTGAAGAAATGGATGGGGTAATCCTGGACCACGCCGATCAGGGTGAAGCCGAAGGCGATGGTGATGCCGTGCACGCCATCAAAGCCCAGCGCCACCGCGCACAGGCCGGCAAGGCCGGCGCTGGCCAGCGGCAGGAAGCCGAGGATCGGCATCTTCCAGCTGCGGTAGGCAAACCACAGCAGCAGGATCATGCCGATGGTGTCCAGCGTACCGATCATGCCGGCTTCGCTGGCGGTGCGGTTGCCGATCTTCACCGAGAACGCGCCCGGGCCACTGAGCTCGATGCGGCTGCTACTGTCGCCAGCAATGGCGGCGAAACTGCTGTTGATGGTGTCCACCGCCAACTGCTGTGCGCCGGGATCAAAGCCTGCGGCATGGGTCTGCACCAGCAGCAGGGCCTGCTTGCCGGCGCGGTCGAACCACACATCGTCGATACGCTGCGGCGCGTTGGCCGGCTGCAGCGCTTCGGCCACACGCAGCACCTGCAAGGTGGGATCGGAGGGCAGCAGCGGCTCGATCAGGCCACCGGCAGGTGAACCCAGGTCCTGCAGGCGGGCCTGCAGTTCCTCGCCCAGGTTGGCGCTGGAGAACGCGTCCGCCGGCAATGCATCGATCAGGTAGCGATACGGCAGCAGCTGCTCCGGAAACGCCTCAAGCCCGGCCTGTTCGCCATTGGCAACCAGCTCGAACTGGGCGTCGCTGGCCAGCGCCTCGCGCAGTGCCCGCGATTGCTGCGCCAGCTGCTCGGGTGCGGCACCGGACAGCGCAACCAGCAGCAGGCGCGCGCCGGGGCCCTCTCCCAGCTCGTCGAGCAGCAGCTTCTGCGCCGGCGTGCGCGCATCGGGCATGAACTTGCGCAGATCACCACTGACCTGGATGCGGCTGCTGACCCACATGCCCAGCACGCCAAGCAGCAGCAACCAGACAATGGCCAGGCCGATGCGCCGGCTGGACGTCAGCTTCAAGGCGTGGCACCGGCAGCGCACAGGCCGCTCAATGCAGCCGCCTGCGTCACGTTGGCCGCAGCCGCGGCAGCGCCGCCCAGCAGGGTGCGTTGCACATCGCCCTTGGCCGGCTGGGTTTCAATGCAGCGCAGTTCCGCGTTCTGCCCGTGCAGGGTCACCGCACGCACGCGCCGGGCCAAGGCATCGGCCTTGGGCGTGAGTTGCAGCTGCCAGTGCTGCGCGCTGCCCGAAGCCTGCAGCCGGTAGCTCTGTTCAAGCGCGGCCAGGTCACCGGCCAGCATGGCGCCAAAGCTGGCCTGCAGATCGGCAAGCTCGGGCACCCGCTGCAGTGCGAATACACGCGGCGGCTTGCCGGCACGGGCAATGCTGACCTGTCCATTGCCAATGGTGGTGGTTTCGGCATACGGCGCGCGCACCTCGCGCACCAGGGTGCCGGCATCGGGGCGCCGGTATTGGCCTTCAACCCGCAGCGGTTCCTTCAGCAGTGCCGAGCCCCGCAGCTCGACGAAGTTGGTCTGGCTTGGCGCCGGCTGCGCCAGCTGGCGCAGGATCCAGGCCGCATCAATGCCGCTGGCCAGGGCCGGGCTGCTGAGCAGCAGGCCGCTCAGCAGGCAGGCGAGCCGATGTCGCAGGGTCGTTGGTATGCCAGAAATCATAGAAGTTGAACCAGTTGTAGGGAGCTTGCCGCAGGTGATGCTCCAGCCTGCCGGCATAACGGTGGATAAGCGCGGACAACAGCTCGTTGCGACGCGGGCGCGGGATATCCACGACCTCGGCAAACGATTCGAAGCGCAGGTCATAGCGGTTGCCGCCGCGGTACAGGCCGAAGGCCAGCATCACCGGGGCCTTCAGCGCACTGGCGATCAACCACGGCGCTGCCGGAAATGCGGCATCGCTGCCCAGCAGCGGCGCGGCGACGCTGGGCTCGCCCGGCCGCGCACGGTCCACCAGCAAGGCCACCATCGCGCCATCCTGCAGCGCCTGCTGGATGGCCAGCACGATCGCGGTGCCGTCCTGCCCGGCATCGATGATGCAGTCCGCGAGCCTGGGATCGAGTTCGGCCAGCAACTCGGTGATGGCCGCGTTGTGCGCGCGATCCATCAGCACCCGCAGCTTCAGGTCCGGGCGCATCCTGGCCAGCACCCGCAGGGCATCAAAGCTGCCCAGATGGGAGCCGAACACCAGCACGCCACGTCCTTCGCCCAGCAGCTGCAGCAGCGGCTCGGTACCGCTGGTGCGGATATCGAACAGCGCGGTACGGCCGGCCAGCAGGAAGACCCGGTCAAGAATGGTGGCGGCGAAGGTATGGATGTGGCGGGCGATCTGCCAGGCGCCCACGCGGTGGCCACGCAGGCGCTGCAGGTAGTCGCGCGAGGCACGCCGCTCGGCGCCACGCACGCAGTAGAAGTACAGGGTGATCGGATACAGGCAGGCGCGGGCGATGCCGCGCCCACCATGGCGGGCGATGCCGCCGATCAAACGGATCGCTGCACGTCCGCCCCCTTCGGGACGATGCTTCCAGTCGGTCTCGTTCATGCCGGCAGGCCGGCCCCGGCCAATACCAGTTCGCCGCGCACCAGCAGCCGGTCGTCACGCAGGACCCGGAATTTCCAGCGTGGCGACTGCCCTTCCAGTTCCACCCTGGCCTCTTCATCAGGCAGCAGCGGCGCCATGAATTTCACCTGCGGCAGGCGCAGGGCGCCAATGGCATGACCGCTATCGGCGGCGACCGCCAGCATTACCTGCTCCAGCAACACCACCCCGGGCACCAATGGCCGGCCCGGGAAATGCCCGGGCAAACAGGGGTGATCGGAAGGAATGCTGAAACGCATGGCGTGCTGTACCCGCTATTTTTGACGACAGGATACCGGCAGCCTTGGCGTTCAGCGCAGCAGGTCACGCCAGAAGGCAGGGCCCAGCTGGCCCATCTGGCGCATGAAATCCCAGGCATTGCGGTACGGCCGCTGCGGAAACAACTGCGAGCGCACCGCATATTCCAGCGCGAAGAAGCCACCAATCAGCCCCCAATCGGCGATGTTGGCGCACCACGACCATTGCTCATGGGTCACCGGCCACCACGGCTGGATACCGAAGGCAGCCAGCAGTCCGTCGGGTACGGCGCTCATCGCCAGCACCAGGTTGATCAGCGCCAGCATCAGCAATACCACCGCCCAGGCACAGCTCAGGCGCCGGGTATAACGCTCCAGCGGCACCGTCACCGGCATGCCAGCACGCGCATACAGCGCGCACACGATGCGGGTGATCAAGGGAATCTGCCCAGGCAGCAGCGAACGCGCGAAACCCCAGGCCACCAGCAGCGGGAACACCACCGGCGGGGCCAGCAGCAGCATCCAGGCCCATACCGAGCCGCCCAGCCACCACAACAACGCACACGATGCCAGCAATACGGTCCAGGCCCAGGGCCGCAGCCGCGCCAACGGTTCAAGCAGGCACAGCAACACCAGCCCGGCCAGGGCCGCCGCCGCCCACATGCCCTCGTTGCGCAGGCTCGCCACGTGCGACAGCACCGGGTAGGCCAGCAGCAGTAGCACCCGCAGCGCCAACGCCACCGGCCCCTGGCCGGGTTCAGGGCGGTCAGCGCTCACCGCGTTCAAATCGTCTTGTTGGCTTGGACGTGCGCCGACAGGGCGCGCAGCGAGCCGAAGATGCGGCGGTTGTCCTCGTTGTCCGAGCGCAGCTGGAAGCCATAGCGCTTGCTGATGGCCAGGGCCAGCTCCAGCGCATCAATCGAATCCAGGCCCAGGCCTTCATTGAACAACGCAGCCTCGGGGTCGATCTGGGCCGGGTCCACCTCTTCCAGGTTCAGGCTTTCGACCAGCAACCCGGCCAGCTCGCGCTCGGCTTCATTTTGTTGCGACATTTCCATACCTACGGCAAATAGAGCCGCAACGATCCGGCATCGTCGACTGTTGCGCAAGCATTACGGGTACAGAACGCGGGGTATCATTGCCGTCTCTGCGATGCCCGATACGCCGTGCAATGACGTTCCCGCTCCATTCCAGCTGCCTCATCCAGCCGTGCTCCGCCTGCTTGCCTGCCAATGTCACGGGAGGCTGATATGAACGCCCAGACCTCGCCGGCGGCGGCCGCCTCGCTGCAGATCGACTATGCCGACCCGGCGCTGTTGCCGGCCTTGCTGGCCGACCCGCAGGTGCTGGCCGTCTTCGGTTTCCACGCCGGCAGCGCAGCGCCGGCCAGCGATGACCCGCGCTACCTGCAGGTAGGCCTGCAGGCCGACGGCATGGCGCAGTTGGAAGTGTGGCGCAGCGACAAGCCGGTCAGTTGCGGCCGCGACGCCAACGGCGTGGCCTGGGCCAGCGATGGCGCACTGATGTTCGGCGCGCTGCAGGTCGACGAAAACGCGCATGGCGGCATCACCGGTGCCGCCGAGCAGGCCTACGCGCAGCTGCTGCAGACCTTGCCGGCGCACGCATACCCACACCTGCTGCGGATCTGGAACTACCTGGACGCCATCACCGATGGCGAAGGCGACAACGAGCGCTACCGCGAATTCTGCGTCGGCCGTGCGCGTGGCATCGGTGACATCGACACCACCACCCTGCCTGCGGCCACCGCGATCGGCCGGCTCGATGGCGTGCGGGTGCTGCAGGTGTATTGGCTGGCTGCGCGCAGCGCCGGCACGCCATTGGAAAACCCGCGCCAGGTCAGCGCCTACCGCTACCCGCGCCAGTACGGCCGGCAGTCACCCAGCTTTGCCCGGGCCATGCTTGCCGCCACCGGCAGCCGCCTGCCGCTGCTGTTGTCCGGCACCGCCAGCGTGGTCGGCCACGCCACCCTGCATGGCGACTGCACGCAGCGCCAGCTGCAGGAAACCTTTGCCAATTTCGACGCCTTGATCGGTGCGGCACGTGCGCAGCGGCCAAGCCTGCCTGCGCATTTCGGCGCAGGCAGCCGGCTCAAGGTGTATGTGCGCGATGCCGACGAAGTCGCCAGCGTGCGCGCGATGCTGGCCGCACATCTGCCGCCGCAGGTGCCCTACATCGTGCTGCATGCGGCCGTGTGCCGGCGCGATCTGCGGGTTGAGATAGACGGCGTCCACGACGCCTGAGCAGGCGCCGGCGCTGCACTCGCCGGCACTCCGCAGGTTCAGTGCCGCAACAGCGCCAACACCGCATCACGCGGCAGCTTGCCGGTGTCGTTGCGCGGCAATACCGCCACCTTGCGCAATGGCCGCGGCAGGAACACCGGGTCCATCAGTTCGCGCAGGTCACGCAGGATTTCGGCCTCCTCGCGCGCCGGTGCCACCACCAGCGCGGCGATGCGTCCGACCGCATGGCCGGGTTCGGGCGCCAGCTGCACCACCACTGCGTCCACCACCCCGGGCACGGCCTGCAGCTTGCGGGTCAGGTCCCCCAGCGAGGCGCGCTTGCCGGCGATTTCCAGCAGATCGGCGCGACGGCCACGCAGCACGAAGCGATCATCGGGCAACAACTCCACCAGATCGGCCAGCACCACCGGCGCGGCCAGGTGGGCTGCATGCACCCGCGTGCCGTCCGGCTGCGGCTCCAGCCGCACCCCGGGCAGCAGCGTCCAGGCCGTCTCCAGGGCGGTGCGGCGACGGGCGAAGATGCAGGTTTCGGTGGAACCGAACATCTCCCGCACCTCGGTGGCGAAGGCCTGCTCGGCAGCCGCCGCCAGTTCCTGAGTCAACGGCGCGGTGGCGGTGACGATGCCGGCCAGCGGCGGCAGCTGCACGCCGGATTCAACCAATGCCTTGAGGTGGACCGGGGTGGTGATCAGCACCCGTGGCGCGCTCACTTCAGCCAATGCCAGCGCCACATCCTGCGGAAAGAACGGCCGCCCGGCCTGCAAGGTAGCCGGTGCCAGCAAGGGCAGCAGCACGGCCATCTCCATGCCGTACATATGCTGCGAAGGCACCGTTGCCACCAGTGCCGGCTGGGCATCGCCCCACAGGCTGCGCAGGGCCTGCAGATTCTGCGCGGTGCTGGCCAGGAACGAGCCCCAGGTCTTGCTGTTGGCGCAGGGCGTGCCGGTACTGCCCGAGGTGAAACCGATCGCCACCAGCTGATCCTCACCCAGCGTCGGCGTTTCGCCGGCCAGGCGCGGCAATACCGCCGGCAACAGGAACCCACCCGGCGGCAACGGCTGTTGCGCATCGTCGCCCAGGCAATAGGTCTGCGGGTAACGCTGCTGCACGTCGGCCACCACCGCATGTGCGCGTGAAGACGGCAGCAGGTTCACCTGCCCGCGCAGCGCGATGGCGCAGAACGCCACCAGGAAGCGATAACGGTCGTCGCACAGATTGACCGCGTGCTGTGCGGGCGGCAGCACCGCCGCCAGCCCCCGCACATGTTCAAAGAACGTCTGCAGATCGACCGACTGGCCACCGCCACTGGCCAACAACCGGTGCAATGGACCCTGGGCCAGCGGATGGCGCGAGGTGGAGGGCAAATGCTCAGAAACAACCGACATGCGACTGCGAGGACCTCGTTTGAAGGAGTGTCCGTCGCGGCCGCAGCCACGACAGGGCGGCCAGCTTGGCCCTGCCCGGCCCGGCTGGCAAGCCGGGCCGGGCATTGTGGTTAAGCAGGAGCGGGATCAGTGATAGCCGGTATCAGCCGTCACCTTGCCGCGGAAAACCCTGTAGGACCACACCGTATAGCCAAGTATCACCGGCAGCAGCACGGCCAGCCCGACCAGGCTGAATGCCAGCGACGAGACCGGCGCGGCCGCCTGCCACAGGGTCAACGTGGGCGGCAGCAGGTAAGGCCACATGCCCAGTACCAGGCCGATGAAGCCCAGCACGAACAAGGCCAGGGTCAGCAGGAAGGGCGGCAGATCGCGGCGCGGATGCATCGCGCTGCGCCACAACGCCACCGCCACGGCCAGGGTCAGCAGCGGCACCGGCGACAGCCACCAGAAGTTGCCGTCGCTGAACCAGCGCTCCATCACCCGTGACTGCAGGAATGGCAGCCAGGTGCTGACCAGGCCCATGAACACGATCACCGCCACCATCAACGGCCGGGTCAGCGAGCGCGCCAGCGCCTGCTCGCGGCCCTCGGTCTTGAGGATCAACCAGGTGCTGCCGAGCAGCGCATAACCGGTGACCACCGCCACCCCGGTCAGCATCGAGAACGGGCTGAACCAGCCAAACGCACCACCACTGTAATGCCCGTCCTGCATCGGCAGGCCCTGCACCAGCGCGCCCAGGATCACACCTTGCGCGAACGCGGCCAGCAGCGAGCCCAAGGCAAAGGCCACGCTCCAGATCGCCCGCGAACGATGCGCCTTGAAACGGAACTCAAAGGCCACGCCGCGGAACACCAGGGCCATCACCAGCAGCAATACCGGCAGGTACAGCCCTGACAGCAGCACCGCATAGGCCTTGGGAAAGGCCGTCATCAGCCCTGCGCCGCCCAGCACCAGCCAGGTCTCGTTGCCGTCCCAGATCGGCGCGGCGGTATTCATCATCACATCGAGCTGCTGCTCGTCCTCGGCAAACGGCGCCAGGATGCCGATGCCGAGCACGAAACCGTCCAGCACCACGTACATCAGCACGCCGAAGCCAATCACCGCGAACCACGCCACCGGCAGCCAGGTTGTCATTTCCATGTCAGCGCTCCTCCAGCGGTTCATTGACGCCGGACAGCGGCCGCGCCGGGGTATGCATGCCATCGTCGCGCGGCGGTTGATCATGCTGCGCAGGGCCACTGCGCATGATCTTGACCAAGTACCAGATGCCCCAGCCAAACACGAACAGGTAACCGATCACGTACACCGTCAACGACAACACGGTCATCCACACGCTCTGCGTGCCCACCGCATCGGCGGTGCGCAGCAAGCCATAGACCACCCACGGTTGCCGACCCATCTCGGTGACGAACCAACCCGACACCAGCGCGATGAAGCCGCTGGGCAGCATCCAGTTCCAGCCACGCAGCAGCCACTTCGACTGCAGCAGACGTCCACGCCACAGCTGGAATGCCGAGATCCACGCCAGCACCAGCATCAACGAGCCCAGCCCGACCATGATGCGGAACGCGTAAAACACCGGCACCACCGGTGGCCGTTCGCTCGCCGGCACGGAGGTCAGTGGCGCGAACGTGCCGTCCAGGCTGTGGGTCAGAATCACGCTGCCCAGCTTGGGAATGGCGATCTCGTAATCGTTGCGTTCTTCCTTCTCGTTGGGCACCGCGAACACCACCAACGGCACGCCTTCGCCCGGCGCGGTCTCATGCCAGTGCGCTTCCATCGCGGCGATCTTCATCGGCTGATGTTCGAGTGTGTTCAAGCCGTGCATGTCGCCAACGAAGATCTGCACCGGCACCGTCAACGCCGCGAATGCAACGGCGGCAACCAGCATCTTGCGGCCGGCTTCCACATGCACGCCGCGGCGCAGATACCAGGCGCCCACACCACCAATGACGAAGCAGGTGGTGATGAACGAACCCAGCGCCATATGCGCCAACCGGTACGGGAATGACGGGTTGAAGACTATCTGCCACCAGTCCTGCGGATGCACGATGCCATCGACCAGCGAGTAGCCGGCCGGCGTGTGCAGCCAGCTGTTGGAAGACAGGATCCAGAAGGTGGAAAACAAGGTGCCCAGCGCCACCATGCAGGTGGAAAAGAAGTGCAGGCGCGGCGAAACCTTTTCCCAGCCAAACAACATCACGCCGAGGAAGCTGGCTTCCAGGAAGAACGCGGTCAACACCTCGTAGGTCAGCAAGGGCCCGATCACCGTCCCGGCCACTTCGCTCAGGCGCGGCCAGTTGGTACCGAACTGGAAGGCCATCACGATGCCGCTGACCACGCCCATGCCGAAGGACACCGCGAAGATCTTCTGCCAGAAGAAGAACAGCTCACGCCAGACCGGATCACGGGTGCGCAGCCAACGCCATTCGACGAAGGCCAACCAGCTGGCCGTGCCGATGGTGAAGGCCGGGAACAGCACATGAAAACTCACGACGAATCCGAACTGGATCCGCGACAACAGCAGCGCTTCCACGGCCGCTTCTCCGCTCTCATTAATTGGGGCGATTCTGGTCCTGTATTGGTTAAGAACGGATGTGACCGGATGTCGCAGTGCGTCAAAAAGTCGCAGCAGCCACTGCCCCCTCCCTTTGGTGCAGCCAAGGGGAGGGCTGGGGAGGGGTTCGCTCTTCGCGGCTTGATGCGGGTTCCTGACCTGTAGAGCCGAGCCATGCTCGGCTGGGGCATTACCGGGCAAGCCTCTGCCGAGCATGGCTCGGCACTACGACCTACCGTTATCAACATCTCCGCCCACAACAGACTAAGCCAGGACTCGTAAGCAGTTGTTTGGTTGGAAAAAAGAAA
>NZ_LDJJ01000001.1 GCF_001431465.1 Stenotrophomonas terrae | reverse complement strand
GGTTGGGGAGGGGTGCTCTGGCCTTGGCGTTTGCCTTTGCTATTCCCGAAACCCCAACCCCAACCTCAATCCACCCCAGCCTCAAGCAAGCGCAGCTGCTCCCACCCCACGTGATGCATCAGCTCACGCACCACCACCAGGGCGGCTACGAAATCCGCCCGCTCGGGCAGCCCCTGGCTCCTGGCCGGCATTCCGGCCGCTACCTGCGCCAGTTGGTTGAACGCCTGCTCGACTTCATCGATGCCCAACTCCCAGATCGCCTGTTGCGGGTAGCCCAGCATCTCCGGCAAGGGGGCAAGCGCGGGATCAGCACATTCCAGTACCTCCAGCGAATCCTGGCGCAGGGCCGGAATCCAGGGCATGAGGGCATCCTCGATACTGGCGATGGCCTGTTCCACTGCCTGCTCCGACGGCGGAAAACGCTGCAGGCCCGACTCCAGCAACGATGACAGCGACAGCGGCAAGCTGATGTCCGTGGTTTGCCCGGCGCGCAGCCGGATCAGGTCTTCTTGCAGATACAGGTGCATACGCTTCTCCAGCTGGCAGGGCTTTCGGCGGTTCCGCCGCGGGCCGTGAGCGTCTATCGTGCCGGGTCCACAGTTGGTTGGGTGTACATGGATCGCAAACATTGGGTAATGGCCGTCATCGGCGTCACCGCTGCCGCCTTGGGCGCCAGCTTCCTGTGGGCGCCCCAAGCGCCCGCGCCTGCAGCGCCGCCGGCGACGCCGCTGGGCTGGCAGGCACGGATCGATCTGCTTGGCGGTGACGGGGTGGCGGGCAACGCTGCCGGCACCGCCGCGCAGACCCGCTTCAGTGATCCCTGGGGCCTGGTGATGGGCGGTGGCGTGCTGTTCGTCGCCGATGCCGGCGACAACAACCGCATCCTCTATCGTGGCCTGGATGGCCGCTTCCAGCTGCTGGCTGGGGGCATTGAGGGCCTGGCCGATGGCCAGGGCAGTGCGGCCAGGTTCAATACGCCCTCGGGCATTGCCTTGGACGCGCAGGGCAACCTGTATGTCGCCGACACCGGCAACCACGCCATCCGCAAGATCAGCGCACAGGGGCTGGTCAGCACGCTGGCGGGCAATGGCAGCCCCGGTTTTGCCGATGGCACTGCTGCGCAGGCACGCTTCAACGGGCCGATGGGGGTGGCAGTAGCGGCCGATGGCCGGGTCTATGTTGCCGATACCTGGAACGACCGCATCCGCGTGATTGCTACCGACGGCACCGTCACCACCTTGGCTGGCGGCGCGCAGCCGGGCTGGGAAGATGGCCCCGGCGCGCAGGCGCGCTTCGATACGCCCACCGATCTGAAGTTCGACGGCCACGGCAATCTCTGGATTGCCGACCTGCAGAACAATGCGCTGCGCAGCATTGATGGCAACGGCATGGTCAGCACCCGCGTCGGCATGCCCAACGCCGAGCGCGTGCTGTGGGGGCCGATGACGCTGGCCATCACCCACGACGACGTGGTCTATGTAGGCGAACGCCAGACCGGGCGTGTGGTGCAGCTGTCGCCGCACGGCCACATCGTCGCCGTGGCCGGCAACGATGCTCTGCGTTTTGCGCGCCCGGCCGGGCTGGCATTGGCGCCCGACGGCAGCCTGCTGTTGAGCGATGCCGATGCCTATCGCATCCATCACCTGGTGCCGCGCACTGCGAACATGCCGGAGGTGGCGCCGCAGCTGGGACCATCGGCGGACAACCCCCTGCCGGCAAACCAGGGCCGCTGGCCGCTGGCTCCGCAGTCGGGCTGGCATGAGGTGACCGGCACCCTGGGGGAGGTGCGTGGCAACTTCAGCGGTGAGAGCCGGCACCATCTGCACAGTGGTTTCGATGTGCGCGGCGACGTCGGCCAGACGGTGCTGGCGATTGCCAGCGGCAAGGTCAGCAGCCCGGCTTCAACCTGGACCCTGGGCGGGCAGGCCGAAGGCTTGTCGCTGGACAAGCTCGATTACATCCACATGAAGGTTGGCCGCGATGCATCCAACCGCGCGCTGGACCCGGCGCGCATGCAATTGGTGTACGACGACAGCGGCCAGCTTGATCGTGTGCGCGTGCGTCGCGGCACCCGCTTCCAGCCCGGTGATGCGCTGGGCAGCATCAACAACCAGGCGCATGTGCACCTGGCGGTGGGGCCGTCCGGCTATGAACGCAATGCCGTGCGTCTTGGCTTCTCGAACTATGCCGACCATGTGGCGCCGAAGATCGACGACATCGCCGTGCTCGACGCTGACAATCAACGCCTGGTCGAAAAAGTGGATGGACGCCTGCGCGTGTCGCGCGATGGCGCCGGCCTGCAGCTGGTGGTGGAAGCCTGGGACCAGGTCGACAACAATCTGCCGCGACGCCGGCTTGGCCTTTACAGCCTGGGCTATCAGATCCTGGACGGCAACGGCCGCGCGCTGTCCGGCTATGAGCAGCCGCGTACCAACATCATCTTCAATCGCATGCCGCCGCAGCGCGACGCGGTGAAGCAGGCCTATGCCGCCGACAGCGGCATCACCGTGCACGGCAGCAGCAGTACCCGCTTCCGTTATGTGCTGACCAATACCGTGCGTGATGGGCTGCTGGCCGGCGGTGCGCTGCAACTGGCTGAGCTGCAGCCGGGCAATTACACGATCCGGATCAGTGCGAAGGATTTCAGCGGCAATGAGGCGGTGGCAGGGCGTGAGCTGCAGTTGCTGTTGCAATGACGGATAAAAAAACCCCGGCGCTGGGCCGGGGTTTCAAGTACTTCGTTATTACAGAGAGATTGCGTTGTTGCGGTGGTTCAGATCAGAAGTCGTACGACGCGGTCAGGCGCACCGAACGCGGCGCGGTGTAGTAGGTCCCCATGCCGTAGGTGTTGGAAACCGTGTACGGGATGTCGTCCTCGTACTGCGCTTCGGATTGGATCTGACGCAGCTGGTTCAACACGTTGAACACATCCAGGCCAAAGGCCAGCTTGTGCTCGGCGAACGCCGGGCGATACATCACGCCCATGTCCAGACGCGTGGTCCACGGCTGGCGTCCAGCCTGGCCGGGGCGCGAAGGTGAACCGTTGCAGTAGTGGTACGAGGAGTAATAGCCGCCAGCCGGATCGCTACCGTCCGTACCGTAGAAGCCCAAGCAGCTCTTCGGCATGCCGGAGGTGACGCGCAGCGTTGCCGATGCGGTCCACTCATCGTTGAACTGATAGGCGCCATAGCCCTTCAGCTGATGACGACGGTCGTTGGCCAGATAGCCGCCTGCATATTCCATCAGGTAAGAGCTGTCCCAGTCCTGGGTCTTGGCGACGTCATCCTGGCCGATGTCGGATTTGACCTGGCCTTCGGTATTGCCGAAGTTGCGCGACCAGGTGTAATCCAGGCGGCCGTACCACTTGTCGCTCAGCGGGTGCTCGACGAACAGATCCACCGCGATGTACTCGCGCTTTGCTTTCTGGCCGTGGTAGCCCCAGTCATTGCCGCTCATCTGGAACGCGGTGTAACCCGAGCCATCGATGTGCTTGGCCATGAAGGTATTGGTCTTGCCCGGGTTGAAGATCACGCAACCGGGAACATCCAGGTTGGCCGTGTCCACGCCCATCGAATCGAGCTTTTCGTACATGCGATCGGAATCGCAGGTGTCGTCGATGGCGGTCTGCAGGCGACGGTAGGTGAACTTGGCGCCCGTGTTCCAGGACTCGCCGAGGGTCTTTTCGAAGCCCAGGATCAATTCATCCTGGTACTGCGACTTGAGGTCGGTCGGGGCGACCGACAGCGGGTCGGGTGCCTGGCCATATTCGTTGTTGGTGGAAATGGGGCCCGGGCCCATTGCCGTCAGGTCGATCGGATTGCCGTCGGCATCGATGCCACCGTACGTGAAGTACTCACGCGTGTAGGTCGAGGCCGACGCGCCGCGGATGGCAACGCTGTTGGGCAGGGCCAGGTAGTAGCGGCCCAGGTTGGCGAATACCTTCAGCGAGGAGTCACCGAAAACGTCCCAGCTTGCGCCCAGACGCGGTGCCCACTGGTCACCACTTTCAACATAGGCGATAGCATCGCTGTTGTAGTTGGTGAATTTGTCATTGCGGATACCCAGCGTTACCAGCCAGTTCGGCGTGACCTGCCAACGGTCTTCCAGGTAGTAGGCCTTCTGATCAACCGACATGCTGGTGGTGGTCGAGAAAATGTACTTTGCAACGTAGTAGCCCTCGCCACCTGGGGCAGCAACACCGGCACCAGCGTTCGGGGAAACATTCGGGTCGCTGGCCTTGCTGTAGATCCACGCGTAGCCGGGGCCCGTCATTGCCTGGCCTTCGTTGTGGCCATCGTAACGCATGTTGTCGATACCGGCGGTCAACTCATGGTTGCCGATACGGTACTGCAGGTCCATGCGCAGGCCGCGCGTCTTGCTACCCGCATCGCCCGCCTTGGTGTACAGGTCGGGCTGGTCGTTGCGGATCGGCGAGCCACCGGTCAGAGCCGTGTTCTGGTTGCCTGCACCGCTGATGTAGGGGTTGAGTGAATTGCCGGGGTTGGATTCCAGGTTGCTCTGCTTGCTGCGGCCCCACACTGCGCTCAGCGTCAAGTCATCGGTCAGGTAACCGGTGTACTTGAAGATGTCGAAGTCATCCTTGATCTTGATGGTGTTCGGGCTGGCACCGGTACGGCCGCCCTCTGACAAATTGTCGTAATCAAAGGCGGTGTAATAGCCGGCCTGGCGATCCGTGTTCTGTACGCGGGTGTATTCCAGCGTGTTGCTGTCGTTGATGTTCCAATCGATCTTGCCGTAGAACTTGGGCGCGCTGTAGCTGTAGTTGTTGCGGGCTTGCTGTGCGGATGCAACGCTGTTGGTGGACACGCCGTCGGTCTTGTCCGATTCGGCAGCCAGGTGCACGAACAGACGATCTTCGATCAGCGGACCGCTGACGTAGCCGCTGGCCGTGGTACGGGTGGCAGTGTCGTTGTTGCGATAGCGGTACAGCGTACCTGGCAGGCTGTCGTCGGTATAACCATAGCCATCGGGCAGCTTACGGTTCGGGTAGAACACGTCACGGGGCGATGCCGCCAGCGAGTCCGGCGCCCAGGTGGTCTGGACACCGAAGTGCCACTCATTGGTACCGCGCTTGCCGAGCTGGTTGATCACGCCGCCGGTGGAACGGCCGTAACCTGCGCTGTAACCACCGGTATAGGTTTCCTGCTGGTCGATGGAGCCGTAAGGCAGGCTGACGCCACCCAGGTTGCTCAACGGATTGGAGGCATTGAAGCCGTTGAGGTAGTACGCGTTCTCGGTGACGCTGGAACCGCCGAAGGAGAGTACAGAGCGCGAACCATTGGTGAAGGCGCTGCTGCCGGCCACCACGCCCGGGGCAAGCAAGGCGATGGCTTCAGCACTGCGGCCCAGCGGCAGCACATCCAGCTGTTCGGAGGTAATCACCGACTTGGAAACGGTGTTGCTCACGTCGATCTTGGGGATGTTGGCGGCGGTGACAGTCACCGCATCCAGCGTGGTGGCACCTGCGCCGCCGAAGGAGACTTCGGTACCCGCGCCGACGCGCAGCAGTACGTTTTCGCGCTTGTCGATGACCTGACCATCACGCTCCAGGCTGATCGAGTACTTGCCTACCGGCAGCGAGCCGAGGTTGTAGCGACCGTTGGCATCAACTGCAACGCTGCGCTTGAGGCCGGATTCGTTCTGGACGGTAATGGTGGCACCGGCGGCAGAGGGTGCGTTGCCGAACAGGGAACCGGTGGTGCTCTGGGCAGCGGCGGCGCCGATGACCGAGGTAAGGACGAGGGCCAGCGCGGTGCGCTTGAGCCGGGTGACGTTGGTGCTGCGGGTCATCAAATTTCCTTCTCTCATTGATTTGGCAAACTGCTGTTGCAACCGCGCTGCAGTGAAATGTAGTTTTCGTTACAGCTGAACGAAATCTTAATTTCACTCGAATGCATTTTGCAATATCAGCTGTAACTAATTTCAAGTAATTGAAATAGAAAGAAATATTGCGGGTGTTTGAGATTTTGCCCCTGTTCACATTGATACCTCTCACTTGTTCGCATTCGGTGTACTGGTGCGTTTTGAGAAAAAAGTGACAAGGCAGCGAGGCGTGGGTGATTCATTCCGTCTATCAATTCGAAGAAGTGTTCGATCAAAGACGATGGACAGTCTTCCTGCGATTGCCCTGATGACTGAAACGCGCACGATGCCCCAACCCCGCCCCGTACCTCTCATGCGAGCAGACCATCCAGCGTCTGCAGCTCGAAATGGCGGGGCTTGCCGGGGCAGTTGCCTGGTGATGGGCATGCAGGAAGGAGTGCATGTCGTTTTCATCGGCCCGGGCAGGCAACTGCCCACGCAGGTCCGGGTGTTCATCGACTGCTTGGTTGAGCAATGTCCGCTGGGCGGAGGGTCTGGCCGGCACGCAACCGGTGCTGGCGCACGAAGAGCGCCCGCTTGGTCGGCCGAAGCGGCGGCGTCAGCCGCGATATTTGAAACAAACGCCGTGACGCCCTCGCTCGACGTCGGCCCGGGCCATAGGCTGTTGACGGTTACACCGCTGGGTAACCGTTAGCTCATTCCTGCCGGACGGTGTAGCCGTTGAATCCATCAAGCCGATGGTGATGGCTGTCGGCTGGCGTGTTCGGCGACAAGAGGCATCGCAATCGCGTCGGTCAACGCGTTGTGACAATGCAGTGGTATCCGTTCGCGACGAGGGCTATGCGCCGACCCGTATCCGTTCCGCGTCCAGGTCATCCACCGCCCGCACCTCGATGCTGCCGTAGGCCGCCCACGGGAACTGCTTGGCGATGCGCATGGCGTCATCGGCGTCTGCTGCTTCGATCAGGTTGAAACCGGCCAGGATTTCGCGGGTTTCGGCGAAGGGGCCATCGATGACCTTGGTCTGGCCTTGACGGCTGCGCAGGGTCTGGGCGCTGGCCGGGGGCTGCAGACGCTGCGACATCAGCAGTGTGCCTTCGGCCTGCAGGGCATTGGCATGCTGCAGGCAGCCGCGCATCAATGTGTCGTAGTCATCGGCGGGCAGCGCCTGTCGCAATTGCGGGTCGATGTAGATCAGCAGCAGGAATTTCATGGTGCGGACTCGGACAGGTGGGCCCGCATGATCTCGCAACAGTCGTGCTGCGTTGCCGCATTAACCGATTCATAAAAAGACGGCGTACTCGTGTCGAGATTGCCTGCGCTGGCTCGTCGTACCTGTTGTGAAGCGGGCATGCCGCCTGCAACGGAGTACGGCAATGAAAGTGATGGTGTTGGTGAAGGCCACCCCCGAGACCGAGGCCGGGGTCATGCCCACGCAGGAAGAAATCGCGGCGATGGGCGCCTTCAATGAAGAACTGGTCAAGGCCGGCATCATGCTGGCCGGCGAGGGTTTGAAGCCCACCTCGCATGCTGCGCGGGTGCGCTTTGCAGCCGATGGCCGCAGTGTGATCGACGGCCCGTTCGCTGAAACCCGCGAACTGGTGGCCGGCTTCTGGTTGTGGCAGGTGCGCTCGCTGGATGAGGCCATCGAGTGGCTCAAACGTGCCCCGTTCACGCCTTCCAGTGGCAGCGCGGTGGAGGTGGAAATCCGCCCGTTCTTTGAAGCTGAAGATTTCGGCGCGGCCTTCACCCCGGAATTGCAGGCGCAGGAGCAGCGTTTACGCGAGCAGATCGAGCGCAACAACTGAACCCAACCCCGAGCAGCAGGAGCAGGACAATGAAATTGATTCCGTTTTTGGGCTTCAACGGCCAGACCCATGAAGCAATGGCGTTCTACGCCAAGGTGCTGGGCGGTAGCGTGGTGTCGGAAATGCACTACCGCGACATGCCGATGAATGAGGAGATGAAAGGCTGCGGTGAGATGCCGGTGGAAACCCTGGATTGGGTGGCGCATTGCCAGCTGGAAGCCAACGGCGCGACGTTGATGGCCGCTGACGGCCCGCAAGGTGCCGGCCCCAGCGCCACCACCATCAACATCGACGTGGACAGCATCGCCGAGGCCGAACGCATCTTCGCGGCGCTGGCCGAAGGCGGCCAGGTGCAGATGGCCTTGGCTGAAACCTTCTGGGCGCACCGCTGGGGCATGTTGCTGGACCGCTACGGCAAGCCGTGGATGGTCAATTGCATGAAGCCGATGCAGGCGGGGGCATGAGCATGAGCAATCCGCAGATGATCTTCGTCAATCTTCCGGTGCGTGATCTGCAGGCGACGCGTACCTTCTTTGCCGCCCTTGGTTACAGCTTCAATCCGCAGTTCAGTGATGACAACGCGGCCTGCATGGTGATCAGCGACAGCATCTTCGTGATGCTGCTGGTGGAGCCGTTTTTCCAGACCTTCACCAACAAACCCCTGAGCGATGCGCGCAAGCAGACCGAGGTGATCACCTGCCTGTCAGCAGCGAGCCGGCGGGCGGTTGATGAGCTGGTGGACAAGGCCCTGGCGGCCGGTGCCAGCGAGCCCATGACGGCGCGCGATTACGGCTTCATGTATCAGCGCGGTTTCGCCGACCTCGATGGCCACCTGTGGGAAATAGCCCATATGGATGGCGAGCCGGGCCAATAACCAGGAGACGATCATGGCTTACGTTGATGGATATGTATTGCCGGTACCCAGCGCGAAGCTCGATGCCTACAAGCGCATGGCCCGAAAGGCCGGCAAGGTGTGGAAAGAGCACGGCGCACTGGCCTATGTGGAAGCGGTAGCCGAGGATGTGAAGCCCGGCAAGCGCACTTCGTTTCCGCAGGCGGTGAAGTTGAAGGAGGACGAGGTGGTGGTGGTCGCCTATGTGGTGTTCCGCTCACGCGCGCATCGCGACAAGGTCAATAGCAAGGCGATGGCTGATCCCCGGCTGGCAGGCATGGGCCCGAAGGACATGCCGTTTGATGGCAAACGCATGTTCTGGGGAGGCTTCCAGCCGTTCGTGCAGCTGTGAGGCCGCGCTTCCTCCCTTGCGCCGAAGGCGCAGGGGGGGCTGTTGCTCTGTTCTGCGCTTCAGCAATGGAAGTTTTTGAATCGGATATATCACCTGCTTCGCGGCTGACGCCGCTCCTACAAAAATGCTTTTCGCACTTGCAGCGGTCGCAGCACGATGCTCTGATCGCTGCCTATGACCGATCCACAACTGCAGCGGTTGCTCGACACCTTATGGCGCATGGAATCGCCACGCCTGGTCGCGCGCCTTGCGCGCATGCTGGGTGACCTCGACAGTGCCGAGGAGTTGGCTCAGGACGCATTGGTAGCGGCGTTGGAGCATTGGCCGGAGCAAGGCATCCCCGACAACCCTGCCGCCTGGCTGATGGCCACCGCGCAACGGCGTGCCATTGATCGCCTGCGGCAACGGCACCTGCATGCACAGCGGCAGGCACAGGTCATCGACGAACAACAGGACTACGCCATGGGTGCGGACCAGTCCGAGCATCTGGATGACATCGGCGATGACCTGCTGCGGCTGGTATTCGTCGCCTGCCACCCGGCGTTGCCCGCCGATGCGCGGGTCGCATTGACCCTGCGCCTGCTGTGCGGCCTGAGCACGCACGAAATCGCCCGTGCCTATCTGCAGCCCGAGCCCACCATCGCCCAGCGCATCGTCCGCGCCAAACGCCTGCTGGCCGAGCGCAAGGTGGCCTTCGAAGTGCCGCGCCGGCAGGAACTGCCGCAGCGGCTGCAGTCGGTGTTGGATGTGGTCTATCTGGTGTTCAACGAAGGCTATGCCGCCAGCAGTGGCGAAGACTGGGTGCGCCCGACGCTGTGCGAAGAAGCGCTGCGGCTGGGCAGGGTATTGGCCGGCTTGATGCCCAACACTGTATCGGTGCTTGGCTTGCTGGCCCTGATGGAGCTGCAGGCCTCGCGGCTGCGTGCGCGGGTGGCGGCGGACGGGGCGGCGGTATTGTTGCTGGATCAGGACCGCAGCCGCTGGGACTGGCTGCAGATCGCCCGTGGTCAAGCGGCGTTGGCACAGGCAATAACGCTTGGCGGCGCAGACGATGCCTATGTGCTGCAGGCGGGTATCGCCGCCTGCCACGCCCGTGCCCGTCAGGCTGAGCAGACCGACTGGCAGGCCATCGCTGCGCTGTACGGTCGTCTGCTGGACGTGATGCCCTCGCCGGTGGTGGAACTCAACCGGGTGGTGGCGGTGGCGCAGGCGCAGGGTGCAGCGGCCGCCTGGCCGTTGCTGCAGCATCTGCTCGATGACCCGCAGCTGCAGGGCTACGCGCCGCTGCAGGCGG
Source organism: Stenotrophomonas terrae (assembly GCF_001431465.1). Lineage (GTDB taxonomy): Bacteria > Pseudomonadota > Gammaproteobacteria > Xanthomonadales > Xanthomonadaceae > Stenotrophomonas > Stenotrophomonas terrae. The sequence goes on along the minus strand of NZ_LDJJ01000001.1, from coordinate 1,924 downwards.
TGCGCGCCGACCTGCTGGCCCGGCTCGGGCGTGCCGCCGAAGCGCGGCAGGCGTTTGAAGATGCGGCGGCGCTGAGCGCCAATGCACGTGAGCGCGAAGCCCTGCTGACCCGTGCGGCAGCCGTGCAATAAGACACTGCACGCCTTCGCGCGTGGCTGGCTACACTCTGGGGGTTGCCTCACCACTGGAGTACCGCGTGAAACGAGTCGTAATCAGCCTGTTGGCGATGTCCGTGTCCACGGCCTTGATGGCCGCCCCGCCGAAATTCGACGGCGCCCGCATCTCGGCCGACGTCCGGGAGCTTTCCTCCGATGCCTATGAAGGCCGCTCACCGGCAACCGCGGGTGAGGAAAAGACCATTGCCTTCCTGAGCAAGCAGTTTGCCGCTGCCGGCATGCAGCCCGGTGGCGACCTGAAGGACGGCCAGCGCCTGTGGACCCAGGCCGTGCCGCTGCTCAAGGGCGATATCGTCGGCAAGCCGGAGCTCTCGCTTAACAGCCAGGGCAAGCCGCAGACGCTGAGCCAGGGCCAGGAGATCGCTGTGCGTGCGGCGATGAACGGAGCAAGCCAGGTCGATATCCGCAACGCGCCGCTGGTGTTCCTTGGCTATGGCGTCAAAGCGCCGGAGCGCAACTGGGACGACTTCAAGGGTGTCGACCTGAAGGGCAAGATCGCCGTGGTGCTGATCAACGACCCCGATTTCGAAACCGGCGCTGGTGATTTCGACGGCAAGGGCATGACCTACTACGGCCGTTGGACCTACAAGTTCGAAGAGGGCGCACGCCAGGGCGCCGCCGGCGTGCTGATCGTGCACGAAACCGCACCGGCGTCCTATGGCTGGGCGACGGTGGCCGGCTCCAATACCAACACCATGTTCGACGTGGTCCGGCAGAACCCGGCCGAGGCGCACCCGGCGCTGGAAGGCTGGATCCAGCGCGATCTGGCGGTTGACCTGTTCAAGCGTGCCGGCCTGGATTTCGAAGCCCTGAAGAAGCAGGCGCAGTCGCGCGACTTCCAGCCGGTGGAATTGAAGGGTGAGACCTTCTCGGCCAATTACCAGGTCAAGAACGAGGTGATCACCTCGCACAACGTGGTCGCGCGCCTGCAAGGCAGCACCCACCCGGACGAGACCATCATCTACTCCGGCCACTGGGATCACATCGGTGTCGGCGAGCCGGACGCGCGTGGCGACCGTATCTTCAATGGTGCGATGGACAATGCCTCCGGCACTGCGGCACTGGTTGAACTTGCCCGTGGTTTTGCTTCGCAGCCCAAGCCGCAGCGTTCGGTGGTGTTCCTGGCGGTGACGGCCGAAGAGAAGGGCCTGCTCGGCTCGGAGTACTACGCCAACAACCCGCTGTATCCGCTGGCCAAGACGGTGGCGGTGATCAACATGGACGGCATGTCGCCGTATAGCCCGTCGCGTGATTTCGGCATCTACGGCACGGCCAAGGTGGAGTTGCTGGACCAGCTCAAGGACGTGGCCAAGGCTTGGGACATCCGCTACACCCCGGACACCAAGCCCGAAGCCGGCCTGTTCTTCCGCTCCGATCACTTCCCGTTCGCCAAGCGCGGCGTCCCGGCGCTGTCGTACGGGGCAGGGCAGGACTGGATCGACGGTGGCGTCGCCGCTGGCAAGAAGGCCTCCGACGAGTACACCGCCAAGCGCTACCACCAGCAGGGCGACGAGTGGCAGGCCGACTGGACCTTTGCCGGCGCAGCCCGTGATCTGGAAGTGCTGTACACACTCGGTGAGAAGCTGGCCAACTCACGCGACTGGCCGAACTGGAGCCCGGAAGAAAGCTTCCGCGCGGTCCGCGATGCGAGCGCCGCAGAGCGCAAATAAGGCAGAACGCAAGTGCGCTTGAAGCCCTTCACACGATGCGCGAAAGGGCGAGAGCTTGAAGCCCCTCTCCCGCGTGCG